>DATNPV010000158.1:0-29376 GCA_036703055.1 Waterburya sp.
CTTCTAAGGCACACTTACTGGAAAGACTTTGTGTGAACGTTTCCACTACATCGATTGAACTTGACCTAAAAACTCTATTTCCCTTTGAACTCGATCCATTTCAACAACAGGCGATCGCAGCCCTCAATGTCGGTCGCTCCGTCGTGGTCTGTGCCCCCACTGGTTCTGGGAAGACTCTAATTGGAGAATATACCATTTACCGTGCCCTAACGCGGGGCGGTCGCATCTTCTATACCACACCCCTAAAAGCCCTCTCGAACCAAAAGTTACGGGATTTTCGAGAGCAGTTCGGCGCAGAACAAGTCGGTTTGCTCACGGGCGATGTCTCCATCAACCGGGATGCCCCCATCTTGGTCATGACTACCGAAATCTTCCGTAACATGCTTTATGGCACACCTATTGGGGAAGTCGGCACCTCTTTGGTAGGGGTGGAAGCCGTTGTGCTGGATGAGTGCCACTACATGAATGACCGACAACGGGGTACGGTTTGGGAAGAGTCGATTATTTATTGTCCCCCGGAAATTCAGCTTGTTGCCCTTTCCGCCACCATTGCCAATGCCGATCAACTAACCGATTGGCTGAATCTAGTCCATGGTTCAACTGAGTTAATTTACTCCGACTTCCGCCCCGTTCCCTTGCAGTTTTACTTTGGTAATACCAAGGGCGTTTTTCCACTTTTAGATCAAAACAACAAACAACTCAACCCTCGCCTGAAACCCAAATACAAAGGAGGCAAAAAGGGAGCACGCCCCGAAAGCCCAACGATTAGCTACATCGTAGAGCAACTCGAGCAGCGGGATATGCTACCTGCCATTTACTTTATCTTCAGCCGTCGGGGCTGTGATAAAGCCGTGGAGGAAATGGGGGACTTATCACTAGTCAATGAACAAGAAGCGGCGCAACTCAAAGTACAAATTGACGACTTTTTAAGACGCAACCCGGAAGCCGGTCGTGCGGGACAAATTGAACCTCTCTACCGAGGCATTGCGGCTCATCACGCGGGAATTTTACCCGCTTGGAAGGGATTGGTGGAAGAACTGTTTCAGCAAGGTCTGATTAAAGTGGTATTTGCCACAGAGACGTTGGCAGCAGGGATTAATATGCCTGCCCGAACCACCGTCATTTCCACCCTTTCTAAGCGTACCGACCGGGGACACCGCTTACTTACCGCGTCCGAATTCCTGCAAATGGCAGGCCGTGCAGGGCGTCGGGGAATGGATGAGGTGGGCTATGTGGTCACCTTGCAGACGCCGTTTGAAGGGGCAAAAGAAGCGGCTTATCTGGCAACCGCTGGGGCTGACCCCTTAGTTAGTCAGTTTACCCCCACCTATGGCATGGTGCTGAATTTGTTGCAAACCCACTCCATTAATGAAGCCAAGGATTTGGTGGAACGCAGCTTTGCCCAGTATCTAGCCACCTTATACCTCAAACCTCAGCAGCAGGCGATTACTGAGTTAACCACGGAACTGACGAAACTGGATATTCAACTGGCACCCGTTGATTTGAAGCAGTTGGAAAACTATGAAAAACTCAGCGAACGTCTCAAAGAAGAACGCCGCTTACTGAAAACGCTGGAAAGCCAAGCTGCCGAGACTCGCTCTGAAGAAATTGCCCATGCGCTACACTATGCCACACCGGGAACTCTCCTCTACCTCAAAGGGAAGTATGTAAAAGTCTCTTCTCCTGTGCCAGCTATGGTGGTGATGAAGGAGAAGGGTAGCGGTCAGTCCTATTACCTTATCTGCTTAAGCACGGATAATCGATGGTATGTAGCAACCAGTGCTGATGTGGTGGGGTTGCACTGGGAAGTTGTACAGACGCGAGACATTGAGTGGTTACAGCCACCTGAAGAGCTAGTCCCTAGGCCAGGTCAAGTTAGGCGCGGCACCGAAGAGACACAAGCGGTCGCAGAGCATATTCGTCAGCGTATCACCTCCTCAGTTCCTGCGATCACACCCGATGCTCTTGCCCCAGAAGTCCTGGCACAACGGCAAGTTGTGGAGGCCGTAGAAACGCAGCTCGACACTCATCCCATGAGGCGTTGGGGCAATCCCGCCAACTTAATCAAACGCCACAAACGCCGATTAACGTTACAAGAAGAAATTCATGAACGTCAAGTTCAGTACCGAGAAAACCAAGCCCAACACTGGCAAGAATTTCTCGACCTCACTGAAGTGTTAAGGGCGTTCGGTTGTCTGGATAATGTGACACCCACTCCTCTGGGGCAAGCCACGGCGGCTATTCGAGGGGACAACGAATTATGGCTGGGATTGGCGCTTATGTCAGGGGAATTTGACAATTTAGATCCCCAGCACTTGGCAGCTGCGATGTGTGCCCTCGTGACAGAAACCCCTCGCCCTGATAGCTGGACGAACTACACTCCAGCGCCCCAAGTGATCGAGGCATTAATGCATTTGAAAGGGATACGGCAAAGTTTGCTGAAAATGCAGTATCGATATGACATTGTATTACCGATCTGGCCGGAGTATAAATTCCTGGATCACGACAAAATCGTCGGCGCACTAATAGGTCTTGTGGAGCAGTGGGCATTAGGCATCGAATGGACGGCGCTATGCACCAACACGAGCTTAGATGAAGGAGATGTGGTACGAATTTTACGGCGGACAGTAGATATTCTGTCCCAAATCCCCCATGTGCCGACCATCGCACAGTCCTTGAAAGTTAATGCAGTTCGTGCCATCCACCTACTTGACCGCTTCCCAGTGAATGAAGTGATTGATTAGGCTGAGAGGGAGGGATGGGGAGACAAGGGGGACAAGGGAGAGAACTGTCTACGTATAATGCCGTATAAAGAACAATACGCCATGCCCTATGCCCCATGCCCCATGCCCAGTCTCCACAAACGAGTTAAGTAGGGAATAGCTTACCTATGTTTTTTTGACAAACCACAGAGGATACTCCGGACACTCCAGGTAAGTAAGAGATAGGTAATCTTGGGGTGGGAAGAGAGTAAGTTCTCACTGAAAGGTTAGGCATTCTACCATTAAAATCTCTTAACAATACCTCTTGGCAACCTGCTGAGGGGTGCGAGTGCTGGTGAGCGACTAAGGAGCAGATTGTGGTGAGGAGTATTTTTCGTGCCAATCGGCAGTGCCAGTTGTCCAGAACGCCTGATGAGCGATTGAGACACTGGCTGAACGGACTTGTGAAGCAGACGAGTGCAGGTATTCCGATTAAAGCGGTTGTCGTGGGTACGACGGTGGCAACGCTGGTCAATTCCCTGGTGCTACAACCTTCTATCTCAGCAGAAACGGCGAGACTGGGAGTTGTTAAAAGTCCGGAGAATGAACGGTATTGGTCAGATATTACTAAGCGCTTACAGGCAACAGGGGTTGATTACTGCATCGTTGACTTTTCTAAAGTCCGGCAAGCCTCAGATTGGGGAAGCCCGCAATTGCTCTTTTTGCCCAATATCGAGCGACTCGAACCTACACAGCTTACAGCCCTCCAAGACTGGATGAATCAAGGGGGTCGAGTGATTGTGAGTGGCCCGATGGGTGTGCTTTCTCAACCTGAAGTCCGGAATCAGTTGCGATCGCTCTTAGGATCTTACTGGGGCTTTGACCTGAAAAAACGGTCTACTCTAGAACCCATCGGAACTCAAACCCCCTCTTGGATGCGCCAAGCAGGGACGGCTGGTAATATCCGAGGCGGGGTTGTGATTCCCACAGATTTGAACGCTTTGACAGCGGCGGTTTGGAGTCAGAGTGAAAATTCACCCGCCGTAGTGACAACTAACCAGTCTACTATTTTGGGCTGGCGTTGGGGTGTTAATGAAGTGGCATCCCCAGCCATAGATAGTGCTTGGTTAAAAGCAGCTCTCAGCCGCTACAATTTAACGCCCAACCCATCCAACAAACCCTCAAATCAGCCTCCACCCTATTGTGGGCCGTCCCAAGGCTCAACGGCCTATCAACCCTCAATACCCCTCCTCAATCGCCGCCAGCCCAATCCTACGACTGTTACAACGCCTGCAACCCCAACACGCATTGCCCAAGGAGAACCCGATGTTGGGGTAGTACCCGCCCAAGAAATACCTAATAGTAAAGGCCCACTCACAGCCGCACAAGTTGCTGCCATGAGTCAGGAGTTGAAAAATCTAATCGGTCGGGTTGAAAGTGCTCTGTTAACCGCTAATGCTACGACTAGTAATGTGAATTTAGCGACTACTGCTGCAATTCAACAGTTTCTTGTGGCGAATGCCAATGAAAAGTTGAAAGTTGAAAAGTTGAATGTTGAAACTTCAAATTTGCAAGCTTCAAATGTGGCATCAACGGCGAGAACCTCTACCAACAGGACACTGGTTGAAGCGAAGATGGGGTTACAAAACTTCCTCAGCGCTGTAGATCAAAAGGACTATGATGCAGCAAGACAACAGTGGCTGCAAACGCGACGCCTACTATGGGATAAGTACCCTATCGATCGCAAATTAGCCCAGCCAGAGATTCGGGCAATCTGGTTAGACCGAAAAACCATCGTCAGCGCTAAGTCAGAGCGGGATTTAGCGAAGATTTTTGATAAACTGGCGGCGGCAGGGTTTAATACCGTCTTTTTTGAAACCGTTAATGCCAGTTATCCCATCTACCCCAGTCGTGTTGCACCCGAACAAAATCCTTTAGCCAAGGGTTGGGACCCCCTGGCGGCTGCGGTGAAGTTAGCCCATGAGCGGAAGATGGAATTGCACGCCTGGGTTTGGATGTTTGCAGCCGCGAATCAGCGTCACAATACTATCTTGAACCAATCGACTAACTATCCCGGCCCCGTGCTCAAGGCTCATCCGGACTGGGCTATGTTGGATAATCGGGGGCGTCTGTTTGATCCAAACACAAAAAAAGCATTTCTTGACCCTGCTAACCCAGAGGTACGTGGTTATCTCCTAGCGCTGTTGGAAGAAATTGTGACGCGCTATGAGGTAGATGGCATTCAGCTGGACTATATTCGTTATCCATTTCAAGACCCCAGGGTGAATCAAATCTCTGGTTATGGGAAGGCAGCACGTCAGCAGTTTAAAGAACTCGCAGGTACTGACCCCATCCGGATTTCTCCAAATAATCGTGATTTGTGGCAACAGTGGACTGATTTCCGCATCCGACAAATTGATAGTTTTGTCGCCACCGTCTCAACCCGTCTACGGCAACAACGTCCGTCGCTGATTCTTTCTACAGCAGTGTTTCCTCTACCCCGTCCAGAACGCCTGCAACGATTGCAACAAAACTGGGAAGATTGGGCGATGCGGGGGGATATTGACCTCGTGGTTCCGATGACTTACGCCTTAGATACCACTGGTTTGCAGAATCTAGCACAGCCAGTGCTGATGCAATCTGCTCTGAGTACTACATTAATGGTGCCAGGAATTCGGCTGTTGAATTTGCCGGATATTGTTGCCGTTGATCAAATACAACTGCTGCGGGATTTGCCAGCCGGAGGGTATGCGCTGTTTGCCGCAGAAAATCTCGATGCGAGTCTGCAAACCATTTTCGATCGCACTCAAGGCAAAGCGGCTGCCGTCAACGCTGAACCCGTGCCTTACCGTCAGCCTTTCCCAGCCGCCGCCGCTCGATATACCGCTCTGCAACGGGAATGGAGTTTTCTGTTGGCGAATCATCAAATCTTGATGCGAGAACCAGCGCTGTCGGAGTGGGGGAAACAAGCTGACACCCTTGCGGCGTTACTCAATCAACTAGCCGCAGAACCATCTACGAAGAATTTAGAGTCAACAAAAACTTTTTTAGCCTCGTTCCGCTCTCAATTCCAGAGATGGATGCAAAGTCAAGCTGCTGAACAACCTTATCAAGTCCAGGTGTGGGATAACCGCTTAGCAACGATTGAACGGTTGCTGAGTTATGGGGAGCGGAGGGTTTTCAATTCAGCTCGACCTAAGACGGCGCAATAGTGATCACTAAGAACACCATACCCATCCTAGCCTGCGGCTTTGGCTCCCCTCCCTGTGGACGGAGAGGGGCTGGGGGTGGGGTTCTGAGTGTCATCAAGGGGACATCATTTGATAGCCGCAAATAGCGAGGAGTAATCTGCATCCGCAAGACCTAACTGCTGCGCCATTTCTAAAACTTGCCGGACGCCTTCTAAACTGCTGACATTCAGCTGAATACCCTGAGCTTCAGTGAAAAACAAATTGGTATCTTTGAGCAGGTGCTTTGTCGGAAAATTAGGGTTAGCGTAGTTACCATCGAGCATCCGTTGCAACTTTTTATCAAACGTTGGAGCATAAAGAGCGCTCTGTCGTAGGATTTGCATAAACTGTTCGACATCAACCCCTTGCTGTTGGACAAAGCCTAAACTAAGGGCAAATGCAGTAGTCAAAGACGCAATTAGCTGATTCAGTGCCAATTTCAGCGCGGCTGCCGAACCAATGGAACCAATGAGTATCGGTTCTGGGCCAAAATGCTTGAGAAACTCAGACCATTTTTGAAATTGCTCCGGAGTTGCCCCTACCATAACTTGGAGTTCACCAGACTCGGCTTGCGGGATGCTACCCAGTACCGGCGCTTCTAGATATTCGCCCCCTGCTGCAACAACCCCATCATGAATCTCTCGACTCTCAGTGGGTGTAATCGTACTCATTTGGATAACGGTACGATTTGACAACTGTGGACGAGATGCCTCGGACAGCAATACCTCGCGAATAGCGGCGGCGTTAGTGAGCATCAAAATCACACAATCGGATGCTGCGATCGCATTTTCGGGTGAGTCTGCAATTTCCGCCCCCGATGCCCGCAACGGTTCTAGTTTCGACTGAGTGCGATTGTACGCCACAACTGACAGCCCAGCCTTCAACAGTCGCTGAGCCATAGGTTGTCCCATTAGCCCAGTTCCAATAAATCCTACCTTCACCATTATTTGAATTCTCTCTCTGCTGTCCAATGCCGATCAGACGACTGATAAACGTTAACACCTACCAAACCTGCCTGTTGCAACAGTTCGTTTACTTCTTCTAGGGTAAAAGCTGCATGAAGAGAATCGCGGAATAATCCTCTTTGATAGTCGCTACAGTCTCCCGCCTCCCGTTCTATGATCGCTTCCAGGGTTTCGATTGAGTCCGGTCGCATTAAATCCCGCAGGAAAATTGCACCTTGTGGTTTGAGTACTCGCTGGAGTTCCCTCAAAAAGGGCAGGGGGTTGGGTAGATGGTGAATCAGGCTATTGGAGACGACCATATCAAAGTGTGCATCAGGATAAGGCAATTGCTTGGCATCCACTAATTCCAGCTTAATTTGCTGTTGCAATCCTGCTTGTTCAACATTAGTTCGCCCAACGTCGAGCATCGATTGAGCTAAGTCAATACCGATAATCTGCCACTGAGGACACTGTTGACAGATAAGAATAGGAATCCGCGCTGTACCTGTACCTGCATCGAGAATCAGCCCCTGTGGTAGCCCTAGTTCAATGGCACGTTCAGCGAAGGCTGTGTTAACGTCCAAGAAGTCCATCGCATCGTACTCAAGAGCGTCTTGGAGGGTATCCATGACTTCTGGTTCGGTGACTCGCTGCATGGGGAATAGGTAATGGGTAGTAGGTGATGGGGAAGTTTAAGTTTGGAAATTCCCACTCTTCATTTTTAGATGAGGAAATCCAGTGCCGATCGCAAACGGTCGATTTCCACTTCTAGATTACCCCCGTGAGCGGCATCGACCAAATTTTGTTGAGCGTATTCCTTGAGGAGAATCTTCGCCACTTTGTTGAGTGCACAGCGAACTGCTGCAATCTGCAATAGGACTTCTGGACAAGACCTATCTGCGTCCACCATCAAACGAATCGCTCGGATATGCCCCTCAATTCTGGCAAGACGCCTGAGGAGTTCCTGAGTTTGAGTTTCAGACATATATACCCCCCTAGGGGATATGGATACCATCATTCTACCCAAGGTATACGGGGAATCCTTAGATGAGTGAAGCGGTTATGCCCCTAATATCAATTACCTAAATATTTGCTACAGATGATTGACACGGGGACACAGGGATGATTCAGATGGGGAGATTAATGTGTCGCAGCAATGCGAGAGAATTGATCTAAAAGGGTTCTGGCCTTGCCGATGGAAGATATAGCCGTCGCCATAAAGGTTAGGACAGAGCTAACGGCCCAAACAACCACGTACTAGTAATAAGCCATCTGCCCTCTGCTATAACTACCCGCCCATACAGGGGGGATTGCATTGCAACTCCTCGATTAAGCCGTTAATCTTCGCTCACGTCCCGACCTGATCGAACTACCCTTGAGCTCTTCGCTTCGGGAATTCCGCTGAGTCTCAAGACATCAGATAAGGTTGGGCAATAGGTTTGTAAACCTAACGTTGCGGGACTTACAGGGTTTTGATAAGTAAAATGCCGATAGTTCATGCTGAATCGATCCCATGCTGCCATCTGAATCCGGAACAAAACGATAAAGATGTTGGCAAGCCAAAGGGACAAGGGTATGCGCAAATGAATTGTTTTGCCCAAATAGGCACAAACTTCTTCCACCGCCTGATTGACGGTTAATCGCGGGTTTCCCAAGACCAATTGAACGGTTGATACAGCCTCTGGGTCTTCAGCCCAGTTGAGGTAGGGGGGATGATCAACCAGGTATCGCACGATCTGAGCAATGTCTCGTCCGTGGATGAAGTGGAAGCTGGCATCGGCTTTGAACCAGCGAATGAGGTCAACCCATTTGACAACATCTTTGATACCGGAGGAGATGTGGGAATAGGGTTTGTTCGCATCTCCTCCTAATACCAAGGTAGGAAACACAGTGGTAATTTTCGGAGCGATCGCTAATTTCGATAAGCGCGCCAAACAGTCGTATTTGGAACGGATATAGTCCGTCCCCAGTTGCCGTGCTTCTTTGAGTAATTGGTTATTTCGGTCTAGAACGCTAGCCGTCGAGAAGTAAATCACCTGCTCACAAAGGGCTGGATCAAGCAAATCCATTAACCGGATGGTTTTCACCACGTTAATGTCAAACGATTCCTTTGACCCTCCCCAAGCTGTTGCTGCCAGAATTGCCGTATCCATCGTCTTGAGCAGACCTGCAAAGCGTTCAATTTGGCGCAAATCCGCCTGTAAAATTGTGATGCCGGGGCGAGCCTCGTAGTCAAAGCCCAGTTTATCTGGATTTCTAACTAACAGGTAAAGCTCGTGTTCAGTTTCCTGAATCAAGGCTTCAGCGATGTAGTGGCCTATACAGCCACTGGCACCCGTCAAGAAAATCCGCTTGGGGGTCATGGGATTTTGGTTTTTTGATTTACTAGTAGGTAGGAACAGCTAGTAATTGATCAGCCTGTTTGGCGGTTTCAAAGAAGAACCTTACGTTATCTTCTGGAGTTCCTGGGAGAACGCCATGACCGAGGTTGAAGATATGACCTTTTTGACCGGCTTTGCGAATCGTATCCAAGATGCGATCGCGGATAAATTCTTGCGATCCAAATAGGGCACCGGGGTCCATATTTCCCTGAACTTTAACATCCCCGCCCAATCGTTGTCGTCCCTCTGCCATATCGACTGTCCAGTCTAAGCTGACAATATCGACGCCGGATTTGGACATTCGTTCCAGAACACCAGCACTACCACTAATGTAAAGGATTAAAGGTGTATCGGGGTGCGTTTCTTTAACTTGCTGCACCACTCGTTGCTGATAGGGTAAAGCAAACGTGTCGTAGTCTTGAGGACTCAGTTGACCGGCCCACGAGTCAAACATTTGGACAACTTGAGCCCCGTTGTCAATTTGGTACCGAACATAGACTGCGATCGCATCGGCTATTATCTCCAAAAACTGATGCAGTAGGGCAGGTTCAGAGAACGCCATGCCTTTGATGATCGAGTAATTTTTGGAGCTTTTCCCTTCAATCGCATAAGCGGCTAGCGTCCAGGGGGCACCAACAAACCCCAATACAGTGGATTCATTCCCTACTTCCCGCCGCAACGCCTGTAAAATCTCCCCAACAAACGACAGCTTTTCTAATTCTAGGGGGTGCAATTTGTCAAGCTGTTCTTGTGTGCGAATGGGTGGGTCAATAATTGGCCCTTTGCTTTCGATAATGTCGAACGGAATCCCTAAAGCTGGCAGGGGTGTAAGGATGTCTGAAAATAGAATGACTCCATCTGGCTTAAACGCTTTCCAAGGTTGTAGCGAAACTTCAATAGCAATTTCTGGAATTTCCGAGCGATCGCGAAATGAGGGATATTTATCGCGTAAATCTCGATAAGCCTTCATATATCGACCCGCCTGCCGCATCATCCATACGGGCGGACGGTCTAACACTTCACCACGAGCTGCCCTTAATAGGTAGGGAATCTGGCTTCCTCCGGTCATCTAATTTTTACCTTAGTATCCTTTTTAAACACATTTGTTTAGCTTATCACCCTATGGAGTTGAAGGTTGAAAGTTGAAGGAAAGTTGAAGGTTAGAACGTTCAACTGAGCAACCCGCTAACTCACCAAAAGCAACGATCAACTCTTGTTGTATTCCCAACTGAGCATCCCTTGATCGGCATCCAGTTCAACAGGCTGTCCGATAGGAAGTGCGGCATTAGCCCCCTCGTGACCAAAGGGGAGGTCGATGACAATGGGGATACCAAGGTCACTCAAGCGATCGCGCAGCACCTGTTCGACCGTCCAACTCGGAATATCCTTCGGTGGATCGCATCGGCTAAAACGCCCTAGGGCAATCCCCCGAACGCCTTGGAAAGCACCACTCATACGCCACTGGGTGAGCATTCGGTCAATACGGTAGGGAGCCTCAGTGACATCTTCTAAGGCCAGGATGATTCCTTCTAGAGAGGGTTGTACAGATGTACCCAATAGATGAGTGGCAACTGTAAGATTAGCGGGTAGAAGAATGCCTCTAGCTGTCCCCCCACCCCAACCAACGCCTTTAAGAGGTTCTAAGTTGCGTCCTTCCACACAGTTGAATAATCGCTGAAGTGACCACTCTGGCTCTGCCGCAATGGTGGTTAATACGGGACCATGAACGCCAGCGATACCCATCTGAAAAAGGCTCCACAGCAAGCTAGTGATATCAGAAAAGCCAATCAACCATTTCGGCGTTAAAGGTTGAATGTTAGAAGGTTGAACGTTGGCAACAGTCTTCAATCCTTCAACGTTTAACTCTTGAGAACTTTCAGCCTTCAACCTGCCAACGTTCAACGATTCTGCCAAAGGCCAAGTCCAATCTTCCAAGAGTCGGGCGCTGCCATAGCCCCCCCTAGTACAGAGGATTCCCCGACATTCGGGGTCTTGCCAAGCGTCTGCCAGTTGGCGGCGTCGTTTGCTGTCGTTACCCGCCAAGTACCCGTCTGTGGCATCCCAGTTTGGCTGTAGTTCGACTCTATACCCCTTACTTCGCCAAACTTCTAACCCTTTTTGAAATGCCTCAAACTCTCGCAAGGCTCCACTAGGAGTAATCACTCGCAGTAAATCCCCAGGGTTTAAGGGTGGCGGTAGCTGACAGGGTTGTGCCATTCTCCCTTCACCTTTCCCCTACCTTCCCCACTGAAAAATCGCGGCGCCCCAAGTTAACCCAGCTCCAAAACCAGCCGCCGCAATAATATCACTGGGTTGAATTTTTCCCTGCCGCACGGCTTCATCCAAAGCTAGAGGAATGGACGCAGCTGAGGTATTACCGTAACGCGCCAGATTACTCAGCACCTTTTGAGGCCCAATCGTGAGGCGTTGAGCCACCGCATCGAGAATCCGTTGATTCGCTTGGTGCAATAACAGCCAATCGACCTGGTCTACAGTTAGATTGGCACGGAAGAGGGCTTTTTCCATGACTTCCGGCACTTTTTGCACGGCAAAGCGATAGATTTCCCTGCCGTTCATCGTGATGGGTCGAAAAGTGCCTCGACCCACAGAAATGCCATTGACAATTTCTTCATTTTGTGTATTGTCATAAGCGAGCTGAAGGCTACTATTCTGTGTGCCATCACTGCGCAGTTCAAACCCTAGGAAGCGATCGCACTCATTCGCTTGTAAGACGACTGCCCCAGCGCCATCGCCAAACAACACACAGGTGCCTCTATCTGACCAATCCACCCAGCGGGAGAGAATATCCGCGCCAATCAGCAGGACATTCTTGTAAACGCCTGTGCGAATAAACTGTGCTGCCGTTACCATCCCAAAGACAAACCCTGAGCAAGCCGCGGTCATATCAAACGCTACGGCTTGGGATGCCCCTAGTAAGGCCTGAACTTTACAGGCTGTGCCAAACAGGTCATCGGGGGTGGAGGTGGCTAAGAGAATTAAATCCAAGTCTGTTGCAGCAATTCCAGCCATGTCCAGTGCCTCTTGAGCTGCCCTGGCAGCGATCGCACTCAGACTGCCTTGCACTTCCACAAGACGCCGTTCCCGAATTCCCGTCCGGCTGGTAATCCACTCATCCGATGTCTCAACCATCTGGCTGAGTTGATGGTTCGTGAGAGTTACATCTAACTTAGCGGAACCGCTTCCCGTAATGGCAATACCTGCCCCTATTTGATTCAACACGCTTTTCCCTCAGTGGCTGGGATAGTTAAAAATTCAAGGATGAGTGGATTAGAAGTCAGGAGTAACAAACTTGAATCGAGCCATCGTGCCACGTCAGTGCGAGCGAGAATACTCCTGGCTAAATGTTGAGTGCTCACGCCTTACTCCTCACTCGTCTGAGTTGTTGCTGCTGATTGCTGCTCACCTTTGAAATCCTTAGACTGAATCCGCTCAAGAACCTGATTATCGATCGCTTCTTTAGCTAAGCGAATCGCGTTAAAAATCGACGGAGCTTGAGAACTCCCGTGACTAATAATACAAATTCCAGCTACCCCTAACAGCAAACCACCGCCATGTTCAGCATGGTCAACGCGCTGTTTAATCCGTTTCAGGTTGGGCTTCAACAGGGCTGTTCCCAGTTGACCTTGTAATCCTTGAGGGAGTTCCTCTCGCAGGATTTGCAGCATCACCTCACCCACCGCTTCGGCAAATTTGAGGAGCACATTACCCACGAAGCCATCGCAGACAATTACATCAAAATTACCGGAGAGAACATCTCTGCCTTCCGCATTGCCGATGAAGGCAACTCTCGGATTCTCTTGTAGCAGCTGATGGGTGCGAATGGCTAAATCATTCCCCTTGGTGGATTCTTCCCCAATATTGAGCAGTCCGACTTTGGGTTCCTCAATTCCCAGTACATACTGGCTATAGACTGAACCCATTACAGCAAACTGCTCCAGATATTTGGGGCGACAATCAACATTCGCCCCCACATCCAGAACAATTACCGGCTTACCGGCTATCAGCGTGGGAAACACTGCACCAATGGCGGGACGGTCAATCCCTTTGAGACGTCCCAAGCGAAGTAAAGCAGAGGCCATAGCGGCGCCAGAGTGACCCGCGGAAACCACTGCATCGGCACGATGCCGCTTCACTAAATCCATTGCTACATTGATCGAAGCTTTTGGTTTCCGTTTTAGGCTGACCAAAGGCTCCTCATGCATAGCAACAACATCCTCCGCTGGAACAATTTCCATCTGAGACGAACTGGTATGGTGTTTCAGGGAGGCTTCAATCGCTTGAGGGTCACCCACTAGCAAAATGTCCACGCCCAACTCTGCTTGTGCTCTAATAGCTCCAGCAACGATTTCGGCAGGGGCATGATCCCCTCCCATAGCGTCAATTGCAATCCGTGCGCGAGTCGATGCCATTAGTCAATGTGATAGAAACCTTAAAAATTTTACCAGAACCCCTCCACGCAGCATTCAACCTGATGTAATCTGCCTGACACTTGATCAAACTGCGTGAAAAAGACTTTTCAGGATTGTCGTCAACTCTTTACAATGAAGCACCGTGTAGAAGAAATAGCAATGTTCCAACGATTTGGTGCTGGCGTACTGGCCTCCGGAATAGTAGCTTTACTGCTCAAGATCGTGGGTTGGCATACTCCGGCTGTGCATACGGCCCAAATGATCGCTTGGCAGAATATGCCTTTGTTTACCCGGATTAATCTACCAGACCCAACCACTGAGGCAATTATGAGCCAATACTTACAAGGCTTGAGTGCCAAAAAGATGGTGGCGAGTCAGCAAGGGATATGGATTCAATCAGGGCTAACAGTACTGGCTAAGCACCAAGATCGAGTTCCCCTCCCGGCAGCTTCGTTAACAAAAATTGCCACCACTCTCGCCTCCTTAGAAACGTGGGGACCCAATCACCAGTTTGAAACACTCGTGAGTGCGACTGGGCCGATTAAGAATGGGGTATTGCAGGGAGATTTAGTGATTACAGGCGGTGGTGACCCCTTATTTGTGTGGGAGGAAGCGATCGCCGTCGGCAATAGCCTCAATCAAATGGGGATTCGCCAAGTCACAGGCAGTTTAATCATTACGGGCAACTTCTACATGAACTATAGCCAAGACTTGCCCAGTTCCGGTCAGTTGCTCCGGCAAGCGATCAATTCCAAGCTGTGGTCACGAGGGTTTATTTACCGCCATGCCATCATGCCTAAAGGGACACCAAAACCTCAAGTGGTGATCGCTAGAGGAGTTAAGGTGGCAACCTTTCCCATTCCCAAACAAATCTTGTTAATCCGTCACCGTTCTGTGTCCCTGGTTCAAATCCTCAAGGAAATGAACATCCATAGCAACAATGAAATGGCAGAAATGCTGACTAAAGCTCTTGGTGGTCCCGAAGTGAGGTCACAATTGGTGATTAAGGCAGCTAATATCCCCCCAGAAGAACTGCATTTGGTTAATGGTTCTGGGTTGGGTGTTGAAAATCAAATTTCTCCCTATGCCGTTTGTGCCATGTTTATGGCGGTTGATCGTTTTTTACAGTCCTACAAACTCAGTGTATTTGATGTATTTCCCGTTTCTGGGCTGGATAAAAATGGGACTTTGTTTGGACGACACATTCCCCTGGGTACGGCGATTAAAACTGGAACACTTAATACGGTCAGTGCCTTAGCGGGAGTGATGCCGACTCGAGATCGCGGCCCAGTTTGGTTTGCCATTATTAACCGAGGAAATGATGTCTCAGAGTTTCGCAAACAGCAGGACGAGTTTCTCCAACGCTTGGCACAACAGTGGGGAACTGTACCCAGTTTTAACGTTAGTACAACTCAAGTTCCCAACCTTCTTGGTGACCCGAAGCGCAATGAAAAAATGACTACTGTTCAAGCTAAGGCTCAAAGATGAAGGTTGTTCAGTAGACCTCTTGCGGGATTAAAATTTTTAGCTAATTTGTAGCCGTTCCCGTTCCCCGTACTGCAAAGTAGAACTCGAAGAGTAGAGTCGGTTGAAGGTTGAAGGTTGTATTGGCTAACGTTCAACTTTCAACTGGCTAACTTTATCCCTCATCAGCTAAGGAATAATTTTTGTCACTACTCGGTCACCAGGATTTCCGCTGACAACGATGCTTTTATCCTGAAGTCTCCCCGTTGCTGTTGGCCCTGTAGTATTAAAGGGGGGATTAATTTGTTGATACATCACATTTCCTGACGCTTGAATATTCTGAGTTGGAATATCCCACCGCATCTGATTGGCATAAAGTTTAGCTTGATTCTGACTCCCGATGCCCTGAACCCCACCAATCAACGTTGCAACTTTTTGTTGTAAATTAACTTGCCCCTGATTGGCGGTGAGAATGACTTTCTCCTGCTGATGAATAATTCTCACTGGCTGATCAGAAACAACGGTTTCAGCCTTGAAGTTCCACACGGCTGCATTACTCGACATCAACAGGGGCGGATCGATGGATGTCAATTGAACATTTTGCTTAAGTTTGGCAATCTTGGTTTTCAGATCGACATCCGATTGATCACCCTCCACTCGGTCAGTGACTATTTTACCTTTGTACCGTTCAATCCAAATGCGCTTGTCTCCACTGACTCTCTGTTCTTTGATTTGCCAGATTAAATGTTCCGTTTTCATCAGCAAATCTGGGTCTTTTGAGATGGCTGCTACCTGCCCCAGCAGTTCTGCTTGCTGCTTTCGAGTGAAGTACCGTCCTTCTTTTGCCGTTGCCTGAAGTTGAGGATGGTTGCCCTTTAAGTTATTCCGAACGACTAACAAATCTTCTTTGGGATACCACTCCAAATCATCCCCTTTAAACACAGCCCCATTGCGGGTATCGGTGGCAGTAATCTGTCCTTTGAGCAGGACAATCTTCCCATCTTGGCGGATTTCCCCACTACTAGCTGACACCTGCAAGACGATTTTGCCATCCTGGTATAAATCCCCGGTTGGCTGTTCGATATGAGCGATTTTTTTGTCTTTACTGTAAGTGGCTTGTTTGGCTTTAACTTTCCATAGCGGATGCCCCTTCTCGTCCGCCTGATCCAGGGTGATATTTTTAAAGACAAGACTGCCTTCAATATCCGTTGCCCCAGTATCTTGCTTTATTTTCTTTTCGGTACGAGTTTCGCTTTTACAGGCTGATAATGAGGCAATTGTCAAAAAGCAAAGAGTAAAAGCAAGAGTTCGTTTCAGGAAGACAAACATTTGTCGGTTGCTCATGGCTAATCGCTAATAGTCAATGGTCAGTTAGCGGTTATTAACGACCAATGACCATTGACCCATGACTGAGAGGATGTCTCAGAAGTATCAGATCCCACCCAGCCCCCCTTTTTAAGGGGGATGCGAGAGGGATCGAAAGTGCATCGACGTAGCAATAGCGACTTTTTAGACATCCGGCTGATGAATTATTCTTCCTGCTCTTCTATCATGCCAATACTGGATAACGGGCGATAGGCGTAAGTTGAGCGAGGTGCGGGTGTCTTTTGGATACTTTCTTTTATGTTGTCGAGATCGATGTAGCGATCGGCGACGTTGATTAGACTATCACTAGTCATAGAACGCAGACTGACCACCTCAACGCGAACTCCCCGATAGCTGACTGCATCGACGGCATAGGCCAAATCCCCATCTCCACTAACCAGAACGGCTGTATCGTAAGACCCTACCAGTGCCATCATATCTACGGCAATTTCTACATCTAAATTCGCTTTTTTTGAGCCATCGGGCAACTGGACTAAATCTTTGGCAATTACCCGGTAGCCGTTACGACGCATCCATAGCAAAAATCCCTGCTGCTTTTCGTTTGTCCGATCCACACCCGTATAAAAGAAGGAACGCAGCAAGCGAGAACCAGCCGTCAAACGTACTAGAAGCTTGGTGTAGTCGATTTCAATACCCAGTTGCAGAGCGGCATAAAATAAATTGGAGCCATCAATGAAAATTGCAACACGCCCGCGATTTTCTAATACTTGCTCTGGTGTAAAAACAGGGTCATTACTAAAGTTATTCAACATAATTGTTATACCTCGATTCGTTATTAAAAAAAGCTGGATGCCTCCTTTGCCCACACTCAGAAAATTTGTCAGCCGCCGTTGATCTTATGAGGAAAACGACGAAACAACACTATCCTTGTTCCAACCGTGCAAAAACGGGACGCGGATTTCCTAATTTCTGATGAGTTGGTAAAGTTCCCCAAGTGGCGTGAGTAGAATAAAGCACCGCATCGAAAGTGAGAGTTTCACTATTAAAGTCGATGGAAAATCCTAACTGCTTGTAAATATCAGTACTGATACTAGGAATAATCGGTGATAAAAGGAAAGCTGCCAGTCTCACCGATTCCAACACTGTGTACAATACCTTCTGAACGGCTGGTAAATTCCCCTGCTTATATAAGCTCCAGGGTGCCTGTTCGTCAATATATTTGTTACTAGCTCGAATCAAGCTAAAGATTTCCCGGCACGCTTCTCCAAAGGCCAAAGTTTCATAGGATTGAGCGACGCGATCGCTCAATTCCACACCAATCGCCTTCAGGGGATTATCGGCTGGGATATCTGTGGCACTCACATCTGGGACATGAGCCTCGCAATACTTCTGCACCATTTTTAGCGTCCGATTGAGCAAGTTGCCCAAGTCATTTGCCAAATCAGCATTGACGATATCGATAAAACGGGTTTCATTAAAATCCCCATCCTTACCAAATTCAATCTCTTTGAGAAAGTAATAGCGAATTGCGTCTGCACCGTACCGATTAACCAACTCCACAGGATCAAGGGTATTACCAAGGCTTTTCCCCATCTTCTGACCATCCTTTGTCAGAAAACCATGCCCAAACACCTGTTCAGGCAAGGGTATATCTGCTGACATTAACATTGCTGGCCAATAAACGGCATGAAAACGCAGAATGTCTTTACCAATCAGATGCAAATTGATGGGCCACCAAGTTTTTAAAGCATTCTCCAATGTGGGTTCACTATCCGGATCAAGCAGAGCGGTTACATAGCCCAGTAGAGCGTCAAACCAGACATAGATCGTATGGTTGGGTTCGACTGGAACAGGGAATCCCCATTCCACATTAACTCGTGAAATGGAAAAATCTTGCAGTCCTCGGCTGACAAAACTTAAAACTTCGTTACGACGGCTCTCCGGCTGGATGAAATTGGGCCGCTCTTGATACAGTGCCTCTAGTCGATTTTGATACTTGGACAAGGCAAAAAAGTAGTTTTGTTCATCCCGCCACTCAGCTTCTTTATTCGGGTGCAGAGGACAGCGGTGGCCTTCTAGAAGGTCACGCTCTTCTTTGAACTCTTCACAAGAGACGCAGTACCAACCTTTTTGTTGACCCAGATAGATGTCACCTTTGTCCCAAACGCGCAGAAAAAATTCTTTGACAATCGAGGCATGACGGGATGATGTGGTGCGGCTGAAGCGATCGTAGCGGATATTCAGTTTTTGCCAAAGAGCTTCATACCCAGCGACGACCGTATCACAGTGGGCTTGAGGTGTGACGCCATTACTTTGGGCCGCGCGTTGAATCTTTTGGCCATGCTCATCCGTACCGGTAATCAATAAAACGGATTTGCCTCGCAGCCTTTTAAACCGAGCTACCGCATCTGCTGCCATCGTTGTATAAGCACTGCCGATGTGAGGTAAGTCGTTTACGTAATAGAGAGGTGTTGTAATGGTAAATATGTTTCTAGTTGTATCGATATAACTCATTTGGGTAGGAAAAACGCCCTCACTAAAATTACTAGCAGTTTATAGTGTATTCCTTGAACCTTTATTTTAGTTGCTACTTGATGGGGTCAGCTTCACGTAATCCTTCTCCTATCAAAGTATTTACGGATACAAATAATCAAATAAGTTTTTGCAATTTCCTTTATAAATTCTTAATATAAGTACCAAAAATAAAAAAATAGTTAATTACTATCCGACTGTCGCCTCTAGGAAGCTGAGTTGAGCAATTTTTGCTCATGGCTGAGTTGTTGCCAAGACCCGAAAAATGCACGAGTCTCTACCTTAAGACACTTGTCAAAACTTAACATAGTTTCGTAACGTAAACAAATGTAAAAAATGATGACAGACGATGATGGCAAAGCATGTCTTTCGATAATTCGCTAAAAATTTCTCAAGGACTGCTGGCAGCCACGGGAACTCGGATGTTTGTCCACTATGAGGATCGCATCCCTCATGATTGTGCTGTTATTGTGGTAAGTAATCACCGTGGCTTCCTAGATGCCCCATTGTTGATGGCGGCCTTAGGGCATCCTATTCGCATGGCCTGTCATCACTATATGGGACAAGTACCAATGATGCGGGAAATTGTCACCCAACTGGGGGGCTTTCCTCTCAAACAACCAGAACATAGGCAGCAGGCATTCTTGGAACAGGCGACTCAGCTACTCATCCAACGCCAGTGGGTTGGTGTATTTCCTGAGGGCGCTCAACCCATGGTGCAGTTGACCAAGCCTGATGTTGTAGGCAAGTTTCACCGAGGATTTGCCCATTTGGCCTTGCGTGCCCCTGTGAGAGATTTGGCAGTTCTACCGGTGGCGATCGCATCCTTAGACGAAACGGTACACTCAGCCGTTCCTCTACGGTTTTTGCGTCTGTTTGACCCATCAGAACCCTTATTTGCACAGCCTGGTTGGCATCCGATGGTTATTCATCGCCGTGCGGCAGTATTAGTCGGGCATCCCTATTGGATTACGCCAGCACATCAGGAACAATATCAGGGGAAACAGGCAAAAATAGCTGTGACGCAGCTCGTCACTACTTGCCGGGATGAAATTTCCAAGTTGCTGCATCAGTTTTTTCAGCGAGAGCAAACGCTTTCCTGAGGTCGTTTATGGCTTCAATTGTCGGGACATAAATGGGAAGTGAACCATGCCAGTCATTAAGAGTTGTCCTTGCTTTTTGACACCGGGACGTGTCAATCCCAACTACCCACTGTTTGTATTTCTCCCCGGCATGGATGGGACAGGGCAACTGCTGCGATCGCAAACTAAAGGGTTAGAAACGGCTTTTGATGTGCGAGCACTTGCCATTCCTCCAGACGACTTGAACAACTGGGACAACCTCGCTGCCTTAGTCGTAAAGCTGATTGAGCAGGAACTCGAAAAGAAACCATCCCGTTCGGTTTACCTCTGTGGTGAGTCATTTGGGGGCTGTTTGGCTATGAAGGTGGCGCTGCGATCGCCTAATCTTTTCAATCGAATCATTTTAATTAACCCAGCTAGTTCCTTTAAGCAACGACCTTTGCTCAGCTGGGGAGCACAATTAAATCACTGGATGCCTGAATTTTTACACGGAGTCTCCGCCTTAGTCCTTTTTCCCTTCTTATCGAATTTGGCAAGAACAGCCCCTCGCGATCGCCGTGCACTTCTGGATGCCATGCAATCCGTACCCGCCAAGATTGCGAATTGGCGAATCTCGTTGTTGACAGAGTTTGACGTGGATGAAGCGGAACTGAGACACCTGACTCAACCCACCTTAGTCATTGCGGGTGCTGCCGACCAGCTGTTACCTTCGGTTCAGGAAGCTGAACGCCTCGTTAACTGCCTGCCAGATGCGAAGATGGTCATCTTGCCAATGTCAGGTCATGCCTGCCTGCTGGAGACGGACGTAAGCTTGTTTGACATTATGAAAAGCCAGAACTTCCTAGAAGCCTCGGTTCCCAACCAAGATGCTGGTTCTGTGTTAATTCCCATTCCAGTCGCTGATTAGACAGCATGAGCTGTCGCACATCCAGAACGAAAAAAAATCTCTTCTCCCCAGCTTCGACGCCCTAGCTCCGGACGCCTATTTGGGGAGATTTTGGGTGGCTCAAATGAATCAACGAAATTGATCTGGATTTAAGCGAGGATTCGGTCGTGCCTGGATACCCCTTCTCAGCATTGCTCCAGTACCGCCATCCGCCGGGTCTAAGAACGGTCGCAGATTGATGTTACCCGAATGTCTAACCGAGTGGTTGCCGATACCAAGCGCAGACAAACCTTGGTTGACAACTTGATTGAGCAGTTGTGAACTTCTTTCCCCCTCCGCAAAAGTATTCACCGCATTCGTTTGCTCACCTCGATCGGCAATCGTCAAATTTTGGAAGACACGATTGCGTGTTTCTTCAGCATTTTGACCGGGAGGCACGGTTAAGACAATTCGGCAGGATGGGTCTTTCTGCGTGGTTACGCAAACGATATTGTAGTTATTCTCTACAGCGTTGCGCATTTCCTGTAATCCATCCGGACGGTAAAGTTCCAACCGTCGGCTAATCTCATTACAACGCTTTTCTGGTGTCCAGCCACCTCCTAACACGCCGGGAGTCGCCCAAGGATAAGCCCCGCCTGTTTGGCTTTCTGGATGGTACATCACTGTGTACTGACCATTGAGGAGCTGACAGGTAAAGCGAGGTTCCTTAGACGCCTGATTCTCTGGATCGGGTTTAGGCTCTTGAGGCCGTGTGTCTACTACAACATCTTCAGCCAAAAGGGTATGATGGGAAAGCTGAGCTTGAGAAGTAGCGGGTACTGGAGGCTGAGTTAAGGCGAATGCACGACTACTGGTTAGTAAAAAGGCGGCACTAGCGAAGAAACCAGCTCTCTTAAAGACCCAAGACATTAAGCGGGCATTTCGAGTAAACGTCTGTGGCGTCATGGCTTCAAAGCTCCAAAATTGGTGTCAAGTCGTAGCTGCCATTACTTCGCTCAAAAAGGCTCTGTTGCAAGGGATTGTGGCTGGCAGTACAGGTAGTGCGATGCATCCTAGAGCCAAGAGTACTCACCCCACTTGGCTATCGACACCGGAATCATAGCGTCTGTTCCTCAAGAACGCCTACTGAGAGGCTAGGAGCTTAGCCAAAAGTTTAAGATTTCAACTGTCCCGGTCACAATAGCGCCATATTGATTACAAATTGAAAAAGCT
Organism: Waterburya sp.; assembly: GCA_036703055.1. Taxonomy (GTDB): domain Bacteria; phylum Cyanobacteriota; class Cyanobacteriia; order Cyanobacteriales; family Coleofasciculaceae; genus DATNPV01. The sequence goes on from DATNPV010000158.1 coordinate 22,190, forward strand.
TTCTCAGCTTATCATCGGAAAAGAGTCTGATTAGATGAGTTAATCCTTACAAATCTTCATCATTGTTTATGGTAGTTTATACTACCAAAGGACAGTAGAAAGGAGAAAAGACGACCATGTCGGAGGCGCACAAGCCGCTGACAGTCCCCAAGGAATTCTTAAATCCCCCTGGTGGCTTTAACCCAACGTTAATGATGTTCATGGTCGCGGTTGCTTTAGTCGCCTTATCCACCTGCGGTTACTGGCTTTGGGATTGGCCTGACCCATGCTGCTTTTGTCTCAATGTCCTGGCTTTGCACATGGTGGGGACAGTCATTCATGATGCGTCGCACAATGCAGCGCATCAAAATCGGGTGTTGAACGCCATCATGGGACATGGAAGCGCCTTGATGTTAGGCTTTGCCTTCCCCGTCTTCACACGGGTTCACATCCAGCATCATGCCAATGTTAACGACCCCCAAAATGACCCTGATCATTTTGTGTCAACAGGGGGGCCGCTTTGGTTAATTGCAGCTCGTTTTTTTTATCACGAAGTTTATTTCTTTAAGCGCAAATTGTGGCGCAAGTATGAACTGTTGGAATGGTTCTTGAGCCGATTATTTGTTGCCAGTATAGTTTATCTTGCCTGTCAGAATGGCTGTTTAGGTTATATCTTGAACTTTTGGTTTTCACCAGCTCTCGTGGTGGGTTTGGCACTGGGTTTATTCTTCGATTATTTACCCCATCGCCCGTTTCAGGAGCGAAATCGCTGGAAAAATGCCAGAGTTTATCCCAGCCGAATTCTGAATCTACTCATTGGTGGACAAAATTACCATTTGATTCATCATCTTTGGCCTTCTATTCCCTGGTACAAGTACCAACCCGCTTACTATGCGGTAAAGCCTCTTTTAGATGAAAAAGGTTGCTATCAATCTCTGGGAATACTAGAAGGAAAAAGAAGTTTTTGGAACTTTGTATACGATATTTTCTTAGGGATTCGTTTCCACAAGAAATCTCCTGCCCCAAAAATTGAAAAGGCTCAACTATCAGAAAGTAGTTGAATAATTGTAATTTCTGATTATTTGGTTGTGAGAGCGACGTTTTAAACTTGAATTGATGGGGGTCTAGACAATCACGATGAAGTTCTGATTGGTAAGGGCTAGGCCTGCTGATAGCTGGGCGATTTGAACCTGAGCTGCCGCACCCACTCCATCTGCATCAAAGAAGAGAGCGCCGCTAGTGCTGTTATAGATGAAGTGTTCGCTGCTAGTCGCTGCACTGCTACCGAGTCGGAATTGCTCTGCTGGCAGTACAAGTTGATTTGTCAATAATAGCTGCTGTGTCGATTGATCTTGCGGTACGCTAAGACCGAAACCCGACGCTGAGACCCGAATCTTGTCTTCTAGGGTGTTGAAGTCGGTGATGGCGTCAACCCCTACCCCAGTGGCTGCGCTATTGAAGACGAAAGCATCTGCTCCTGCTCCCCCAGTGAGCTGATCGTTCCCAAACCCACCAGCCAGCACGTCATTACCGCTACCCCCAATCAGGGTGTCATTGCCGTCACCACCTGAGAGTACGTTGCCACCGCCATTACCTGCTCTCAGATAGTCATTGCCTGCATCACCCGACATGACATCGCCTCCACCGTCACCCCCGATTAGGGTATCGTTGCCGATACCGCCAGAGATGACGTTGCCGGCGCCAACACCTTGTAGAGAGTCGTCTCCGCCCATACCGCTTATGACGTTGCCTCCTTGCGCGCTGCCCACTAGAGTATCATTGCCATCGGTGCCAATGAATACAAAAGGAAGCGTGATAGAAGCTGGGTTTGAGTCGAGAGTTAATTGTGTAGGCATGTTTGGATCTCCTTGGTGAAGTACAACAACCTCGCTCACCACTCACCTCGGCGTGCTAAGAGTCGCTATATGGCGAGAGCGATCGCTCTTTAGGAAAATTTTTTCCATCTACAGAGCGTTAAGCATGGCGAGCCGAATTACTTTTCTCGCGTAACCAAGCTTGAAACAGGGATTCTAAAATTTCTTCTCTGACATCTTCACTGAGTTGAGCCGGAAACCACTTCTCAATTTTGATGATGTGATAACCAAGCCCCGTTTGAATTGGACCAATTACATCGCCTTCGTTTGCTTCAGTAATCGCTTGTGCTACCTCCGGCATCAATCTGGAAAGAAAATGAATGCCAGCAAAACCACCTTTTTCTTTAGACTGCTTACCCTTCGAGTACTCTAGTGCTAAAGCACAGAAGGCGGCTTTGTCTTCTTGAAGCCTGGAAACTATTTTCAAAGCCTCAGTTAAGTCATCTACTAAAATTTGAGAGAGAGCAATGCGTCTATACTCCTTACGGCTACTCAGGTAATGACCATCAACTGATGCTCCAAACAGATGGTTTTTTAGTTCCTTTTCCAGTAGCGCGACTCTAATCCCTTCAGCCCAATCTTGTACAGTTATACGATGCTGCGAGAACCAGGCGAGGGTTGCAGAAGCTCCTAATAACTTGTGTTCCCGGCGAAATTCATCTCCTGCGGCTTGCAATTCCTCCTCAGAAACTGTGATGTCATGCTGTTCGCAGAGGGCTAAAATCAATGCATCTCGCTCAGCTAACGCTGCAATTTCAGCAACTTTGTGAGAGCGGCGCAGGTAAGCAATAATCTCTTCATTGGTGAGGGGAGAAATTTCTGGCAGTGCAGACTCCTGCACAGGCTGAGTTTGAGTTGCTGCCAAAGTTTCTTGCATGATTTTTTCTCCTGGGTGATATTCTGTCGGGGTGATTTATTAGGAGGAGAATTAAGGAGTCAGAATTCAGAAGTGAGAAGGAAACTTAAAATGAATTCTGAATTCTATATTCTTCCGTCCGCCAGCTTTTTACAGATGATTAAAGGAACTTGATATATATAAAAAGTTGAGAGTGATAATTGTGATGCCTAAGATCGATAGATCAGGCATTCCGGTGGAACGTCTTGGATTGTAAGTCGATTGCGATGTAAATCGCCGTAAATGTTGAGGTAGTCAATTTCAGCGGGCGTTAATTTGCCCTGACTGACTCCGGCGATCGCAGAATCAACCTCTTCGCGTTTTCTAAAACCCGTCAAGCAGACATCTACGCAGTTCTGCGATAAGGAGTAGCGATAGAGATCGGGTACCGAAGGTTGCCAGCATCCATTGGGTAAACCCACAGGCGCATGTGGCAGGAAATTGTGCATACCAGCCGACTTAAAGGTAACAATACCCGGTCGCTGCGGGTCTTGCTCATCTAAATGATTAAACACTTTCCTTTGAGCCGTGCGGTGAGCAACATTGTGTCTCACCATCACTACATCCAACAGAGAACTATTTAACCACTGTTGAGCTAAATTGTGGTCATGAAACGAGGCACCGATATAGCGAACTGCACCCATTTTTTTCAGACGTTCTGAGACACCAAACCATCGTTCCATCGTTCGCTGATAAACACGATTAGGGCCTCTCAAATCATTAGAAATGCTCAAGCAGTCGTTGAAACGCGGGCCATCTTCTTCTCCAATCCAGCCCCAAAAAAATACATCAACGTAGTCAATTCCCAGTTCACGGAACTGATCGTAAAGCGCAGAGACGGCTGACTCCGGACTCTTGATATAAGTCACGGTAGTGAGAACGACTTGGTCTCGATAAGAGGAGCCACGTCCGCACAATTTACGGAGTGCACCGGACATCTCACGGTACAAAAAGTGGTGCAAATCGCTAGAGAAAAAGAAATAGTTAATGCCTTGGTCGAAAGCATAAAGCGTATCCTCACTTGAGATACCCCCTCCGCCGCCCAACCCAAGACAACTGACAGTTAGATCGGTGCGCCCTAATTTACGATAAAACGGCAGTTTTGATTCTGGAAATCTAGCATTTAGTTCGCGAACTTTTTCTAGGGTGTCTACACGCTCTGGTGGTAAATCGGTTATTAGCATAAGTCTAACGGAGTGTAGATATCTTCTGATTTTGCATTGAGGTAGGTACGCTTTAAATCAATCCCAAGGAGGGAGAAATTTTGCAAAATAGATTCCATCCGACGTTCTGGAGAATCATCACCGTTTTGCCAAGCGTCTAGCAAGCCCCTAGCTACAATTTGGCAGCGATGCGTCCCGAAACTTTCTTTAGTCGCAAATTTTTGGTCAGGTTCTTCTGCTAGACCAAGTCCCGGTGCCAGCAACTTGGTGAACAATGGTACTTCCCTCTGAAAATGCAATTGATTTTCTGCATAAACGCTCTGAAGGACTTGCCGGACGGCTTGATAGTTACTTTTATCAAAGTAGAGAACCGCAGAGTCGTAGCGATCGTACTCAGAAGGATTGTAGAGAGCCTTAAATGAGAAGGGAATGGTAATTTCATTGAGTTGCCGCGTTAAGCCGTTCATGACCGCAAGCGCCCCTTCAGGACTTAAGTTGAAGTAAACTCGTGCGATCGCGAAATTTCCCTGTGCATTGCCTCGACCATCTGACCCCTGATTGCCGACCGCCATGTAAAATCCATTTTGAACTAAGTTGCGGGGCTTGCGGATGGTAACTGTGTCGCCAACACCAGCCGATTGCTGATCTAAGGAGAGATGGCGTTCGCGATCAATATGCAGGGTTAGACCACCTTTTTTCACCGCTAAGCTGCCATCCTCCTCCTGTTTCACCACACTCCAGCCTGAATCAAAGTAGCCTTCTCCACGATTACTTTCGTGTAAGCGATCGTAGAATTCCAGGTCTACTCCCATGTATGTATTGTTTTCGAGATTTTGGTGAGGTGCTAGCCCCGTTGACTCCGCTTCTGGTGCCAAGGCTTTTCGCAAGGAACCGTTGTAATAAATGCCGTAGAGAAAACTCTGTAATTGTACGCTTCGATACTTCTGCTGGAGCTCCAAAGGCAGGCGCTGAAAGTGATCTACCGCTTCATCCGGAAGCTCCAAAGGCTTGTAATCTGGATGGCTAACGCCGAAGTTGGGCTGAATCTGCACCTGAGTGGCGATGTCTTGAAGAGAGTCCAGTACTTGCTTGGGAGGGGCAGTAGCTTGTTGAATTTCAAGAGAATCCAGTACTTGCATAACAATTTAGTTCCACTAAAACTACTTAAACCAGAGCAGGGCACAAGCCAGCTATTTCAGAGGCTGCGACTCCAAACACCGTTGGAATTAATTGTTCTGGACGGCAGAGTAAACCCTTGGCAACCTGAAGTATGCAGATACCTATGTTGTCAAAGGTTTTTTGGTACTGGAGCATCGCCTGAATTTGAATAATCATGGCAAGTCCAGAAAACTGCATGACTCTCCTCAAAAAATCAGGACGACATTCTAGAATCTCTGGAAAATTACCGAAATAAGCCGTCGTTAGAGCAGCGATGGAAGGTTGGAGTTTTTCGAGTGGTGTCATCGCCATGCGAAGAGAGTCTTCAATGGAAATTGATTTACTCACAACCAAACTACTCAGCCAGGTTAGAAGGTAACTGCCAATGAGCATCCCTAAATCAAATGCCGGATCTCCCCAGCTACAGCGTTCCCAATCAATCAGGCGAACGATACTACTGTCTGAGGGTTCTGCTCTTAAGAGAATTTGCTCCCAATCATCGTGCAGTAATATGTTGTTGAGCTTTAAGTCATTGTGTGTTAGGCAACAAGGCTCGAAAGCTGTAGTAAGTTCTGCGATCGCTTCTTTTAGGCTGTCGTAGCGTTGGTAGAGGGCGAAGAATTTAAGACCATCTGCGGGCACCCGACCAAACACTTCCGGACTAATCCGTTCCAACTCGCGAACAATCTTGCGAATCCGCTTAGCGGGTAGGTTTTCCTGATTCTCACAGAAGAAGTCCCGATACTCCTGATGGTTCAGCGTGGCACGATGAATCGCAGCTAAAATGGCTCCGATTGTGGATGCAACTGCCGTCGGAAACACGTTCTCCTGCGCGTAGAAATCAGCTAGGTCACGATAGTCAGTCAGGTAGTTAAAAACAATAATCGAGTGTTCTGCATCAAAATGAAGTACCTCCGGAATTAGTGGTCGGAAGTGACTCAGTGCTGGAAATCGTTGTAAAAACTCCTGAATCCGCCATTCATGCACAAACTCACCAGCTGTTTTTCCCTCCTGGTTGTGACGCTCTTGCTTAACGAGGAGTTTACGCTCATCGGGCAGAGTTATTAACAAGTTAAAGTTTTTGGCCGCTTTTGGCTCAATTTTACTCGGCTCTTGTTCTCCTTGAGTACCAATATCCTGCTTAGATAAATAGTTAAAAACGTTTTGAGAGCTTAATAAAAATGGCTTCATTTTTCTTCATTCTCGACTCACTAACTAGGGGCGAGGCATGAAATCCATGCCACACCCCCTAGTCGTTCAAAACACTATTGGGCGAACTCTAGCGTTAGATTAACCATCTCCTAGAGAACGAAATTAGAAATTAGTAATACTATTACCAACAGTGTTGGCAATAGTATTAGTATTACCAACAGTGTTGGCAATAGTCTGGCCCACAAGACTGCCGCCGCCCCAGCCGTGACGGGGACGGGTACCACCCCAGACGGTGAGTTCGTCTTCACTCAATTCGCTCAGGTAGCCTTCGTTATCTTCAAAAAAGTCTACGCCAGCGGGTTGCAGATCGTTCAGTTTGATGTCAGCCATTTGAAATTTCTCCTTTTTAATTCAAAAAAATTGAGAGAGTTAATTGGTTTTTGAGTTGTCACAAAGAACTAGGATTTATCCTGTTTCGTTCTTCGCTATGGTTTCAAGGTACAGAGAAAAAGCTAAACGAGCAAGTCTTTTTTTCGGTTTTTCTGGAGCTAACTAAAGAAGTTATGTCTCTATTGATGAAATCTTAAATTGATTTGATTTTTGCCTTCAAAAATAATTAATCTATTTCCAGATCGTGGTGCTAAAAAGCAAGGTTAGCTATTAAATCTAGCGAGATTGGGAAGATTAACCCTTACCCTGACAAGTGAGCCGCGCCCTGCTAGCGAGTCTTTGGGTACAACAGAATTGAGATTTTACGAAGACTTTTCCATGATTATTCATCTAGCCTAGGATGGATATGGGAATCCTTCTTTAGAGAGATTAGAGACTTCTCAAAATCTTGAGTTGCGACATAAGTCTCTTACTTATGTCTTTTTAAGGCAGAGAATTGAACAGAACAAAAGCTTCAGTAAGTCTCTGTCAGACCTGGGTATTTCAATTTGATATATTGGTCTTTTTGGGGGGATT
>DATNPV010000159.1:0-6165 GCA_036703055.1 Waterburya sp.
AACGCCCAATGGTCTGTCGAGTTGGGATTTCTTCGATAAGTTGTTGCAAAGTTGTAATGTGGTAGGAACGCCTGGTTCGGGTTTTGGTGCTGCGGGTGAAGGTTACTTCCGCATTTCGGCGTTTAATAGTCGGGAGAATGTTGAGGAAGCGATGAAGCGGATTACGGAGAAATTCAAGGTGTAGAGCCAGCGTTTTTAAGCTTTGATTCTCGTTACCTTCGTTAAACTCAAGTTATAAGTCTCAAAGGTCGTGGTGGGCAACGCCCACCCTACCTGACTGCTCTGAGATTTCGAGACACTCCCCAATGGTACAGACGCCTGCTAAACCCATAACACTGGACGAGTTTCTGAAATTACCTGAAACCGAACCTGCTAGTGAATACCTTGATGGTCAAATTATCCAAAAACTAATGCCGCAAGGAGAACACAGCACTATCCAAGGTGAATTAATTATTGCGATTAATGCTGTTGTTAAGCCCAAAAAAGTTGCACGAGCATTTCCAGAACTGTGGTGTACGTTTGGTGGAAGGTCAATTGTGCCAGATGTAGGTGTGTTTACCTGGGAGAGAATTCCTCGTAAAGAAAATGGCGGTATAGCCAATGTATTTCAAGTAGCTCCAGATTGGATAATTGAAATTCTATCTCCAGACCAAAGCGCTACAAAGGTCACGAAAAAAATTCTGCAATGTCTTAACTATAAGACGCAAATGGGCTGGCTGATCGACCCGGATGAGCAGACGATATTCGTTTACCAACCCAAGCAACAGCTAGAAGTGTTTGACGAGTCACAAGAGCAGCTTCCCGTACCCTCCTTTGCTAAGGAACTAGAGCTAACCGTAGGTGTCGTATTTGGCTGGTTGTTAGAATAACACTGCCTAGCAGCCTGTTCAGTTCAAATCTTATACGGAGCAGGTAATTATGGTACTGTAGTCCGATACTCGTATTACTTTACTCAGAAGTGGTGATCGCTTGCCTGTCCTAAAAGATATCTCATTGGATTTGACGGTTGAGCAAGTGTTTAGCTGGTTGCGATCGCGCAGCTGAGTGCCATCAATATGACAAGATCAAGAGAGTAGCGATTGCAATCCTTATCGATGTCTTCTACCAATCCTTCTCTCGATATTCCGTTCCAGCGCTTGCGAGAGTTACGTGCCTTGCTGCTTCGTCTTCATAAGACATTGCTGGAATCCGAACGAGTTCTCTACGAACAGCGCCACGGACGCATTCGCTCAAAAGGGGAGTTTTTTCAGCTTGTCATCGCAGACGAGTGGTTTAGCTGGCTGCGTCCCATCTCCCAGTTTATTGTCCAGATTGATGAAACCTTGAGTTCTAAAGAGCCAGTAACATTGCAACAAGTCAATGAACTCTTAGAAGAAGCTCGCACCTTACTTCGCCCTTCAGAAGAAGGAACGACTGGAGAACAGCGCTATTTCCAAGCTATTCAACGCGAACCCGATGTGGCACTTATGCACGCAGAAGTATCACAACTTCTCAGAAGTGACACCTAAGTGATTTACCCCTGGATGAGGAGAATCGCTATTGCAAAAAGGCATGAGCCACAATTGCGGCTTGGGTGCGATCGCGCAAACCTAACTGGCTGAGAATGCGCGTCACATGATTTTTCACTGTTCCTTCTGAAATGTAGAGTGTCTCTGCAATCTCGCGGTTACTCGCACCCGCTACAATCAGCCGCAAAACTTCCTTTTCTCTAGGTGTTAAGTTTTCCCAACCTGCTGGAGGACTGGTGGGTGGGGTAGGAACCTTGGGCATGGCTTTTTCAAACAATCCTGGCCCTAGTTGAGTGTAACCCTTGTCAACCGCTCGAATGGCAGCAGCTAATTCTTCCGACGGAGTATCTTTGAGTAAATAGCCCTTTGCACCGTAGTGTAACGCCTGTACCACGTACTCTTGATCATCAAAGGTGGTCAGTATTAAAACTTTTGTATCAGTAAATCGTTGACCAATTTCTCGCGTAGTTGCCACTCCATCCATCACGGGCATACGAATATCAAGGAGTACGACATCTGGATGTAGCGTTTCTACGAGTGCGATCGCGGCTTGCCCGTTGTCCGCTTCTCCCACTATCTCCAAATCTGGCTCTAACTCCAGTAACGCTCTGAGTCCCTGACGAATCAAACTCTGGTCGTCTACCAGCAACAAACGAATCATAGTTCAGTAGGTGGGTGAAATTGAACATTACTTCTTGTGGCTGGGAATAGGGCATAGGGCATGGGACATAGAAAAGAAGCAGTTACGTTTATTTATGTTCACCTGACTTGAACATAGGGCAGAGGGCACAGGGCAAAAGGCAGGAAGAATAAGGATTTCCAGCCGTTCTGTTCTGATGTCAGTCGTTCATTATAGCTACTTAATCGTCATTTAACTTGCATCTCCCCCATTTCCCATTCCCCATTGCCCCTAATCCCCAAAGGGGACCCCGAGTTCCCCATTCCCTATTTTCAAGCTACCCTAGGTAAGGGAAAATGAGCCGTAATTCGACACCCAGCTCCTGGTTTACTATCAATAATCAATTGACCCCCTAATGCCAAGGTACGTTCCCGCATTCCTTGCAAACCAAAACCAGTTGTATTTGCCTCTACATTAAATCCTGTGCCATTGTCCTGAATAATCAAGGACAAGTCATCCGTTGTAGTTTGTACCTGAATATTGACTTTGGTAGCTGATGCATATTTCCAAATATTTGTCAATGCCTCTTGGACAATTCGGTAGACGGCAGTGTGAATCTCAGGGGGCAGGGGACGCTCTAGCTGAAGATTACAAGCAAGTGAAATGCCTGTTGAGCGTTGAAACTCCTCTGTTAAAGAGGCGATCGCATCTGGCAAAGGACGCCCTTGTATCGGATCGGTGCGCATGGCAGAAACCGATTGTCGCACTTCTTGGAGGGATTGAGACCCTAGAGCTTTTGCCCGTGCCAAAAAGGATTGAGCTTTGTCGGGGTTGGATTGCCAAAGTTTTAGAGCAGTTTCCAGCTGAATGTTGAGCGCTGTGAGGGAGTGTCCTAAGGAATCATGAATATCACGAGCGATGCGGTTACGTTCTTGGAGGATGGCTTGATCTTCGATGCGTAGGGCGTATAGCCGTAGTTTTTCATTGGCGATCGCAAGTTTCTCTCGACTTTGACGCTCTGCTACCATGGCATTCATTGACAGCAGAACAAACACGAACGTTAATCCGAATAAAAACGCATATCCCAGAACGAAAAACCGGAATCGCTCTTGTACCTGGGGTGTAGCTGGTAAATATTGAAAGCGTCGCAGTAGTGTCAGTAGGAATAAGAAAAACGATAAACCGGTGACTGTTAAACGACCTGGCAATTGAAAGATAATGCAACTGCGAGTCACCAAGATGAGGTTGAGAAACGGAAAAAGTCGGATAGCTCTCCCCCCAATATTGGAGGTGAGGAGAATGAGCCAAACTTCTAGAGCGGTGTAGAATATCTTGTCAATTTGCCTCCCAGTTGGCAATCTCAAACCCATTAGCCCAAAGCTAACAATGAGCAAAACCGCCAGCCACGGTAAGCGGAACAGTCGCTGGTGGGGATTTGGTATGAGTTCAGTAAAAACTGAGACGAATAACAGCATCCACTCCAGGTAGAGCAGAAACCGAAAGGGATGATTTTGGATTGAAATGGGGCGACTCACGAGAAAAGGTTGAACCCTAAGGCTAGATTAAACGCTTGGACACCAGAACGGTTAGTCACCTTGGTCAAATGTTACCTATGACCAAAGTCATGGTTAGATTCATGACTTTCTCCGCATGTAGCTCAGCCGTGTAAATTCCTAGGATAAGGACATCGCAATTCAAGCAATTCACAACGAGGTCACGATGAAAATCAAACTGATGCCCATGTTAGCAGGAGCGATCGCCCTCGGCGTTGTTGCAACTCCCTTCGCTGTCAAAGCGCAAGCTCACCACTCCGGACAGCCGTTGTTAGCGCAGGCACAACGCCAAGAACACCAGGGTAAATGGGCGAAGCTTAATCTGACTGATGCTCAAAAAGAGCAAATGCGTCAAATTAAGAAGGATACTCACAATCAGATTCAATCCATCCTGACCCAAGAACAACAGGACAAACTTAAAACCTTGATGCAAAACCGTCGAGGACAAAACCGTCAAGGACAAAACCAGCAAGGACAAAACCGTCAAGCGCGGCGTAATGTTATGGCAGAGCTGAATCTGACGGATGATCAGAAAGCCAAAATCAAACAGATTATGGAACAGCAAAAAGCTCGAATGCAAGCTGTACTGACTGCTGAACAGCAGCAACAACTGCAACAAATGCGTCAAAATTGGCAGCAGCAGCGGCAGCAACGGCAGCAGGGTAACCAGTAACAAAGCATTGGCATCAAACCAAGGCGTTAGGGCAAAGGTAGGCTAATCGTCTGTCTACATTGCCTCACCGCCAAACGCCTCAGACAGACGCACAATTTCATTCCTCACACCTCACCAAACGTATAGATTCATCTGGGTGCGTGAGTACGCACCCTTTTCTGTATCTGTTTCGATTTTTGAACACACAACCCAATACAGGCTACGATGCAATCTTTCGTCGCTTCATCCGTTGAAAAATCCCTCAATCCCACGCCACGCCTGCAAAAGTTTCTCAACTTGCTAGATCGAGTCGCTGACATTCGAGGGGCGAGCATTCCCCCAATCGTAGACATGGAGAAGTTGCGTACTCTCCCTCCTGGCACTTTCGGACGCACTTGGGCTGATTTTCTCGATAATCATCACCTAATGCCCTTCACTACAGGTTCGCGCCGCAAGCAACTCCATGATGGTGTCCATGTTCTCACTGATTACGGCACTGACCCAATAGGTGAAGCACAAGTGCAAGCTTTTTTACTCGGAGCCAAGTTTAGCCCGATGAATATGTTTTTGGGATTGTTACTTCTGCAAGGTATTTACAAACAGCAGCGTCGCGCTAAAAATCCGCCTCTTTTTAGTTGGGGTAGTTTGTGGCAAGCTTATCAGCAGGGTTGTAATGCTCGATTCGACCCCGATACTTGGCAACCCGAATTGCTATGGAACTTACCTGTAACAGAGGTGCAAGCATTGTTTAATCTTTGAAACCGTTCGTACTAAGCTACGATGTATTTCAATCCAATATAAAATTAAAGGCCTTCACTGGTTCAAGGCATTGCGGTGAATCATGATTGACGAGGTGTTTCCAGTGAGCTACTCAACCCTCGCCAACGAGGCAATTGTATCCAAGATACTACCCCACTACGAGATTGGGAGGGTAACGAATTGCCAATTTTGGCATCGAGGACTGAGTGATGTCTATCTGGTGGAAACACAAATCGACTCCTATATCCTGAAAGTTTGTCATCATCACTGGCGCACGCAATCTGATATCGAGTTTGAACTGGAACTTTTAGATTTTTGGCAACAGCGTCAGCTTCCCGTTGCTTATCCGCTACGAACTCAGGAAGGTCGTCTGTGCATTGAAATTAAAGCACCCGAAGGGAAGCGCTATGCGGCTTTGTTCATCAAAGCGCCAGGACAAGTGGCATTGGGAGATTTGAGCCCAACGCAAGGTCGTATCTTGGGTAGAACTGTAGCACAACTGCATCAAGCTGCCATAGATTTTCGCAGTGAGTACCAGCGGCAAGAACTGACCTTAAACTACTTACTTGATGATTCGTTAGCTGCGATCGCGCCCTTCTTACAACATAGAACGACGGACTGGAATTATCTTAAGGAAGTTATTGTCAAAATTAAACATCAGCTACAAGATTTGCCCACAGAAGCTCCATTTTGGGGAATTTGTTGGGGCGATCCGCATAGTGGCAATGCCCATTTTACCTCTCAAGGAGAGGTGATGTTGTTCGACTTTGACCAATGCGGTTACGGTTGGCGTGCCTTTGACATTGCCAAATTTCTGCAAATCTCTTTGCGTACAGGCATTAGTAAACAGGTTCGGGAAGCCTTTATTGCAGGATACCAAGCGGTCTGTCAACTCAGTGAAAAAGAACTTGCTTGCTTACAAGCATTGACTCAAACAGCTCACTTATGGGTATGGGGGATTAGTCTCAACTGCTGTCAGTTAAACGATTACTGCCGCTTGGATGAGAGTTACTTCACGCAGCGTTTGGAGCAGTTGAAACGGTTAACCTCACCCGCTTGGCAATTGTTCTAATC
>DATNPV010000163.1:0-10154 GCA_036703055.1 Waterburya sp.
CGCCACGAAGATTGAGGCGACCTACACGACTTCCACCGAACTACACGCAGCGATGGAACCCCATGCCACCATTGCCCACTGGCAAGGACAGGATTCCGTTACCGTTTACGAACCCTCACAGTGGGTAATGGGCTGTCAGCGTACCTACGCTGAACTATTCGGTCTTCCTACGGAAAAGGTACGGATTGTGACGCCCTTCCTCGGTGGCGCTTTCGGTTCCAAAGCTTTCCCTTGGCCTCACGGCATTCTCTGTGCAGCGGCGGCGCGTCAACTCCAACGTCCTCTTAAGGTTGTCCTCCACCGACGGCAGGTGACTGCTAACGCCGGACATCGCTCTGAAACCGAGCAAACGATTCGTTTGGCGGCAAATGCAGATGGTATGCTCAGTGCCATTTCCCACGAGGCGAAATCCTGCACGTCACCCGTGGAAGCCTTCTCAGAACCTTGTACAGGCATCACGCCAGCGATGTACGCTGCCCCCAACCTACGGCTGAACCAGGAACTCGCCGTGATGAACGTCGGCACTCCAACCTTCATGCGGGCACCAGGGGAAAATCCGGGGATGTGGGCGATGGAATCTGCAATGGATGAACTCGCCTGGGCATTGAAACTAGACCCGGTGGAACTGCGCCTGAAAAACGAGACAAAGGAACACCAGAAGAAGGGCTTACCGTTCTCCGCCAAGCACTTTGCAGATTGCCTCAAGGTAGGTGCAGAAAAGTTCGGCTGGAAAGACCGGAAAATGGAAACTCGTGCGCTAACCCGTGACGGTAAACTCATCGGTTGGGGCATGGCGGCTGCAACATTCCCTGGTATGCGAAGTGCCGCGTCCGTCAAGGTGCGACTGTTGCCAGATGGTAAGGTTCATGTCCTCACTGCTGCGAATGACATGGGTACAGGTTCGTATACAGTGGTTGCGGTTACGGCAGCAGAGACTCTAGGAGTCCCAGTGGAAAACGTGCGGGTAGAGATGGGCGACTCGCTACTCCCGGATGGTGGACTCGCTGGGGGTTCAATGATGACCGCATCCCTGGCTCCTGCTGTGATGCAAGCCTGTCAGGATGTACTCAAAGCCGCTAATTGTACGACGGCATCAGATGCCTGTGCAGCCTTGCGTCAATCTGGACGTGCAGCATTTGAGGCAACAGCGTCCTCCGCTCCCGGTGAAGAGGGGAAGAAATGGGCGTTTCAGTCTTGGGGTGCCCACTTCTGCGAGGTTGCCGTGGATGAAGAAATCGGACGCCTGCGGGTAACGCGCTGGGTGTCGGTGATGGACGTTGGGCGAGTGATAAATGCTAAGACTGCTGCAAGTCAGGTACGTGGCGGGGTAATTATGGGGATTGGGCAAGCCTTGATGGAGGAGTGTCACTTTGACCCCAATCTCGGTAATCCTGTGGTTTATGACCTTGCTACTTATCATTTTCCAGCTCATGCAGACATTCCGCGCATTGAGGTGGCGTTTGTGGGTGAACCTGATTTGAACTTTAACCCAGTGGGTGCAAGGGGTGTGGGTGAGATTGGAATTACGGGGGTTTCAGCTGCTGTTGCTAATGCAGTTTACCACGCGACGGGTAAACGGTTGCGGAGCTTGCCGCTGACACCGGATAAGTTGATTGGTTGAGACAGCCTGCGGTCTAGCATGAAAAATAAGCATGTTAGACTGCATGCCTGAGGCACAAGAAAGAGCTTAGACAGCAGCGTCGCTAAATCGACAAGACTTTTGTACTTGCTCTAAGCAACTGCAAAGTTATCCGGACTACTGGTGAAGAACTAGCCATGTCATCTAAGCTAGGACTACGATGGTAACTTTTGCGGCAAAAAACAAGTTGATGAACTTGCCTGAGTCCAAGCGTGTAATCTATAAGCGCAATCCTCTTGTAGAGGTTGTGTGCCAGTTGCGCTTTCCACCTATACTTAAAATTTCTCATCAAGAGCCAGTTGAGTTTCAAGATGAGATTAGATTTCAGTACCCTCTTTTTGAAACTACGCAATCTCAAATTCCATCGGAAATTGCGGCAGTAATGCAGCAATTTGGCTTGCCTCTGCAAAGTGATATTGCTCATAGCTTCAAATCTGAAGATCAGAAATGGCAACTCACTATCACTAAAGAATTTATTGCTCTGACGACTTCTACATATGAGAGGTATGAGCACTTTAAACAACGTCTTCAAGAAGCTGTGGAAATTTTTGAGCGAATATACAGACCATCCTTTTATACGAGGGTTGGGCTTCGGTATCAAGATTTGATTATTCGTTCCAACCTGGGACTTGAAAATAATAACTGGTCAGATCTAATTGCAATGCATATTGCTTCGGAACTTTATAACCCAGAGCTTTCATCCTCAATCCAAGCAATTATGAAAAACCTAGTTTTGAAGACAGGGCATGGTCAGGTCAACTTGAAACATGGACTTGTGACTGTGAAAGAACCAGGGAAAAATAACGATGAAATTGCTTACTTATTTGATGCTGATTTTTATACAGAGCAAAAAATAGAGAGGGACGGAAATGTTTGGAACATACTCGATCAGTCCAACAAGTCTGCCAGAAGGCTTTTCAGGTGGAGTATCACAGACATCCTCCACAACGCCATGCAACCTCAAGCAGTTGATGCTACAGATGCATAGTCAGACTTCGACAGGTATTGATACAGAAAATCTTGTTTTTGATCGAGCAAGTGGTAAATCGCTCTTGATTCAATATCCTTCCTTTGATTTGGTGATGTCTGATTCCTCGTTGTCTTTTAGAACTGACTGGCATCGGATAGCACCAAGGAGGTTAAGTGCATTATTGAAGTGCTTACTAATTCTACAAAGTTTGCCAGAAGCCACGTTAGAAGAAGCTGCTGAGAAACTTGAGAGCATTCTACGCTTCTACTCTAATCGTCTTCCTGAGGCTTCCGTACCTGCGCTCCCACCTAAGCTCATTAAAGATAAATTAGCATCCAAGCAGGTCAGATCCCCTGCCGTTTCTTCCCACTGGGATACTCGCTGGGATTTGTCAATTGAAAACCGCAGTGGTCAACGAATTCTCGTCATTGAAGTTAAAACTAAACTCAATGCATCACCAGAGTGGGCAGCACGACTCCGACGTAATATCCTGGCACACGGAACATTTCCGAAATCCCCCTATTTCTTGATGGTTTTTCCTGATCATTTTTACTTGTGGACTGACGCTGACGCCCAATCAGAGCAGAGCGAACCAACTTACTCTATTGATGCAGGCCCTATTCTTCAGCCTTACTTTGAACGGGCTGGAGTTACTGCCGCTCAAATCAGCGGTCAGAGCCTCGAACTAATTGTTGCGTCGTGGCTTGGGGAAATCATTCATTGTGAGAGAGCCCCCGAAGATATTGATGAATCTCAGCAATGGTTGGTTGAATCAGGGCTATATGATGCTCTGGCTGGAGGCAAGTTCGAGCAAGAGGCTGTTGTGTGAATGTCTATGTTGAAACTAACTTTGTCTTGGAACTAGCCTTCCAGCAAGAACAGTTTGAAAGTTGTGAACAAATTTTGCAACTGTGCGAGGCAGGACATGTCCAACTTGTCATACCCGCATATAGCCTGTCTGAGCCGCACGAAAAATTAAATCGTCAAGCAAAAATTCGCAAGGAGCTTCAACAAGGACTTGATGCTGAGTTACGACAACTTTCGCGCACGGCATCCTACACGAGTCGTATCAGTAACATCCAAGACATTGCCAATTTGCTCGTACAGAGTAATGAAGAAGAGCGGCAGCGCTTCGTGCAGTATCGAGAACGACTCTTGCAAAGTGCAGAAGTCATTGCGCTTACTGCCGATATTCTTACCGAGGCAGCAGCATCTGAAGCTCCTTACGATCTCAAACCACAAGATGCTCTTGTCTATGCATCCGTCATCATCCATCTACGTCAGCATCAACCTCAGATAGCGTGTTTCCTCAACCGGAACACAAAGGATTTCGATAATCCTGATATTGTTGATGAACTGAATCGATTCAATTGCAGGATGATACCGCGATTTGATGACGGCCATGGTTTTATCCGATCGCAACTGTCCCCATAGAGACTGCTAATTTATATACTTGTATTGCTCTGTAGACAGCCGTCCGCCAAAGTGCGATCGCTCATCGCTGTAGGTTGGGTTGACGTGAGGAAACCCAACATGACTTCTATGGGCAACCCTCACCAATTCTACTATTCCAGCCTTTATGAACGGCGATCGCTGCATACTTCAAGTGTGTCGGTGGGGCGTTACTTTCTCTACTCATCAACAAGCCTGAGTGCTGCCTCCAAAATTTCTGCACTGACTCTCAGCCCCATCGTCTATTCACGCACCAATTCCTCTGCTAATTCTTCGGGAGTCACTTGAAAGGGTGAAACGTTAAAGCGGTTAAGGGCTTCCAAAAATTGGTGACAGCTGACACCTGCGATTTCAGTCGCCTTAGATTGGGAGACAATGCCAATCTCATACCATTTGACAGCAGCAGCTAAACGCATTTTTTGAACGAACGTTTCTGGATTACTGCGGAGTGCTGAAAAAACACTATCTGGAAGTTCAATGCTAATCTGCATGGTAATGAAAGTCCTTTGCAATACCTTTGCTATAAAGTAGCTCTAGCAAAGAAACAACCCGATCATGTCCTTTATTTAGCCGTTCCTGCCCCAGTCTATAACCTTTTCTTCGCAGAAATCTTAATTCAAGAAGTCCTCCAAGCTTACCCTGTAAAACTGCTTGTGTACAACTTATCGACAAAGGAGATTCAATCATGGATAAACTAGATCACTATCGTCATAGTATTTGCCAGTTTTTAAATACATATATCGAAGCTTGGCAAGAGAAAGATGTCGAAACCCAATTAATCATTGACTCAGGAAGAGATCATTATCTGCTTCTTAGAGTGGGCTGGGAAGGAGAGAGAAGAATTAATTATCCTGTATTTCACTTCGATATAAAGAATGGGAAAATCTGGCTTCAAGAAAACAATACTGATGTTGAAGTCGATCAAGAAATCGAAGAGATAGGCATCTCAAAAAAAGAAATTGTAGTGGGCTTTCATCATCCTTGTATGCGTGAGTATTCCGACTTTGCTACTGCTTAACTATGACCTCCTCCACCCTTGTTACCAATAATTACATGCAGTAAATTATCGAGAAGCCGATCGCGTTCCATTGGCACAATATCACCACCCTGCAACACATCCCGCAGAATCACGAAATGAACCAGTGTCCCAACAAACATTCGTGCCGCAACTTCCGGATCGGGAAGCTGAAGTTCAGGATGGGACGCAAAGTATTGCGAGAGCAGCTCAAGGGCAGGTTTTTCGATGTTCTGCACAAACCCTCGCGCTAACTCTGGAAATCGCCCTGACTCGCCAATGATGATTCTGAGAAACGTGAGAACCTGCGGATCGTCAGCGACATTCTCCAGCATCCCGATCGCATAGCCTCTCAAAAACGACGCTGGATCGTCCTGCACCGATTGCAGCTTTTCTAGACTGAAGAGTTCTTTCTTACATGCCAATCGCTGCACGAGTGCTGTAAACAACCCCTGTTTGTCCTGAAAGTGGCTGTAAACCGTTGCTTTGGAAACACCTGCGGCAGCAGCCACCTTATCCATGCTAGTAGCAGCGTAGCCGTTGGCTAAAAATTCTTGCATCGCACCATCTAGGATAGCGTTGCTCTTCTCGACTGACAGTTCACGTTCTACGCTCTTAGTCTTTTTCATGCTTCAATTTCGATTTTGCATCTGCCTCAGGGAAGGCTCTTACGGTTTTCTATCTGTTTTAAGCATACCTCTTGACTTTATCAAACTAAACCGTATAGTTTAGTAAGCATAACTGAACTAAACAGTTTAGTATTTACACCACGACAATCGGGAGCTTGCCCATGCTGCAAGATGTATCCGCTCATGGTTCTTCTGCTAAAACACCTCGATGGACGGGATTTGCGATCGCTGCTTTACTGTTTGGAGGTGGGGTTTGTGCCTACAATGTATGGCGGTTCCAATCCACGCAGGTGAAAGAACCTCAAATAACAGTCGTCGCTCCACCCAAAATTAAAACAGTCACAGCCTTAGGAAGACTCGAGCCTCAGGGAGAAGTGATTAAACTGTCGGCTCCAACCTCCAACAACGGCAATCGGGTGGAGCAATTGCTAGTCAAAGAAGGCGATCGCATCAAAGCTGGACAAGCGATCGCAATTCTGGACAGTCGCGATCGCCTCCAAGCCGCGTTGGAGCAAGCCCAGGAAGATGTGCGAGTTGCCCAGGCAAAGCTTGCCATCACCCAAGCTGGAGCCAAGCAGGGAGAAATCAAAGCCCAACGCGCTGAAATTACCCGTTTAGAAGCCCAACGCCAAGGGGATATTGAGGCTCAAGCGGCAACCGTTGCCCGATTGCAGTCACAACTGCGAAATGCCCAAACCGAATATGCCCGTTACCAATCCTTGTATCAGGAAGGCGCAATCTCTGCATCTAATCGGGATAGCAGACGCCTCACCCTGGAAACCGCGCAAAAAAATCTGCAAGAAGCACAGGCAGTATTAGAGCGCATTCGCTCTACCAGCCCCGCCCAACTGAATCAGGCAAGAGCAAATCTAGAGCGAATTGCTGAAGTTCGTCCCGTTGATGTCAAGGCGAATCAAGTCGAAATCGCTCGCGCGATCGCAGCCATGAAGCAGGCAAAGGCAGAACTAGAAAAAGCCTACGTGCGATCGCCCATTGATGGTGAAATTCTCGATATTCATACCCGTGCGGGTGAAGTCGTTGCCAACGATGGCATTGTCGAGATTGGGCAAACCCAGCAAATGTACGCCATTGCCGAAGTTTATCAAAGTGACATTAGTAAAGTAAAACCCGGACAACAGGTGCGAGTCACCAGTGATTCCTTTCTCAGTGAACTAGTAGGAACCGTAGAACGCATCGACTCCCAGGTGCGGCGACAAACCATTGTCAATACTGACCCTAGCACGAATATTGACGGGAGGGTGATTGAAGTGCATGTGGCATTGGATGCGGCATCGAGCAAAAAAGCGGCTAAATTTACCAATTTGCAAGTCACGGCAGCGATCAAATTATGATTGGATTCATCCAGCTATTGCAACGACGCACCCCCTTGGGATGGCTGCAACTCAGCCGTGAAAAAAGTCGCCTTCTCGTAGCATTATCAGGCATTGCCTTTGCCGATGTCTTGATGTTCATGCAATTAGGTTTTCAAGCTGCTCTGTACGACAGCAATACTAAACTCAGCCGTGCCTTAGACGCTGACATCGTGTTAGTCAGTCCCCAAGCTCGAAACACGCAAAATTTATCCACGTTTTCACGGCGACGATTGTATCAGGCAAAGGATGTTCCGGGGGTCAAATCAGCAGAAGCATTTTATTCTAATATCATCACCTGGAAACATCCGGATACTCGTAAAGAAACCTCTATTCAAGTCATTGCATTTAAACCCGAACAACAACTCCTGAATCTACCAGAAGTCAATCAACAACTCGACAAAACTAAGTTACCCGATGTCGTCTTATTTGATCGCAAATCCAGAGGCAACTATCAAAACGCGATCGCCCAGATTGAACAAGGCAAAGCCGTCACAACCGAAGTTGAGCGGCGCACCATCACGATCGCTGGAGTATTTTCACTAGGAGCATCATTTGGTGCTGATGGAATTCTGGTTGCTAGCGATCAAACCTTCTTACGACTATTTCCCCGTCGAGAAGCCGTCAGCATCAACCTTGGCTTAATTAAACTCGAACCCGGTTACGAACCCGAACAAATTGCCACAGCGCTCAAGTCTCATCTCCCCAATGATGTAAGAGTTCTCACTCATCAACAATATATTGAGTTTGAGGAAAGCTACTGGAAAAAAGAAAGCCCCATTGGATTCATTTTCGGATTAGGGACAGGCATGGCATTTGTGGTGGGAGTGGTAATTGTTTACCAAGTGCTTTCAACAGACGTAAACAGCCACATGAAAGAATATGCCACCTTCAAAGCGATGGGCTATCGCAATCAATACCTCCTCGCCGTAGTGTTTGAAGAAGCAATTATTCTCGCCTTTTTAGGCTTTATCCCTGGTTTCGTCTTACCCATTGGGCTTTACCAACTCGCCGCCAAAGCCACCGCCCTCCCCATCTACATGAAAGCTTCGCGAGCAGTAATCGTCCTGATTCTAACCATCATTATGTGCGCTATTTCCGGAGCGATCGCAACTCGCAAGCTCCAATCTGCTGACCCTGCGGATATGTTTTAGGAAATGGGGTGAGAAGGAAGACTATCATCACCAATTCGCTCATTCCCATTTGCACTGGACTAAATCCAAAACCTCCGCGTTCCTCTGCGCCCCCCTTAGCGTTCTCTGCGCTAAAAAAATATTATTTTAATGCAAACAGACTGAACATTAACCATTACTTAATCCTACCATGCCTCAGCCCGTAATTTCTATCCACAACCTCAATCACTTCTTCGGTCAAGGTCAGTTACGCAAACAAGTTTTATTTGACATTAACCTAGAAATCAATGCGGGTGAAATTGTAATCATGACTGGCCCATCTGGTTCGGGTAAAACCACCTTACTCACCTTAGTTGGTGGCTTACGCTCTGCTCAATTCGGTAGCTTAAAAGCCCTAGGGCGAGAACTGTGCGGTGCTAGTGCAAAAGAGCTAACTTTAGCAAGGCGAAGTAATGGTTATATCTTCCAAGCACACAATTTGCACGGCAGTCTAACCGCTCTGCAAAACGTCAAAATGGGCTTGGAGTTACACCATCATTTGTCGTTGCAAGAAATGAAAGAGCGTTCGGCTCAAATGTTAGACCATGTTGGTTTAGGGCATCGCCTCAACTACTATCCCGACGACCTTTCTGGCGGACAAAAACAACGGGTAGCGATCGCGCGTGCATTAGTCAGTCATCCCAAAATTGTACTTGCCGATGAACCAACCGCCGCGTTGGATAGTAAATCAGGTCGAGATGTGGTGAACCTAATGCAAACCTTAGCGAAGGAACAGGATTGCACGATTTTGCTCGTCACCCATGACAATCGGATTCTAGATGTTGCCGATCGCATTGTGCATATGGAAGATGGCAAATTAACTAATAACGCTGTCTTGAGCGCAGCCGCTTAATACCTTGGACTAACGGTTAGTGGTTGATTGAGCATTGGCATCACTGTTCACTCCTTAAGGCGCAATCTGGTACAACAACATAGGGTCTGAAATCCCTTTTAAACTCCGCTGTTCGATATGGATGACATTCAACTGCAAGTGAGTTTTGACCGCTTCATACACAATCCAGGAGATACAAATTCCTCCGGGTTCAGCTTCAGCTTGGAGGCGAGACGCAATATTTACACCATCCCCAACCACATCAATGCCGTTAAAATAGACATCTGCTAAGTGAATTCCAATCCGATGCTGTAGAATCACTTCAGCCTGAGATTCTACCAGGTCATCTTCGTCTTCAAACTGTTCAGGAGCCGCCACAGCGAGAGTGTTTTGAATGGCTTGAGTGCACTTAACGGCTTGAACGGCACTCACAAAGTACATCAACAACCCATCTCCGACAGATTTGATCGCCCGTCCTTCAAATTGTTCGCACAATTGGGTCATGAGCTGTTGGTCGCGACGAATTGCCGCCAAAGTAGACTTTTGGTTTTTTTGCTGTTTTTGGGTTGAGTCTTTGACATCAGTGAATACGATCGCAGCCAGGACGTTTTCTCCAAGATCGGACTCTCCTGCTAGTTCTGGAAAGGACAATCTGGAC
Source organism: Waterburya sp. (assembly GCA_036703055.1). Lineage (GTDB taxonomy): Bacteria > Cyanobacteriota > Cyanobacteriia > Cyanobacteriales > Coleofasciculaceae > DATNPV01. Next base: position 9,738 of record DATNPV010000163.1, read on the forward strand.
TGTTCGGGCGTTTGAGTATCTATGACGAGGGATTCAAGCCGATCGCGAAAATACTGACGGTACAAATTGTTCCGAACTGTGACATAGTCACCCTGGCGATGTACCAGTCCCATACTATTTAACTTAAACGCCAGCGCTGACTTGAGCTCAACGGGAGCATCTGCTTCTACCACTTGTTTTAACGCTTTAGCTAACTCTGGATACTGTTCCAAGTGCCACAAGTGCGATCGCAAATAGTCAGCATAGATTCCCGTTGCTAGAGGAGCATCGTTAAGGATTCGATCGAGCGTGATATCTTGGCGAGCAATTTTATAAAGCGCGAGTCTTACTAGATGAGGATGTCCTCCCACCATCGACATCAGTTGCTCAATCTCAGTTGAGGTGAAATTGATGCCATGTCGCGTTGCTAAATCTTGA
>DATNPV010000164.1:0-21638 GCA_036703055.1 Waterburya sp.
GTTGTCACCACGTCCTGCGCCATGCTAGCGATATCGAACGTTTCTAGGTACAGTTCCATCCGCCCCGCTTCAATCTTCGAGAGGTCGAGGATGTCATTAATCAGTCCGAGTAAATGCTTGCCTGCGGCGTGAATCTTCTGCAAGTCGGGGATAAAGTCTTCCTGCTCTAAATCTTCAGCCTCCTCTTGCAACATCTCGCTGTAACCCATAATTGCGTTTAGGGGTGTGCGCAGTTCATGGCTCATATTGGCGAGAAATTGACTTTTGGCACGGTTGGCGGTTTCAGCCGCTTCTTTAGCTTGTTGCAGTTCAGCTTTTGCCCGTTCGCGTTCGGTAATGTCGTTAATCAGCGAGGTAACTCCAGTCACATTACCTTCGTTATCGAGCAATACCGTATTGTACCAATCGCAAGTGATAACTTTACCATTTTTTGTTAAGTTATTGTTGGTACTGCGAGTACCACCCTTTTGGGAAAGAAGGTCATTCCATACTTGGTTCACATGTGTTCTAGCGGTTTCGGGAACAATTAATCCAGCGGCATGACGCCCCATAGCTTCAGTTCTGCCATAACCAAAAATTGCTTCTGCTGCCGGATTCCATTCCACTACTTCAAAATCCAGATTCCACTCGATTACAGCCAGTGAGGTGTGTTGAAAGTGGAATGACAGTCTTTGTTGCGAGCACCTCAGTGCCTCCTCTGCCTGCTTGCGACGAGTAATGTCTTGAACCGTTCCCTCGTAGTAAAGTAACGCTTTGTTGGCATCGCGGACAACACGGGCATTTTCTGAAATCCAGATTGTCCTGCCGTCTTTACGGTAAACCTGAGATTCAAAATCTGACACAGCGTCATTGTTGGCGATCGCACCCCTGAACTCTTCTCTACGGTTGGGGTTAAGGTAAAGTTGCTGCTCAATATTGGTAAGATTGGCGATCAGTTCTTCCGGTGACTCGTAGCCATAAATACGTGCGAGTGCGGGATTTGCACTGATGTAATGCCCCTCCACTGTTGTTTGAAAAATCCCATCGACCGCATTTTCAAAAATCGTGCGATATTTCTCTTCTGCTCTCAGCAGAGCCTGCTCAGATTGCTTGCGCTTAGTTAAACTCCGAAGCAAGGCGACAAAAACATAAATAACTGTTGCTAGAACTAGTAGGGAAAAAGCCAGAACCCGATATTTTTTCCGGGCAAACTCATCTATCCGTTTTTGTAATAACTCATCCAAGGCTGGAGATACTACATCGTAGAGCCTAAATTGAGCCTGGATCGCTTTCGTCCCGCTGGCAAAATACTCAGCTTGTTGAATAGTAAGACTCGAATCACTGATGATTTGTTTATTAGTGAGTGCTAGAAACTCATTAATTGCTGTTAGGTTGTCTTGGGAATTGGATTCTAGTTTAGGTTTAAGAGCAGGATTAAAGCCAAACGCCACTTGCAGACCTCGATTGATGGCATCCGTTGGCGATTTAATCAAGCTCGATAAAATAGTGAGCTGTGCTTTTTCAGCTTCGCTAATTTGGCGATCAGCTACTATTTGTGTATTTAATTCTCTTGCTCGCGCCGTTCCCTCAATGGCAGATGGTAGTTTTGTGACCACGGTATCCATTAAATAATAAGTGTCCAAAACTGGGTCAGTAATTAAATTGGAAGTATCTCCGACATGGGTAATCAACGAGAGAATATCTTTAATTAGTGCAGTATTAGCCTCAAATTTTTTTGGAGCAGACCCGCTCACTCCATTGCTTTTAACGGTTTGCCATTTGTCCTTGAAGGCTATCCATTGTTTTTTCGTTCGGAGAGTGGCATCTAGCTGGTGATCGATTGAATCAATTGACTTAAGGGTTTCTTCTATTTGGGACTGTTGAGCTGGAATTTGTGATTTTACAGCAGAATTGCCGCTGAGATAAGCATCAACAAGGCGACGATACTCTATAAACTCTTCTAATAGGCTTTGTAAGTGGTGATTATATTTAAGACCTAATCTTTCTTTTTGAGAAAACTCAATTTTTGCATCAATCTCCGATATTAGTTGATAAACAACTATGGCGAAGGGAAGAATGAAAATGAGTAATAGGCTGACTAATTGGGTTCGCCCAATAATTGGCCTGCGTAGTTTTTTTTTCAAGGGTACAATCTCCAAAATTTAGATGACAATAGGATATCCAACTTAAGAGAAAAGTAGTCGTTGTGTAGAACAATCTGGATTGGGGGCTTTGCCCCAAACCCTCATAGACCCCCCTGCGCAAGGCTTTATCGATCGCTTAGAAGCTTTCCATTTACCTACTTCCGATTTTTCTCTAGATACTCAGGAACAAAACTCAGCGATGATCAGCGATACCGTCGAAGTTGAAGGTTGTTCGGCGTAGCCGTTCCCAAAGGGTAGGTTGAGCCGTTGGAAGACGGGTACAAACTTTCAACTGACAACTTGCTAACCTTCAACTTTTCTCCCCTTCTTATTTACTTTGCAATTCGTAATATTCTTATCATAAGTTTTATTGCTGCATTGGATAACACGAGGAGTGACTCGGCTCCTTGTTATGTTCTGTATTGTCTCGAACTATAAACTACCTCCAGGGTTGACTGTGGATCTATCTCAGGTAGTTTGTCAGCAAATGCAATTATATGTTTCTAAGAAAATAGATAAATTTTTGTAAAAAACTGCGTTTTGTATTTTTTGTTACAGAATTTTCCTGATATAGTAAAAATGTCAAGAGAAATCCATCTATCGAACACTAAAGCAATCGGAGAATCATAACCATGTCTACTCAAGAACAAGCTCGTGCCCTGATGATGCGTCACCACCACCTCATCAAAAATCGTCAGCAAGCTATGCTGGGTCGCGCTGCTGCTGAAGTAGGTCTGGATATTGATAATGTGGAGCGCTGGAACCGCACTCAAGGTAAGCTAGAGCCCAGCTTCCGCGCTAGCTATGATCGTAGTAATGCATCACTCAGCTGAGGTGAAGACGTTCTCAGGTGGATGTACCTTATTACTTACATAGAAAAATCACTCAATTAAATCGGTCATGTAGATGAAACGAGGCGTTCTTGCAGCAAGAATGCCTTGAATTTTTTTTGCACTCCGCTGAGGACTTACACCGTCGCTGATCGGGCTTGAGTCGAGTGTTCGATCAGAGTTAGCATCTGAATTTCGATTCGGTGTGGACATGAAACGTTTTTCCTTAGTTTCACTCTCGTTAGTTGCGATCGCCCTTCTCTCGTTTGGCGCCCAAGGATTAGCAACTGTCTTCAGATCTTCTAGACGATTATCGGGTTTCTCGCCGGATAGCCGTTACTACGTCTATCTAGAAAGTTTTCTTAACCCTGTCACAGAAGTGCCAAAAGCACAAATTCAAGTTGTCAATGTGGCAACTAACTCTTGCGTGAGAGATGGTTGCCTCAATACGGAATATGACAACTCCGCCTCAACTTTCACTAATAAAGTTGCTGAAGATGACTTACTCAACAAAACTTCAGTACTTAGGTATGACTTGAAGTTAACGCTTTTGAAAGTCGGAATCAGGCTTCCCATGATTGCTCGCGAACGAAATCGCGATGGCAGCGAAATGTATAAATTTCTGGTTAATGATCCAAAACAACCCTTGCAGATTACACTACAGCAAAAGTATATTCCGGCTGTTAAACCCGGAGGTTCTTTCGAGACAGAACGAGCCTCAATGCAGCTAGTGATTAACTACAAATTTCGTAAACTGAGCCTGGGAGATTTGGAAAATTACCGCGAAGCCGTGCAGAAATATTCGATTCGAGAAGTGCGTTTATCCCCCGATCGGCGGAACGTCGTCGTTCTGATCGATATGACAAAGCCCACTTATGAGGGAGTTGTACAGACAACCTTGGTACAGAGCTTCCCAATTTAGAGATAGCGTGGCAATTTAATGGAACGTTATCGCAGCCTAGTCATTGAATTGTCACTCTTTTGTCATATTAACTTGTTATTTTTTGGGTGGTGAAGTACACACCAAGGCCACTTCGCAGTCCAAACAACGAAAGCACAGTAGCTCTCTTGACCAATGACAAGGGAGCTTTTTTCTAAGAATAGACAACCTAGTGCATAAGGTCATTGTCTCCAGAGATAGGTTGATTTAGCTTCCTTCAACCCCCACGGCAATGAAACCCCTAAAATTCCCACTTCGCTCAACCATTGGACTCTTTGTGATCGCAGGACTCCTCGCTTTCTGTTTGCCTCTGCCTCAAGGGGGTGCTGCATCCAGCGTTATTTCTAAAATGTTTCGCTAGCCGAACACTCTCCTGCCAAGTTAAACCAAAGAGATACATTTCGCCAACGCGATCGCAAACAGGCTCCCTCGACACTGAAATGAATGACAGTTTCCTCCCAAACCTCGCCAGCGATCGCGAGATTTTTTTTGGCTGTACTGATACCCAATTCCTCAATGCTTGCTACAGATACTTCTCTAGCTCCCCCCTTGACAAGCCCTGTTGGGGGAGTCAAAGTGTAGCGTCTGAAACTGAAATTGGTATAAGACCAATTTAAACAGAGGAGGCGACACCTTATAGATTGAAACCATTGCCTCATCAGGCTTGTGCAATCCAAAATGGTATGAGATGTTGCACATTTTGTCTTGTTATTTGGGAAGTCCCTACAGATGTGGGGGATTAATAGTGTAGCGAGGCGTAGTCTGGGAGGTTAAATCAACGTTCAAAATAGTCCCCCATGACAGAATATGCCGTCACCACGAATAGAAAATTTATCTTCCCACTCCCGGCTCCCATTCCCGATTCCCTATTTTCCTAGGGACTATTCAAACTCAAATCCCAGACTGGGAACTCAGCGTTACTGTCTGCACTCACCATCTTTAAGCGGAACGAATGCACATTGATGAGGTTTACTGATGACCAACGAAGAATTACTCGCCATTATTGAACAGGCTGCAAAAGATGAAGTAACCGCTCTTGACCTCAACAAAAATGAATTAACGGCGTTGCCCCCTGAAATCGGTCAGCTAACCCATCTAACTCGACTATCCCTCTATAGCAACGAGCTCACAACGCTACCCAAAGAAATTGGGAATCTCACTAATTTGACCGAACTCAATCTCAGTGGTAATCAACTAACGGCGCTGCCCAAAGAAATTGGGAATCTCACCCATCTGTCCCATCTCTCCCTCGACAGCAATCAACTCATGGGGTTGCCGCCTGAAATTGGCAATATCACTCATCTGTCCCATCTCTCCCTAGCGAGTAATCAACTCACGACATTGCCTCCAGAAATTGGGAATCTATCCAATCTAACGAATCTCTCCCTAGATAGTAATCAACTCACGGCATTGCCTCCAGAAATTGGGAATCTATCCAATCTGACGAATCTCTCCCTAGATAGTAATCAACTCACGGCATTACCCCCACAAATTGGGAATCTGACGAATCTGACATGGCTATATATCGGCAGCAATCAATTGACTAGGCTACCCGAAGAGATTGGGAATCTCACCAATTTGACAAGGCTATCTCTCGACAGCAATCAACTGAAGACATTACCTGAAAAAATTACTAATCTGATCAACCTAACTAAGCTATCCCTCTACAGCAATCAATTGACGACACTACCTAAAGAAATCGCGAATCTCACCAATTTGAACCAGCTAGATGTCAACAACAATCAATTTACTTGGCTACCGCTAGAGATTGTTAAGCAAGGAACCCGAGAAATTTTGGCCTATCTTCGAGAGCGATGATTAGGATAAGCTATTCCGGATTTAACGAAACTGTTGAGGTTGGGCATAGGGCATGAAGGATTGGTTTCTAGGCTGTATTAAACGTGGAAAAGCTTAGGCTGACTCACTGGGTGTTTGCTTTTTTGTGAACTAAACAAAAGCCGACCTTGAATGGGTCGGCTTTTGTTAACGAGACAGTCTTCTTCGCTTACGAAAAAGAAACTACTTCCGTTTATTTAGAGTAAGAGCTACAGGTACTACGCCGAGTCTACGAAAGGGATACAGACGTTCTAGAGTTAGAAGCAGACCAACAATCAACAGTTGAATCGGCCAAGGCGATAAAGCGAATCCGAAAATTAAGCAAAAAATGGCAGAGCCAACGGCAATGATGCGGGAGATTTCGTGGGAAGCTTTTAGTGATATTAAGATGCTTCCGAAGGCACAGAGGAAAAGCAGGAAATAGATAGGAAGCATGTTGATCACCTCTTATAAACGGCTAGGAGTCTTTCATCAGTCTGCATGACCGTGAGAGCTAGTCCCATTTTAGGCTAACACTCGTTTATAAGGAAAACTTGTATTTTAAATAATTAAAGTTAATTTATTCAGAAATCTTCGCATAACTTTTTGTAGAATTTTGAACCGTATCTTGCATGAAATTGATGAGCCAGTTTTTCAGGTGGTAAGTGGCACGGCAATCATCTTCGTTGTACCGCTGAATGATATCAAGAACTGTGCGATCGCCCCGCTCCAACCACTCGTTATACAGACACACACATTGGGAACCTGTAATCCCCGTATCACGCCACTCAAAGCCTAACCATCTTGCCAAATGTTTGAGAGAATAACTCTCCACTGGCAACGTTGCCGTGTTCATCACATGCCAATGCACATCGACAAAGCGAGAAAGCAAGGGTTGAAGCTGTTTTTGGGGTGTTTGATACAGCTTAGCCAAGCGCTTAACGGTTTCAACTTCGTAATCCGAGAAATGGAAAATAGGCGCTTCTGGGTAGAGGCTGACCAAATCTAAAAATTGTTGCCAGACTACGCCCTCATCCTGAGGGCATTCTGCCAGTAGGGGGTGGAATGTCTCGCTATGAGTACGTTTGTCAACTACCAAAACGCCTAATAAATAGTCAAGTTTTAGTTCTTGCTCTGCTTCAATATCAAAATAAAGTTCAACCGATGCCTGAGGTAAAACATCAGTATGGAGCAAAAGCTCAGGTGTATCGGTTGCTTCCCAGCTTCTTTGACGCAGAATGGCTCGATTCTCTACGATGGATTGCGCTTGCTGCACTAAATTAAACGCGACTTCAGTCCCAAGGGTTGGCTCAAGCACGCTAACTGAGGACTGAGCTAACGATTCCACTTTGGTAATCCCTAAAACTTGCAAATCCTGGTATCGAGTAGGCGTCACTCCCGGTAACAACGAAATATGCTGCTCTCGTTGTGCGATCGCATAACAACTGCTGTACCAGTGGCAAAGACTACACTTCTGACGAGAAATAAATAGCTCTGGTTCCTGTTGCTGGAGTAATGTTTGCATACAGTCCAAGAGAACGTCCTGCATCACAGGCATCCATCGTTCTAAACTCACTAAATAGGAGTCTTGGCGACGCAAAATTAAGTGTGCTGTACTGGAGAAAACTCCCTGTACAGATGCCAAGAGATAACTACTAAAAGCTGTAACGATTTGATACTCTGCCTTGGGACGCTTCCCCAACTTGATTAGGGTAGGAACATAGAGCCAATCCCCAAAATCAGACAGTCCAGGGTGCTTGACTAACAAATCCGGACGGCTCAAAAATCTCACTCCGTCAGCCGTCTCCATCAGCAGAACGCCTTGAGAAATTGTATCTACCCCTTGCTGCATCAATTCTAAAGTCGCTTTAGCTCCAGCTGCCCAATCTCTCTTGGGGTAGTTAGGAGATTGATGCGGTACACCATCAAGAATAGCTTGCCGATAAGCCCAGCTATCCTGGCGCAGTTTCAGCAAAAAGTCTTGTTCTGGATCTTGCTGAGTCGAATCGCCGTACACATCGAGAAACACCCGACGCCGACAGCGTTTATAGTACAGCAGTAATTCGTCCGTGATCAGCATACCTTTATGCTCGGAAGACTCTGCTTGTTGCAAAACTGATACCAACTGGTGCTCCCGACAATCAGCGGTGGATGACCGAACATTCTTATTAAACGTCATTTGAGACAATGGGTTAGGGCTGGGCAAGCGCAACGCTTGAACGATTAAGCCTTTAATGACTGGTTAACTGAATTTCTAACAAATTTTGTTACATTTCGCAATTAAATTATTACATTAATTTTATGTTTCTTGGCTAGGCAAGTCTTGTCTCGGCTGATTGGGCGATTCATCGCGATTTACTAAGGAGTCAAGAAGATTGTAGCAACTAGAAACGCCTGTTGACTTTGGAGGCAGAAGCGATCGCACATGCCTCAATTCCTTCTGAAAAAGGTTTAACCACGGGTTTAGCTCTGAGTATGGCGATGCAAATTCATCACCACCTAATTCAAACTTTGCCTTAGCTTCACTCATTTAATTGAGTAAGTTTTTAAACTAAAAACGTAATTCAGTAAATCCCTACTGATGTTAACTTAGAAAAACACAAAGTTTTGCCCACTGCTCGAAAGGGGAACCTTTAACATCGCATCACCAACTAGGTTAAAATGCAACCCTACTGAACAAAGCAAAAGGAAATTTTCTTGATGTCGTCCTTACAAGCCAAGTTACTCGAAGCGGGTTGGTGCTATGAAAACCAGCGTCCTCAGCATGAAAAGGAAATTAGTGAAATATACAAGAATTGGGAGATTATCAGCTATCCAGAATTAGCCTTACACTACCTCCCTACAGGAGAATATTTTATCGGTTCGACCACTCCTAGTTCGCGCTCTAAAGTTACCCAAGCGCAAGTTGGATTAATCAAAGCTTTGATTGATTCAGATGCTCGATAATTCAGCGGCTATCAACTTAAACTGGGATAGTATGTTCATGGTTCATGGTTCATGGTTCATGGTTTGGTTCCTATGAACTATGAACCGTTGAGTCAAATGTCCCTCTTTAAACGGGTAGCCTATCAATTTATCCTTGAATTGCCAATAGGGCTGTGCCATAGGCAGCCGCTGTATGTATTGAGGGCTGTACAGATACCCGTAGATGACGTTCTCGAATTTTCGTCCAAGTAGGATTTTTCGCACCACCTCCAGCCGTATAAACATGGGTGAGTACAGTTGCGCCGAGTTGTTGCAACAACTGATATCCCTGCGCTTCTATTCGTGCCATGCTTTCTAGTAATCCGTGAAGAAATTCTACAGAGTCAGCGGGACGGGGTTCTAGTCTAGGGATCAGATTGGGGTTATTGATGGGAAAGCGATCGCCAACTTTGAGTAATGGATAATAGTCCAAGGGACTCTCTATGTCTGGATTAATTTGGCAACTCAGGTTTTCTAACTCAGCATCACTAAAGAAGTGTCGCAGTACTGCGCCACCTGTATTAGATGCCCCACCGGTTAACCATAAATCACCCAGTCGGTGACTGTATATGCCGTATCGGGCGTTATCTACACGAGTATGACTCAACAGTTTTAGCACCAAGGTAGAACCGAGGGATGTTACTGCTTCTCCGGGAGACTTGGCACCACTGGCGACAAAGGCAGCAATACTATCCGTTGTACCAGTACATACAATGCAATTTTGCGGCAATCCCAAACGACGGGAAACCTCTGCGGTTACCTCCCCCACTGGTGTTCCTGGGGTAAGAACTTGCGGTAAGAGTGGTACTACTGACAACTGTTCCATCCAAGCGGGATAGCACAACTGTTCAGGGTCATAACCCAATTTCAACGCATTGTGATAGTCACTAATTCCTAGTTGACCATGTAAGAGAAAAGCTAACCAGTCCGCTTGATGCAAAAAGTAATAATTTTTTTGAATTTTGAATTTTGAATTTTGCCTGAACCATAGGAGTTTGGCAAGGCTGGAGGTGGAACTTAATACCGTGTGATTGGGCGGTGCGATCGCGCTTAACTTCTCCATCACCTCCACTCCTCGCCCATCGTTGTACATTATGGGTTCATCTAAAGGTTGTCCTGTCGCATCCGTCAGCAGGACAGTAGAGGATGTGCCATCAATGGCAATGGCTTTGATTTCCTGTCGTATTTTCTGGGGAATTTGCTCAATTAAGGAGAATAATACTTTTTCCCAAGTCAATGCTGTAGGGGCACGGTATGCCGTGCCCCTCCCTGATGACTGATTAAATGCATATTGCGTCTCTGCTTGAATAATACCTTCAGCATTAATGACAACCGCTCGTGCGCCAGAGGTGCCGAAATCAATGCCAAGGTAGAAATTCATCACTCATTACACCTGATACTACGCTTGTTCAGCGGGGTTTTAGCTCTGTGTCGCTGCCTCAGAAATGTCCAGCATCGGGTCGAAAATGATGCTGTAGTCCTCATTAGGCGTCATTTTTTTCAACACTCGAAGGTGTTCTTCGGCATCATTGCGGCGACGACAACAGGCAACGGTAAGTCGTTGGGATTGCGGGAGGTGACGAATAATGCACCAAGGGGACAACCGATCTTTGTAAGTCATGCCTGCCTCCTTGTTCCTGCCAGCCAAGCTAAACCCGTTACAGCCGTTGAGATCGGCTGCGGTCTTGATATCATATTTACTTGCCTCCATTTTTGTGAGGATTGCTTGCGATCGCCCTTTAGTTGTCCAGGCCAGAGGGCGATCTCATTTCGCTTTTAAAGTTATCCACATTAAAGAACGAGTACTCGTTCATCGTCAAGAGAAAGGATGGGGTTAGTTAGGCTGCGAATTCGAGATCTGGCTGACGAGAAGGGTTGGACGCTCAAAGAGGTGGCTACACGATCGGGAATTCCCTACAGTACAGTAACAACCTACGCGCGATCGGCTGGCATGGCAACAGTGGATGTGACAGCTCTGCAAAAGCTGGCTCGAACCTTTGATGTGATGATGGAAGATTTAATTGAAACCGTTCAAGAGTAAGCCGCTGAGCGTTCTCTCACAAGTATCCCTTGGCAGACAGTGCCCACACCTTACATGCAGAATTTAACGAACCACAGAGGTACGGAGGACGCTGAGGTAAGAGAAGGAGAGAGTTATACGTTTGAATGCCAGTTGGTATCACAAACTGCTGTAAGTTATAGCAAATCGGGGTCTTCTCCCATCTCTCTTAATCGGGCAGCTAAGCGTTCTGCTCGATGGCGTTGGGCTTGAGCCTGTTGTTGAGCGGCTTGAGCCTGTTGTTGAGCGGCTTCAGCTTGCTGTTGAGCAGCCTGAGCCTGTTGTTGAGCGGCTTCCTCTGGTAAGGGGACGAGATTGCCAGAGGGTTCATAAAACCGCAACCATAGTGCCGTCTCTCGATCAATTGTCCCTGACCAAGTTCCCAACCAAAAACCTAAGGCTTCACACCAAAGCCAACCTTGCTCATTTGGTACTAATGGCTGATAGCGCAAGTTGGTATCTAGCCGCCAACCTGCCAGGGAATTGGGGTCAAAGGGGTCGAAAACGAAATAATCTGGTGTTCTGAAGGTTTGCTCGTAAATCCTTTTCTTCTTTCCTCTATCTACTTCAGCGGTGGAGGGGGACATTAATTCCACAATCACATTCGGATAACGCCCGTCTTCTTCCCAAACTACCCAACCTTGTCGTTCTTTATTGCTATCCACATCTAGGACAACAAAAAAATCTGGCCCTCGAAAGTCTCGGTTACGTGCTTGAGCGCTGCTGAAATAGATAAACATATTGCCACCTGTGAAGAAGTCATTGCGGTCAGCCCAAGCTTGCTGCAATGACCGGATTAGGCTATTCATGGCAATACGGTGGCGATTGCTCTCCAAAGGTTCACCATCATCAAAGATTAAGTCAGTGGGTGGCATGGGGGGTTCCCAGTCCAACACCTCTGCATTTTGGGATATTGTCTCAGAAGTTGCTTCCACTGACATCGCCCGACGCCCTCTAGTTTGGGTTCCTTGGTGAATACTTTCAGATTAGCTTAGACTTCGTTGTACTGAATAGTTGGGTGCGATCGCGCCTTTACGTCTGAGTGCAAATGCCATCGCAGAGAGTGCGATCGCTCTGGCTCACATTCGGGTTAGTCTTGAGATAATCGTGCAGCCAGTTGCAACCGCGCACGAGTAGCTCCTCTAAATCTAAATTCCACCGTATTAGCATTACTGTGCGATCGCTACTAGCTGAGGCAATCATCTGACCATCCGGGCTGAAGCTAACGCTTCTAACCCAATCGCTGTGACCCTCAAAGGTTTGCAATAGAGTGCCATCCAAACGCCAGAGTTTCACTGTACAGTCACGGCTAGCTGAGGCGATTGTCTGACCATCCGGACTAAAGCTGACGATATAGACCGAACTGGTATGTCCTTCAAAAGTCTGCACGAGAGTGCCATCCAAATGCCAAAGCTTCACCGTCGAGTCATTGCTAGCCGAGGCAATGGTTTGACCATCCGGGCTGAAGCTGACACTATTGACCGAATTGGTGTGTCCCTGAAAGGTGTGCAATAGAGTACCATCCAGATGCCAAAGCTTTACCGTAGAGTCATCACCAGCCGAAGCAATTGTCTGACCATCCGGACTGAAGCTAACGCTATTGACCTTATCGCGATGTCTCGCAAAGGTTTGGACAAGAGTGCCATTTAGACGCCAGATGTTCACTGTGCTGTCACCGCTAGCTGAGGCAATGGTCTGACCATCTGGACTGAAGCTGACGCTTCTGACCCAATCACTATGACCCTTAAAGGTTTGCAGTTGTGTACCATCTAAACTCCAGAGTTTCACTGTGCGGTCACGGCTAGCTGAGGCAATGATCTGACCATCTGGACTGAAGCTGACGTTGTTAACCCAATGGGTATGCCCCTTAAAGGTTTGTACGAGAGTACCGTCGGTGCGCCAGAGTTTCACCGTGCGATCGCTGCTAGCAGAAGCGAGCATCTGCCCGTCCGGACTAAAGCTAATGGCATTAACCCAATCGCTATGCCCCTTAAAGGTTTGTGCAACTGTACCATCTAGATGCCAGAGTCTCACGATACGGTCACCGCTACCTGAGACGATTGTCTTCCCGTCCGGACTGAAGCTAATGCTTCTAACCCAATCGCTATGCCCCTGAAAGGTTTGTACAACCGTGCCATCTAGATACCAGAGTTTTACCGTGCGATCGGCACTAGCTGAGGCGATTGTCTGACCATCCGGACTAAAGCTGACGCTATAGACCCGATCACTATGTCCCTGAAAGGTTTGCACTAGAGTACCATCTGTGCGCCAGAGTTTTACGGTGTGGTCACAGCCAGCTGAAGCAATCATCTGACCGTCCGGACTGAAGCTAACAATATAGACAGAATTGTTATGCCCCTGAAAGGTTTGCACGAGAGTACCATCTGTGCACCAGAGTTTCACGGTGTGGTCACAGCCAGCTGAAGCAATCATCTGACCGTCCGGACTGAAGCTGAGACCATGAACTAAACGGCTATGCCCTTGAAAAGTTTGTACGAGAGTACCATCTGTGCGCCAAAGTTTTATCGTACAGTCATTGCTAGCCGAGGCAATTGTCTTACCGTCCGGACTAAAGCTAACGCTATTGATCGAACTGCTATGCCCTTGAAAAGTTTGCACCAGAGTACCATCTGTGCGCCAGAGTTTCACTGTGCGGTCACCGCTAGCTGAGACAATTATCTGACCGTCCGGACTGAAGCTAACGCTATAGACCTTATCTTGATGTCCTTTAAAGGTTTGTATGAGAGTACCATCGGTGCGCCAGAGTTTTATAGTGCAGTCACTGCTAGCTGAGGCAATTGTCTGACCATCTGGACTAAAGCTAACATTCCTTATCGCTCCTCTATGCCCTTGAAAGCGATTGCGCTCTTTCACGGAGTAGACAGCCTGCCGCAACTTTTCCGCCGTCCGAATTTTAATATCAGTTGGTACGTTTGTTATCTTTAATTTTCTTGCTGCTTTGACAGCAGCTATTAATGCTCCCAGTTGGTCGTGCGATAGAAGCAAAGCTTGAGATAAGGAATTGAGTGCTTCAATCTCAGCAATTTCTGCACGCTTGCGCTCCTCTTGTTCTTGACGCAGTGCCTCTTCCTTCTCGCGAAGCGCCTGCCTCAACTGTGCTGCCGTTAACCTCTGCTTCTCCTTCGCTTCTGCCAGTTCTGCCAAGAGTCCTGGTGCCTGTTGTTGGCGGATAAAGGCGACGAGATAGTCGTGAACTAGTTGATAACGGTTAGCTGGAGAATCCGGAACCAAAAACACTAGCCCAGAACCGACTAAAATCTCCAGAACTAAATCTAATTGCTCTGTCTCTGACTCAAAACCCAAAACCTCTAAATCCGCTTCCAATTCATCGCGAGTCTTGAGCGGACGGGTACCATTTTCGTTGGTTAGTAAGTACAAAACCAATCGAGCCGCCCGTTCATTTTCAGCGCCACAATCTATGATGACTTCTTCCAAGGAACGCTGAACTAATTTCTCCTTAGGATTAGCACCAAGCTGCTGATATTGTTCGAGACTTGTGATGTTCTCACTTTGCAGTTGCGCTCCCACTACCTGCAACTCAATTGGGCGAATTTCCCCCAATTCACCCGCTAAATCCCGCACTAATGCATCAATCAGCGCTGGTTCTAGGTAAAACTGCGATAGCGAAGCGCTGCTGCAAAGCGCAGTTCGCTCAGTTAATTCCAAAATGACTGACTTAGCACGTTCTGGCGGAAAATCCCCTAAATAGTAACGAATATTTTTATCTAAAATATTATTGTTAATGACATCTAGGCCAGCTAAGCGATCGCACTCTAATAAATAGTGCAAATAATCTTCCCGTATTGAGATTACTACCTTCACATAGGGGATATTTAGGCAGGTTTTCAGAAATTCATAGAAGGGTCGGCGTTCCACTAAATTTGTGCAAGCAAAGAAGAACTCTTCAAATTGGTCAAAAATTAGAACCGTTAGCAGATTGCGATCAGCATTCTTTTTCAAGAGTTTGATAATTTTATTCGTTGTTGAATCTTGTAACTGTTCAATGGCTTGGTTGGTAGGCTCCAAGCGGATGTCTAGGGGCTTAGGCATCTCCCTAATACCGCTGCTTTTCAATGCTTTTACTAGGTGATTCGCCAGGTCTCTTGCCCAATTGTTGTAATATCGCAATGTAACGGGTAAAGCGTTGCGATCGCCAATTGGATTTTGCTGTAACTCAGGCACTAATCCCGCCGAGATTAAAGAACTTTTACCCACACCAGATTGACCGTGAATGACAATTAGTTTATAGTCATTTCGGCTCAGTCTTTGGATGAAATTATTGAGGTCTCCCCGCCGACCGGAAGCTGTTATTCGTTCTCGTGCCCTTTCTTGAGGGTCAACGGGTTCCAAAGCCGGGTTAATCACCCGTTTGATCGGGCGCAAACTCCCTGCACCCGTGAACGGACGAAAACCATATTGTGCTTCGATAGATTGTTGCTCTTGTTTAATGGCAAATGCGTTAAGATAATCTCCTTGCTGAAAATAGAGCGATCGCAACTCTTTCAAAATATTAATGTAAAGCTGTGGGTTGTATTGAGGATTACTTTCCTCTCGTGCTTTTTCTAAATTTCTAGCTGCTGCTTCAATTTTATTTAAATTCCGTTGTGATTTTGCCAGTAACAACAAATAGTAACTTTGATATTGTTTCCATGCCCAACCCAAATTTGTGTGTGAGCCTAATGCAATAATTTCTGGTTCAGTATTCTTTTGCATCGCTAACTCAGCATAGTTTTTAGCTTCAATCCAAGCTTTTTTATTCAAAGCCACCTCAGCCAGAAGTCCGTAAGCATAACCCGCATATAGGTGCTGGGTTGAATCCGGATAGGTTTGGTGCAAGTTAACCGAATCTTTAGCAACAGTTTCTAACTCATTCCAATCCTCTAACCGGGTCAATACTTCTCCCAAAGCATTGATAAATCTGGCTGCTAAATCTGAACGATTACCCTGTTTAAAAACTTCAACACACTGCTGAAAATAATCTCTAGCTTTATGACAAGCTTGAACGTATTCAGCTCGATGTAATACCGCATATCGACGCCACCACAAACCCAGATAAAACAGCAAGCACCCATGCCGTTCTGTATTCTGGCTTCGCTGCCAAAAACTCATACTTCGCTCATAGTACTGCCGAGCTTGTTCCATCTGCTCATCTGCCTGAGCATTTCTTCCGAGCAGGAATTCGAGGTTAGCTTCTAACTCTGGCTCTAATTCTTGTATTCGGCTTTGCAAATCCCTCAAAGCCGAATTGAGTTCTGCGCGATAATGCGAATCAACCGCTATATTGAGGACAGCATTATCCAGAAACTTTCCCGCACCAGCACCTAAAATTTGCTTGAAAGCATCCTGAGCATGTTGGTTGAGAGTATTGACTAGTTCATCCGTTGCGATCGCAAACTCAATCGTTGTCGTCCAACTATCAAAATCGGGTGCTAACCGAATGAACTTTTGCAGAACCTCATCATTCACCCAAAAGACAATTGGAAACGGAAAATTTTTCCGAAATTCCTCCCGAACTTGGTTCGTCGCCACAATCACTTGGTCGATATTCTTCACCGACTCCAAACCAAATACCATCAACGCATCGGGTTTCTCTCCCTGGAGAGCTTGCTCGATTGTGCTATAAAGCGTCTTGATTGACGCATCCACAATTAACTCACGAATCTTTAAGGACGTACAGCCATCCGCCCCTACATCTAATTCTCGCAATTGCTGGACAATTTGCTCCCGTAAATGCCTGTAGTTGCAGCGCACCAATATCAGAGAAAACTCTCCCTGAGAAAAAGTAATCGCTCTAATCAGCGTCTGCAACGACTCCTCATTATCAAGCACTACATCATCTACATCCTGAGGCTCTACCATAAAACAATCATCCAATCACTCCTCTGCGCACCTTTGCGCTAACCTCTGCATCCTCTGCGTTAAAAAAAACTCATGACTGTAAATCCTTCGCCTCTGCCAAAACGGGATTAATATCAAACCAAGGCGCTTCATCATCATGGCGGTATTCAAAAACCAACATATTCCGCAACAGCGTTTGGTATTCTGGCTCTTGTTTTACCGTTTTCAAATCCCTTACTTGACGCAACAATTCCCATTCATGAGATTTGACGCCTAAGGCTAGCTTGTTGCGTCGTTCTCGAATCACTTTTTCCACACAATCCAGTGAGATGGGAGGATTCTTTTTCTGAAGACAGCTATATAGCAGCCCTAACAAATTTCGTACATGTCCCCCACTTCCTCGGCACAGTCTATCCAACGTTTCAGGATTATCAAAAACTTTGTTGATGAAATCAATTCGCTGATACGGATTCACATCAGGAAATGCTCTTGCCAGAACCATTTGGCGCAAAAGTGCCATCCCCTCTGCACACTCGCTGCCATCTTTTGATTGTACCGGCACCATTGGCAATACTTTAGGGTCTATTCCACCTCCCAAACGATTGGCTAGCACTTCAGATTCATTGGAGAAAATTAACGCCAGGGGAATGGTATAAACAACATGGCAATTGAGGCGACGTAACTGTTCACCCCGGTCGATGAAGAGGTATTCTGGCAATAGGCGACCAGAGGGTAGAGGACGACTATCCACGCGATCGAGATTATCGATAATGACTACCAGTCCTGTTTTGCCGCGTCGCTTGAGTTCAGTGATAGCGCGTTCAATTAATTCGTTGATTGCTTCTAAAATCCCATTGGTGCGCGGTTCCAAATATTGCCGTAATTGACCACGGAGTTTGGGGCTATCTTTAGTTTGAGCGGTAATTTTGGCAATACCCAAGGATAACTCTGCTCCGAGGGTCAGATCGACTGGAGTTTGCAAGAAGTCTTTAACTTCCGTGAACAGATTAGCAAAGTATCCAGGTTTGAGCTTGATTTGAATCGCTTCCAAGCTGGTACTGACTTGACGTGCGATCGCGAGTAAAATATCGCTGATATCCACGTCAGCCAAGTCTAAATCCTGACTCGACTCAAAGTAAACGACATGAAACCCCTGCTGTTCCAATTGGTCTTTGAGGCGCAATAACTCAGTGGACTTGCCGCAACCGATGTGTCCAGTAAATAGCTGGCAGGTAGGCTCATCGGGAGAGAAGAGGGTAATCGTTCGCCCTAATTCTTCAATAATCTCACCTCCCCGCACTGAAGAAAAATCGATATAGTACCGCCGATCATCAGCATTCGCCAGATCGAGGGTTTTGCTGGGGTTACAGGCTTGGTAAAATTTCCGCAAATCCAGTGTCATCAATGGCCATTTCTAATTTGGCTTCTAGCTTACCTTGCTCGATTCCTTCTTGACGACCTTCTTCAAGGGCTTCTTGATAAACTTTTGTTTGTTTTAGTTCGCTCGATGCCAGCATAGCTCGATTTCCTCACGACTTAAATTGGGAAATTTGTATATAAAAACTGTTTCTATCAATTCTATAATTTGCTGCTGGATGGTAGCATCTAAAATTTTTTGCCATTTCTTTTGGTTTTTTAAGGTTCATATATTTACATAATTTATTATTTTCACTAATATCAGTATGTTGTTTATTTTAAGTTGAATATAGAACCAATTTGCCTCGTTTTGATGCTGAGTAACGGTTAGTTCGTTCGGCTTTTGTTTACACCTCTAACCCCTCTTATTAAGGGGAAATAAGAGGTACGAGAGAAGTTTATTTTGTATTTCTTGCTTGTTAAGGGAGGCTAGGGCGGTTAACAAAGGTTGACGGTTTTTAATACTCGATTTGGATGGATGCAAGAGATTGTAGGGGCGATACCCAACGGGAACGCCAAGGGCTTACATGAATCGCCCCTACCCGATGATGATCAAGTAACTTACAGCTTCGGTGAGTTAGGCGCATACTATTAGTAAGTTTTTATCAATTCTCTGCTTTTTGCGGCGCAGGAGTACCCGGCGATGTGGTGCGTTCTATGATGTCCGCTTGATTACACTCAAGACGAGAAGAACCCCACCCCCAGCCCCTCCCCGTGCACGGGGAGGGGAGCCAAAAATGCACCGTACGATTTAATACTGGCGCAAGAGGTTAAAACACTCGACGGTGAGTGTTTGATACTCGACGATGAGTGTTTGATACTCGCTGACGAGTGTTTGATACTCAACGATGAGGTTTGATACTTGTGAATGAGGCTTTATTGCTCGATAACGAAAATCTTGAGCGCATCCCTGCATTCAGGAGAGCGTTGGCAGTGCGATCGCACATTGCCTAACGGGTTAATTTTTGCTGGGAACACCTACTTCTGAGTGCCAATACCGTCGCAGAGAGTGCGATCGCTCTCACTCACATTGGGGTTAGTCTTCAAATAATCACATACCCAATTACAAGCGCACACCAGCAGCTCGTCCAGAGCCAAATTCCATAGAATCACCGTCCCGTCTTTACTGACAGAGGCTATCTTCTGACCATTGGGGCTAAAGCTGACGCTATTAACCGCAAGATTATGTCCCCTGAGGGTGTGGAGGAGTTTGCCCTCCCGGTTCCAGAGTTTGATAGTCTTGTCCTCACTAGCGGTAGCAATCGTCTGACCGTTGCGGCTAAAACTGATGGTATTAACCGTAGCGTTATGTCCCATAAGGATGTGGAGGAGTTTGCCCTCCCGGTTCCAGAGCTTGATGGTGTTGTCCCGACTTGCAGAGGCGATTGTCTGACCGTCGGGGCTAAAGCTGACGCTATTTGCTCGATAGTTATTCCACCGGAGAGTGTGCAGGAGTTTGCCCTCTCGGTTCCAGAGCTTAATAGTGTTGTCCCGACTTGCAGAGGCTATTATCTGACCGTCGGGGCTAAAGCTAACGCTACTGACCTCAGCGTTATGTTCTTCGAGTGTGTCGAGGAGTTTACTCTTCCGGTTCCAGAGCTTGATAGTGTTGTCCCCACTCGCAGAGGCTATTATCTGACCGTCGGGGCTAAAGCTGACGCTATTGACCGCAGCGTTATGTCCTGCTAGCGTGTCGAGGAGTTTGCCCTCCCGGTTCCAAAGCTTGATAGTCTTATCTCGACTCGCAGAGGCAATTATCTGGCCGTCGGGGCTAAAACTGACGCTATTGATGCCAGCTTTATGTCCTGGGAAGATTTGGAGGAGTTGACCTTCCAGGCTCCACAGCCTGATGGTCTTGTCCCCACTCACTGAGGCAATCGTGTGACTATCAGGACTAAAACTAATGCCATAGACCCTAGCTTTATGTCCCTCTAGGGTGTGTAGGAGTTTACCCTCCCGATTCCAGAGCTTGATAGTGTTGTCTCGGCTTGCAGAGGCAATCGTCTGACCATTGGGGCTAAAACTGACGCTACTAACCTCTGCGCTATGCCCCTGTAAGGTGTCGATGAGTTGACCCTTGCGGTTCCAGAGTTTGATGGTGTTGTCCCGACTCGCAGAGGCAATTGTCAGACCGTCGGGGCTAAAGCTGATACTATTGACCGCAGCGTTATGTCCGTCTAAGGTACGGCGGAGTTTGCCCTCCCGGTTCCAGAGCTTGATGGTCTTATCTCGACTTGCAGAGGCTATTATCTGACCATCGGGGCTAAAGCTGACGCTATTGACCGCAGCATTGTGTCCTTCTAGGGTATGGAAGAGTTTACCCTCCCGGTTCCACAGCTTGATAGTCTTATCTCGACTTGCAGAGGCTATTATCTGACCGTCGGGGCTAAAGCTGACACTATTGACCTCAGCGTTATGTCCCTCCAAACGATTGCGCTCTCGAACCCCGTAAACTGCTTGTCGTAGCGCAGTCACAACTCTTATCCGAGTATCAGGTTTGGCTTCACTCACCTGCTTCAGTGGTATCCCTGCCCGTAAACCTTCTATCAGAGCCTCTAAATTTTTCCCTTGATTAAAGAGTGCATCTGAATAGCGACTGAGGGCATCGCTGTGCCCTACCTGAAGTTCTTTTAATTTCTGTTCATTAAGTCTTCGTTGTTCTTTCTCCTGTTTGAGTTGCTCTAACAGTTCAGATCCCTGTTGTTGGCGAATAAATGCTACCAGATAGTCGTGAAACAGTTGATAACGAGTAGCGGTTGATTCTCGTACTTGAACCACCAACCCCGAACCGACTAAAATCGTTAATACCAAATCTAATTTTTGGGTTTCTCCTTCTAAACCGGCTGCTGCTAAATCTGTTAGCAACTCAGCAATAGTTTTGAGAGGACGAGTGAGATTTTCATCAGTTAGCAAGTACAAAACCAGTTGAGCAACTCTTCTATTGTCTTCAGAACCACATTCTTTGATAACTTCTGCTAAATATCGCTCAACCAGTTCTACTTTTGGATTGTCACCAAGGCGTTGATATTGTTCTAAAGTAGTAATTTTCTCTTTCTGTAGTTGTGTTCCCACAACCTGCAACTCAATCGGACGTACTGAATCCAACTCAATCGCCAAATCCTTCACCAGGGTATCAACCAGCGCTGGCTCTAAATAAAACTGAGAGCGATTTGTTAAATTTTCAACAGCTAATTTTGCCTCATTTTTTGAAAAATTACCTAAGTAGCAAAGAATATTTTTGCCCAGAATATTGTGATTAATTACATCTAAATTATTGAGCCGATTGTACTCTAATAAATAATGTAGATAATCCTCTCGTAGAGATAAAATTACTTTGACATAAGGAATATTCAGGCAGTCACTTAAAAAGTCATAAAATTGTTGCCTTTTATCTAGCTCTTTGCAAACAAAGAAAAACTCTTCAAACTGATCAAACATGAGAACGGTTAACAAGTTACGGTCTGCGTTGAGCCGTAACTGCTCTAGAATTACTGCTGTTGAATCAATAGGCACAGGTAAGCTCGTACCTCTAACTTCCTCAAAAACTTCTGCAAAACAACTCCCCAACGTCCCCACCCAATCGGTGTAAACTCGTATCAGAACAGGTAAAGCATCGCGTTCTCCAATTGGAT
>DATNPV010000179.1:0-2946 GCA_036703055.1 Waterburya sp.
AACAGCTCACTTATGGGTATGGGGGATTAGTCTCAACTGCTGTCAGTTAAACGATTACTGCCGCTTGGATGAGAGTTACTTCACGCAGCGTTTGGAGCAGTTGAAACGGTTAACCTCACCCGCTTGGCAATTGTTCTAATCTGAGAATAAGGCAGACGGCAGAGGGCAGAAGCTTGCCTATTTATTGTAGGGTGGGCAGACTACTATCGCTGACACTGACTGATTGCCAGCTCATACCAACTTGCATTCAAACGTATAACACTCTCCTTCTCTTACCTCAGAGTCCTCTGTGCTGGAGTGGTAGCCGAAAGCAAGCCGCTACGCGTCTACGTTAAATCCTACATTAGACTACAACAACTCAGCATTAGTAACTACTTCATAGCATGATATTTTCTGAAATAAGCTGCAATCCTAGGTAAAAAAAGTTAGATACTGCTATGAAAAAAGTATTGTTCTCTAGTCTGTTGTTGCTCATACTGCCACTGGCAGCTTGCTCACCCAAAACGACAGGGACTTCAGCAACAAAACAGAGAACCGATACAAAAACACTGACAATGGGTGCCATTCCCGACCAAGACCCGCAGAAATTGCAGCGCAAGTACGATAAGCTAGCCGCTTACCTAGAAAAGGAACTGGGTGTACCAGTAAAATACAAGCCTGTGACCGACTACAATGCAGCAGTTACAGCGTTTAAGGTCGGGGATTTGGAGTTAGTGTGGTTTGGAGGATTGACAGGAGTGCAAGCACGGTTGCAAGTTCCCGGTGCACAAGCGATCGCGCAGCGTGACGCAGATGAACAATTCCATAGTCTCTTTATTGCCAACAAAAAAAGTGGCCTCAAATCGTTTAAAGATATATCAGGTCTCCAGCAATTTAAAGGCCATACCTTCACCTTTGGTAGCGAGTCTTCCACATCAGGTCGTTTGATGCCTCAATACTTTCTCAAACAAGCTGGACTCAAGTTGGAGGATTTTAAAGGTCAACCTGGCTTTTCTGGCGACCATGATAAGACGATTAAACTTGTGGAAGCAGGCACCTACGAGGTTGGAGCCGTGAATGAAAAAGTCTGGGAAAAACGCTCTCAGGCTAAAGAAGTAGACCTTAACAAAGTAGAAGTTCTGTGGCGAACACCCGCTTACTACGACTACCACTGGATTATTCATCCAGATGTCAAGAAGAAATATGGTGAGAACTTTGTCAAGAAGGTGCAGAATGCTTTGTTCAAGCTAGACCCCAAAGTGCCAGAACAAAAAGAAATTCTCGACCTCTTGGAAGCCCAAAAATTCATCCCCACCCAAAATTCTAATTATTCTCAAATAGAGGCAATTGGTCGGGAAATTGGCAAAATTAAGTAATTATCCCGATACTGAAGATTATGGAAATTACATTCAGAGTTGCTGACAACTCAGATACAGAAACCTTGCTCAAGTTCATCAGGGAGTATTACGAATTTGACCATCATCCTTTTGATGAGCAAACACTTCGTACAGCATTAACGAAGATTTTGAAGGATGAATCTTTGGAACGGGTGTGGCTGATTCAAGAGGGTAGGAATGCCATCGGGTATATTGTCCTGGCATTCGGCTATAGTCTAGAATTCCGAGGCGTGAAGCCGTTCTCGATGAAATTTAC
Source organism: Waterburya sp. (assembly GCA_036703055.1). Lineage (GTDB taxonomy): Bacteria > Cyanobacteriota > Cyanobacteriia > Cyanobacteriales > Coleofasciculaceae > DATNPV01. Next base: position 1,633 of record DATNPV010000179.1, read on the forward strand.
ATTCAGCAAAGTCATCGAGGTCAAGGTATAGGAAAAAAAGCTATTCGGTTCTTAGAAGAGATTTGCCCCTCTCTGGAAATTAAAGCTCTCCATTTAGAGGTTGAGCGGAAAAATACGGTAGCCCAAAGCTTTTATCGTAAAGTGGGTTTTGCCGATCAGGATAGTTATTTAATGACCAAATGGATTGCCACCTAAGGCATAACAATGAACTCAGCTACACCAATCTTTGAACTGAAAAATGTTAACCAACGATTTGGTCATGTTCAGTCTCTGAGCGATATTAATTTGCAAATTCAACCTGGAGAGCGTGTTGCCCTCGTTGGTTCAAGTGGTGCCGGAAAAAGCACCCTGATCAGCTTACTCAACGGCACCCTAGTACCAACCTCTGGAGAAGTTTGGGTACTCGGTCGCAACCTCTCCCAGCTTCGTCCCAACTTGCTGCGCCAAGTGCAACGACAGATTGGTACGATTTACCAGCAATTTCATTTAGTAGATAATCTGCGGGTCATTCACAATGTCAATGCTGGGCATTTAGGGCGCTGGTCGTTTTTTCAAGCCGCTCTTTCTCTAATGTGGCCTCTGGACGTGGAAACGGCGGCAAAGGCTTTATCACTAGTGGGAATTCCAGAAAAGCTTTACGAACGCACCGACCGACTTTCTGGTGGACAACAGCAACGGGTGGCGATCGCGCGTGTCCTTGTGCAAAACCCCACCGCCATCCTTGCTGATGAACCCATCTCTAGTCTCGACCCGGAGCGATCGCGCGAGATCATGGACTTATTGCGCCAGCTTAGTCAAAATACTGGCAAAACCCTTGTTACCAGCCTCCACGCCATTGAATTTGCCCGCAGTCACTATCAGCGCATTATCGGTTTGCGACACGGGCGCATTTTGTTCGATACATCGGCTGAAGCACTCTCCGGCGACATGATTGAGGAATTGTACAACCTCAGCTAAAGATAGCTTTGAACAGGACACGGGGGAGTGGGGGAGTTGGGGAGAGAAAGATTGCTCGAACAGATGTAACTCGGTATCAGTCAAAACCAAATTGTTGAGTTTTGTACAGATATGTCATGGCACGCCTGTACTTTTTTTGTCAATTTTTAGCGGCTGTATTCCTTTTCCCATCTGGCATTGAGCGATTTAGGGGTATCAACCCTCATAACTTCTTTACATAAATGTGTAACACACCCCTTGATCTGTAAGACGATCCGTATTACGCTGTAAATCACTGCGGACTGTGTCCAATAGGTTTGAGTCTTCCTCAGGTAATTATGGGCTTTACCTCCTCCATTACCTGGGGCTTTTTTTTTG
>DATNPV010000184.1:0-87853 GCA_036703055.1 Waterburya sp.
GATTGTTCTATGGAACCAGTTGCAGGAAGTGATTATTGCCGTTGAGCGCATTAATGATGTGATTGATGCTGAACCAGAGGAAGACTTGGAACATGGAACTCGTCAAACTCTACCCCCGATTCGTGGTCACATTCGCTTCGATCGCGTTACGTTCCGTTATCACCCGGAAAGTGAGGTCAATACTCTAGAGAACCTTAGTTTTGAGGTGCAGCCCGGAGAAACCGTAGCACTTGTCGGTCGCAGCGGTTCAGGGAAAACAACGATTTCCAAGCTGCTTTTAGGGCTTTATCCCCCTACGGAAGGGAAGATTCTCATCGATGGTTACGATATAAGCACTATTTCGTTGCGATCGCTCCGTCATCAGATGGGTGTGGTCGATCAGGACACCTTTTTATTCGGCGGTACTATTCGCGAAAACCTTAGTGTCGGTCATCCAGAAGCCAGTTTAGATGACATTATCGAAGCGGCTCAACAAGCAGGGGCACATCAGTTTATTAAAGAACTGCCCGCAGGCTACGAATCCCAAATCGGTGAGGGGGGAGGAATGCTCTCCGGTGGACAAAGACAGCGACTTGCGATCGCTCGTGCCTTGCTGGGAAATCCCCGATTGTTGGTTCTCGATGAAGCGACGAGTAGCCTCGACGCCGAATCAGAGCGAATTATTCAAACCAACCTCAACAAAATTGTCGAGGGTCGAACCACCCTAATCATTGCCCATCGTCTCTCAACAGTCCGCAACGCGGACTTAATTTTAGTCCTTGATCGAGGTGTCTTAGTAGAAAGCGGTACCCATGACCAACTCATGGCCAAGCGGGGTCACTACTTCTACCTTAATCAGCAACAGTTCGCCGCCGTCGGCTAAAGCAGATTCAGGAGGATTGTCTAATTGAGCCAATCCTCTTTCTGATAACCCCTGACCCCCGACTCGGAGACTCCTAAATTCTTATAAGGAGAGTTAGCAGGCTATGCCAAACTTACCTAGCACGCAAGATCAATTCACTCAGAACGGTCATTCCCGGAATAGGCAAGATTTCACTAAAGAGCGTCTGGACTCCAAAAACTCTGAACCGCTGACTCAATCAAAATCATCGGAGTTACAGGATGATTGGTCTCCCTGGACCCAGGAACTAATTGATAGTTTGCCACGAGTGTGGACACGAGGACTGCTTTATTTTTTGATTGTATTTGCAGGTATCGTCTTACCCTGGGCTATGCTTGCCAAAGTCGATGAGACGGGTAGCGCCAGAGGACGATTGGAACCGAAAGGTCAAACGTTTGAGCTAGATGCCCCAGTTGGAGGGACAGTAGCTGCAATCAAGGTAAAAGAAGGCCAAACAGTTAAGGCTGGGCAGATTTTGCTGGAACTGGAATCAGAATTACCTCGTGCTGAACTCCAGCAGGCTCAGGCTAAGCTTGAGGGTCAGTTGAACCGACTCCCACAGCTAGAACTGATTAAAAATCAACTGGAGATGACAGCTCGCACACAGCGACTGCAAGCCCAAGCCCAGTCATCTGGGCAACTGGCACAAATTAGCGCCGTTCGGCAACAGATTACTTTTAATAAAACAGCGTCTGACTTAGCACACAAACTCTTAGCCAAGGATCAAAACACAGTACAACGCTACCAAAAGTATCACCTACAAGGCGTTGTTCCGAGGATTCAAGTCGATGAAGCAGAACGCACAATGCTTGAAAACCAAGAGCGTTTGCAGAAAGCTCAGTCAGATATCAAACAGGCTCAGGACGAACTTAAAAAACAGCAGAGTATTTATGACAGCAATCGACACCAAGGCGAACTGGCTGTTATGGAAAGTGAGAGACAAATTAAACAGCTTCAGGCTCAGATCGCAGAGCTGCAAGCGGAAATCACCCAAAGCAAAAAGCAGATTAACTCTCTGAAATTTCAGTTGCAGCAGCGGTTAGTCCGCGCATCCGTTGATGGGACGATCTTTCGGCTACCTGTCCCACGCGGTGGAGCCGTGTTACAACCTGGTGAGATGATTGCTCAGATTGCACCCAAGGGAGTTCCCCTTGTGTTGAGAGCTCAGATGACTAGCAAAGAAAGCGGGTTTCTTCGCGTGGGAATGCCTGTTAAGCTTAAGTTCGATGCCTACCCCTTCCAAGACTATGGCATTATCGAAGGCCACCTCAGCTCGATTTCACCGGATTCTAAGATTACACAAACCGCTCAAGGTCCGGTAGAAACCTTTGAACTAGAAATCGCGCTCGCTCAGACTTATATCCAAACCAAAGACAAGCGCATATCCTTGACCCCCGGTCAAAGCGCAACAGCAGAGGTAATTGTCCGGCAGCGCCGCGTCATTGATTTCATCCTCGATCCATTTAAGAAGTTACAAAAAGGTGGCTTGAAACTCTAGAGTAGCTATTAACTTCCACCTTTGTAAATTTTGACCGTTTGCTTTAATCTTTTTTAATGGGAATGAGCATTTAATGAACGAGATTTACATTTCCATATTTCATTTCTCTGAGAATTTACGAGCTTTATAATCAATTGCTTATGAAGAATTTTACTTTTCTCTCACTCCAAGACTATCTCCCATCCAAAAGTGCCCTCAAACATAGTAGTTATAGCAAAAGGCAAAAGGCAGAGGTTTTACTACTGGTATGTGGTCATTTAAACCGTTAGAGATGTCCTAATCTTTATGCCGACAGCTATAACTTGCAATGGATGCTCTATTTCAAAGTTTTTATGAAGAAAGAGCCATCTATCAAATCATTTCTAAAATAGATTCAAGAGATAATCGATGTTTTTCAATAGGAACTATATCATGGACTCAAAATTAACAATTTTTGAAAAAGATATTATTCAACAAATTAAGATTACTTGCCAAATTCCTTCTATTGTTGAAGGAATTGCTACTCGCAAGATTATTGCATCTACAGTAGAAGAGCTAGGCATTAAAGTAGACCTACAAGAAGTGCAACTGGCAGCCGACCAACTGCGGGTCATCAACAATCTTCGACGTGCTGACGAAACCCTAGCCTGGTTGGAAAAACATTGCCTATCCGTAGATGAGTTTGAAGAAGTTGCTTATATCAGCCTCATTTCCTCGAAATTAGCTCAACATCTCTTTGCCGATAAGGTTGAACCTTTCTTTATAGAACACCAACTTGATTACGCTCAGGTTGTCATGTACGAAGTCGTCCTAGATGATGAAGACCTAGCAATGGAACTCTTTTATGCGATCGCAGAAGGCGAGACGAGTTTCCCTGAGGTCGCACATCAATACATTCTGGATACGGAGCTACGCCGGATTGGGGGATATCGAGGAATCCTACATCGTAAAGATTTGAAGCCAGAAATTTCTGCGGCTGTCTTTGCAGCTACTCCTCCCCATGTACTCAAACCAATAGTGACGTCTAAAGGAGTACATTTAATCTTGGTTGAGGAACTCATTCAGCCTAAGTTGGACGATAGACTGCACCAGGAAATTCTTTCAGAGTTGTTTTCTGCATGGCTCAAGCAACAGCTCGATCAAATTGAAATTGTACTGTCAAGTTTTAATGATTCAGGTGCAGGAAAAACGCCTCTTGTTGGCGTGTGATAAAACATTTAAAAGTAAAAAGTTCAATCGACCTACTGCCTAGTGGGTAATAGGTAATGGGTAATGGGTAATTGGTCTTTCTATTACCCATTTCCTTGTCCTTCAATACTCCTGAAAACTGAACCAGCTTGCCTTAGAGACTGAGATAGTTGTCTCTGTGATCAGCGACTCGTTTGAACCGCAGGCGATTTCCTCAGGCTAATTTGCGCTAACGTCCAGTCAGGTCTTAAATTTTTAGCTTTACGGAGATAAGGATGGTAAATCTCTACCTGTGAAGCAGGGGTGTTGACGTGGATTAAACATCGGATACAGCGTTCTAGGCTTCCCTCCACATGCATTTGCTGAACATCGAGTAAAGCCACATTATCCCATTGGGGGCGTTTTCGTGCGATCGCAGCCGGAAAGATGGCATCCAAATCTTGTGTGGTTGTGAAGATCGCACTGATAATTTCATCAGGGTCAATCTGATTGTGGGATTCTAGCTCATCAAGCAGTTCTGTGACTGCTTCTCGGATGGCTTCCACTGTATTTTCTGAGGCGGTTGTTGCCCCACGAATTGCCCGGACTTTCCACTCCACTCTTGCATCCTCCAGATTTCCTTTTTTGATTTTAGATTTTGGCAGTTGATTTCCTAAACCCTCAAACATCTAAAATTCTGCTTAAGGTCGATATAACCATAGCGGCTGACCACTGGTAGACAGTTCAAACTCTAACCAATCTATCCCTGCTGCAAGCCCGGATACTCTCTGACTACGGCTAGCAGGAAGCACACGGTTCAACAACGGTTTGGGTTCTTCGATGGTGAAACACTTGGTTTTTTCTGGGTCTAAACCTACCAGTTCTGCTGCCCACCGACGGGCATCTTCTTCTGTTCCCAGTCGGTCAATGACACCGAGTTCTAATGCTTGCTGACCTGTGAAAATCCGACCGTCAGCAAAGCTTTTTACCGTTTCTACAGCCAGTTGACGCGCATCTGCAACGGTTTGGACAAACTGCTGATAGCTGGTATCGATTAATTCTTGAAGGATATGCTTTTCTGGATCAGTCAATTCGCGGTCAAAGGCCAAAATGTCTTTATAAGGGCCAGATTTAATGACTTTGAAGGAAACGCCAACTTTATCAAGGAGACGTTCTAGGTTATTTCCTCGCAGAATTACACCAATACTGCCTGTAATCGTACCGGGGTTTGCCATGATGTGTTCGGCTCCCATCCCAATGTAAACCCCTCCGGATGCCGAAATATTGCCAAAACTGGCAACAATTTTGACCTTTTCTCGCAGTCGTTTGAGTGCATAATAGATTTCTTGAGAATCGCCAACGGTGCCGCCAGGGCTGTCAATCCGTAGGAGTAAGGCTGGAAATTTCCTCTCTTCAACGGTTTTGAGGGCTTCGAGTACCCGTTTGCGGGTGGCACTTGCGATCGCACCGGTAATTTCAATTCGAGCAATTTGTTTACGAGATTTGGTCTTGAAAGGCCAGGGCATGAGTCGTTGAGTCTTTCGAGCTAAAAAGATAAGCCTAACAATCCATAAACTGGATATCTTCTAGTTTGCACGATTTAGCCTTTGTTCGCTTAACTACAGTTCTCAGATTGAAGACCGTAGACCATTGAATTCGTATCATGTCCTTAACATAAATGAATAATTGAGTAGAATTGTGTAAAGAATTATAAAAAACTGGCTGAACCTCTCATTGTTCTTTAGACCAGCCTAGCGCTATCTCATGCAGATAAAAATCACCAATATCCAATCTCCTTTTGCCCCTGTACTGCTCATTGCGCCTTTTTTCCTGTGGGGAACGGCAATGGTGGCGATGAAAGGCGTCATCCCCAATACAACCCCTTTGTTCATGGCAGGGGTGCGTTTAGTGCCAGCAGGAGTTTTACTCATATTGGCGGCAATGCTCATGGGGCGTCCCCAGCCAAAAGGTTGGATGGCATGGCTGTGGATTAGCTTATTTGCCCTAGTGGATGGGACACTCTTTCAAGGATTTCTCGCCGAGGGATTGGTGAGAACGGGGGCGGGTTTAGGTTCAGTGATGATTGACTCTCAACCCCTAGCGGTAGCCCTACTGTCAGGGTTGCTGTTTGGCGAAATCATTGGATTGTGGGGCTGGATAGGGCTTGCTATTGGAGTTTTAGGAATTAGTCTGATTGGTTTACCCAATGAGTGGATATATACCTTGTTCCAGGGCAACGCGCTGAGTTTAGACGTCAGCCTACAGCAGCTATTTCAGAATGGACAGTGGCTGATGCTGTTGGCATCGTTGTCGATGGCAGTGGGGACAGTGCTAATTCGGTTTGTCACGCGATATGCTGACCCCGTTGCTGCCACGGGATGGCACATGATTTTAGGTGGATTGCCCTTATTTGCCCTTTCTGGTGTTTGGGAATCCCAGCAATGGGTACATATTGACCTATCAGGCTGGGCGGCATTAACTTATTCGACCATTTTTGGCAGTGCGATCGCCTACGGTCTATTTTTCTATTTTGCCTCCAGTGGCAATCTCACCAGCCTGAGTGCCCTAACCTTCCTGACTCCCGTATTTGCACTGCTGTTTGGGAATCTGTTGTTGTCAGAAGTACTCAGCCCTCTTCAGTGGATTGGCGTGAGTATGACGTTAGTGAGCATCTATCTGATCAATCAGCGTGAGACAATAACGCAAAAGCTGCAATCTCTTCTTGGGCAACCGACTCCTGTCGAGAATCCAGAACAGGCCGTTGAATCCTTGAACCCAAGCGATACTGAAGTGCTGCTATTGGAGGAAGATTCTCTCTTAGAAGGCACTCAGTCAGGGGATTTGGCAGCCATTCCTGTCAATATCAAAGAATCGGAAGCCCAAATGCTGCCCAATCACTAGAATGATCTAAGTGTATGGTGCTGCACATCCCAGGAATAAGTTTTGTGGGGTAGGCGTCTCGCCTGCCCTGGAATGTCTGAGGACGGGCAAGATGTCCATCCCACAAAAAAGGAAAAAAATCCCTCTTCCCTGACACCTGCAATGGCAACTACTCCAACACTGAGCCAATCACTCAGACTGCTATTCGTCTCCAACCCAATTGGCCCCTTGGGTTCAGGATTGGGGGGTGGCGTTGAACTGACCTTGCGTAACATCGCTACAGAAATCATACGACGGGGTCATAGCTTGACAATTATCGCCACTCAAGGGTCTACCGCTTGGGGAATGCCATTAATTGAGATTGCTGGGAACCCACAAATCAGCGCTCAAACTCAAGGACGCGATGCCCCAATTATCTTACCTGGGTCTTCAGTTTTGGCGAATATGTGGGACTATGCACGGCAAGTACAAGCTGACTATGACTTGATTCTCAACTTCGCCTATGACTGGTTGCCCTTCTACCTGACGCCCTTTTTTACCATCCCTGTTGCCCACTTAGTCAGTATGGGTTCGTTGACGGAGGCGATGGATCAGATTATTGAACAGGTAGTAACGCAGTTTCCCGGTACAATTGGCGTCCATTCGCAAGCGCAGGCAGAAACGTTTACTTTTGCTGAGGGTTGTCGCTGTGTCAAAAATGGCATTGATGTGTCGCTGTATGACTTCTGTGCCAAACCAGAACCTTGGATGGGGTGGGTGGGTCGCATCGCGCCAGAAAAGGGGTTGGAAGATGCTGTAGCAGCGTCCAAAGTGACGGGCATTCCCCTGAAAATCATGGGATTCCTGCAAAATGAACCCTACTGGCAGCAAATTCTGTGCGATTACCCAGACGCCCCGATAGAATATTTGGGATTTCTCTCAACGGATGAATTGCAAAAGCGCTTGCGTCAGTGTCGAGCACTGTTGATGACGCCTCGCTGGGTGGAAGCCTTTGGCAATGTGGCAATTGAAGCCCTAGCTTGTGGAGTGCCAGTGATTGCCTACCCTCGTGGGGGGCCGGCAGAAATTATCGAAGACGGGAAAACTGGCTTTTTAGTAGAACCGGATTCGGTGACAGGGTTGGTAGAAGCGATTAAGAACCTAGATAACATCGATCGCCATGCCTGCCGCCAACGGGTGGAAGCGGAATACTCCAATCAAGCGATGGGCGATCGCGTGGAGCAGTGGTTCTACGATATTTTGAGTAGGGTGAATAGCCAAGGTTGATATTAAAACTAGATGATGTGCTGCCAAGATGAGGCTGTGGGATGGCGCACGCACTGCCTCGAATGGGGTGATCGCAAGACAATTATTAGCAATCTTCCCCAAAAACTCTGCGATCTTTGCGTTACCCTCTGCGTAACTTGGCGTTAAAAATTTACGGAAATTTGCAACGTGATGAAGATAGAAAGGGCGCACGTCGGTGCGCCCCTACGAAAAACATGTACTTCACTGAAAAAGAAAAGGGCTGTAACTCTTGGGAGGCTAACGGATTTGATAGGAGTTCTCTACATAACGATCTTTGACAATCGCTGGCATATCCATCACTTGACCCGTGTAATTTGATGCCAAAAGTGTGATGTATTCTGCCATCGACCAGGAAAGCGGCGTCATCGATTTAGTTGGAGTTCCTGGAGTGTAACCAGAGGGTGCGTTATTGTCCCAAACTTGTTCGGGAATCATATACGAACTATTAGCAAAAGTCCGCATTGTTGCCAGATAGGTATCAGCCTTTTCCCCACTGGCGATCGCAAAATGACCCCTCTCTCCTGTAAAAATAGGCCACAACCGTCCAGCACCGACACCGGTATAGTCAGCACCTGTTGAGGTTTCACCATAACCATCGTGATTGTAGCGGAACCAGCCGTCTCCCTTGCCTGGGAGCGTTTGTTTGATGGTCGAGTCAATCGCCTGAATTGACGAGAGAATAGAGGGGCTATTCCACGGTTTTACCCCCAAACGCACCAATTCTAAAAAGCTGCTGTCAACAATAGAGCGTTCGTCATAGAAGCCGCCACCATTGTGAATAAATAATAAATGCCCATCATTGGGATTGCCATTATCATCAATTCGTTCAAAATAGTGACCGTCACCGATAGAACCACTAGTCGTAAATGTCCAAGATTCCACCCTACTTTGCCAGTCGTCGGCGGTGGCTAGATACTGAGCTTGGCTTGTGGTGTCTCCATTAACCCTGGCGATATCAGCGGCACAGACTAACCCGGCAATTTCCGCCGCAATGCTGCCAGGAGAGTAGCCAGCATTTTCTTCCCAACGCTCTTGCCCCGTCACCGGCCCATGTTTGACAATGTAATCTGCGGCTGGTTTGATGTGATTGGCATAAGTAGCGGCATCAGTACGACCCAATTTCCAAGCGAGGACAAGGGGTAACGCCGTTTCGTCCATTTGAACGCTATTCCAGTAAGGCGTACCATCTAAAAAAGCATTCTGGAGAAAATGACCATCCGGTTGTTGCATTTTAGTCAACAACCAGTCCAGTGAGTTGGACGCCGTAACCGTATCACCCGCCACAATTAAGGCACTAGCAATTTTATACAAATCACGAGGCCAAACCAGATGGTAGCCGCCTTGCATAGAAATGCCAAAGGGAGTGCAGATGGAATAGTTCGAGTTACCCCAAGGATTACCCAACCCTGCCACTATGGCACCGGTGGCTTTATCCGTTGCTGCCTTAATTGCCATTGCCGCAACGTAGTACTGCGAATCATCTGTATCGCCAAACGTGTTGAGGCGGCTGGTGTAGCTGTTCCATTGGCTGTTGTAGGTGGACAGCAGGGTGGAAAAATTGTCGCCTAAGGTGGCGGCTGCCATGGCTTCAGCTTCAGTGTCGTTGCTACCAAAGCCGAGAACTAAGTTAAAGGTTATTGATTTCTGGTTAGCATACGGGTTCAAATCTAACATTGCCATCTGGGCAATATTTCCATTAGTGGCGGATTCATAAGTCCAGTTCATCGTAGCATCAGCCCTACCGCCTTTAAGGTCTTGCCAACCGTCGCTGTGTCCGACAAATCCATTGGACATCATGCCTGCTTTGAAGGGAAGGGAACTGGTTAGTGCAGAGGCATAACCACGGGTGGAATTTTGAGCCACCAGCATTTTTGTCCCGTTATAGGTGGTACTGTAACCTGTGGTGGCTTGTCCCTCATTGGCAAGGGCAGGATGATACAGGGTGTAGAGGTCGAAGTCTCCTACCGTTCCCTTTAAAGCGGTGAAGGTTACTTGCTGGATCAGGGTATTGCGGTTGGGGTCGGTGAAAATTGTCTTTTGGATCTGGTACGAGCCATTTTTCGCCGTGTTGGTGATAGTCCAAGAGAGCGAATGTGCATCATGTAGATTCACCTGACTGGTGGTATCCCGTTTTTCTTCATCCACCCAGCTATTAGCAGCATCCCCGACTAAAAACTGCCAATCCACTGTTGCTGGCTGGTCTACAGAGGGGTAGAATACCTCGCCCAGGATACCGTCAAAACCCGTAAACCACACTTTAGAGATGGGGTTTTGAGCCGTACCCAGAAAGGTGAGGGTTGAAGGCGACCACGTTGGGCAAATTCCTGGATGACCGAAGGCTTCAGCCTTGTTGAGAGTCATGGGAAACGAAACTGGACTAGCTAGGGCAAATGTAACCACCAACAAGCTGATGACGACAATTCCCAAGCGATAGAATGTCTTCACAAATATTTCTTAGGATAGATGACAAATCAGATTGTTTCAGCGTAGCAAATTCTAGGGTGTTGCCTTGCCATCACAGAGCAAGCTAAAACGCGTCCTGACAAAGCGAGTCATCACCAAGCCGCCTCGAAGTACACAATAATTAAAGAACTGGCTTTGTACCACGCCTCACATAGGACTGCTTTTTCATGAACGAGCCATTAATCAATGCATTACTAGAAGATTTGAAACACCCTGACGAGAACGTCCGCAAGCAGGCAACCGTACAACTCTGGCGCATTTGGTTTCATCAAAAGGGACAATACGGGTTGGAGCTGCTGGAACGCAGCCAACTCTTATTAGAAGCGGGCGATACAAAGCAAGCTGAAGCATTACTCACAGAATTGATTGAGGCTCAGCCTGATTTCGCAGAAGCTTGGAATCGGCGGGCTGTTCTTTACTACACTCTGGGAGAGTACGAAAAGTCACGAAGAGACTGTCAGGAAGTACTCAAACTCAATCCAGTTCATTTTGGCGCACTGCACGGTTTAGGTTTGTGCTATGCCGCCTTAGGAGAGTATAGGGCTGCGATTCAAGCGTTTCGGAAAGCGCTAGACATTCAGCCCTATGCCATCATCAATCAAAAATTGATTCTCGAATGTACAGCACGGTTGAGCTAAGCTGGACAATCTTGAGATGAACCTAAGTCGATAAGTAGGTGGATGAAATTAAATATCGCTGTGAGGACTGGGCATGGGGCATAGAAAATAGGACTTACGCAATCGCCCCCCAAAGCCCTCAATACTGGGGGGAACTTTCATCTTACTCCCCCCTTACCTTGGGGGGTTGGGGGGTTTTCTTAACGTATTGTGCCTAAGTCCTGGAAAAGAAAGAGTTATGTTTATTGATGTCTACCTACTTATTGGCTTCTTAGGGTTTTACTTTTGACTAATAATTCACCGTTGTTAACTGTCGATTATTGGTAGTCGATTCATAGGAGATGACCTCTTCAAGATTCTGTAGCAATGTTTCACAACTGGTATCTAAAGGCAAATCATTGTCATCGTAGCCGAAGGGATTTTCTAGTTCACTGCTAATTTCTTCAATCCCCAATAAGGCGAAACTAATTAACGCTACCGCAGGGCCAGTAAACCATTGAAAAGCGCTAACCAATAGAAATGGCAATGACAGACAATAGATTAACAACAGTTGTTTCAGATGAATGGCGTAGGCGAGCGGCATGGGAGTTTTAATAATTCGCTCACAACCTCCTAAACTATCCACCATGCGATCGAGCAACTTCTGGAGTGACATCAACTGATGACTAGTGAGACGCTTATATTTACACTGCTCTTGCAGATAATCTCCAATCCAGAAGGCAATTTGTAGGGGTGGATTGTGTTTATTTTTCAGTTCAAAGTAGTACTCGGAGGCCAGAAATGGCTCTACTTCAGTATTGACAGGTTCTCCCCGAAGATGCAACTTCGCCGCTATGGCAAAAGCAACTAACAGCCGAATCGCGGCTAGTTTTTCCGTTCGATTCACTGGCTCCTGTTCTTGAACGGATATCCAAATCTGACGCGCTTGGTTCTGTATGGTATTGATTAAATTGCCCCAGCGTTTGCGGCCTTCTAAATATCGTTCATAAGCAGCTTTAGTGCGTAATGCTAATAACAAACCGATAACCAGCGTGGGAATGATGCCTGCCCATACGGGTAAGGACACGGACAATCCAAACTTACTTAAATTGTGAACGCTCGAAACAAAAAAGCCAAAGAGCCCACACACAATTATGCGATTAAAAACGGCTGGAACGACTGAACCTTTCCGCTGTAAAGCCCCTCGAAACCCGTTTCGTCTCTTAGTCTCCATGCAACCTCTCAATCGTTACCGTTTAAGAAATTTATTCAGTTTGTTCTAGTGCCACCAGCAGAAATTCTTGTCATAATCGAAACGTGCTTTAATTCTGCTGGCTTCTAGCGTTGAAGAGTGATTAACGCATATCGTAGCCGAATAAATTGGGATTGACTTCCCCTAGCTGTAAATCGGCTAAGCCGTACTCTGCCCATCGCCTTTCTACCATTGCTGCCACATCTGGATCGGATTCCAACGGTGCGCCCCATTCATGCTCGGTTTCTGGAGGTATCTTCGTGGTCGCATCGATGCCCATACGCCCCCCCAACCCTATCTTCTCGCTGGCAAAATCCAAACTATCAAAAGGCGTATTTGGCAAAATAAATACGTCCCGCACAGGGTCAACTTTAGAACTAATTGCCCATACCACTTGACGCGGATCGCGAATATTGATCGTTTTATCGACGACAATCACAAACTTGGTATAGGTGAATTGGGGCAGGGCACTCCAGAACGCCAAGGCGGCCCGTCGCGCTTGTCCCGGATAGGCTTTATCTATGGAAATAATTGCCGCTTTGTAGCTGAGGGCTTCCATGGGGAGGAAGAAGTCTACAATTTCTGTGACTTGCTGTCGCAGAATGGGGGTGTAGATGCGGTTGAGTGCGATCGCCATCATCGCCTCTTCCTTCGGTGGCCGTCCACTGAACGTCGTCATGTATACGGGGTCTTTGCGGTGCGTCATACACTGGAAGCGAATCAGGGGCGAATCTTCTACTCCACCGTAGTACCCCATGTGATCCCCAAAGGGGCCATCGGGTAACATTTCTCCTGGCGTAATCGTTCCTTCTAAAACAAATTCTGAATCGGCTGGCACTTCTAAATCCACCGTTTTACACTTAGCTAGCTTTACACCCGAACCCCCATAAAGTCCGGCAAAAAGCCATTCCGAAAGTTCAACGGGGATGGGAGTGGCTGCTGCCATGATAATCAAGGGGTCAACACCAAGGGCGATCGCAATTTCCAGTTTCTTCCCTCGTTCCGCTGCCTTACGTAAATGCCTTGCACCTCCTCGCACAGATAGCCAGTGAACGGTCATCGTATTGCGGGATTGTAGCTGTAGGCGATAAACCCCCACATTCGGCGTACCCGTCTCACAGTCTTTAGTAATGACCAATCCCAGCGTTATAATTTTGCCAGCATCTTCCGGATAAGGTCTAATTAGCGGTAATTGGGTCAAATCCAGGGCATCTCCTTCCAGAACCACCTGCTGGCAAGCCGGAAAAAAATCTCGCCCTGGCTTGGCTTTCACCACATCAAACAAAATTTTACCGAACTCCACCGCTTGGGAAATTTTCTTCGGCGGCTTCGGCTGTTGTAGCATACCCAGCTTCTTTCCCAGAGTCTCCAACTCCTGCGGATGTTCCATATTCATCGCCCAGCACACCCGTTCTTCCGTTCCCAGCAGATTCACCGCTACCGGAAAGGAAGACCCTTTCACGTTTTCAAACAGCAACGCAGGGCCACCGGCTTGCAGCATACGGTTGGAAATCTCCGCAATTTCTAAATCCGGGTCAACTAAAGCCTTTATGACGCGCAATTGCCCTCGTTCTTCTAATTGTTTGATAAATCCCCGCAGGTCTCTCACCATGATTATAAATTAAGAATTATGAAGTCATTTCTATTATGATGGGAATCCTAAACAGTAAGAACGCCTCTGGGACACTTCAGGGGTTCGTGACTGCAAAATCGCTTACTGGGGACACCCATGCCAGATAACGCTAGTGTGACACCAGCCAAAGATTCTGCCATTTCTCATCAAATTAGTCTTTGTGTCTATCAAGCCATCCTTGAAATTCAGCAGCAGCAGCCCGAATTACTCAAGGAAAAGTACAGGACTATTCCCTGGCATCATGCCCGAAATCAGTCTAATTTTCTGCTGAAACTGAGAGCAGGCATTAGCACAACTAACAACGAAGATGTCCTGCTTCAGAGGGTGCAAAAAGTTTTACAAATTTTACTACTTCCCACCTACTTCGAGTCGCCGAGTTTCCATGACTTGATGGAAAGAATTTCTGTTTTAACTCGACCAACAGATGAATTTACGCCTTCTGTCACTGAAACTTCTGCACAGCAAACCGTCTCCTCTCTATCATCAGCATCAGGACAATTAGCCTCATCTACCAACGGAATAGCCATCCTACTTCTCGATGCTGAAAACTTACAACTCGACCCTAACACTGAAAAATTTTTAGCCGGGATTTGTTCTTACCCCATTCAAATTAAAGTAGCTTTCGCTAACTGGCGCAGCCTAGGTAAGCAAGATGTTGAATTACATGGGCGTGGCTACGAACTCATTCATGTACCTGCTGGAAAAGATAGTGCAGATGTAAAAATGGCTACAGTTGGCTCGTCGATCTTTGTACATTACCCGACGGCAAAAGAGGTTTTAGTCTGTTCATCCGATGGGGTTTTGACTCATCTTTGTACAACGCTGCAAACTCATGGGCTAACTGTTTATTTAGTGCGGCGACGAGGCGATATCATCACAGTTTTCAACAGCAAAACGCATCAAGCTCAAACTCATTCCCTCAAACTAATCGCGGAAATTCCATCGATTGAGGAATTTATTAACCAGTTGAAAGGCTTAATTAAAGCTGAGCAAAAACGAACCAATAATCAGTGGATAAAGCTAGCGAAAATTTCGAGCTTATTTCAAGAGACATACAAATTGTCTCTTAGCCAAGTTGTATCTTATCATCTACCTGGAAAAAAGCCTAGAGATGTTTTTTTCAACCATCCAGCTAATTTTGTTGTGCATCAAGTTTCAGAGCGAGATGAACTTTATATCAATTGCTTTGAAGCTACTTCCGAAAAACCTCTAGCAGAGGAGTCTAAAGCTCAAAGCAATAAATCGATTGAAATTAGTTCACGTCCTGGCCTAGAGCAGGCATTAATTAAAATCATTAATGCTTCAACGAATCAATCTCCAGACCGCTACATACCCATCACCATGTTAGGAACAGTATTTCGACGGCAATATGGTCATTCGGTAACTACAGTTTTGAAGAAGTTGCACTTAAATGCCAAGTTAACTAAGTTTTTACAGTCCTGTAGTGCTTTTGAACTCAAGCAAACTGATAAAGGATGGGAAGTAGCGGTACGCATAGAGGCATAAGCCAGCCAATTGGAGACGGGACGACGGGGGGACTGGGGGCTGGGGTAGAGTAAGTGTAGGATATTTGGCTACAACTGAGTATGAGCTAGTACGGGGAACACGGAGATTGATTCGTCAGTCATAGCCTACGACTCACCTGTACGTTAGTACTCTCTTAACCGAACTTTAGCTCCTGGCTAACTTTCAGTGAACTAGTTGTCCTACAAGAGTTCGGTATGCTAACAAAGAAATCGCTACAATCTGCCTATCCGCGATCGCATTCATGATCCGAATTATCGATCTATTAGCCAAGGGTGGCCCAGTCATGATACCGATGATTGGACTATCTATTATGACAATTTCCTGCGCTTTAGAGCGAGGTCTGTTTTGGTTTGAGTTGTTGAGGCAAGAGGATAAAATTGCCCACGATGTACTAGAAGCTGCTCGTTTTGACTTGGACAAAGCAGCAAAAATTGCACGTCAAGCCCAATCGCTGCCGATTGGTCGCTTTCTTTTAGCCCCCTTGAAACTCAACCAACCAACTCCCGAAACCTTTCGTCTGGCACTAGAAGCCGCAGGGGATAAAGAGTTTGTCAAAATGCGCAAAGGGGACAAACTGCTAGAAAGTGTTGTGGGACTCGCTCCTCTACTCGGTCTTTTGGGTACAGTAACAGGTCTAATTATCACCTTCAACAACCTCAACATTGGTGGAGGGGGTGCCAGTGAAAGTGCAACTAAGGCAGCCGGAGGTATCGGCGAGGCTCTGATTACCACCGCATCTGGTATGGTGGTTGCCATTGTCGCCCTAGCTTTTTTCCGGATTTTTGTAGCCTTACAGTCCCAGCAGGTAGACTATTTTTCGGAAATTGGCAGCGAACTCGAATTGATCTATCGACAAGTTTGGTACGAACCCTCTGTGACTAAGAACAGCCAAGCTATTATTAATCAGCAGTTGAAAGAACATTAAGCATTTAGCGTAAATCTAAAATCCAAAATATAAAATGCGCTTCAAATCCCAGCGGAAAGTCTCGCAAATGCCAGAAGTTAACCTGATACCGATGATGGATGTCCTCATGACCGTTTTGACATTCTTCATCATTGTCTCTATGACGTTAACGAATCGACAGGGTGCTGTAAATATTGCTCTCCCTAGTGCAGGAAAGGGAGTCAGCCAACAAAAAACACCTGACCCTTTAGTCGTCAGCCTCAACTCACAGGGACAACTGTTGCTGGGCAATCAACCGATTACGGAAGCTGAGTTAGTGCAGCCTATGCAAGCTTATTTGCAGAAATATCCAGACGGAGCAGTTGTTTTAAATGCTGACCGCAAATTAGCCTACGAACGGGTAGTTCAACTTTTAGGAAGACTGCGAGATATTGGCGGCGATCGCGTTTCCTTGGCAATTGATGGTGGCTCTTGAATATAAAAGGTGTTATTTTTTACTAAAGCTGAAATTTATCTAGGCCAATAATGGCTGTTCCCGAACCATCTTGAGTGGGTATTAGTTGAATATGACCCACAAAATCATTCTTTTTAACACTGTAAATTAGCCCATCTGCCCCTAAATTAATTGGGTCATTTCCCACATCAAATCCTTTGCCGTTAAGTGCGCTCTTGAATTCGGAGCCTAGTTGTGCTGGGGTTTTGCCAGGACATATTCCAAAATCACTATATTTACCATCGCCTAGTTTGCTCTTAATATCAGAAGTCAGTTCCTTGGTTGAAGTCATGGCAATAGTTTGCCGGAGAGTAGCTTTAAACTCCCTTTCCTCTGCCGTTTCTATCTCTAAATTCGCTAAGTCTTTACGAGCTAATTGTTGAGCAGAAAGGAAAATTACCGTATCTTCTCCTTTAGAAATTAAGTGCAGATATTGAGATACATCACCTTTAGAGACCTGATAAATCTTTAGGTCTGCATCATCGGTGAGTGGAGAAGCAAGCGGGCTATATTGTCTATTGGGGAGTTCTTTGCCGTAGTATTTAAGAACCTGACCTAACGGCTGTTTGATATTACGAGCCGATGCATCAGTACCTTGAGGTAGTACACCTAAGGAGCCAGCACTAACATCTTTTGGAAAAGGAAAATTGCTGAGGAAATCTTGTAGAGGGTCTTTAACATTGCTCTGCTCAGCATTAGTCGTCGTTCCAGTACCAGTATTGGTATCAGTAGCAACATTGGAGGGTGCTAATAGAGATGAATTCGATTTTGACGATTCGGATTGATCTGAAGCGGGTACAGATGCTTCAGGTTGAGAATTTGGTTTTGGCTTACTTTGAGAAATGATGGGGTTGGCTAACGGTTGTTTAGGTTTGGAACGAGTGGACTGGCTGCGCTGAGTACGCGCTTGAGGATTCGGTTTTGATGAAGATTCCGGACGAGCGGGCGAATCGAAGCGAGTTGATTCGCTAGGTTGAGGGGAAGGTTCCCAGGAGGATTCTGAACGAGTCGGCGGATTGAGGCGAGTAGACGGGCTTGGTTTAGAACTCGGTTGAGGATTCGGTTTAGATAAAGATTGAGAAGAAGGCTTTGCAGAACGCCGATTCGTCGGTAACTGTGTAATCTTGACTGACTTGTATTGTTTAGCCGACTTTGACTGTCCTAAATCGGATGAAATTGGCAACATTAGCACTACACCATGTAGTGCCAAGGAAATCATCAGCATGGGTCGGAATAACATCCGTGTGGGAGCCGGTAAATTTTTCAGAATGTCAAGCGGCTTCATGAACGTACTGGGATAGTCTTGCTGGGCGAGACTCAGCTGCACCTAATCTTAGCTGGACTCAGAAATAAGCATGAGAAATCAAGAAGTACGTGGGTTAGACACTCCTGAACCCTTACCTCTTACTCACATTCAGACGTAAAAATAGGCCGATTAGATGCATTGATGTTAAAAAATATCGAATTGACGCTACAGCTAAGCTGTTGTGCGTTTTTAATGCACAACAGCTTAAAAATAGACACCCTAAATTACTCCTCTTGAGAACTTTGCCAGTTTTACCTCTCAATCTGTATCCTGAGAAAGGACGTAAAGAAATGTAAAGGCAAATGCACGATAAAGTCGTTGTCGTAGTTGGTGCTACTGGGGGCATTGGTTCCGCCTTGAGCCGCAAACTGGCACAGGAAGGGGCACGTTTGGTCTTGGTGGCAAGAGATAGCTCTCGCTTAGCGTCGTTGGTGTCTGAGCTACCTATAACCAGTGAACAGCAGATTTTAACTGTCCCTACCGACATCACTCAGCCATCACAGGTGAAGACGCTAATGGAAAAGGCGATCGCTAAGTTCGGTCAAATTGATGCGTTGGTCAATGCGGCAGGCGCTGCGGTGATGAAGCAGTACAACAAACTTGAACCCGCCGATTTTGATGCCATGCTTGAGCTCAATCTGAAAGGCAGTTTCTACACTTGTCAAGCCGCAGCGGAGGTGATGAAAGAGAAAAGATTCGGTCACATTTGTAACATCGTTGGCATTTTAGGTAAGCACTCAATGGTAATGGCATCCGCTTACTGTGCCTCCAAGTTCGGCGTTGTAGGTTTCAGCAAATGCATGGCGGAAGAACTAAAGCGCTATGGCATTAAGTTCACGCTATTCTACTTTGGCGGCGTGGACTCTCCTTTCTGGGACAGCGCCAATTTGAAGGTAGACCGTTCAAAAATGCTGACGCCGGAAACTGCCGCTAACGCCATTTTGTTCGCCCTCAAGGCTGACCCTCAAGCCGTACCGATGGAAATTAATATCCAACCAGAAAGTCACCTGTTTTTTTGAGTAAACACCTTGCTTTTATCAAGTCCGGCTAATCACCCACAAAAAAATTCTCTCCGCAGCTGGAGTGTCCCTGCTTTGAGCGTCAGTCCTAAAATTATGGGCATTCAAGCGGACATATATTACTAGGGAATGACTTGCCAATCTGCCGACGTTGATGAGCAGCAATCCTTCCAGATGAAATAGCCCCGGTAAACTTGCTTAAGTTCACTGCTGTGTAACAGACGCCAGAGCCTTCTGCGCTTGGCTGGTGAACCAATGGGTTTTCAGTTCCGGGCATCTGGCGCACGCTGCTACATTTGGTCGGGATGCCGTCTGTCGTACTCTTATCGAGTGCGCTTGCTCAACGCAGAAAGCTACTAATCAACCAGAGAATGACAAAAGTGACTAGTGTGGCAAATTTATCCGGTGTTAGACCGATAGAGGTGATTTGTGTTGTGAGGAATCCTCCCAACACACTACCCAAACCCACACCAACCAGCAACCCTGCCAGCGTAAGTAACACGGCACGACCCAATTGTCGCTCTTTACGATTGAGGAAGTAAATACTACATCCTACGCCCAAGGCCAAAACCAATGAAAGCGTGGACGGCTCATCTTGGGCTCGATAAAACATCGTCACACCGGCGAGCAGCAAGAATGAAACAGCAGGCCAAAGCAAGTCCCCCGGAGTGGGGGTATCTACCAGCCTTTGCAGCCAAGCCGGAGAGTTATTAACAGAAGCTTGGGGAAAACTCGGTGGGGCTTGTGATAATTTTTCCGGAAACCGAATGCGTTCCGGAACCTTGATTTTGCCTTCTTGACGCATTCTGAGGCGATCCATAATAATCGCATCGTAGGCAGCCTCTACAGCCTCTATAAGCTTTTGATCACCACGATGCTGCTGCATCAGGCGTCCCTTCGCATCCTGAATTTCGTCAAAAGACGCGTCTTCCGTGACCCCAAGCTTTTCGTAGGGACTTTGATCACTCATTCAAAACCTCCGAGACATCCCTTCTTTTCACTCGTCTGAAAGTAACTTTACACTGGTAGTATGTTAAGCATTACTCTCTCTCACGGCGACTGTTAGTCCCGAAAGGGTAACAGGCAAATGTATGATTGAGTGTTGTGCTAACTCCCCTGCAAGCTAGTTTAGCCTGATATTTGCAGACAAGCGCTTCGTCATGATCAACACTGTAGTGATCAACAGTCTCAGGTTTTGATAAACACTTCCTCAAGTGCTAAAACTGGATAGGCTCTTGAGAAATTTCTTAACCTCCCTCCCAAGCGGGATGTCAAAGCTATTGGCATCCCCCAAAACTACGGCGGATAATTGTCTAAAATGCTCAATACACCATTGGTGTAAACAATCCTGCGTGTTGATCCCGAAAATCCAGTTCTCTGTGAAAAGTTATGACCATGGCCTCTGCCAAGATTCTTGTCGTGGATGACGACCCGGCCATCCGAAATTTAATTCTTCGCTTTTTAAGCAAGAAGAACTATCAAATGCAATCTGCTCATGACGGGAAGACGGCTCTCGCCCTGTTTGAGCAATTTAACCCAGATCTGGTAATTCTGGATGTAAATTTGCCTGATGCCATTGGTTACAACCTGTGTCAGGAAATGCAGAGCCGCACCGATGTCTTTGTCCTTATGCTCACCAGTCGTGGAGATGCTGCCGACAAAGACCAAGGGTTTAAGCGAGGAGCTGATGACTACCTCACAAAACCTTTTGATTTGCAAGAGCTGGAAAATCGAGTCGGGGCGATTTTAAAACGCAAGCGGGAAGTTACTCCTACCGAGCAACAGCGCCTCGTCTTCGACAAGTTGGTTATCGATCCAGCACGTCGGGAGGTAACAATCAACGAACAACCAGTTCCTTTAACCGCTCTGGAATTTGACCTCTTGCATTTCCTCGCCTGCCATCCCGGTCGGGTACTACGTCGCTCTGAGCTAATTCAGGAAGTCTGGGAGTACGACTATGTAGGCGATCAGCGGGTAGTTGACGTTCATATCGGTCAAATTCGCAAAAAAATAGAAATAGACTCCGGTCAACCCTCATTAATTCAAACCGTTCGAGGGGTGGGCTACAAGTTTGAGGCGCCTAGCCACCAAAAAAATGGCAAACCTGAATCCTGAAACCAGTGGATTGAACCCTTGGCTTGGTGTTAAGTAAGAGATTACTTTCAACGACAAGGTAATTGACAACTTACCAATTTTCTGTATTTTGCCAGAATTAAGCTGAACAGGGTGCTCCGACCAATGCATTTACCAGTGCCATTGAAAAGCCAAATCAAGCTTGAAAAAAGCACAGTTAGCTGATGTCAAGGCTGGCGTCACTTCTATACTCAATTGTCACAATGATTAAAGCCCGCATCGGCGGGCTCATAAGGTAGTAAATATTTGGATGTCTTAGCTTTGTTGAGATGAAGTAGTCGTGTGATTATTAGACTCTGCTGTGGCAGTTTCCTGAGAGGTGGCCTCTCTAGACTCAGGAAGCGTGGGTGTCCTGACGGCCTGTTCTATTTGTTCAGCCTCTCGCTTAAATTCCGATTCAAACTCCCTCGATGCCTCTTGAAAGCCTCGAATTGCCTTACCTAGACTGCGACCAATTTCGGGCAACTTCTTCGGTCCAAATACCAAGAGGGCAATGACTAGAATCAGCGCCATTTCCGGCAGACCAATACCAAAAACGTTCATAGGGTACTCTCCTTAAAAATTTTCTTAGGCCACAGTCTTCCCTCGTTGACATCCGTTACAACTCTCAAGGGCTAGAGTCTTTAATGTGGAGGTTATCTATACCCCCAACATAGACTCTAACGCTAGATTCACTAAAGGGGAATTAGGAATGGGGAATTGGCAAGACGTACCCATGCCCCATGCCCCGTCTCCACAGGTAAGTTAGATGTGGAATACCTTAGTCCAATTTTTTCCTCTCCCCAGCCCAGTACCCTTACCAATGAAAAAAACCCGGACTAGCCGGGAAGTAGAGATGGATAGAAGTCTTGGGACGGCAGACTACTGACCTAAGCTTCTCCAATCGACCTTGATGCCCTCAAGTAGCAGAGAGGAGTTGTAGAGCTGCAAAATAATCAGTAGAAAGACGAAAAATAACAGCATGAAGACTGCCATCAAGGGTGTAGTACCCCATCCCGGAGCGACTTTACCATACTCCGAGTTGAGGGGTTTGAGAATATCTCCTAACCGCGTCCGTTGTGCCATGAGTCACCTATGATCGATCTCAATAGATTTTTGTAATGTTCCGTAATATTATAGAGGTATAAAACTCATAATTTCTCTAAATCATGGAACCCGCAATAGTTCTTAGCATTTCCATCGCTGCCTTTCTTATAGGTATCACTGGATATTCCATCTACATTGCCTTTGGCCCACCGTCTGCCCAGTTGAGTGACCCCTTTGAAGATCACGAAGACTAAGCATTCTTAGATCAAGTCGGGATGATTGCCCATAATACAACCCTTTGCGCGTCTCCCCACCTCCCCGTCCCTGCGTCTGCCCTAATGAAGGGCGTTTAAGCTGACCTAATATTAGGGTATTGTTAGTGAGCAGGGTCATCAGTTTAGCCAACAACGGCAGGCTTTTTAAGATTAGTCACACATATCTAAAAACCTTTACAAAACGCTAACTGGTCAAACTAAGCACGAGTTAGCGTTCGAGTTTGGGAAAAAGCGTGTAAAGTGGACAGCCAGTACGGTGAGGTGAGCGTACTCCCGCTCATATCACGAAGACATAGGTATCACAGCAAAAGTAGCAATTTTCCAGGGAGAAATCCTCAAGGGTTGCTCATCGGACAACGGCTCACCGATGGAAGTAGGCCGCTCCAACAAGTCAACAGGGTGTGCGATCGCCAACTCTAAATCACTCTGGAGCGATAAGTTCGCTGACTCTCCATGACACTCATAGCATCGCACAATCCATTGCCCAGAAGTATCTTCTGACGGCTTGAGAGCCATCAAAATCAGATTTTCAGCCTGCAAATCCAAAAATTGACCCATCGGCGCTAAGGAGGTGGAGTTTGCCCTGGCAGGAGCAGGCAAGGCTACCTGAAGCGGTAAATTCAACTCATACCCTCGTCGCACCGTACCAGCAGACTGCCAACTTCCCCGATGAGGATATAGAGCATAGGTGAATTGGTGGAAGCCGCGATCGGCTTCTGAGTCAGGCCAAGAGGCACTACGGAGTAAGGTTAGCCGTAGTTGAGACGGCTGGGAATCGTAGCCGTATTTACAGTCATTGAGCAAACTGACACCGTATCCATTGGGGTTTATGCCGTCCTCGGATTCGCGAGAGTGGATGGTTTTTAGATCTGGGATTGAAGCATTTTGACTTGAGTCAGAGGGGTTGTGGTTAGGACTTGTAACCGCCAAGCTAAAATCGGTCAAATCGGCCCACCGCAAAGCAGGAGCTTCCCATTTCGCTTGCTCAGCAGGTGTTTGGGGTCGAGTTGAGCGTTGGATAGCACCACAGGGAATCTCGTAAGTAGCATCGTTGGCTTCCAAGTTTAAGGGGAAAGCTGCTTTTACTAAGACATGGCGTTCTTGCCAATCTACAGTTGTGGCAATTTTGAGCAAGGGAGATTTTGCATCCAGACTATAGTCCTGGCAAAACTCGGATTGTCCTAACTGACGCACAACTCGCAAACGCGATCGCAGCATCCCTCGTTCTAACCACTGAATCGATTGCAGTCGAGTTGAGGGTAAGGGGTGCTGAGCATAATTGGGGTCGATGTTCCAAGCATCCCAATATTGACCTTTGTCTTGGAACGCTTGTAGCTGATTACCAGAACTGCTGAGGACTTCTCGCTGGTGGACTTTATCAAAGACGCTGCTCAAGTCTCCAGTATCCGGATTAACCACAACCCGCAGAAATTCGTTTTCTAGAACAAAATCTTGTGAGTCATGGGGCATGGGGCATGGGGCATGGGGCATGGGGCATGGGGATAGCCAAAACAGACGATATCCGATAGAGGGAATATCATTGGCGAGAAATAGAAGCGTTGATTCCTCGGTTCGCTGGGAGGGAAGTTCTTGTCCTGAAAGATCATAAATTCCCCAGTCCCCAGTCCCTGCCAAGGAAACAGCAACAAGTTCGGAACGCTGCCAGTTCAGAGGATTGAAGACGATAATCGGTTGGGCATTGGGTTGGGGGGGCGGGGGGAGAGTGATTTGTGAGGCGATCGCGGTTAACGACTCTGTCAATATCTTTAAACCAACTCGTTCTACCTCCTGCCAAGCTTCGTTTGCCTCTATAAACACTTCAGGAATCGATGTTCCTGGTAAAATGTCGTGAAACTGGTTAAATAGCACCTTTTTCCAAGCATCTTCTAGCTGAAGCTGGGGATAGTCTCTGTTACTGATGAAAGTGGCAAGACTGGCAAAAAGTTCAGCTTGGTACAATAAATCCTCACACCGACGATTCCAGCGCTTTTGGTCGGCGTGAGTGGTGTAGCAGCCACGATGAAATTCTAGATACAGCTCATCATTCCAAATGGGATAGAAGATTTTAGATTTTAGATTTTGGATTTTGGATTGGGAATTCTCCTCGTTTCCTTGTTCGTCTGTTAGCTGAGAGCTGATCTGCTGTAAATAGCTAGAAGCCGTAGTAAATTCCAGGCGGGGGAAGAAGGGGGAGTGCTGCCAGCGCTGGGCTACCTGTAGCATATCGCGGGTCGGCCCACCGCCATGATCGCCAACACCAGGAAGCCAGAATGCCTCTTGGAGATGAGTCTGGGTTTCCCACTCAATGGCGTAAGATGCCATCGTGACCGGATTAGTATCCATGACGCCTGCTGTGTTGGGAGGAGACATGAGGCTAAAAATTTGACTGCCATCTGGGGATTGCCACCAAAAGACACCGTAGGGAAACTTTGTTGTGTCGTTCCAGTGAAGTTTACCCGTGACAAAGTACTTAATCCCACCCTGTTTGAGAATTTGCGGCAATTGCCAACAAAACCCAAAGCTATCGGGTACCCAAGCCACAGTAGTCAACTGACCAAATTTTTCCTGAACGTAACGCTGGGCGTAGAGAACTTGCCGGATAATAGACTCACCGCTAATCAAATTTAAATCTGGCTCAACCCACATCCCACCCACGACTTCCCAACGACCCGCTGCAATTTGTTGTTGGATAGCGGCAAATAAATCAGGGCGATGCTGTTCAATCCAAGCATAAAGGGCTGGTGTGGAGTGACAATAGGTTAGGTCGGGAAATTCTTGCTGTAGCTTTAATACAGAGGCAAAAGTACGCTGGGCAACCTCCCAGGTTTCGCTGATTGTCCACAACCAAGCCATATCTAGGTGAGCATGACCTAACAATTGGATGCAGCGTTGTTTGGGTAGCGGTAAGGTATGTCTTGCCCCTACGAGACATTGGAGATTTTGACGGAATGTAGAGAGAGAGTTCTCAAATTCTGCTGGCTGGGACAGCGCCTCCCAATTAATCTCAGCCACCGCTTTTGCCAGTAAGTCTAATTGTTCTGGCTCAAAGGCGGCGCAATACTTCTGCAAGACAGCTAACTCATCAGCGACAAAACCAGAGTCAATCGCATCCGTAGATTCATACACGCACTGCGATCGCATTAATGCCCCGATATCATGGCTAGGACTGACTAAGCGCAACGCTACCGCAATTTCTTCCCCTGGCATCACAGACTGACTGAGCAATACCCTAGCAGAGGAATCAAACAAATCTCCCTCTTGGACTAGCTGACTATTTACAAAAATTTGTGCCTCTTGCGCCCACCATGTCAACGCTAGTCGTAAAGCTAAACCCTTTAAAGAATATCCTTGCAAATCCTTAGGGATGATAAAGTGTTGACCCAACCACATCACCTGCCCTCCGGCTGACCAAACAATGTAGTCTTTTGGGTTAAGGTCGGCAATAGACCAATCCTTCCAGCCTTGTGATTGGGTGGCAACAGCTACCGCAAGGTCTTGGGCACAGTATCGCCAATGGTGCTGGACATTAATTTGAGTTAAGGCACGTAGTCTAGCAATCGCTTGATTAATCTCGTGCCTTTCTGTTGAGGAGGTCACGGGGTCAGTCATTTTTTTCGATAAAATCAGGGCACCTACTATTGTTGATTTTTAGGCGCTGATTTTTACGCTTCCCGCCTGCCAGTTATTCTCTAATGCAGTAGTTAACCGCCATGCCTCCCGCTTCTTCTGGTCGCTACCAAAGTCGATTCTTCAATTTTTTGAACCGCCAATCTCTGCGATTGAAAGACCAATTCGAGCGCACGGCACGCCAGATCAAAGTTACAGCCGTTTGGGGAGCACAAGTTGTGCTGTATCCCCTATACCTATTGGTACAAGGTAGCTTATCGGTAGGGCGTCAAATTGCCGCTGAAGCAGAAGCGGGATGGCCTAGATTAAAGGAATTTAGTAATAAAGAGCATAAAGAGCAGCTAGAAGTACCGCTAGACGCTGACACCCCAATTCAGCGAGTACTCGAAGAGTTGAACGTTGGCAGGTTGCAACTTAACAGGTTGGAAAGTGAAGATTTGAATCCACTTCTTAACCTTCAACCTTCAACTGTTCAACCTTCAACTGTTCAACCTTCAACCCCTGCGAATGAGCGGTGTGTGATTCAGGGAGTAGCGAGTCTTTTGACAACGCGCAGCCTGGTACTCGTTACCGTTGAGAATCAAATTCTAGATATTCTGACACCCCAGCAGCAGCAAAAACTTGCCTCGAAAATTCGCTGGGAAGTTGCTGATTTATTGCGTCATCGGCGTCTTGCTCAATCATCAAAGCTCAAACAAGCAACTCCTCGGCTTTCTTCTCTCGATCAGCCCCGTGTATTTTTACCCGTAAGAGTATTTTGGCAGGTGATGGCCTGGGTGCAGACCAGTCCTGTTGCCATCGCAGCGAATCTTTTTCAGGAATCTACCTTGGTTGATGATGAGATTCCCTCTTTCAGCCCCATTTTACCTCCTCGTCCTACGCCTCAAGAGCTGCCGCAACTACCAGCATCAAACGAAGCGCCCATTGCCAATCCGCTAGTCCCCCAACAAACCTTAGCGTTTCTGGATCGGGCGATCGCACAACTGGAATCTCACCCGCTAGTACCCGGAACGGAAGCGTTGGGGACGTTACGTGATTCCCTGCGGGATAAATGGAATTCTTCTCCTTTATCTAAAGTCAAAATTCAAAATTTCGTCCGTAACTTAGTTTTCAAATCCCAGCCCCCAATCTCCACTTCCTCAGAGTCAGCCCCAACACCTGAGGCATCTCAAGCTCATTCCTTTCAAATTCAAGCTTTAATTTATGCGGCAATTGAATACTTCTTTGGAGGACGTGGCGCTACTTTATCAGGAAGCGATACTCAGGAGCGATCGGCAAGGTTAACGAACTCACAAGGAGAAGCTCATCCTCTCGCTGGGCGTCATTCTCCGTCCCTATCCCCAGCTCAATCCGTTGGGAACTCAGAACGGGGCGATGTTAGTGAATCCGACCCCTGGTTATCATGGAGTGATTTGTTTGGCAATCCAAAAGCTTCAGATTCAATACCATATTCTAAGCAGTTTAGTCAAGAAAAAAGCTCCAAAATCCCAGCCCCCGAATCCCAAGCCCAGCTACCTGAGGCTTTCAATAGCAAGATGCCAATAAAGCCCAGGAATTCGTTTTGGGAAGCTCTTAAGCGCTTGGTGAGTCCAAAGCCATCTCAAGGGAAGCTTTCTGCTCCGAATCGGGAGAAATCGCCAGTCGAATCTCAACTGTCAGTTCGTCCGCAGCCTGGTAAGCTCAAACCCACCCCCAAGACGCCACCTCTGACGACTCAAAAGCGAGATAAAGGTAGCCTCTCCAAAAAACGTCCGACTTCCTCCTCCGTAGCGGGTAGTTCTCGCCACCCCGATCGCCTCTCACCCAGAGGACAAGAGGATACTGCTATCACACCTTCTTCCTCCTCGGCTCAAGACACGAATCTAGAACCCGCACCCGATTGGATTGAAACTCAAGCTACTCCAAGTGGATACGTCAAGCACCCACTTGTACAGGTACTAGAGTGGTTAGATGTTGCCATTCTTTGGTTGGAGGAGCTACTTGTGAAAGTCTGGCAGTGGTTGCGACAGCGTAGGCGTTGAGGATTGGGGATAAGACGCCGTTTAAGGGTGTGCGATCGCGCTTTGGTTGTACTGGAGGCGTGTGAAATGAAGTCCGGAACGCTCTGTTGTAGAGGCTGACATAATGAACAGTAAAGCTGGCAGAAATCGACTATGACGGCTCTTACCTCTACAGTCAAACAGTCTCAACCCTTCTATCCCAGTGCTGATGGTGAACCAGTGGCAGAAACTTATACTCATCTGTACGCCCTACTAACCACATTGGAAGTTCTCAGGCAGTATTTGAGGGGTCGTCAGGCAACCGTTTTGGGTAATCAGTTTCTGTATTATGCTCAGGGTTTTCCCAAGTTGCGAGTTGCCCCTGATGTGATGGTAATTTTCGATGTCGAACCAGGGGGACGGGACAACTATAAAATTTGGGAAGAAGGTCAAGTGCCAGTTGTCATTTTTGAGATGACTTCTGCTGGCACTCAAGGCCAAGATACAGGGTTTAAAAGAACCTTATATGAGCAGTTAGAGGTTCAGGAATACTGGTTATTTGACCCTAAAGGGGAGTGGATAGAAGAACGGTTGCAGGGCTATCGACTCCGGGGAGAAAGTTATGAATTAATTACAGATAATCGGAGTGAATCCTTGCAGTTGCGCTTGGCTGTAGAAGGAGAACTGATTGGTTTTTATCGGGAGGATACGGGAGAGAAGTTGTTGATTCCCGATGAGTTGGTGCAGGCACTCCAAGAAGAAGTTAAGGCGAGACATCAGGCAGAGGAGAGAGCAGAACAAGCGGAAGCTTTGTTGGCTCGTTATCGAGAACGCTTTGGGGAGTTGCCGGAGTAAACTGGCTGGAATGAAATGCGATCGCTATGACGGTACTGATAGAAGCTTACAACTATTGATGAGAATGCATACATCTCACCTCTATGAAACAGATTTTTATGGCTGGACTCAAGAGCAGGTAACGCTGCTCAAAACTCAGCAGTGGGAGCAATTAGACACACTCAACCTGATTGAGGAAATTGAATCGTTGGGCAGGAAAGAGCGGCAAGAGCTGAGGAATAGATTAGCGGTATTGTTAGGACACCTGCTGAAGTGGCAATTTCAACCTGATAAACGCAGCAATAGCTGGTTGGGTACAATCCGAGAACAACGGGTTCAGATTAGATTACTTTTGCAGGATAGTCCTAGTTTGAAGCCTTACGTCGATGAGGTTTTCCTCGCTGCTTACGAATTAGGTTTAGCTTTGGCGATTCGAGAGACTCAGTTAGGCGAACAGGTTTTTCCAGAAGAATCTCCCTACACTCCAGAGCAAGTGATGAACTCGGAATTTCTACCGGAGTAGAATTAGGCTGACGGTTAAGGGGTGCGATCGCGCCTATCCGCTACTTTGAAGAATGCCTAGTTGTCATGATTGTTGTGTGCTATTGCCGCTACTCGGCTATTGAGCCAGAGTGAAAGGAGTTATCTGAGATCGGCGCTTTGCAAGAGGGTAAAGTTTAACTTTTTGCTATTTGATTGTTTATTGGTGAGTGCGATATAGCTTTTGTCATAACAACCGCATCTGAAGAATTCCTAGTTGTCATTGACGAGATTTAGCAGGAAATACTAACTTACAATGATTGCAAATGACCGATGACCAAAAGTCTAAGGTACGGCCTGGATGAGAAAAGTAATTGAAAAAGACAGAGTTCAGCTTGCAATTATGCCATTTACTCCACATCAGCTTAAGATGATTGTCTTAGCCAAACTCATGTCTCATAGAGCCGATTGTAGAATCACTAAGCCGGTAGTCCCAATGCAATTGCCAATGCTTTTGTAGCGACAGGAACACCTATATTTTTAGCAATGTCAAGCACCCACTGCCCTGCTTTAGCTAGGTATTCCAGAGTCTTTGATCCATCTTTTTGCTCCGCAGCCTTTTGAGCGTCTGCCACCTCCCCAATAGCTTTGTAATGAGTCCCTTCTGTTGCTTGCTTTTTTAATTCCTCCAGAAGAAGAGTAAGTTCCTTAGCAAGAGTCGTTACATCTATACTATCTTCAACTTCATTCCATCGCTGGTTAAAGTTCATCTCTTGTACACTGGCATGATGACCCATAATGCCAACTTGCCCCTTTTCATTAATAAATTGGTCTCCTGTTCCTGTCATTGAAAAACTCCTATTAGATTGATCGATATTATTATAGCTTAGCAACAAATATTCGATCTGACTGTCATTGATGCTAATACTAGGTTCAATATAATCCTTTACTTTGTTATATACATTTACTCTTATATCTATTTTATCAAGCAATTCTAAAAGACTGTCGCGCTGTCCAGGGCTAATAAAATCCTCTAGTTCACGGGCAAACTCCGCAAGTTCTGCTTCCGATACTTTATCCGATCTAGACTCCCATCTTTTAATTCTTTTTGTAGCTTTATTCAAGTAGCTCTGTAGTTCATGAGAAGCTTTACTTCTAGGAGAAACTACAAGTTTTTTTGTGATGATGTTTTTCAAGACAATATTCAAACACTGATATTCAGCGTGTAAACGAAATAGACAGAGCCTCAGAATTCTACTAGATTTTCCTGTATAAGAAGAAGTAGTGATAGGAAATAGCCACATAGGAATGGCTAAACCTTTGTATTGAAGCCTATAGCAGGAAATTTTTGTTTCTGACCAATCTGCTAAAGTAACCACCTTGCCTAAGAAAGGAATTTGAAATCGCTCCCTAGATTCATACTGAAATATGAGTAAAGGCGCACCTGGTTTTACCCACCAGTTTTCTGGCTTTATTTGGCTTTTATGGGAAATAGCAGTAGTTGCAATCCCATAAAGATTCGCTAGATGTTTGCTTGCTTCCCCTAATTCACACAATACCGGATTTCCTGATGGATTTTTAATCGTGATAGGAAGACAAAGAATATGGAAGATCAGCTTTCTTGTCTGTTCCTTGGTTAGAGTTAAACTATCAGGATTGCGAGTAGCAATACCAACCTCGAACTTTCCAACAGCATAACCATCAAAAAAGAAACGTCGAAAAGCAACTCGAAGTGGAATTCTTAGTCCTGATTCAGATACCTCAAATGAGGGTAATTCACGAAATCTTAGTGCATTATCAGCTTCACAGATTAGGTTTTCACCCCAACCCCTCAATCCACCCCCCATTCTTGTTCTAATACTTCCAAAGTAACGAACAAAGTCAAGGTCGGGAGAGGGAGATGGCCAAACAGGGCGACTTAGCAAGCCTATATTCTCACCAATAAATCTTCTAGAGTCCGCTAATGGAAACTGAATAGAGATAAGCATGTATGCTAGGAATTTTAAAAGCTCCCTTCCGACGAAGGTCAGGGAGCGGGCACTCAGCTATCAAGCTTGTACCTGAACAGCTTCTAGCGCCTAACGGCATAAGCCTACTACTCTGACCACGATTAGGTCCACAGCCTAGGGTCAGTAATTCGATCATAGATTGGAGAAGAATTGAGTGTCAATCAACAATTGCTGCATTGAAGATGAATCGTCCTCAGTTGATTCGAGTGCGTCGGATGTGGGTCAAGGTAGGGGAACATCCACCAAAATTTGAGTGAGCGAAGAAGTGCTGTGTCGAGAGAGAATTGCTATCTCACTCAAGCCAAAAGTCTCTCGACCGATAGCTGGATGTTTGGAAATGCTAACGGCGCGATTGCCCCTTCTCGGATAACCTGTTGTGTCGCGTACTGACCATTCCGAGGCTCTCGCAATACAATCATTCGCCTAGCAGATAAATCCAATATCCAATACTCTTGAATTTCAGCAGATGCGTAGATAGAACTTTTAAGGTCTAAGTCTTTTTTCAGGCTAGTCTTAGCCACCTCTACAACCCAAAAGATATCATCACGTCCAGGATGGCGATCATTGTAGGCGGACTCTGGCAGTCGAACAATTGCAATATCTGGTTCGGGTTCGGAGTCGGGTAATGTAATCGGTCCATTGAAGCGAACATCGGCTTTACCTACTAGCAACTCCTCGAGGTACTTCGCGCCTCGCTTTGCCGTATTGTAATGAATCGGTGTCTCTGGACTCATTTCAACAACTTCACCCGCTAGCAACTCCACGCGGCGATCGCGCAAAATTCCCGCTTCGATCATGCGGTGATAGTCATCCACAGACCATTTAGCTAGCGTCTTCATCGCTCTAATCGCTCATTCTTCTCGCAGGATTGACTCAATTCTATAATTCTTTGGTTGGCGCGAACGGCTGCGTCACGTTTCACTAACGCTCAGTCCTCATCAAAGTTCATTCTTCCCAAGTCAAAGCAGCACAAGAACAGAACGCTCATAAACTTTAGCTGCCGCCATAAAGATTAGAGCAGATTTAACGGCTCTGACGACCACGTACTAGGTTCTGTTGACATTTCAACGTAACCAGAGCAAGGCACAGACAAAGCACAGAAAACTCCAATAGTTCCGAGCTAGCTTGTCGAACCGAGAAAAGATTCGTCGATACTGCTTAATTTTGTTGAACAGACATTCGATTAAATGACGTTCTTTGTACCAGTGTCTGTCATACTCTCGTGGTTGCTTGCGATTTTTGCGAGGTGGAATAACAGCTTGTCCTCCTTGCTGTTCAATCAACTCGATTAACGAGTCGGCATCATAACCTCGATCAGCAATCACCCGCTCTGGTTGTTGAGCTACAAGCAATCCTGGAGCTTGAGTCACATCGTGCTGCTGTCCCCCTGAAAGAGCAAGTTCTAGTGAGTTGCCCAATCCATCACTGAGGACATGCATTTTGGTGGTAAAGCCGCCTCGGCTCCGCCCTAAGGCTTGATCTAGCCCCCTTTTGCCCCTGCTGCACAGGCATGGGCACGAAGGGTTGTGCTATCGATGAGTAGGTTTTCCAAGTCAGGAAGCGAGGGTCAAGGACTGTTGCCATCTGTGCCAAATGCCTCGTTCACTCCAACTATTGAAGCGTTGGTACACGCTGTTCCATTTGCCATAACGCTCTGGTAACAAGGGCCACTGGGCACCTGAACGGCTTACCCACAGCACTGCCTTGATGAATTGGCGGCACTCTGTTTCCTGCCCAACGTACACGTCTGGTTGTTGGCGGAGAAACTCCAGAATGTATTGCCAGCTTCTATTATCCAATTGCATACGCTACTGTGCAACTCAGGTGTACTACATCTCATTCTCTCAAAATGTCAACAGAACCTAGTAATAAGCTTCTGCCTTCTGCCCTTTGCCTTGTGCCATACAAGCGTGAGAATGCTAAAGCTGGGAATACTCGCATACCCCAAATTACTCCGTCACCCCCTGCCTCGCTGGGCGAACTTCGTCAAAGGGGCCAGGATTACCGATCCAGTTAAAGTCGTTAATCCGCAGGCTAATTGAACCCAGTTGCTGGACTGGATTGTAGCGTAGGAGGATATTGTAAGTCCGACGGCTATATTCCAAAAGATAATCGGTGCTAATCTCCCGCCCAGTGTCTAAATTAATGTAAGTCTGAACCCCTAATCGAAACGGCCCGTAGATTTGCTGTGTAATGCCAGCCGAAAGGACTTTAGTATCTACAGCCCGATCAAAGAGGAAGGGAGAGAGACCACTTCGCACCAGTTGAGTGTAGCCGATGTTAAACCCGGTATAGTCCAGATAAGGGCGAGAAAAATGACCCAGTTGCCCCACTAGCGAAACTGTGCCACTTAAGGTTTCCTGACTGTCACCGCTACTGTAACCCGTCGCAACACCTGTGAGGTTTGTATTCAAGGTTAGATAAGGAACCACTGGAGTTGGTGTATACCGTAACCCTTCTGTAGGAGTAGCGGGTAAGGCTTCTCCCTGCCACAGCAAAAATGGCTTACTCAAAGAAACCAACCCTTGATAACGCCCCAAACTAATCCGCGTATTATCGGGGTTGGGCCCCAGTAAGTCCAATCTATCGGTATCAGCATTAATATACTGAGCGCTAGCCTGATAGTAGAGAGTAGCCCCAGTCTTACCCAAGGGAATGTAGGGTGAAGAGAGTACTGCACCGATGCTACTCCGAACCGTCTGGAAACCAAGAGAACCGTTGAACAGGCGATCGCGGTAGCTGTATTCTAAGCTCAGCGTGTGCGGGAGTGTAGTGCCAATAATCTGCTGAAGCCGTGCGCTAGCTCGAAAGTTTTCTTCCAAGTCGGTAGGGTCGAGCGTGGTGAGAACTGCACGTCCGGTCAGTAAGGTTCGGGGGCCGAGTGTACCCTCCAATTTAGCTTTCAGCCCAAAGTCCGATGGAGCAATAAAGTCTCCTTCAGTGACGGCCTTTTGGATAAAGTACTGGGGTGTCACACTCAATCGTACATTAGGAGTACTGAACACGTTGAACGGGCGTTCAATAAACAAACCGCCGCGATCATTGGCATCGTACCCAAAATTAAATAGACCGGGTTCCCGTGGACGGCGGTCAATGGTAATGCGATTACGCAATAGCGGCAATTCAAACCCCTGATCGAAAACCAGCCGGGGACGAGAGGCAACGATTTCATCCACCAACGGCTCTAAGCGAGTAAACCGAGCCGTATCCGCTCGTAATTCCAACTCTGGCGGAGAAAAGGGGTCGTTGGTAATCCGTATATTTTTAGCGATCGCATTAGATCCTTCAAAATCCACCCGGTCAGCTTGATAGCGAAATCGATTGATTGTTCCTCCAGTTCGCTGTCCTGGCAAATTTTGAGCCGTTCTCCCAGCACCGATCCCAAAGGTATAACCGCCAGGATTGCTAATCCCTTGTAGCGGTTGATCAATGGCAACGCGCTCGCTCAACGGTCGCTGGGGTGCTGTGGTACTACCATCTCCTGTCGAGATCGACAAATCACTTCCAGCTGTGGGTGTATACAACTCCCCACTCGCATTCAAAATAACGCCGCTATCTTGAACAAAGTAATACTCAAAACGATTCCCCTGCAAGACCTGTTGTCCTCGTGTCAGTGTGACATTGCCGTCAGCCACAATCAACCGATCAGGCAAATTCACTTGAACACGGTCAGCATTCAGTAAAGCTTCTCGAAACCGCAATACCACATTTCCTTGAGCGGTAATGACTTGTCGTTTTTCATCGTACTCTTGGCGGTCTGCGGTTAATTCAACCACCCCTCCTACGGTGACCGGACTGCTGGATGGTGTGGTTTTTGGCGTTGGAGTTGGAGAGGGTTGTGGTGTAGTCTGCTCGGAATTAGGCACAGGGATGACTGTCTCATCCGCTAAGGAGCGAGGTTCCGAGTTAAGGACACTAAAGTCAAACTCTCTCGCCTCTCCCCCACGCTCTTGCGCCACCAAACGTTTGATGTTTTGCGTTCCCAGCGTAATCGATGTGGACTTAGCAGGGATGACATCAGAAGACGTAGATACCTGAAGCTTTTGCGCTTCGTTGGTTCTGGCTGGCGAGGAAGTCTGAGTGGGTAAAGAGGGTAAGGGGGGGTTAGTATTTCGCGACGTTGCTACAGGGGAGCGTGGGAGAACCGAGGAGCGGGGTGGCTCCTCCTGGGTTAGGCCATCATTGGGCGAATTGGCAACGGGGGGTGAAGCAAAATTAACAGAAATAGGAGGGCCGAGTAAAGCCGCACTTTTATAAGCCGTCCCAGAAGAGGATTCAGGAGCAAAGATTTCTGGCGGGGTTGGTGTAGCGATTACTCCGGCTAGAAGCGAACGGCTGAGTGCTGCTGAGGGAGTTTCAGTTGAGGATGGAGAAAAATTGGCAGCATCCTTAGTAGCTACAGGTTGGATTATTGCAGGTGTTTCAGGCGGTTGAACTGGTTGGGGCATCTTTCAACAACTAAGAGTCGAAGGGACGGCTCCGAAACGTGACCGTCCACCGCCCTGATACTGCCAGGGCAAGGCACGCCTCGCCCTTTCAGACTGAGGAATGAAGCGATAAGCGGAACCTTAGCAGCATAGACAGCCACTCTCTTTTGGTTTTGTGCCAAGAGAGCGACAAAGCTAGGCTTGCCGCAGGCGCTATTTACTCCAAATCCCGCCGTTTGGGGTTACGAGCCGGATCGTTTGACAAGAAGCCAAAGACAAATAAGCCAACGAAGATACTAACAACGATATAAACCGCAATTTTTAGGGTCACCATATTGATATCTCCCAAAGGATATGAAGAGCTGATTGTTTAAAGCGTTACAAAACGCGACAACATTCTTAATCATACCCAAAGGTGGCTTTTTTTTTGGCTAGCGAGTCAAGGAAGCGGCATCATTCTCAAGCTGTCTGTGGCTGTATTAACGGGGCTTTTGCAGTTTATGACGCCCTAGGGATGTTTTGCGTTCCAAGCAGGGAATTTTTATCGCAACAAGCGCCGGAAAAATCTGACGCCCTCCCCGCCAGTTCGGGGAGGGTTGGGGTGAGGTTTCAACATTTTCGCAACAGACGCCCATGAACTGGCGTTCACAACGAAGGGTGTAAGGATAGGTCTATTGACAAAAACAGTATTAAAAGTCTCTCAATTGCAGCACAAGTGGGTACACAATATGATCCGAGATAGACTTGGAACTTTGTCGCTTTATGCAGCCAATTCGCACCTTTAACGTCTCTCCTTCCCTGCCAAAGCCGCTTGAGTCCTTACGCAAGCTTGCTTACAACCTTCACTGGGATTGGAACGTCGAGACCAAAGATTTATTCAGACGCTTAGACCGCGACTTATGGGAGTCCAGCCGCCACAACCCTGTCTTAATGCTGGGTACTATTAGCCAAGCGCGGCTTCAGGAAGTAGCTGAAGATGAAGGCTTCCTTGCCCAAATGGAACGGGCATCTCGACAATTGGACGATTATCTTAAAGAGCGGACGTGGTACCGCAAGCATCGCGGCAAAACTCAGGAAACTGAATGCTATGCCTACTTCTGCGCCGAGTATGGTCTGACGGATTGCTTGCCGATTTACTCCGGTGGCTTGGGTGTCCTGGCTGGAGACCATCTCAAATCAGCTTCTGACTTGGGATTGCCCCTTGTAGCGGTTGGGTTGCTCTACCAGGAGGGCTACTTTGCCCAGTACCTCAACGCTGATGGGTGGCAGCAAGAACGCTACCCAATTAACGACTTCTACAATATGCCGCTACACCTAGAGCGGAATGCTGATGGGTCAGAGCTGCGGATTGAGGTAGACTATCCCGGCCGTACTGTTTATGCCCGTGTCTGGCGTGTACAAGTGGGAACAGTACCGTTGTACCTTCTCGATACGAATATTGAACCGAACAATGCCTACGACCATGACATCACCGACGAACTCTATGGTGGTGATCTGGATATGCGGATTCATCAAGAGATGATGTTGGGAATTGGGGGGGTTCGGGCACTCCAAGCATTAGGGTATAACCCGACTGTGTATCATCTCAACGAAGGTCACTCAGCCTTTTTGATTCTGGAGCGCATTCGTCAGCTGATGCACCAGGAGGGACTGAGCTTTGTAGAAGCGAAACAGGTAGCTCAATCCACACAAGTTTTTACGACCCACACGCCCGTATCGGCTGGTTTTGACTTGTTTCCTCCGGATAAGGCCATGTACTACGTCGGTCACTATGCCAATATCTTTGGCTTGACCAAGGAGGAATTTCTGGGCTTAGGACGGGAAAATACACGCGATCTCTCCTCCCCATTTAGCATGGCAGCGCTGGCTCTCAAAACATCCAGCTATACCAATGGGGTCAGCCAGTTACATGGAGAAGTGTCGCGGGTTATGTTTCAGGGGCTATGGCCTAACTTGCCCCTAGTAGAAGTGCCGATTACATCAATTACGAACGGTGTTCATGCGCGAAGTGTAGTCGCCAAGTCTACACAGGAACTGTATGACCGCTACCTAGGGCCAAGTTGGTCAGATAAAGGCGCTGAAGACCCCTTGTGGGAGCGTGTACACTCCATGCCGGATGAGGAGTTGTGGCGTAATCACGAACGGCAACGCTCGGAATTAGTGGTGTATGTGCGGGAGCGAATGCTGAAACATCTGCGCGATCGCGGCGCCCCCCCCACTGAACTTGCCCAAGCTCTAGAAATCCTCGACCCTAGTGTTTTGACCATTGGCTTTGCCCGTCGGTTTGCGACCTACAAACGCGCTAACTTGTTTATGCGCGACATGGAGCGGATTAAGAAAATCATGATGGGCAATAAAGACCGGCAGGTGCAGTTTGTCATCGCGGGTAAAGCCCATCCCAAGGATATGCCAGGGAAGGAATTAATTCGCCAAATCATCCACCAAATTCGGGAAGCAGGAATTGGTGACCATGTGGTTTTTGTTCCCGACTACGACATTTATCTAGCACGGATGATGGTGGCGGGTTGCGATGTATGGCTGAACACTCCTCGCCGCCCCAGAGAAGCTTCTGGAACGTCTGGAATGAAAGGCGCGATGAATGGTTTACCCAATCTCAGCATTCTTGATGGCTGGTGGGACGAGGCTGATTATGTTCGCACGGGTTGGCCTATCGGTCATGGGGAAACCTATGATGACCCTGAGTACGAAGACCAAGTTGAGGCTAATGCCCTCTATGAGCTGTTTGAAGAGGAAGTCGTTCCTCTGTTCTATGAACGCGATAACGAAGGCATTCCCAGAGGATGGGTGGCGAAAATGAAAGACGCCATCCGGTTCAACACTCCCGTCTTCAACACAGCCCGTATGCTCCGGGATTATGCGGTAAACGCTTATTTCCCAGCCAGCCAGCGCTACTTTGCCATGACCAGCGAACGCTACAAACCTGCCAAGGAGCTAGCCCACTGGAAGCGACAACTGTTTGAACGCTGGTACGACATCAAAATTGAAGACGTTGATATCGCTGCTCCCGCTGAATTGATGGTCAACCAGTCCGTCGGCGTCAAAACTCGCATCAATTTGGCTGGACTCAGCCCTGAGGATGTTCAAGTGGAACTCTACCAAGGGTCGGTCAACGCAGATGGGCAGATTCTCAATGGTTTGTCGGTTGCGATGGATTATCAAGGAATGGATGAACAGCACTGTAGTATTTATACGGGTGATGTTGTCTATAGCGCCAGTGGTTTACAGGGTTTGTCCCTACGTGTGTTGCCCAAACACAATTATCTGTCTACTCCCTATGAGCCTGGTTTAGTACTGTGGGCTTGATAGACCTATGGCTTTAGTGTGATAAAGCTGTAAAATTCTGAGTTCATGAGGTGGCTTGCTCCTTCAGGTTTTTACCAACCTGAGTAGCAGCCGCCTCTTTTTCTGCCATGCTGCACTAGACGATTATTTATAGGAAGTATGCAGGATTGCTATCCTTCACAGAGATTTTAAGAATTTTTTAAATCTTATTTGTCGGTTTAACCCGAATCATCAATAGACAACGTCAAAGGTAGGTTTTCAAAAAGATGAAAGTTATTCTTCTTAACTTTTGACTTTTGACTTTTACCTGCAAACAGAATTGCTCAAGAATCCAAATTTTTACGGGATATCAGTACTCAGTATTAGGTCTAGGGGAACATCAATTTCGTTTGGGTTTTTATGGTGAACTAGGAGATTACGGCGGCTTGACATTTGAGCAAGAGATTGGCCAAGTAGTTGCCTCGCTGCACGCAGCTAGGAACGAATCTAGGTAAGACGATGTGAGACCGAGCAGATGTAGGACACTAACGCATCTTGCTGTGCTATTACTCTTGGCGAATCAGCCGCACTCGAAGTACTTCCCAAACTTGCCATGCTTCAACCACCGCACGGCCGGGAAGGGTTGCAGCCTAATTGTGCTGTACTCGCTAGAATAGATGGAATTCCCATTTTGATCTGGCGACATCAGCTGCTTTGACACCCGATATTTGAGTTGCATATAGCAGTGGGGGATGCGGAGGCGATCAAGGTAAAGTTAATTAACAGGTAGATATCCCAAATATTGGGGCAAGTGACGGCATAAAAACTCATGGCATCTGAAACAATAGTTCTTTTATCCAGCCGAGAAATAGAAAAAATGCGTCGAGCTGGACGCTTGGCCGCTGAGCTTTTAGATTATCTAGCACCGATGGTTCAGCCAGGAGTCAGCACCCTAGAGCTCAATGACGAAGCTGAGCGCTGGACAAAAGCGCATGGAGCCAAAAGTGCACCTCTTGGCTATCATGGCTTTCCTAAGTCCATTTGTACAAGTGTTAATGAGGTTGTCTGTCACGGTATTCCTAATGCTAAGCAGATTCTCAAGGATGGCGACATTATCAATATTGATGTGACGCCAACGGTCGATGGTTACCACGGTGATACCTCCAAAACCTTCTTTGTGGGTACGCCTTCTTCCATAGCGAAAAAGCTGGTGGAGGTAACTGAAGAGTGCTTGAGACTAGGCATTGCTGAAGTGAAACCAGGAGCACGCATTGGAGACATTGGTGCTGCCATTCAACAATATGCGGAAGCTCAGGGTTTTTCTGTGGTGCGAGACTTTGTTGGACATGGCATCAGTAACATCTTCCATACCGCTCCCCAAGTCCCTCATTATGGAACAAGAGGGAAGGGAAAACGGCTTCGTCCGGGTATGGTTTTCACCATTGAGCCAATGATTAATGAAGGCACTTGGGAAGTTGAGGTGCTTGCCGACAAATGGACA
Source organism: Waterburya sp. (assembly GCA_036703055.1). Lineage (GTDB taxonomy): Bacteria > Cyanobacteriota > Cyanobacteriia > Cyanobacteriales > Coleofasciculaceae > DATNPV01. Next base: position 40,458 of record DATNPV010000184.1, read on the forward strand.
GCCGTAACTAAAGATCGCAAGCTTTCTGCTCAATTTGAGCATACAATAGCAGTCACTGAAAACGGCGTTGAAATTCTCACGCTGAGCGAAACGGCAAGCGTCAGCGAAACGTTAGCTAGCGGCGAGCTTTTCGCTGCACGTTCTTAATTGAGTGCGAATCGCTCCTTTGTTCTCACGATTTTGTTGACACTTCCTAACAAACTATTTGTAAATTTTTTAATTTTCCTTCCGAAATGCGTAATGTATACGCTATCCTGAGGAGGAGAATTAGTTCGGTTGCAGATTTTGTTTTCATTAGTAAGCATGTGCTTCTTGTCGTTAACAGATTTCTCTCCGAAATCTCACTTCCTACGGTTTCTTTGATTTTGGAGAAAATCTATGTCAATCTATGTAGGTAACCTCTCCTACGATGTTACGCAAGACGACCTTAATGCCGTCTTTGCGGAATACGGCACTGTAAAGCGGGTTCAGCTTCCCATTGACCGTGAAACAGGTCGTCCACGCGGCTTTGGCTTTGTAGAAATGAGTACAGAGGCTGAAGAAGCAGCAGCAATTGAAGCCTTGGATGGTGCAGAATGGATGGGTCGTGATCTGAGAGTAAATAAGGCTAAACCTCGCGAAAATAGAGGGTCTTCTGGCGGCGGTATGCGGAGAAACAATAGCTTTTCTCGTCGCTACTAAACGTTTACCACGATCATTGTGATCTTCGTTCTTAGTTAACAAAAGCGGCTTTTCGCTTTTTGAATGTCATCAATCTTAGTAACTAATTTTTCTCAAACTGGCTCAGGCAGAAATGCATGAGCTTTTTTTGATTAGACCTATCCTGAAAGTCGGGAAACTTTTCATTGGAAATAATTATTTAATTTTTATAGTTCATTGTAAATTGCTATCAACTTGAATCAGGGAGTCCTGAAAAGTTGCACGAGCAGGCTGTAATCCTTGTAGAAGTTAACTTTCTCTACTCCCAGCTAGAGATTACGGAATGCTACAGAGAATTTTCTAGAAATAATCAGGAACTTGTCTCTGATGGCATGTAAAGAAGGAATAGAGGCGGCTGACTATCAAGGAGTTGATTTGTTGTACGTTGCCGTAGGTCATCAGCAGTGGGATAGCTTCGACCCACAGAACAGCACGGTGCAGATGCATGAACAACAACAGGCTGGCGACGAAGACTTGCTAAATTTCGCAGCGATTCATACCTTTTTAAAGGGTTGCACTGTCGTTGCTGTGGAACCCGATAAGTTCCAGCCCAATTATCCGTTGCGGCAATTCTCCGCTACTCATTGTTCTGCACCTAAATCTGTAGTTACATCACTTAGAGTCGCCTATAAGTAGATTTGCTTTCTAGAGGGGTTGAAAGCAGCGAATATGATGCTACGATTCCCATGAGTACCGTGGGTCAAACGGGAATCGTAAAGACGCATTTTTAATTGCGTCTATTGTGAGGAGTTCGATAAAGGAATGAAAAATCTGTGGTTGATGCAAAGTTATCTTCTGGGCGGTCTTTAAACCCAACTGGCTCCAGACTCCTGACGTTACTGACCATCGGATTGAGCCTGGGAGCATTAATACTGGATTGGATAGCGGGGCGAACGCTTCTATCAGATTTCTCCATGACTCTACCACTGTTGCTGTCTGCCATCATTACAGCAACTCTGGGCTACGGGGCAGTTCCGCTGCTACAAGCCCTAAAAATGGGGCAGATTATCCGTGAGGAAGGCCCTCAATCGCATTTACGCAAAGCAGGTACCCCAACCATGGGTGGCCTGTTTTTTATTCCAGTGGCAGTAGCAGTAGCCTTAGTCTGGTCGGGACTAGTTTTGAGGGGGCAAGACTTTACCTCCGTGCTAGTCGTCTCAGTTGTGACCCTGGCCTATGCATCAATAGGCTTGCTGGACGATTGGAAAATCATCCGACGCCGTTCAAATAAAGGAATTTCGCCGCGCACAAAACTACTGCTGCAAATTGGTGTAAGCTTGCTGTTTTGCTTATGGTTAGCTTGCACTCAGCCAGCTAGTATCACAACAATTCACCTGCCTCTGGGGAGTGCCTTACCCTTGGGCTTACTGTTTTGGCCGTTTGCGGCCTTTGTGCAGGTTGCCGAAAGTAATGCCACTAATCTCACCGATGGCGTGGATGGACTGGCGGCGGGTACCTGCGCGATCGCACTCTTAGGACTTGGAGCTATCATTAGTCCGGCATCACCTGGGTTAATGGTGTTCTGTGCTTGTATGGCTGGCAGTTGCCTAGGCTTTGTTGTTCATAACCGTCACCCAGCCACCGTGTTTATGGGTGATACTGGTTCTCTGGCTCTAGGAGGTGCACTAGCAGCAGTTGGGCTTTTGACTCAAAATGCTTGGGGCTTATTTATCATTAGTGGAATTTTCTTTGTAGAATCCCTTTCTGTGATTGTCCAAGTCGGTTACTACAAAGCCACAAAGGACGCAAATGGGATCGGCAAGCGTCTGTTGAAAATGTCACCGTATCATAACCATCTCGAACTGAGTGGCTGGTCGGAAACTCAGATAGTGGGTGCGTTTTATATGATTAACGCTATTCTGGCTTTGTTGTGTCTTGCCATGAAGATTGGGAGTTAGTGTTTAAGGATTGGGGATGGTTCATTGTGCTATTAGGCATGAACAATGAACCATCGACCCTATCCCATGACTGATTAACCCATTTTTCACAGCAGTTATTCAACCGCCCCCAAGGCGATCAGAATGTATCACTCCAATCGCGATAGTAAGCTTTTGAGTCATCCTACGGTTTATTGGTTGTAGGGCGCTTATAAGGATTTACGTTTTTTGGCTCTACCCACTGGCTCCCCTCTTTGTCTAGGCAAACAGCTGCTCTGTGAAACTAGCTGAATGCCATTGCGGCAAAGCACTTTCTGAACCAGAGGGGGCTGTCAACAAACTACGAGCCGCGTAAGTGATGGAAAATCCAACCATTAAACCGATAACTACAGCAGCACCGATCACCGCAGCGCTGAGAACTTCCTGTTTCATATTAAAACAATCCTGATGCTTATCTTTCTCTTAGAGAAACAAAACTCAGGAATAAGGGCTTCTTCCTATGTACGTATTTCCCAACCCTATAGTTGGCTGACATAGACTGCTTTTACCCCTGATAGCTTAAATTGTCTCGCTTCAGAAATGTTTCGTCCAGTAGGCTCAAGCCGGAGTATTAAAAGAAAGCCTAATAGGGAAATTGAGAAACAGGGTGAGTGACTCCCTCTGCTTAGGGTCAAGGCTTAATTAAATGTCCTTCCAACTTGCGATAATTCTTGATTCGTCTGACACGTTCTAAGGGGGGATAAATAATTAGAGTTGCTAAGGGTAAACTGGTCGCGACAATGGCTGACATGACTAGCTGATTAACAAATCCTAGCTTTAAGCCAAGTCCTAAACTAATTCCCAACGCGGTAGACAACAAAGAAACGCCAATGGCCAATGTTTTACTAAATCCCCGTTGCAAACAACTTTGGGCAACCCCTTCACCTTCAAATGCTGCCATAAATACCACCGCATCCACAGCCGCAAAGGCAGCATGAAGAGAGGCAATTCCCCAAGTACTGGTGGTATCCATCTCCCGAAACTGAGCACCAAATCCCGCAACAAACATCGCGGCTACTCCAGCAAAAAACACAGCGGCTACTGTATCCATTGCTTTTAACGGCACACCCAGCTTGGCTCTGATTTTAGATGCCACGTAGGAGATAACACCAGAAGTCACAGCGGCTGCTAGTCCCAGCATAGCAACCAAAGCTGACACGAAAATTGCGATCGCTACCCCGATTGACCCATTTTTACTAATAATTCCTTCCCAAGCAGTTGTTTCAAACCAAGTTGCCGCAGCAGCAAACAGAACCAGTAAAGCGAGGGACAAATAAGGCAATTTTTTCTCTCTAATCGGTACAGGCGCCGTTTTAACTTTTAGTTTTAAAACCTGGGTTTCTGGTTGAGAATTAGTATGAATTAATACTTCTCGTTCAAAGGTTTTATTGGCGATGAGCTTATTGGTATCAACCGTGATTTGGCAGAAGGCATGATTATCAATAAACTCAGATTGATTAAACCGAATCCAATCATGAATGTGGGGAGTATGCGGAGGGTCACTCAGATGAGGGGCTACTTCTAAATGAGTTTCCAAAACTGTTTCGGGAACAGCGTTACTAATTGAGAGGGTTTGAGTTAACATTTCGCCCAGTCTTGTAGCCGTAAATTCCATACAAGATTGGCTAAGCTTAACCTCAGGAACGCGGATAACATAAATAGGTTTTAGGGCGGCTAAGGCCGTTTCTGCGTCGGAAAAACGGTCTTTAGGTTTCAGTTCAACCATCTTTTGTAGCCACTCAATCCAACGTAGACTGAGCTTGGGCACCAGATGTTTGAAATTAATTCGGTAGTCATCATCAATTAAGTTACTGATAGCCGTTGATGAAGTGCCAGTCAGCAAACAAATCAATGTAGCTCCTAAACCATAGAGGTCTGATGCTTCACTTAGCTGTCGATTAAATAGCTGTTCTGGAGCCATAAACCCGATAGTGCCTTTAGCCACGCTGCTCATCGCCACTTCCCCATCGCCGATTCGAGCCAACCCAAAATCGACTAGGAAAACGTTGGTTTGGTCATCCACTAAGATATTTTCGGGTTTAATATCTCGGTGAATAATCGGGGGAATGCGATTTTGTAAATAGACCAAGATGTTCAGTAAAGCAACGGCAATTTGCTTAATTTCATCGGGGTCAAAACTACGAGGTAAAGCAAGCGAGGGGGCATTTTTGTATTCTTGCACCAGGCAGAAGCCATGAGGAGTTTGAAAAGAACCCAGGTAACGTGGGATACCGGGATGATTCAGCCCCTGTAAAACTTGGATTTCGCGTTCGATGACATCATAGTCTGACCAGTGGGTGCCCCGTTTGGCAAACTGAAACTGCTTAATTACAACGGGTTCCTTCCCCATCCCGTCCTGACGATGAGGGATGGCGAGGTAGGTCACTCTCCCACCAGTACGATTGTGTCCTAATTCTCTAACGACCCTGAAACCGTAGCTGGACAAATTTGGAAAATTGCTCATGAGTCTGAGGAGGAAGGCAAATTTTCGTGCGAATTGCACTATCTTTCAAGAAATTTTAATCCCTCTAAGAAAGGGAAGCCTTGCGGAAAACGGGGAAGCAAACACAGCCTTGCTGACCACGCCTTGACTCGCAAAACTACACAGTGCCTTTCTTCACGATACTGCGAACTTAAGTAGTTGGTCGCGATCGCATCAAGTTTAATTTGATTCTGACCAAGGGAACACAGCTATTTTAGGCTTCCCACGAATAAATCGTCTGAGCCACAGCTTGATAGACACAAAAAGTCAAAGTTAAAATTCCGGTTCCTAATCCCTTATCTGAAAATAGGGAGTGGGGAGTGGGAGTGGGGAGTAAGGGAAAACGTTGGTAACCCCTATACTCTTGAACAACAAGGAAATTGATATGAGCTACGCACAGGGGCTTCAACCTGTAATCATTTCGTGACTCCCTCCTCACTGTGTCACAGAGGGGGCAAGAGGGCGAGGTTCATAACGTCAGGTTAAAAATAAACATTGCAGACAGACCCTAATCTTAGTCAGTCGATATACATTGAGTTTTATGTAAGAGCCTGCCTCATTTTGACTTTTGAATGACTTATGTTGTCTAGCCCCCACTCCTTCAAAACTACCCTTACCCCAGGAATGCTGCGTCGGGTACACCACATAGCATTGAATGTGCGTGACATGCAAGCATCTCGCCACTTCTATGGAGATATTCTGGGTTTGCACGAACTGACAGGCGAAGAAGTACCAAAAACCTTAGTTGAGTTAGTAGCTGCGGGAAAAGTAGCTAACTTCATCACCTCAGATGGCACGGTTATTGATTTGTTTGGGGAGCCAGAACTCGCACCACCACACCCTGACCCTAAGCGTGCATTTACTCGTGCCAATCACTTAGCTTTTGATATCGCTCCAGAGTTATTTGACCAAGCGGTTGATGTGTTGCGAGAAAATCAAGTGTCTATTGATCATGGGCCCGTAACACGTCCTACGGGACGCGGAATTTATTTTTATGACCCTGACGGGTTTATGATTGAGATTCGCTGTGACCCGATGGAGTAGGGATTTTTGGGGCTGAATGCGTGAACCTGTAGGTGTTTTTTAAGAAGGGTCAAAATTTTTGGCTGTATTCCTTATTTGATAATGCTTTGAAGCATTTTACTCAAAAGGGAGGTTCCCGCAAATCCTGAAATGCTTATCATGATTGGTTTTGAGGTGATTTTCTCTTGGGGGACTTGCATGAATCAGGGGCTAAAAAGCTATTATTAGATCAGGTTCACGCAACTGCACCTTGAAAATCAAATACCGCAGGGGTTACAGCTACCCGCAGTTGAAATCAACTTAAATCCCTATTAGGGATTGAAACAGGAATTATCAACAGCTTTACCACCTTCTGTAATTACGTTGAAATCAACTTAAATCCCTATTAGGGATTGAAACATCAGGATCTCGACTAAATTTTGGTAGTCCCCAGTTGAAATCAACTTAAATCCCTATTAGGGATTGAAACCGAGTATGCCATAGCATCAACTGGGCAATTAGAGGTTGAAATCAACTTAAATCCCTATTAGGGATTGAAACGAGAAGCTTCTCAGGTTTCCATAGCCTCAGGTATCCGTAGTTGAAATCAACTTAAATCCCTATTAGGGATTGAAACAGTTCATCCGGGGAGCTGCACTGGTAATTAGCTTTGTTGAAATCAACTTAAATCCCTATTAGGGATTGAAACGGGTAGGTTGCCGCCTCTTGCAACAGTAGATCACAGTGTTGAAATCAACTTAAATCCCTATTAGGGATTGAAACCATATCACCGAGCAGTTGAATCAGCTCAAGAAAGTTCAGCGTTGAAATCAACTTAAATCCCTATTAGTGATTGAAACGGAAAACCCAACACGCTGATGGCGCGGCTCTCCACGTTGAAATCAACTTAAATCCCTATTAGGGATTGAAACGAGTTCCGATAGTGCAACCGCTCTAGCTCTTGCGAGTTGAAATCAACTTAAATCCCTATTAGGGATTGAAACAAATTGTTTGCATCAACAGCAGGTGCTGAGGCCACGGCTTTACAAGTTGAAATCAACTTAAATCCCTATTAGGGATTGAAACAAATCGCTACAACCCTAGGGCAAACCAGGATAAAAGGGTTGAAATCAACTTAAATCCCTATTAGGGATTGAAACGTTCCACCACCAACTTACTCCCTTGATAGACCGCCCTCGTTGAAATCAACTTAAATCCCTATTAGGGATTGAAACGGTTTGAACTTCAAGCTGGAGCATTTTCTCGATCAGGTTGAAATCAACTTAAATCCCTATTAGGGATTGAAACAGACGCTACAACGAGAATCCATCAGACGATCTGCTTTAGTTGAAATCAACTTAAATCCCTATTAGGGATTGAAACCTATAGCAATGAAGTTGCTGATACAGAAACATTAGTTGAAATCAACTTAAATCCCTATTAGGGATTGAAACGATATGGCTTCTAGAGGAGCAGAACCTATTGATCAGTTGAAATCAACTTAAATCCCTATTAGGGATTGAAACTTTTTGGGGCTGGGGCTGTGGTACCGGCGAGGGGTTGAAATCAACTTAAATCCCTATTAGGGATTGAAACAGAATACTCTCCCTTTCTACTTGTACGTTGCTTGATACGTTGAAATCAACTTAAATCCCTATTAGGGATTGAAACTTAAAACCTGGCAATATGCCCAACCTTTGTCAAACACACAGCGTTGAAATCAACTTAAATCCCTATTAGGGATTGAAACTAAAAATACAAAATCGTGAGGACTATCATAATAGCCAGTTGAAATCAACTTAAATCCCTATTAGGGATTGAAACTTTGGGTCTCGGTAACACTCAACCTACGCTGCATGATTGAAATCAACTTAAATCCCTATTAGGGATTGAAACGGATTTTTTCAGTGATCGCGATAGACTCAGGATCGTTGAAATCAACTTAAATCCCTATTAGGGATTGAAACCTTTTGAGCTAGTGAAAAAGTGACTTTTTGGGGTGTTGAAATCAACTTAAATCCCTATTAGGGATTGAAACAAACAGGGGCGGGTAAGTCAAAATTAGCGGGTAAGTTGAAATCAACTTAAATCCCTATTAGGGATTGAAACCAGTGACATCTGCACTAAATGCAAACACTTCAACTTAAGTTGAAATCAACTTAAATCCCTATTAGGGATTGAAACCCCAGATTTGCTGTGAGGTCTGAGGGCAAGCCTAACGGTCGAAATCAACTTAAATCCCTATTAAGGATTGAAACTTTCATCTACCTATACTTTGGAGTATTGGCATTAATGTTGAAATCAACTTAAATCCCTATTAGGGATTGAAACTGAACGCAGTCGCTTCCATCCATAACTTTCATTAGTTGAAATCAACTTAAATCCCTATCAGGGACTGAAACTTCTCCGAAAGTCTCTGCTTTTCTCTGTCTTCTAGGGTTGAAATCAACTTAAATCCCTATCAGGGATTGAAACGAGTAGAGCCTTCATCAGGCCCGGTGTATTTCCAAAGTTGAAATCACTTAAATCCCTATCAGGGATTGAAATCGGCTTCTCCTCCCTTAGACAGAGACAATATTGAATGTCAAGCAGTATACTGGCGCATAACATTGTCAGTTGCTCCGCCCTCGCAAAGCGGGGCTTTTATGTGCGCTTGTGCATGAAAGATTAGACTGGACGCAATTCTCAACCTATCCGTGTCACGGCAGACTTCAACCCAAGAATCTTTCTGCGATCGCTGTATGGTGTCATAATTGAGCCGTTCTAGCTTCAATAACAGATTTTATATGATTAAGGCTTTTGCCGCTCAGTTTAGCTTAGCGCTGCTGGTTCCGACAACGTTCTTGGCAGTCAGCTTAACAGCGGTGGCAGCGAGAGCACAGAATCCCTTGTACAATCCGATTCCACTGACTTCCGGTAATGTCGTCTCTGATACACTCACAGATAAAGATGTTCCTACTGGTCAAGGGGGGTTTGCTCGTGACTATGTCCTAAACTTGAATGCTGGTGACCAAGTTGCCATTGACCTAACTTCGGAAAATTTTGACACGATTGTTACTCTTCTGGCAGCCGATGGCTCCACCGTCGGAGAAAATGATGATGGCCCCGACGGGACGACTAACTCTCTTTTATTTGTGCGGATTACCGAGGCAGGTAAGTACGTTATCCGAGTACGTGCCTTTGGAGAAACGAGTGGTGGTGCTTTTAAACTCAAAGTGACGCGACTACGAGCGATCGAACAAAGTCAACCGTCAAAAGCTGTCAACAAGCAAAGGAACAAGGCTTCTGTCCACTCCACGACAGCACCGTAAGTATCGCCCGTGTGTCCCCCCAACTGACGATCAAACCAAGCACCTGTACTCAGTGCGATCGCACCTCCCCCCAGGCTAAGAGCAAAGGCTATCTTACCGTTACCCAGGTTCAGGAACAGCGACAAGCTGCCTAAACCCAAGAGGAATACTAATCCCAACAGGATATCTTGAGGAAGGCGAATCGATTGTTTGTGAAATGCCCCCTTTCCCGTCGGTTTGAGGTAGGGATAAAACGCGATCGCGACGACCTGCCCCCAACGCCCCCAACCCGCTGCTACCATCAACACTAACCATCGATGAGTGTCAATGTCGGTTAGGGCAACCGTTTTCAATAACAATAAGACCACAGCTACCATTGCCCCAAAAGCACCTGTAGCACTATCTACCATCACGGCTAACCGTCGCTGGGGGTCTTGAACCGCTAAACCATCCGCTGTATCCATTGCACCATCAAGATGCAGTCCTCCCGTAAGAGCCAGCCAACTGACGACAATTAACGCACTTCGGGTCAAAATTGGCACACCCCATGTTTGCAGTACAGCATCTAAGATTCCTAAGATGCCGCCAAGCAGTAATCCGATCACAGGTGCCCAACGGGCAATTCTCTGAAATTCCAGCGCCCAGCCTCTAGGAAGCGGGATGCTAGTATAAAACGTAACTGCACCCAGTAGGGAACTCCAGACTTGACATCCTCGTTGCACTAATTTTGGCAATGTTAACCGCCACATAAGGGGCTCCCCGTCACAAATTCAGTCCATTCTCCTATTAGCAGTGCCAGAATCTTGGGATAGTATTGTCTCATACCCTACTTTATGAGCAACAAGTTCCTTCCTGTATCGCCCAAGTATTCAGATAGGAATCTACTTGTTTGCCATCACGTCTCCCTCTTGATTGTCCCTTGCCGCACGTTCATCTTGATCTTGACCGTGGCAGCGATGATGATCTAAGCTCTTGGTTTCCTCATGTAGGGTCTCCAGCAAAGCGGTTACTTTAACCCTATTCCATGGCAATCTCAGCCCCGTTTGCATCTTAGGCTTTTACCCATGAGTTACTCTCAATCTCCGCACCAGCTTCCAGCTCCCTGCATTATCGACACTGGCATTGTTATCAACAAGCAAGACATTGAACGCCTGCTTAATGATCTCAGCCGGGTGCGCTATATCCATAGTCTGGACGGTGAAATCAAAGCTGAGGGCGAAGGGTGTGTGATGGAAGTCTTTTGTGATCCTCATCGCTCGACGCTGATTGCTAATCAGGCCATGTATCTCAATGTCCAAAGTTTTGATTACTTACTGTTAGGTCAGTCTCCCAGTAAAGAAGTATACTTTGATTTAATTCAAGATAACCGTCAGTTACGGCTCATTCCCCTCTCGAACCCATTACAAGAGCAATCTACTCAGCAATTTAATGTGGATGCGCTCGAAGCGATGGTAACGCAAGTTTTAAGCGCCAAGTGGGATGTCCAGCTTGATGATGAGGGTGAGTGTCCTTTCTAAAGATTGAAGGGTTGTTAACTTGATAAATTGGCAAATTCATCGGTTATTAACTTGATAAATCGGCAAATTGTCAGTTGAAAGCTTTAACCTTCTATCCTTCAAATTTCAACTGTTGTAATCACTACAACAGGGTTTAATTTACAGCATTGGAGTAACAGAAAATTAAATTTTCCTTTCATTGTCAGGCGTCCTGTAGCCAAACCAAAGCGCGTGCAGGTATGTTTGTTACGCCTCATGGTGTGGTCGAGACGCCCAGATTCATGCCCGTAGGCACCTTGGCTACGGTTAAAACTCTAACTCCAGCCCAGTTAGCCGCGGCTGGTTCACAAATGGTTCTAGCCAATACCTATCATCTTCACCTGCAACCAGGAGAAGACATTGTGAGGCAAGCGGGTGGTTTACATCAGTTTATGGGGTGGAGCGGGCCAATTCTCACCGATTCCGGTGGTTTTCAGGTATTTAGTTTAAGTGACCTCCGTACAATTAGGGAGGAGGGCGTAACCTTTCGCTCACCCCGTGATGGGCGGATGATCAAGTTGACGCCAGAACGTTCCATTGAGATTCAGAATACCTTAGGGGCAGACGTAATCATGGCGTTTGATGAGTGCCCCCCCTATCCAGCAGATCGCTCCGATGTGGAGGCGGCAGTTGAGCGCACCTACCGTTGGTTGAAGCGTTGTATTGAAGCCCATGCCCGTCCTAGTGAGCAAGCCTTGTTTGGCATTGTTCAAGGCGGGGTTTACCTAGATTTACGTCGTACAGCAGCCCAGTCTTTGGTGGAGTTGGATTTACCCGGTTATGCCATTGGCGGTGTGAGTGTCGGGGAACCGGCTGAACTCATCCATGACATTGTTGACGCTACCGCGCCGTATTTACCGATAGAAAAGCCTCGGTATCTTATGGGCGTGGGCACCTATCGCGAAATGGTACGCGCGATCGCAGCTGGTGTAGACTTATTTGATTGCGTCATTCCTACCCGCTTGGGGCGTCACGGTGCCGCCTTGGTACAGGGAGAGCGCTGGAACTTAAAAAATGCCCAGTTTCGGGAAGATTTCACCCCTCTGGATGCCAGTTGCCCCTGTTACTGTTGCCAAAACTTTACCCGCGCTTACCTAAATCATTTAGTGCGCTGCAAGGAAGTGCTGGGCATTATGTTGATTTCCCTGCACAACGTGACGGAACTGATTCGCTTCACGCAGAAAATTCGGGAGGCGATTTTGTGCGATCGCTTTACCGCAGAGTTTGCCCACTGGCTCTCATAAAAATAGACGAGCAGACGGGGGGACGGGGAGAGGAATAGTCATTCCTACCTTTAAGGAGCGTAAATTTCCTCCAGACAAACATCATGAGACGAAAACTCACAATGAAGGAATGAAAATCCCCATTCCTTATTTCCCATCCCCTATTTTCCAGACAGAGAGACGGCTCAGCTAGGACACCGTTCGTGTTAAGATCCATGTCAATTCTGAAAACTGTGTTGGAAAGGAAAAGTTTAAACATGGAAGCTGCACTGCTCTTAGCCAAACTGCCGGAAGCTTATGCCATTTTTGACCCCCTTGTTGATATCCTCCCTGTCATCCCTGTCTTTTTCTTGCTACTAGCCTTTGTGTGGCAAGCGGCTGTGGGTTTCAGATAAAAAATTGCCAGCTCCAAAGGTTTAGAAAAGGCACCCATAATGGGTGCCCTTCTTTCGGTGTTAATTCTATGAAACTAGAGCTTTAGCGGCCTCCTGCAATCCCTTTTTGAAACGCAGGGCGCTCCGAGAGACGTTTGATATAGTCAACAACAGCCGGATATTCGCTCAGGTCGAGCTTCAGCATCATTGGGATATAAGCCAAAATCGATCCAACTGCAATATCCGCCACACTCAGATCATCTCCCAACAAGAACGGCTGTTTCTCCAGAATTTGATTGAGTGGAGCCATCAACCTAGGCATCTCCCGTTCGCGATTGGCCTCTACAAAAATTCCTGGCCCTAGAGTAGCATTGCCGAATATAATCCATTGCAGAACTGCTGCTTGCTCTTCTGGAGAAGACGACAGATCACCGTACTTTTGCGCCAGGTAGAACAAAATTGCTCCTGATTCCCAAAGCTGAAAGTCTCCATCGACGATCGCTGGGACTTTCCCCATTGGGTTAATGCCCAGGTATTCGGGTTGTCGATGCTCCCCAGCTTGCATATCCAGCAGAACGAATTCGTAGGGAACTCCCAGTTCTTCAAGATACCACTGGACAATTGAAGCCCGACTCCGGGCACCGCCGTAAAGTTTTAGCATGGTGCTAGTTGCCTAGAGGACTTTATGAGTATACTCGTGCTGCTTGACATCATCCTCCCGGCGAACAAGGCGTGTCTGATTGAGTACACGCTTGCGTTCAGTCGAGTAGTTGAAGTCATTGCGCGTCGTGCCTAGGGGAATATGGGACTGTGCTTCTTGGCGACTCTGGTAGGTACGTGCAGCCGCGATCGCACGTTCGGCGAAATCATCACAAAACTGAGCCTCAGCCGGAAACTCAGCAGGGTGTTGGAGCGATGCGTCGATGAGTAGTTTACCCAGAGTTGTCCCACACGCTAAGGAATAAGAAGTCGGAATTCCTTTGAGAATGGCTTCTAGAGCCGCTGAGGGAATAGGTTCGATAACTTGGACTTCGTGAACTTCACCCTCTTCTTTAAGAAAGCAGGTGGCTAAACCAACAACCAGATAGCTATCGGTTGAGACATCAGGAGCCTGATCCAAAGACGTTGCAGCTGCCATAAGACTATTCTCGAGTTAAGGAGCAAAAAACCAAGCAAATCAATAGCTTCGGTTGCATTTAATAGCTTCGGTTGCATTTTATCAGCATCTATCCTCCTGAAGGGAGAGGGAATGGGGTGAATAGATGAATGTGGGAAGGATGAAAGATGAAAGGTGAAACTTGAAAAAACTTCATAACCTGTAACGTGCAACCAACCTACTTTCAACCCTCTCCCCAAAGCTTGTGCCAATTTCTGAAGGTTCACACAGCTAGGCTGTGTCTCCACCCTCCAGGAAGAGGTATCGTGTCAGGCTGTTCGTTATATTTCAGGAACCTGGTAATGCGATGTTGTAGAGTTCTTTAGAAACTCTGGATTTTTAGGGAGAGTCTGGGTGTTTCCTAGTAGGCCAAAGACGCCTAAGTAAGTGACACACTTAGACTAACCAGCAGGGTGCTGCAAGCCGTAATGTTGATGCTAGATAGGCCGCAGGTACTGTTGAGGAAGACTATGAACGCTCATGCTTTTATCAATTGGCAAGACCAAAATCGAGAGTGGTCCCCCATGTCCCGTCAAAATCAAAGGCGTTTAGCTCCAATCGCACTGGTACCCGGTAAAGATAGCGAACCATCCGATCAAAGCCTACGCGCCTCAGCACATCGCAAAGCGAAACAAGGAAATTATTTGGGTGCGATTACATTGCTCACGCAGCTAATCATACGTCACCCCAACCGTGCTGTTGATTACAATAACCGGGGCTTAATTTACTTCCAAAGTGGTCACAGAGAAAAGGCGCTGGCTGATTACAACAAAGCACTGCAACTGAATCCTCAATTAGACAGTGCCTACAACAATCGAGCTAACTATTATGCCTCTGGTGGGCAACTGGCAGAAGCCCTAACCGATTATGAGATGGCGCTTGACATCAATCCGGGGAATACTCGCACTTGGATTAACCAGGCGATTACGTTCCGTGAACTGGGACTCAATGACTTAGCGATAGAAAATCTGGATATGGCCTTAGTGCTAGGAGGATTGGAAGAACATATCTACGCTGAAAGAGGTCGCACTTATCATCTGCGAGGCGATTGGAATTGCGCGATCGCCGACTATCAGCGTGCGCTCACGGCTATGAAACAGGCAGGGTTTATAGGCCGTTTGCGCCAGAATGTTGAAACTTGGATGAATCAACTGCTACAGCCACTGAGTGCTTAAAGATTAGCGCTTGGTGGGAATGAGTCATGGGTAAACGGGTAATTGATGACTGAACTGAGCCCATAGCTAACTGACTACCCAGTAGCGTTAACGCTTGGCAGGATTAATAGCTGTCGCCATAAAGGTTAAGACTTTCTTTAACGGCCCAAACGACCACTTAGTAGTAATAAGCATAAAAGCCCTTTGCCCTGGAGCCTTTTACCCTATGCCCCATGCCCAGCCACGAGCCGTGATGTTTAATTTCACCGACCTACTTAGTTGTCTTCCTTGGGAGTGAACTCTTGAAAAAAGACTGGATGCTGATTCGCATCAACCCGATAGCTTTGTTCTTGCATGACACTCTTGGCTTGTCCGGGGTCAAAAGAGCGGTGAAAGTCAGCACGCAAGGTTTGGAGACGTTCCTCAGTACGTGTCACCTCTGTCCGGATTTCCCGCAGCTTAGCTTGCTGGGATAGGTGATAAGGCAAAAGTTGTGCTAATCCAGTGATCGCAGCGGCACTCAGCACTAAATTAACAGCCAACTTAGCGGTTGTTTCACCGACAACAGATTGGTAAAATTGGCGTCGTTGTCGGCGCTGGTTCCGGAAAGGCATCCGCCGGGGGGGTGAGGATTGCCGAGTTGGTGTTTCAGGTTGAAATGCGTTCATGGTGTCAGAATACCGTGCTGGCGAACTAACGCCGAAGACTCTAGGATAGCGTGTCGAGCATACACTCCTGATCTAAAATTGCTAACTTTGTTTGGGTCGAAACTTCGAGCTAATCAACAAAGAGCCGATCAAAGGCAGTGGCAAGCCGATGTTATCAGATAAATTACAGACTACAGCTGCGATTATCAGGAAAACTTAAGCGGTTTGCCTAGAGAGAGCACTGGATTGGGAATGCTCGCCTCATGAAGAACTTCTCGGTAGAAACCCCTCAATCGTCTCTCGCTTGCCTGGTGATCAGCTCTTTGTATGCCTGTGAAGCACCGCCTCTTGACGTGAAACCGCTCAAGAGGGGGAACTTCGCACAGATTGCTAACGAGGCAACTTTACTTGTAGAGTTCCGTCGCTAGCCGAAAGGCTAAAACGCCCGGAATCAGCGCTACGACAAGAGCTACAAAAACTTGGGTATCTGATATTCCCATTGTTTAACATCTCCTGATTTCAAAGGTAATTACCCATTAATTTGCGCCAAATTGACTCTCCGCGAAATATCTTGTTACAAGTCGCAATATAAACTGGGGGTGATTTTAAGTTGGGGCACTTCGGTAACGGGTAATGGGTAGTAGGTAATGGGTAATCGTTTGACTTTTCAGCAGAAATTAGCGACAAGAGGTTAAGCTTGGTTAAGGAAGACCTAGTTTTGGCGCAATAAAGCAGCTTGCGCCCACACCTAAGGGTTTGCAACTCTCTGTTTTGAACCATTTTTAATGCTAGACCAAATTTTTAACTCCCCTTTCAATCTAGGAATTGAAGCCCCAGTGGTGCTACTGATTTTAGTGGCCCTAGAGGCGCTGCTCTCGGCGGATAATGCGATCGCCTTAGCTGCAATCGCCGGCGGTTTAGACGACAGGCAACTTCAACGTCGTGCTCTCAACATCGGCTTGGTAGCGGCTTACATCCTACGCATTACCCTGATTCTCACGGCAACTTGGGTTGTGCAGTTCTGGCAGTTTGAGCTACTTGGAGCCGCTTATCTCCTGTGGTTGGTCTTCGAGCATTTCACGTCCGAGGAAGATGAAGAACATCAACATCATGGGCCAAGGTTTACTTCCCTGTGGCAGGCCATTCCCATCATCGCTGTCACCGATTTAGCCTTCTCGTTAGATAGTGTAACAACCGCGATCGCCATCTCTGACAAAACTTGGCTCGTTATCACTGGCGGAACCATTGGCGTGATTACCCTACGGTTCATGGCGGGGTTATTTATCCGTTGGCTGAAAGAATACGCCTATTTGGAAGATGCGGGCTACATTACGGTTGGGTTTGTTGGGCTGCGACTTTTAGTGAGAGCGATTAGGCCGGAACTGGTTCCTCCGGAATGGTTAATGGTCGCTGCCATTGCTTTAGTCTTCATTTGGGGATTCTCCAAGCGGACTAACAGTGAAGCGGAGTTAGCAACCGAGAATCAAGCCGTAGAATTACCGACAGAAAATCAGACCCAGGACGCTGACACGGAAGAGGTCAGCGAGGTGCGATAAACGGAAAACGGATAATATTGTCTCAGGTAGAACACCCGTAATTACGACGGACGGGAAGACGTGGAGAGGTGTTGATTACGGCAATCATCTCGACTTGATGTAAGGGTCAGGGTAGAAAGTGAGTGTTCTTGATGGCTTAACCCGACCCTGACCCCCTAAATCCTAACCCTTACCCTCTACCCTACTGCTCGTACAGCCAAGACGTTAAGCTAGGCTGCCAGCTTACGAGTTCGTCCTCCTTGAACCAGAGGCTAATCTCACGTTGGGCTGTCTCGATCGCATCTGAACCGTGAATCAGGTTACGACCCACAGTGACTCCATAGTCACCGCGAATCGTCCCTGGTTCAGCACTGAGGGGATTGGTCGCACCGATAATTTTTCTGGCTGAGGCAACAACTCCGTCCCCTTCCCAAACCATCGCTACGACTGGCCCGGAGGTGATGAACTGAACAAGTCCAGGGAAAAAAGGTCGCTCTTTGTGAACATCGTAATGCTGTTCTGCCAGTTCTTGGCTGACACTCATTAGCTTGAGTCCAACTAGAGTAAAGCCTTTGGCCTCAAAACGCCGGATAATTTCACCTACTAGGTTGCGCTGTACGCCATCCGGCTTGATCATGAGAAATGTGCGTTCCAAGTTTGTCTCCTCGAATTGGAAAGAAATACCAAACCCAGATTAGACCAGAAAGCAACCTATAGCCCAATAGTTCTTCTAGTGGACTCAAACTTCAGATTGTTTAAGCGCCGTGCCGTTCCAGTGCGAACTGAAGCAACTGGTCAACCAATTCCGGGAAGGAAACACCAGTTGCCGCCCACAAACGAGGGTACATACTGGTTGCTGTGAAACCGGGTAAAGTGTTGATTTCGTTAATCAAAACGTCTCCAGTCTCTTCGACGTAGAAAAAGTCCACCCGTGCTAAACCAGCCGCATCGACTGCGGCAAACGCTTGAAGAGCCATTTCCTGGATTTTCGTGGTAACGGTATCGGGTAGGGGGGCTGGAATCAATAAGTCGGCTTGTCCTTCTGTGTATTTGGTTTCGTAATCATAAAAATCGCTTTGATAAGTAATTTCGCCAACCACTGACGCCTTAGGATGATCGTTACCCAAAACGGCACATTCCACCTCCCGCGCCACAACGCCAGCTTCTACGATGATGCGTCGATCATAGCTGGCTGCATTATCTAAAGCGGCTTCTAATTCTTGGCGCGATCGCACCTTCGCAATGCCTACCGATGACCCTAAGTTAGCAGGCTTTACGAAACAGGGATAACCCAATGTTTCCTCAATCTGGTCACAAAGTTTGGGGAACACACAAGGATTCGACCAAATCTGGGAACGATTCACCGCCACGTATTTCACCTGCGCTAGCCCGGCATGACCGAAGGCCATTTTCATCGCCAGTTTATCCATCCCTAAGGCTGAACCGAGGACGCCAGAACCCACAAAGGGCACCTGCATTAACTTCAGCAAGCCTTGAATCGTACCATCTTCCCCATTTGGGCCGTGTAAGATGGGGAACCAAACATCCACCTCAGACCAAGTGATATTCTGCCCGACCCGACTCAATTGAGAAAAGCCACCAGTAGATGGTAAAATCTCTGTTTTATTGGATAACAACTCAGTCTCAGCGGCTGAAGATAGAAGGTCTGCCTCGTCTTTACCGTTTAACGGCAACGCCTGACCCGATTTGAGGACGTGTTGAGCAACGTCCCCAGCTTGCCAGGCGCCATCTTTTTGAATGTAAACTGGCAGAAGTTCGTACTTGTGAGTGTTCTGGTCAGAATTTAGAGCTTGGGCGATCGCTCGTGCTGAATTAATCGAAACTTCATGTTCCCCCGAACAACCGCCGAACAGTAGTCCTACCCGCAATTTCGCCATGATTAATACCTCTAGCACTCCTCATCGCAGATAGCCTATCACAGCTGTTACTTATTGTTTGTTTGTTGTCCTTACAAAGGGCTTATGAAATAAAAATAATGAACGCAACCCTCTTGTCTTTGCCCCAGTGACAGACTTATGAATTTAAAACTCACTCTCCTGACAACAACAGCCTTACTAACCGCCATCAATCTCCATGCGATCGCGAAGGCGGAAAATCTACAGCATACTCAACAGTTACTGTCTACCAAACAATGTCGGCAATGCGATCTCACAAATGCAGGTCTAGTACTAGCTGATTTGGCAGGTGCAGACTTAAGTGGGGCAGACTTAAGCCGTGCTAATCTCAGTCGTTCTAATTTGACAGGTGCTAACCTCGCTGGCGCTAACTTAACGGGTACGTCTCTCAATGGGGCCAATCTCAGTGGTGCTAACCTCAGTGGCGCTAATCTCGAAAGTACTGACCTAAGAGACGCGATTCTCCTCAATGCTAGTTTATATGGCACTAGCCTAAAAACTGCTTATATCCAGGGTACTATGGGCATTCCTCAGTACGCAGGAACGGCTGAGGACTTCTATGCTTGGGGCGTTGTTGAAGCAGATCGAGGTAACTACCGAGCCGCTATTAATAAATATAATCAAGCCTTAAGCCTTAAACCTGACTTTGCTCCAACCTACCTAGCACGTAGTGTCGCTTTCCTCAACTTATCCAACTACAAGGCAGCCTCTCAAGACGCACAGGTGGCAGCAACTCTCTTTTCTGTCCAGCAAAACCCAACCGGATACCAGTTGGCACAGAACATGATTAAGGGTATAGAAATTGCCCAAAATCCTCCAAAAGCTCGAAGCGGGACATCCTTAGGCAACGCTCTTGTCAGTATCGGTTCGTTACTTCTACAATTTATTCCTTTTTGAGGTTGTCCTCTAACTGGCTCAAACTCTCTAGTATCGGGAATTTCTAATAATTGGGCATTCAATCTGGTAGCCAGTTGTTTGGAAGTATCTGTCAGTCCGGGCGAGCCGCCGCAAGGAGGCAGCGCTTCGCTATCCCCAACGCTGAAGCCCTGATTTGAGGAGAGTTTTCCCAATTGAGCTACATTTTTGACTTTCTGATAGAAACTCACCACAAATGAAGAAGCCTCGCTACCTTTACACCAACCAGCCCAAGAAGGTTTGCAACAGGAGCCAAACATTTAAGCTGACAATAATCAAAGTAACTATCCAGCTTAGAGTTTTTAGCCAAAATGGATTAACAAATTCACCCATCAAACGGTGATTACTTGTAAACATCACTAAGGGAATTACCGCAAATGATAACTGTAAGCTTAAAACAACTTGACTGAAAACTAGTAGAGTACCTGTACTCTTTTCGCCAAAGAAAACGATCGCAACCAACGCCGGGACAATGGCAATTAATCGGGTGGCGAGACGGCGTAACCAGGAAGGAAGATGTATCTGTAAAAAGCCTTCCATCACAATCTGTCCGGCTAAGGTGGCTGTCAGCGTTGAGCTTTGCCCGGAAGCAAGTAAGGCAATGCCAAAGATGGCACTGGCGGCACTCACCCCTAATAAGGGAGACAGCAATTTATAAGCATCTTGAATTTCTGCCACTTCCTGATAACCCGAAAAATGAAATGTAGCGGCAGACACAATTAAAATTGCACTATTGATAAACAGTGCCAACGACAGAGCCACCGTGGAATCAATCGTGCCAAATTTCACCGCTTCCCACCGCTTGTCAAGGGTCGGTTGCCAGTCGCGAGTTTGTACAATTGAGGAGTGCAAATATAAGTTATGAGGCATCACCGTTGCCCCTAAAATGCCAATAGCAATGTAGAGCATTCCTGGGTTTTGTAAAATCTCTACCTTAGGCGCATATCCCAGCAAGATTCCTCCGGCATCCGGTCTTGAGAACAGGATTTCTGCTGTAAAACAGACGCCTACCATTGCCACGAGGGTAATCACCAACGCTTCCACATAGCGAAAGCCTCTTCCTTGCAGGAATAGCAATACAAGCACGTCCAGTGCCGTGATACATACTCCCCACACTAAGGGAATTCCGAATAGGAGTTGTAAAGCGATCGCACTTCCGAGAAGTTCTGCTAAGTCACAGGCTGCGATCGCAATCTCGCAAAGTACCCACAAACAAAAATTGACCCGTGGACTGAAATAGTCCCGACAAGCCTGTGCTAAATCTCGCCCAGTCGCTACTCCCAGCCGAACGCACAACGATTGCAGCAAAATCGCCATCAAGTTTGAGAGCAGTATTACTGTCAACAGCGCATAGCCAAACTTAGCACCACCAGCAATGTCCGTTGCCCAGTTACCAGGGTCTACGTATCCCACTGAAACTAAATACCCTGGTCCCGCATAAGCTAGCATCTTGCGCCAGAAGCTTCTGACATTAGGGACTTTGATGCTGCGGTGGACTTCAGGCAGGCTGGGTCTGTGTTCCGAAATAGGCATTTGTTTGGCTCGTTCAGCTTTTCATATTCTTTTCATAATCTCAGATTTTCTGGCACAAAGCGAACCCAATGTTTTTCCCCTCCCGCAACCACAACCAAATCAGGTATCCTCCCCCAATTTCAAATAATCCAGCTAAGAGAAAGTAGAACAGAGACTTGATAATTTCCATATTTAGTCACAGCAAGTCTTCTGGTCGCAGTGGCGCAGAAAGTTACCTGTTTCTACCTGAATCGTGGTGTGTTCGATGCCGAACTTATCGTGCAACTCCATGCTGATTCTGGATAAGAAAGCATCGTCAGGTCTTCCCACGGGCATGACTAAGTGAGCCGTCAGTGCCGCCTCGGTAGTACTCATCGCCCAAATGTGCAAGTCGTGGAGTTCAACCACGCCGGGGAGTTCTGCTAGATAAGTTCGGACGGCATTGGGCTCAATTGCTTCTGGCACGGCATCGAGTGCCAGATTAACCGAGTCGCGTAGCAAGTTCCACGTGCCGACTACAATGACCACAACGATGATTAAGCTGACGACTGGATCGAACCAAAGCCAGCCTGTTGTCAGAATGGCGATGCCAGCGAGGACCACACCAAGAGACACCAGCGCGTCTGCTGCCATGTGCAGGAAGGCTCCTTTGATGTTCAAATCTCGCTCTCGACCCGACATGAACATCAAAGCCGTGACACCATTAATCACAATGCCGACAAGCGCGACACCAATCACCGTACTCCCGCTTACTGGGGTAGGGTGAAAGAAGCGTTGGATGGCTTCCGTTGCAATAGCGCCCATGGCAATGAGCAGAAAGCTGGCGTTGAGCAGAGCTGCCAAAATAGAGGAACGGCGAAATCCGTAAGTATAGCGTGGCGTTGGACGGCGACGAACCAACCAAGAAGCTCCCCACGCCAAGAGTAACCCCAGAACATCACTCAAATTGTGACCCGCATCGGCAATTAAGGCGAGCGAATTAGTGAGCAAGCCGAACACTGCCTCAACGATGACAAATCCCACGTTGAGGGTAGTGCCGACAACAAAAGCACGGTTATAACTAGGTGCTCCGTGACTGTGGCTGTAGTGTCCGTGTCCGTGGTGATGTGCCATTATTAATAGTCCATGCAAGAGAGTTAACTTTGTGACTAATTAGGAGATTGGCTTCCTAGAACTCCTCGTCAATTTCATCTGCATCTATCCTAAACTCTCCACTTAACTAGAGATGCAAGAGACCGGAAACAGGCAAGCTGTCTTAGCCGACTTCCAACAGGCTGCTCAACGGTTTATGAAGCAGGGAGATAATGTTGTCAGCCGAGTACCTCAGCCTTGTTAGGATCGAAGTAGTTAGTAAGCCTTAACGATTGGGTATGTCATCAACCTCAACCCCATTACCAGACTCCTTAGCCCGAATTGTGGAACGCTTTAAGCGACGCACCAATCCCAAGCAGCGCTATGAACAGCTACTGTGGTACGCCAAACGACTGCAAGAAATGCCAGACGCCGATAAAGTTCCAGAAAATAAAGTTCCTGGCTGTGTTTCCCAAGTTTTCATAACGGCGAACTTGGAAGAGGGTAAAGTTTACTATCAAGGAGATTCAGATGCCCAGTTGGTAAAGGGTTTGGTAGCCCTCCTGATTGAAGGACTCAATGGATTGACGCCAGACGAAATTTTGGAAATCTCTCCTGACTTCATCCAAGAGACTGGTTTAAATGTTAGTTTGACTCCTTCGCGGGCGAATGGGTTTTACAACATCTTCCAAACCATGAAGAAGAAAGCTCTGGGATTCAAATTAGGAGCATCTTCTCAAGCCATCACCTAAGGTATGGCATCAGTCTCACCCAAGAGGACACCAAGATGGAGAGACACGGCAATGCGGAGAGTGCCTTGTGCCAAGTCTCCCGATTGTGGGCAAAGCATCAGGAGGGACTTTACCCTATTGAGCGCCTCTTTCGCCCTTGATTACGGCTCCTGCTGCTGCTTGCAAAGAGGGGTAATCAACGTCTGGTTGACCATTAATGTAAAATTTGCCGTCTACCAATTCACAGATCGTATCGACTACCTGCCCATCAACGCCGTAAATTGCCAGCACTTGCTGAACTTGATCGAGTTGAAAGCCTTTTAGGGTTTGACTCCACTCACTTTTGTCAACTGAGCGAATTCTTATTGTTTCTTCCATTTCATCGACTCCTCTGCAAAATCTACGCTGGACGAGATAGTAGGCAGCCGACAATGTTCTAACACAGCGCCACTAGACGAGCAACTACTCGGCGTCGCTCAACACTGCCTTGCGGGATTATAGCGCCTCAATGGCCTGTTGTAGCGTCTCAATCTCGGCATTAGGAGATAGAAAAGAAAACAAATGCTTAAACCGCAGTTTTCCTTGAGGATCTAATAGAAACTGCGCTGGCAGAGGTGCACCCAGTGCTTGACCAACTCGATACGCTTGAAAAGTACGGCAGCTAGGGTCGCACAAAAGCGGCATCTTTAACCCCAAGTCTTTAACAACTTTTAAGCTTTGCGCAGTGTCTGTACTCGTAATCATCAAAACCTCAACACCCTTCTCGATGAATTGCTCGTAATTCTCATTCATCGCTAGGATGTGAGGGTAGCAAAGAGGACAGTACTGCTTTTCGGTAAAGATGCGGGTAAATGCGAGGAGGACGGGCTGCTTTGCTCGATACTTAGAGAGTTTGACCTGACGATTGTGGGTAATATCTAGCAGTTCAAAGTCAGGCGTTGTTGCTCCAAGTTTTAGTGGGTTGGTTGCCGGAACTGGGAGAAAGTTGCGGAAGAATCGCTGATTGATTAGGCCGCTAAAATCATTGGAAGTCAATTTGATCATGTCAAATTTTACTGCAAAAAAATATACATAAATTCAGCCCCAACCTGCTGGAGCTGATGTAGCTCGTATAGCAGTATTGGGGCTTATCTGTTGGTCTGCCATTGACCAATTCAGGAGGAAAGGTGATGCATAAAGTGTGAAGTACAAGGGGTGAAGCATGAAGTTGGTTAGCACAGTGGGGAGTGGGCTAATGTCAGGCTTCATCCTTTACACTTCATACTTGATTTTGACTTAAACCGCAGCGAAGTAAACCTTTGATTTAACGGGGTCAGGAACCATCGTTTTTTCACCAGGTTGCCAACCGGCTGGGCATACTTCGTCTGGATGTGACTGGACGTACTGAATGGCTTGCAAGGTGCGGAGGGTTTCGTCAACGTTGCGACCAAAAGCCAGGTTGTTAATCGTTGCGTGCTGAATTACGCCATCTTTGTCGATGATGAACAAGCCCCGCAGCGCAATGCCTGCATCTGGATCAAGGACGTTGTATGCCTTACTAATTTCTTTTTTGATATCAGAAACCAGAGGATAGTTCAAGTCACCGATACCACCCGACTTGCGGTCTGTTTGAATCCAGGCGAGGTGAGAAAATTCACTGTCTACCGAGACACCAAGAATTTGGGTGTTTAGTGATTTGAATTCGTCAGCGCGATCGCTAAACGCAATAATTTCAGTGGGGCAGACAAATGTAAAATCTAAAGGATAGAAAAACAGAACGACATATTGTCCACGATAGTCAGACAGTTTAATCGTCTTGAATTCTTGATCGACGACAGCGGTAGCTGTGAAGTCGGGGGCTTGTTGACCTACCCGCAGACATCCTTCGCTCAGACTCATAAAGATACTCTCCTTTGAATTTTCAAGCGTATATGTTCGCTGTACATCGCTGGGTTGAGTTTCTGGAACTTCACCCTTGCTGGTAAACCTTGATTATTTACGAACTGTTACAACTATATCATACTCATAACGATTTTGAGTAGGAGACCGATAGGGGTCAGGAGGCAGGGGAGCATCCCAATGTGAGTGGAGGTAAACCGAAGCTGGGGGAGAGCCGTCTGCTATTTCCTAACCGCAGCTTTATGCTCCTGTGTTGGGGCAAATATTATATTCAGCTAGGAAACCGTAGACTGAGCATACAGGGATTAAGAACGAAATCGTTGTGAAAGATTTAGACACGCGGGAATGGTTGCTAACCAATGGGTTGGGGAGTTTTGCCAGTGGTACAGTTTGTGATGCTCGCACTCGCACGTATCATGGCTGGTTGATGGCGGCTCTTGAGCCTCCGGGCCGGCGCACACTGTTGCTATCTCATTTGGATGCCAGCTTGGAAGTTGCTGGGGAAATCTGGGCACTTTCGACGAATTTTTGGAGTGGTGGCAAGATTGAGCCTCTGGGTTACCAGCTACTGCATTCGTTTGAAATCGAGCCAGTTCCAAGCTGGGTTTGGGGAGGGGAATACTGGCGGTTAACACGGCAGTTGGTCATGCCTTATGGTTTGGTTGAGGCTGGGGATAGGGGAAAAGGGGGACGAGCCAGTCATTATCCGGTCACTAATCAGCAATTACCAACTACCCATCACCACTTTTGTAACCGGATCTTGATTCAGTATCGCTATGAAGGAACTGAGGTGGCGACACTGAGGTTACGACCGATTATTGCCGATCGCGACTTTCACCACCAGCAATCCGCGGACGAGGGGTTACACTTCTCTCAGTTGGTTAGACCTAAGCAAATTCACCTGCAAGGGAGGCGAGGCAATCAAGTGGGAGTGCCTTGGTTGTTGCGCTGGAGTGCAGGGGAGTATCAGCCGGAGGACGTTTGGTACTGGAATTACTATTATCCGGAAGAAAATCGACGGGGGTTAGGCGATCGCGAAGACCTGTATAGTCCTGGTTATCTGAGTGTTGTTCTCCAACCAGGCGAAACTGTGATTTTGGAAGCGAGGGTCGAATGGCTGGAGGAGGCGTTACCTGAACTGAATGCTGATTTATTTGAGCAGATCGTGCAACGAGAGCAAGAACGACTCAGCCAGCTTTATGCTTTAGCACCAAGGTCAGCTCCTAACCAGCAGGATATCATCTGGCAGCATCTGTTGCGAGCGGGTGATCAATTTATCGCTTACCGCGCTTCTATTGCTGGTCCAACCGTGATTGCAGGTTATCCTTGGTTCAATGACTGGGGTCGGGATACCTTGATTGCCTTACCCGGACTAGCGTTGGCAACTGGACGTTTTGCTTTGGCTAAGGGATTACTCGAAACCTTTGGCAGCTATTGTCGTGGGGGATTGATTCCTAATACCTTTCCCGATGCGGGTGCCGAGCCGATTTACAACAGCATTGATGCTGCCTTGTGGTGGATTGAAATCCTGGGAATATATTTAGAAACGACGCAAGATTGGGAGTTTTTAACTCAGCAATACCCGGTCGTGCGGAAAATCTACAAAGCTTTTACCGCTGGGACTCTATACAATATCCGAGTTGACGCTGCTGATGGGCTACTAATCTGGGATGCTCCTAATGTTGCGCTCACTTGGATGGATGTGGTCATTGATGGTCAGCCCATAACACCGCGCCGAGGAAAACCTGTGGAAATTAATGCGCTTTGGTACTCGGCTTTGTGTTGGATTAGCCATTGGACAGAAAAACTGGTCAAAAATTCCACAACGGATCAGATGCGTTTGGCACACCAAGGACAACACTACGCCCAGCAGGCGAAAAAGGTGAAAGCATCTTTACAAAAGTTTTGGAATCCAGAGCGGAATTACTTGTATGACACCATTGAGCCGGATGACCGTCGCGACGCTCGGATTCGCCCCAATGCGGTCTTAGCGCTCTCACTGTATCATTGCGGGTTCCCCAAGGCACAGGGACGGCAGGTATTGAAAGTGGCGTGCGATCGCTTGCTCACTCCCTACGGTTTGCGCAGTCTTGACCCGGCTGACCCAGGCTATGTCCCGTACTACAGTGGCGACCGATTGCATCGCGATCGCGCTTACCATCAGGGCACTGTTTGGAGTTGGCTGATTGGGCCGTTCGTTCGTGCCTGGAAACACTTTTACGAAGCAGAACCTGTGCCTTGGGACTGTTCTTTGTTGCTAGAACACCTTCAGCAGCAAGCTTGCCTGGGTTCCATTTCGGAAATTTTTGATGCTGACCCCCCACACTCACCTCAAGGTGCGATCGCGCAGGCTTGGTCAGTTGCAGAACTCATCCGTTACGTTTCAGATTTCTAATTTTTGATGGCTCAGGCGGGATTTGAACCTGCGACCTTGGGCTTATGAGTCCCCTGCTCTAACCACTGAGCTACTGAGCCAATTTTTGCAAGTGCTTAACCAGCATAGCACCTATCCCCCAAAATTCCTACCCTTTAGAAAACAAAATTGGGTAGGAGCGATGTAGCTCCTACCCGACACACAACCGAGCCATAGAGGCCGCATAAATTGTCCATCCTTTTACCACAAAAAGAAGGAAAAATCGCCCTAGGAGATAGGCCAAGGTGAAAGAGGAAAGAACTCTTTCCCCTTACCTTTCCTATTTCCTCCTTCTGGCGAACCAGAGCAGAGAAATTCTCTGGCAGGGATGGTAGTGATTTAACCGCGCTTAGAAGGTAAATAAGCAATGGGGTTAACAGCTCCACGTCCAGATGGATGCACCTCAAAGTGACAGTGTGGCCCTGTGCTGAAGCCGGTGCTACCCATTTCCGAGATTTGTTGACCTTGCTGAACCTCTTGCCCGCGCCGCACTAGAATCCGGTTGTTATGGGCATAAAGGGTGACGCTGCCATCAGGATGCTGAATCTCCACCAAATTGCCGTAACCGCCAGAGTTCCAACCCGCGCTGACGACTATACCAGGAGCTGCGGCAACGACTGGGGTACCGATGGGAGCTGCAATGTCAATTCCCTTGTGCATCCGTCCCCAACGCATACCATAACCTGAGGTAACTACGCCCTTGGTTGGCCAAATATAGCCATTGAATTGCTCAGCGTTTTCCGGTCGATACATATCCGGCGCTGAGAGGGAGGGCATTTCCGGAGAAACGGTTTGTCCCAATGGCGTCCGAATAGCTCTGTTGTAGTTGCCGGATGGCACAGGTGCCGATGCTACTAATCCCCGAGGGGATGCTGAACCTGTAGTTTCTGGTGGAGGGACTTCGATGGGAATCGAAGATTGTTCATCGATTGGCTGTTGCCGCTTTCCACGATTGGCCTGCAAACTGTCGTTACGCAGCTTGGCATTGAACTCTGGGTTAATTCTGGAAGACGCAGAGGGGTTATTCAAGGTTGAGGAAACCGATGTGGCTGCCGTAGGAACCACAATGCTAGCTGTCTCACTCCCGGAACTGCCCCCCCGGTTCTGCCGATATTCTTCTCGCAGCCTGAGGATGTCAGCCTTCAATTTCTCGACATAGATGCTTTGCTGAGAGTTAGCAGACTGACTGGGCTTGTTGTCTGCCACAACCGTAGACTCAGGCTCTTTGCTTTCCCCGTTTGTTGATTCTGTCCGCACCGTATTAGCCATAGAACGGGGTGCAGGCAGTTTCAGGGTTGAGTCACTCGCTGTCGATTGGCCTGACACCGTAGGAACGGCAATCGTTGGGACTTGCACACCCAGCTGCTCTCGTCCTGATGCAGAACGGGCCATTTTGGGGTTGATGCCAGGGAACAAGGCAACCGTCTGAGTTGTGCTGGCAGCTGGCTGACCTTGGGGAATTTTCAATTGTTGGTTGATGCGAAGCAAATGGGGATTGGTCAGCGCATTGGCCTGCATCAATTCTGCACGAGACACACCGCTACGATGTGCGATCGCATCGAGTGTATCGCCCGGTTTAACGCTGTAAACATTAGCCGCAGAAGATGCCCCTAACGCTTGTATCACCACAGGCTGTGGCCCTTGGGGCTTGGCTGCCGTTTCCGAATTGGGGGCAGGAACCGTCCTGAGAGTGGGAACCGTTGACACGCTTGGTGTCACAGGGGTGGGAGAGGCCGCCATTTCTGGGGTGGGCACGGGGATCACCATCGGTGACTCAGCTTGCCCTGCTGCCTTGGGAGCCACGGTGGGTGACATCGCCACTTCTGGAGTGGGCACCGGTATGACCACTGATGAATCGGCTTGCCCTGCTGCCTTGGGAGCCACGGTGGGTGACATCGCCATTTCTGGGGTGGGCACCGGTATGACTACTGAACTGCTGGGTACCGTTGCCATCGGCTGCGGTACTACTGCTGTCGCCACAGGTTGTGGCGTTGCAAATAGTTCTTGATTTTTGAGAACTGCCGACGGTAGTGTTACCGAACTTGGCGATTGTTCTGGTGAAGCCGCCTCCGTTGGTATCGTCGCTAGTTCAGATGATTTGGTAGACTCCTCAGACCTCAACTCCGCCAGACTGTCATTTAAGCGGTTCCGCTGCTGCTGTAAGCGCTTGAGCGCAACGTCCTGTCTTGCTTTCAACAGACTATCGACGTTGCCAGGAACCGTGACAGACTCACCTGTTTTGAATTGACCCAATTCCGACACGGGGGCAGATGCCTGTAGCTGTGCCGGTTTCACACCATAAGATTCAGATAACGTTTCAACCGTATCGCCCGGTTTTACTTCGTGAACAATACCGTTCACAGTAGGAATTTTTAGCTTTTGTCCGACTGGGAGGGTCGTACTAGGTTTGATGGTATTAGAAGCAACGATCGCCTCTGGCTTCACCTCATATGCTTTAGAGAGGTCCCAAAGTGTCTCCCCTTTTTGCACTCGGTGTTCTACTACGGGGTGTCGAGTAGCTTTCTGTTCTAGAGCTGTTTGTCTCTTGGCAGATGCTGACGGCATCGCTTTGGTAGCTACTTCTACCTCGGCTTTTGGTGCAGGAGAAACATTAGCTTCTGGTATAACGGGAAGATTGGGGATTGTTGGCTCAGCCGCAATTGGCTCAAAAGCCATTGCTTCATCGCCATGCCGAGGCAGCAATAGGCCAGTTGCCCCCATTGAGATTGCCAGTCCGAGCATGGCGGCAGAAGTGCAAGCTCTACGGTTATTCACCTCAGTCGGAATTGATGCGCCGACCGGATGCTTCCCTACATACCCCAAATAGAGCTTGAACAATGCATCAAAGGAGTCAGCTGCACAGGTCGGGACTTTTTTGACCTTCTGCGTAATTGTTCGTTTCAAAAACGACCTCCTGGTGTGTGACGAGCGCTTAACAGTTCCTGAATGATTTTTACCAGTCAATGAGGCAACTCACCTCTAAAATGTGATCGAAATCACTTACAGTAAGCATACTTAGGCAAGAGTACCCTGCTTTTTTAATTTAGACAAGTTGCTTTTTTGATTTAGTAAGTTGACCTGACCAGGTAAATTTATAGCCTTGACGGCAACCGCTCGATCCACCCTTGAAAAAACAACAACTTCGTGCCTCTTTTGCCCAAAAAAATTTACTCAGAGACATAGTCGATACTGGTACGGCTGTTGCCAAGGTTTGCTGCATAGAACATACTGACCTGGCAGGCTTTCCTCCGGAAGAAGACTAGAGATTAACACAAAACTACAGCATAGTTGCTCGCATCCTATTCATTTGAGAACTCCTCGCAATCGCATAGTTTAGCAACTGATCTAATCCCAGACGGAACTTTACGCTACCACTGGGTAAGACAACAAGTGTTTGATTTTACATCCTCCAGTTGAATTGGCAGAGCGGTTTTATCACTCAAAATCTGCCTAAACCCTTTACTTTCCTTGCTAGGAAGTCTTTTGATACTCTACTCGGTAGCAATTTAGGATGAAAAAAATCTATCAGTCAACTTCCCGCTATTCTCCTGATTTTTTATATAAATTTCTTATCAACCAGTCTCGGTATTCGTATTGGGGATAACGGAATCATTCGTCAATAAGGGTATTGGGAGAGGCGATCACCCCATGAAATCAGCCAGGATATCCAGGTGTGAAGACTCTACCTTAAATAGTCGCTGGATTTAGATACATTTATATACATATATGAATACAGTATTAAGAATCGCTGGAGAAAAATAAGTGGTGTTTGTTTTTTTTTACTTATCCAGACGAAAGCAGCAGCTTATTTGGGCGAAATAACACTGTCAAGTTATATTCAATCGCTGCAACTTTTCTAGCAGCCAAGACCTAAAGCCTTTTGTGAAGAGTCAGAAAACTCTCTGAACAAAGAAAATAAGTTACTCCAAATAGCCAAGTTGACGCCGTGCTTCAAATAAACCCACAGCAACACTCACAGAAAGATTCAAGCTGCGTACCCCTGGCTGAGTCATCGGAATATGAACCGTCTTATCACAAGTATCTATGACTTGGGGGGGAAGACCGGCGGTTTCGCTACCAAACAACAGCCAGTCATTGGTCTGAAACTGAAACTTAACATAACTCCATTGTCCTGCAACGCTAAAGCCAATCCAACGTCCTCCTTGCTGCTGATGTACCGCGTTGAAAGCATCAATAGAGTCATGGTAGTGAAGGTCAACGAAAGGCCAATAGTCTAGCCCTGCTCTTTTCAGGTAGCGATCGCTAATTTCAAACCCTAATGGCCCAACCAAATGAAGTTCCGTACCTGTTGCGGCACAGGTTCGGGCAATATTGCCCGTATTGGGGGGAATTTGAGGGTGAACGAGGACAACTCGTAGCATGAAATGGCAAAAAAAACTGTTAGTGCAATATATATCTAGAGTTTTGGAGTAGCTACTCGCGATTGTGTAATACAGCTTAAGACTAGCTGAAAGCAATAGCTACTGCCCGGTATATATCACTCGTGCAGCCCTGGTATAGATATCCGCGAGGATATCTACCTAGAGACAGAGGTGATATATATATTTTCTTAATAACCGGGACTCAAGAAGGATTGATTAGATATTTTGATTTGTAAACCAACAACCTGTGATACATCCTTAAGCCACACTAAGCTGGCACAACTTGTCTTCCAGATCCCGTTCTTGCTCTGCCGCAGATTGAATTGCTTGGATAATGACACGGCGGCTATCTAGTCCATTAGCGTGCAGCTTTAACCACTGCTGAGCCGTATTACCCTCCCGGAGAATTTTCTTGATGGGGGAGAGAAAGCAGCTAAATCCATTTTGTTTGGCGCTCGCCCAAGCTTCTGGGTAAATTTCCTCAATCCAATCCCGTGCCACAATCTTTCTGCCATCCTGCCAATGTCTCAGTTCAGCATCTAAGCTGAATTGAGCCGCCGCCATTTCATTGGCATCGGTTAGCGTCACTAAATCAGCGGCACGGCTGGAGGCGGGCAGTGTACTACGCTCTAGGGGGTCAAGTTTTGGATCATCGAGTAGCTGAGCAAGACGTGCTTCTAACAGAGCCATGACCGAGAGTAACGCGATCGGGTCTACAATCAAGTCACAAATTCTCAGTTCCAGGCGATTGAGGTCGTAGGGGCGGCGGTTCCCGTTGGGTCGCACAGATGTCCATAGATGACGTACATTTTGCATGGTTCCTGCCTTAAGTTGAGCTTCTGTCCACCGGATAAAGTGAGCATGGCTTTCAAACAGGGGCACATCTGTCGGAGTTTTCGGAAAGACAGACCAGCGGGTGGAATGACAGCCGGTGGGCTGTCCATCCAGAAACGGAGAAGAGGCACTCAGGGCAAGGTAGAGAGGGGCTTCTACTCGGACTAAACGGCAAGCTCGCATCAGCATTTCAGGGTCAGAAATGCCCACATTGATGTGAACACTGGCAGTGACCACTGTCGTGCCGTAGGTCTGCTCGATGTAGTCGTGGTAAGGATTATTGGGGTCGGAACGGAAAAAGCGATCACTCCCCCCTAAGGACAGGGTACTGCCCGGAATCAGGGTGTAACCCCCCAAGCGGTCTAAGTAAGCTCGTAGCTGTTGCCGAGGACGAAGCAAGGCACACAAAAGGCGATCATAGGAATACAACGGTGCAGTGGTGTATTCAACATTTCGGCTATCCGGTTCTCGCACAAATCCGTCTAGAGACGCCACAATTTTGTCGGAGAGGCCGACAACATCACCTTGGGGCGTACCTGTATACATTTCAATCTCGAAGCCTTTTGATAGAAGCACAATTTTTCCTCAGCTCTTGTTGAGTGGCGAATCGGAATGTGTAATGCAGGGTATGTCAAAGAATGTATCGAGGAAGACGAAATGATAACTCCCTCCCTAGTTTGGCATTAAAGTCGGTTCTGGCGGTAGACCTCACTAGCGGCGCGATGAAGTAAGGAGTGGCGGTAGGTGAGGGCATCAAGGTCATCGGCATAGCCGCCACCAATGACGCTGGCAACGGGATAACCCGCTGCAATACAGGTGGTTAAAACCTGCATTTCGCGACAGTAGATTCCGGTATCTGTGAGGGCTAATTTACCCAAGCGATCGCTAATATGGGGGTCAACGCCAGCGTCATATAGCACTAAATCCGGCTGAATTTCGGAGAGTAAGTCCGGGAGATAGTGAGCTAAGGTTTGTAGGTAGGCGTTATCTTCCATTCCCTCCGGCAGAGGAACATCTAAGTCACTTTTTTGCTTTGTACCGGGAAAGTTGACTTCACAGTGCATCGAAAAGGTAAAAACGCTGGGGTCATCTTGAAAAATTAAGGCCGTGCCGTCTCCTTGATGGACATCCAGGTCAAGGATGAGAATTTTTTGGGCAAGTCCTAATTTTTGGAGGACACGGCTGGCGATCGCTAAGTCGTTAAAAATACAAAAACCCGATCCATAACTGGGAAAGGCATGATGAGTACCACCGGCTGTATTACAGGCTAAACCACATTGAAGGGCGAGTTGGGCCGTGAGGATGGTTCCCCCTACAGCTGTACAGGTACGGTTAACGAGAGCCTGACTCCAGGGTAACCCAATGCGACGCTGGGCTTTGGGGTCGAGAGTGCCTTCAAGGTAAGATTGGACGTAGTCTGGGGTGTGAACTAGTTCGAGCCATGAGGTTGGGACAATTTTCGGGGTGTGGAATTGCTCTGGGGTAGCAACGCGATCGCCAAGCAGTAGTTCGTACAGTTTTCCAAATTTGGGCATGGGAAAGCGATGCCCTCCGGGAAGTGGGGCGACATAGTCATGGTGGTAGATGATGGGTAAATCCATTGAGTGGCGAAATGTAAAGCTCAAGTTTCAGACCCTAAACCCTTCAACCCTCATGAGACAAAAAAGCGATCGCTTCCCCAAACGCAGAAGAAGCAATCGCCTGACGTTTTTCAATTGGCGCTTAGATATCCTGCTCGCTCAACTCACGAGTCATGTGGTCAAAAGGCTGATCAATAAACGCAGTATTTCCTAAGCCAGCTGTTGCTGCCAAGTCTTTAACAATGTCTTTCATAATCTGAATGCCGCGAACGGTTGGGCCAATGGGTACACCCAAGGAATTGTAGGTTTCCCGCAGACCTTGCAAGACGCGCTCATCTAACACATTCATATCACCGGCAACCAGTGCATAGGTGGCATAGCGCAAGTAATAATCCATATCCCGCAAACAAGCCGCATAGCGACGAGTTGTATAGGCATTTCCACCCGGACGGATAAGTTCTGGCACTTCATCAAACAGCTGTGAGCCAGCCTGTTTGACAATTGAGGCGGCATTGGAATTGATCAGCCCTGCTGCTGCTACCCGTGCCGTGCCAGTTTCAAAGTAAGACTTGAGTGAGTCGATCGCATTGCGATCCAGGTAACGACCTGTGCCGTCATACCTTCTAATCAGGTTTGTGACTGCATCCCGCATTAAATTGTTCTCCCAACAACAATCTGCATATGTGTATTGATTGGTCGGACTCACGCACTCTTGACCCATAACCAATAAAGGGTAAGATCATCCCTGTTTGTCTCTAAGAACAAAAATCCTTTCTGCTCTCTCCCCATGAATCAAAGCTCCTCCTGAATCTTTCCTCCGATTGGAGGAAAAGAGAAGATGGAGAGTGGAACAGTAGGGGCAGGGAAATCAATGGCGTAAGTCTTTCATTTATTAATAATCACACAGGCTTGGCCTGCAAAAACGAATCACAAAGCAACTTTCTCTAGAGATGTTATGCCCAAGCATAGCCATGCTGATTGACAATGGCTGAGGACGGTAGGAGTGGGGAAATTTTCTACTCACCTCGTAAAGGAGCCGCTCATGAATTACCTACACCAGAACGGATGAAATTTTTATTCCTTGCGCCGTCTGCCTTTTGCCTTCTCTTACCACCGAGCCCTGACTCCTCGGTTCCCAGGAGTCCCACTCGTACTAGCGCTTACCAGAAGTTGTTAAGTGAACGAGAGGCTGTCGCCCTGGATGCCCGACCAAGCGACGCTTTGATGACCTAAACAGAGTACTGCCTATAGGAGGTCTGGGAAGTACGTTCAACTCATGAGGATAGCGAGGTTTTGGATCATTCGCTAACCAGATCGGAGGCACCATCATTGGGTCATATTCAGCAATCACATCTACTACACCAGGGCGCTCTTTCAGTTCCACCCGCTGTCCAGGGCGATATTGCAGTGCCTCTTTCTGGTCAAAATCGTGAGTGCTGTAATGAGTGTGCATACTTCCCCGAAAAACTGTAGCTATTAATACACTTATATGCTCAGACTAATGCAATCGCTAATTTTTAGTTAATTTTGCTACATTTTTTAATTTTTCTGGGTAAGTGCAGAATGAGCCAGTCGAAATCTGTATATTAGGATACAAAAGCTCACACTTTCTATCCATAGGATGGGTCAGGTGCTTTCGTTGAGGGGATAAGCTTCCGAACTTGCCGGAAGTTTTTGTAAAGAAATCAAAACCCCAATAATCAGTTATCTGATGATTAGGGAGAGAAGATGTACAGTACGTCCAGTTAGGTCCAACTAGCGAAGCTGAATGGATAGATATCTGTCTATTCATGGGGATAGCTTCAAAAAAGCCAAATCACCAGCCAAGCCACTAACGCCAACCACTGCTCTGCGATGAATTCAATGTCGAGTGGTGCAAAACTTGACCGAATTATCCCCTGCCTAGCAATATCGTTAAATTATTTCTGCGTTAAACAAAATTCAAACTAACCACAGGAGTCCTTCATGCCAGAAACCCCGCAAGATGTCTTGAAGCTGATTCAAGACGAAGACATCAAAATTATTGACCTGAAATTCATTGATATGCCAGGGATTTGGCAGCACTGCTCGTTTTACTATAACCAAATCGATGAGAGTTCCTTCGATGAAGGCGTTCCCTTCGACGGTTCGAGTATTCGGGGTTGGAAAGCGATTAATGAATCTGACATGGCAATGGTGCCCGATCCAAAAACTGCTTGGATCGACCCATTCATGAAAGAAAAAACCCTGAGCATGATCTGTAGCATTAAAGAGCCGCGGACGGGGGAATGGTACAGCCGTGACCCTCGCACCATCGCTCAGAGGGCGCTTGATTTCCTCAAAACTACAGGACTTGGAGATACAGCCTTCTTTGGTCCAGAAGCTGAGTTCTTCGTATTTGATGATGTTCGCTTTGACCAAACTGAGAACAAAGGTTTTTACTACGTAGACAGCATTGAAGGACGCTGGAATTCAGGTCGGGAAGAAGTAGGTGGCAACTTGGGCTATAAGCCCCGTTACAAGGAAGGCTATTTCCCGGTTGCGCCAACCGATACACTGCAAGACATGCGTACCGAAATGCTGCTAACCATGGCAGCCTGCGGTGTGCCCATTGAAAAGCACCACCATGAAGTAGCTACAGGTGGACAAAACGAGCTAGGTTTCCGTTTTGCGACCCTGGTTGAAGCGGCTGACTATTTGATGACCTACAAATATGTCATCAAAAACGTTGCCAAGAATTATGGCAAAACGGTCACCTTCATGCCCAAGCCATTGTTTAACGACAATGGTTCTGGAATGCACACCCACCAGTCCATTTGGAAAGATGGGCAACCCCTGTTCTGGGGTGAGGGTGGCTACGCCAACCTGAGTAAGATGGCACTGCATTACATCGGCGGACTCCTCAAGCACGCCCCTGCACTGTTGGCTTTCACCAACCCAACCACCAACTCCTACAAGCGCTTGGTGCCTGGGTTTGAAGCGCCAGTGAACCTCGCTTACTCCCAAGGAAACCGTTCGGCCTCGATTCGTATCCCCCTCTCCGGTAGCAATCCTAAGGCTAAGCGTTTGGAGTTCCGTTGCCCTGATGCAACTTGTAACCCCTATACTGCCTTTGCTGCGATGCTTTGTGCTGGAATTGATGGGATTAAGAATGAAATTGACCCAGGCGAACCTCTGGATGTGGATATTTACGACCTCAGCCCAGAAGAACTGAGCAAGATTCCTTCTACCCCTGGTTCTCTGGAAGATGCTCTGGAAAGCTTGGAGAAAGATCATGGTTTCTTGACGAGCACAGGCGTTTTCACCGAGGACTTCATCGAAAACTGGATTAGCTACAAACTCGACAATGAGGTCAACCCGATGCGGCTGCGTCCTCATCCGTATGAGTTTTCTCTCTACTACGATGTCTAGGTTCTGCCTTTAGTGGGTTCGCCAAATGCTCTATTTCCTACCCTGTGGTTGGGTCTAGGAGTGCTGAGCTAACTACGGCAAGATTAGCTACCTCTAAGGGTGGCTTGAAAAATTTAAGCCTCAACTCTGCTTATAGGGTGTGCTGGAACACACCCTATTACTATTTTTGATGGGTACGGGCAGGGGTACGTATCGCTGACAACTCACACCTGCTTTTGGTGAACTCTGCCTTTTGGTTGGGGAACGCTTTTGAGGAATTTATTAAAATTATTTACAGTATTTAGTGAAAAATTGTAAATACAACACAGGGATTTTTATATCTGATACGTATCTAATATCGTTAAACTAGAAGTCTTACAGCCAAAAAATATCGATGTCTGATTGTCAATTTCGCAGATGAGCAACCACTGAGTATCTCATCTATTGAGTTTAATGAATAAAAATCAGGTTCCGAACCCTATAGGGACGTTGATGTAAGCGATTTCATTCCCAAATAGATACGTTACAATTAGATAAATAGATTTACAAAACTACATATTAAAACAATGGCCGTTACCTATCCCCGAAAATTCCACAATACGCTGAGTGCGCGTCACATCATGAAGAACGTTGTGCGCGATCGCGAACTCCACCTCATCACTCTCAACCGCTACCGTTACAACGAACAACACAGCTGTAAAGACCTCACTGATGTGATTGAAAAGCTGAATGGTCAGCCTGTTGAATTGATGCGTGACCTGTCTCATCACGTCTCGGATGAGGCCCGCCATGCCATGTGGCTAACAGACCTACTTGTCGAGTTGGGAGCAGACATCGGTACGCCTCCTGGGATATCGTATATTGGAGAATTTGAGAGGCTGATAGACCAAGATAAATATAACCAAGACAACAAAAAAGAAGACGGACTCATTGCAGCTTTGGCAGCCATTAATGTCACCGAAAAACGCGGGTGTGAATATTTCTCAGCTCACATCCACGCCTTGAAAGCAGCACCACAAACCGAGGAAAACATCAAAATTCGGGAAACAATTGAACGCATTCTCCCAGAAGAAGCCGGTCATGTGCGGTGGGGAAACCGTTGGTTAGCAGAAATGGCTCGGAAAAGCCCAGAACACCGACAAAAGGTTGAGCAGGCTAAGCGCAAGTATGCGGCAATTGAACAGGCGGCGTTTGAATCGGGTATGGATATCATGGCTGGTGCTGAACTGCGTCGCATGAACAAGCTCTTAGAGGTGGCTAACACGATGCCCGTGTGGGAGCGTCCGCAATATCTAATGGAACGTCTACCACAAACTTTGTTCGCGCCTGAGCTACAGATGACCCGTTTGCAAGCGGCGCAGCGCGCCTGGAAGCGCGACCCACAGGCATTTATGGAGAAGTTTGTGCCAATGTTCCTGAATGGCGTGAATGGAATGCAGAACCAAAAACCGAATCAGAACTAAAAACTGATTGCCTACGTCGGTTTGTTAACATGAGTTCGGTGAAAAACCTTGGCAGACGAAAGAATAAGGGTTTTAAACTCTAAACACAAACAATGTCTCCAGCGTTCTGCCGAACTCATGTTAATGGGGAAGGAAAGTGAACTATGGCAGGAGTGGCTCATCGGTTCGTAGAGACGAATCACATCAAAATGCACATTGCCGAACAGGGAAATGGCCCCTTGGTCATTTTGTGTCACGGGTTCCCAGAATCTTGGTACTCCTGGCGGCATCAGCTAAGAGCACTCTCCCAAGCAGGCTACCACGTCGTAGCGCCAGAGCAACGCGGCTATGGTCAAACTGACCAACCTGAGGCGATTGAAGCCTACAACATTTTGGAATTAACAGCAGATATTGTTGGTCTTGTTGATGCCCTCAACCAAGAACATGCGGTCATCGTGGGTCATG
Source organism: Waterburya sp. (assembly GCA_036703055.1). Lineage (GTDB taxonomy): Bacteria > Cyanobacteriota > Cyanobacteriia > Cyanobacteriales > Coleofasciculaceae > DATNPV01. The sequence goes on from DATNPV010000184.1 coordinate 79,979, forward strand.
ATTGGGGGGCTGTTGTTGCCTGGTATTGTTCCCTGTTAAGACCAGACATCTTCCGGGCTACGGTTCTGCTCAGTGTCCCTTACAAGCCAAGAGCTTGGACAGACATTCGTCCTACAGATGCCATGAAAGCCATGCAGGGCGAGAATCAGTTTTATCAACTGTACTTCCAAGAACCAGGGTTAGCCGAGGCGGAGCTTGAGGCAAACGTCCGCAAAGCGATCACCATGTTCCTCTACTCGGCTTCGGGAGACCCGCCGATGGAAAAGCGCTGGCGTTATATGTTCAGTAAATCCGAGAAGCTTCTTGACACGGGTGGATTGCCAGAGACACTACCTGCTTGGTTAACCGAACAGGATATCGACTTTTTCACCGGTGAATTTGAGCGGGTTGGTTTCCGGGGTGGGCTGAACTGGTATCGAAATTTAGACCGGAACTGGGAACTGACAGCCTTTCTAGCGGGTGCGAAGCTGCGCCAACCGACACTATTTGTGGCAGGGGAGTTAGACCCCGTTATCACAATGTTCCGAGCAGAGTTCGATACCCTGGCAGAAACAGTGCCGAACTTGAAGCAGAAGGTTTTGTTGTCAGGCGCGGGACACTGGATTCAACAGGAACGTCCGAGTGAGGTTAATCAATTACTTATTGAGTTTTTGGCTAGTCTGGGTAGCTAACCCTATTGCTCTGAAGTCAACGTCCTTTATTGGCTCATACCATTTGAGTTGAAACTTGGTACATTTGAATTTCTGAAACTACCGACTGGCAGGTGTTTCAAAATTCAAAATCTAAAATCCAAGATGGTATTATCCAGGCCAAAAAAGCAGACGCAGACAGATAAAGATGATCGCTCCTAAACTCGTAGCGACAGGAATGGTAATTACCCAGGCTAGAGCAATAGATCGGATGGTTTGGAATTGAACGTTTCGCCAGTCCTGAATTAGTCCAATGCCCACAACAGCGCCCACGAGAGCGTGGGAGGTAGAAACGGGTAGCCCAAATCGAGAGGCGAGCAAGATGGTAGTGGCAGTCGCGATTTCCGCACAGAATCCACTACTGGGTTGGAGAGGGATAATGTTTTCTCCAATCGTTGCGATCACTTTTTTGCCCCAGATGGCTAAACCGAAAACGATGCCACTGCCGCCGAGGATGAGAATCCATAAGGGAATGCTAAAGCCTTCTAGGGGAACGGAACCAGTGCCCAGAATATAGGTGATCGCGGCTAAAGGTGCGATCGCGTTTCCTACATCATTGGAGCCATGAGCAAAGGCAACAAAACAAGCACTGAGTACCTGGAACCGTCCTAGCAAACGCTCTACGGGATTGGGGAATGGGGAGGAGGTGGGAGGAGTAGGGACGAGTTTAATCGGTGTATTCTGTTCCTTTGTTTCTACCTCGATATCCAAACCCGCCCTTATAGAGTTCTGAGGATGAAGAACTGCGGTTACAGTGAACTGCGTCAGTTGCCGCCAACTGATCAGGGTGAGGACAACAGCCGCGATCGCACCTGTAACAATGGGGAGGTCGTGAGTTGGGATGGGCAACGTGGTAAATACAGGATGCTGAAACAGGGGAGGCAGGACAATGATGCCAAAAACGCTAAACAGCGTTGAACTGAGCCAGGGAATCCATTCCTGAAGTTGACGAATCGGGTTAGGTTGCTCCAGAATCGAGTATCTGAGGAGGCTGTAGAATGCAGCAGCGATGCTACCACTGACTACAGGCGTCACTATCCAAGCAAGGGAAATGCGACCAATGTTTGCCCAATCAACCGCACCAACCCCTGCTGCCACCCAGCTAAATCCTGCGATCGCACCGACAACGGCATGAGATGATGAAACAGGCCAACCCCTGCTGGTGGCGATTTGTAGCCATAGCCCACAAGCTAGTAACACCGAAATCATACCAATCATCAGGAGTTGAGGCGTCCCAGCAAATAACTCAGGATTGGTCACCTGAGTAGCTAAGGTGGCAGAAACTTCATGACCAAATAAAACAGCGCCCGTAAACTCCAAGATGCCGGCAATCATTAGTGCCTGCCGTAGGGTGACAGCTTTTGACCCCACAGAGGTACCCATCGCATTAGCGACATCGTTGGCGCCTAAATTCCAGGCAACATAGAAGGCTAAGATTGCCGTTAGACTCAGTTGCAACAATGAGGAAGACATTACCCTTTATCGTTTGAAAGCAAGATTTCCATGAACGGCTCGCGACTTGCTTCGCGCTTGTCGGAGTTTCTTACACCTCAATGCCCCTAGTTACCGCCTACTTCCGCTTCACCCTGATTTCCATCTTGCCAAACTGGCCCTACGGTGTGAATCACCCAATCGGCAGGGAGATTTTGATTTTGGCATCGCCTGTTTGATAGCCATTTAAACATCGGCATTCTTCTAATAATTCTGACCCTGCTGCCGATGCACATTCTATCTACACCACCGTCTCTCAGGAGAGAGGTGTTCGCTGCATTGATCATTGCATCACCTTGCAGCTGAGTAATATCTCCTTCAAGGACAGTGAGCTTGCCTGATATCATAAGAGTCTATGGACTTTAACCCATGAATTTTACCTAAGCGGATGTTGAAGCGCTCGCCTGACCATCTACGTCAGCGATATAAGCACAAGAAGGTAGCATTGCGCTTAGGCGCTAGCTCTACTAGGCTAAGCCCTCTTAGCTCTAGACTAACGTTTTGCTACGCATTAACTACTCGGCGCATTCCACGCGCTCACTTTTTCGCTTCGTTAGTGTTAGCGCCAGCAGCTTTGGGAAGGAACCAGCAGGATGCCAGAGCGTCCAATGGACTTAATACACAGCAAATGAGCTTTGGCGAAAGTAGCAATCCATCATCTGTAAAACAGCAGGGCTTGGGCTAAGTATTCGATTTCCTCCAACTGAATAAATGCGGGACATTTTATTGGGTAAACACCAAAGTTTGGATAAAGACATCAGTCATTGCTGAGTATTATTTCGTTATAAAACTTCGTTTTGCCGTTCGCTCTAGCACACCTCTGTCTACATGTAACCCATGTCATCTACATCTACACCAAGCTCTCTTCTGTCTATCACCTTCAGCAACATGCAGTTGCCCTGCAAGCTACAAACCCATCAGCCCTGGCCCACATTTGAGGAAATTTTGCAGAGCCTTCATAGCCAGGGAATCTACATCCATTCTGAACAATTGGCAGAATTTCTCTTAGCGCATGGACTGCCAGTTCACCTGCGTTATGTGCCCGCTCATTTGCGCTCTCAAGCCATAAAGGTCAATCAAAACTACCAAGGAGATATGGTATGTGTGATTGAAGAACTAGAGCAGCCTTACTGGGATTTTTCTTGGATGGAAAACATACAAAAACCTTTTATTCCAGCTAATCCGAGTAATTCCATTGCCTGGTTTGAAGAAATGGAGCAGCCTTCTTGGGATTACTCGTGATGAAATAGTCGATGGGAATGGGGAATTCTGTTTCTTAAGTTTTTCCCTATCGGATACCGCTTCAAGAACAATACTCTATAGCAATCCTAAATGAGATGCAAACGCCTCTCCCTTGTCCTCCTTGTCTCTCTTCTTTTTGTTAGGAAATCAAATAGAATTTCTATATGCCCTAGGGCCCATGCCCAGCCTCAACCGATGAATTAAAGGTGGAATAAGTTACCCATTTCTAGTTCATTTGTGTCCCTCTATTTTCTGAATATATGACAATTAACTCTCACACCGATTCGCAAGTGACTTCAGCACCGAGTAATGTTTCTGAAGCAGAAGCCTCTGGACTGGCGCCGGAACAGTATCAGCGAAAAATGCAGCGTCGCAAAGAGGTACAAGAACAGCGCCTTGCCCAAGCCTCGCAGGAGAAAGGTTTGATAATTGTAAATACGGGCAATGGTAAGGGGAAGACAACAGCCGCGTTAGGAATGGTGTTGCGATCGCTCGGTCATGGGTATAAAGTTGCGATCGTTCAGTTTATCAAGGGAGCATGGGAACCAGCCGAGAAAGCAGCCTTACAACCCTGGACATCAACGGCATCAGAGAAAACACCTCAGTTAGAGTTTCACGCGATGGGTGAGGGTTTCACCTGGGAAACTCAAAACCGAGAGCGAGATATTGAAAAAGCCAAAGCCGCATGGGAAAAGGCATTAGAATTTATCCGCAATCCTGACTTCCGGTTGGTACTGTTGGATGAAATTAACGTTGCATTGAAGTTAGAGTACCTGAATGTTCAAGACGTTTTGGCAGGACTGGAACAAAAACCTGAAACATCTCACGTCATTCTAACAGGTAGGGGAGCACCTACTGCATTAATTGAACGAGCAGATTTAGTTACAGAGATGACACTGATTAAGCATCCCTTCCGCGAACAAGGTATTAAGGCACAACCAGGTATTGAATTTTAATCTTACAGCCCTTTGCCCTCTGCCCTCTGCCCTCTGTCCTCTGCCTTCCGCCTTCTTAGCCCTCACGAAACTTTTTCTTGAATTTTTTCTAGCTTAGTGCCGCAGATTTTGCAGAACTGAGCATCTTTATCATGAAAAGGTAAACCACAACCCAAACAAACGGCTTCGACTTGGTTGGCGGTTTTAACGAATTGCTTAATCAAATCTCCTAATTGCCAGGGAATGAGAGCAATTCCTGTCAAAATCATGAGGACTGTGAGTAATCGACCCCCTTCTGAAAGGGGAGTTACATCGCCAAATCCAACAGTTGTCATGGTTACCACTGAGAAATAAAAGGCATCCAAAAACGTGCCAAATTCTCCTGCGTTAACTCGATGCTCAACTTGATAAATTAATCCAGAATAAACAAAAATAATGGTAAATAAAGTAAATAATATGCGGATAAAAATTATTCCATCTTCGTTATTAATTCTTAGAAAAAATGTATTGAATTTTATGAATCGAATAAGTCTGAGTACTCTGAACCATCTGAACATTTGAATAAATCTAATATTCGTTACTCCTAATAAAAAAGGTAGGATTGCAATTAAATCAATCAGGGCAAAGGGACTAAAAATAAACTTAATTTTGGAATCCGCGCACCAAAATCGGAGTAAGTACTCAACCAAAAAAATAACTAAAATGAGTTGGTCAATCGCGTTAAGAATAGTACGGACAGAATCGGATATTGGGTAAGTTTCCACCACAAAAATAGCTGAAGAGAGCAAAATCAGTCCCATCAGCAGCAAATTCATCACTCGACCTACTGGTGTTTCAATATCTCCTAGATAAAAGGCAATCTTTTTTCGCATCAGTATGGGATTAAACAACTTGATCTTTTCACCTGTTGAGTTTTTTTACGAAGAGTCAGCAGCAAAAGCCTGAGAGACTGTCAACTGTAGTTGTAAACGTGCGATCGCTCATCGTTGAGGGATAGTGGGCGATAGGAGTACGCGAAACCTTTCTACAATATGACAAGTCATAACAAACTATTGAGTTGCAGATTCATTAAACTGGTCGTTTAGTTCCACTCCTGTCATCTAGCTGCAATGCATCATCACTCTGCCTCCTGTACTCATCACACTACTCTCGCAAGTCAGCCGCCTCAGTCTGCCACTAAGGTGAGATTACTGGTTACAGTACTAGTTCTGATTTGTAGCTTTGCTATTACAGAGCTAACGATAGGGATATTTAGTCATAGCCTGGCATTGTTAGCTGATTCAGGTCATCTGGCTTCAGACTGTTTGGCTTTAGTGCTGGCGTTGCTGGCAAGCTGGATTGCGCACAGACGTAGTTCAGGTGATTTAGCCGTAGGAAACCATAAAGTTGAAGTACTGGCAGCGCTTGTGAATGGAGTAGGACTGATAGCGATCGCATTATGGATTGGTTGGGAAGCTGTAGAACGCCTCCAGTCTCCTCCCGTGGAAATTCTCAGTTTACCAATGTTAGCAACGGCTAGCGTAGGGTTTGGGGTCAATAGTGTTAATATCTTCCTGCTGCATAAGGATAGTCATCACGACCTGAACCTGAAAGGAGCATTTTTGCATGTTGTCGCTGATGCGGCGAGTTCCATTGGGGTAATCTTGGCAGCGATCGCCGTTTGGGCTTTAAACTGGCTGTGGGCAGATGGTGTCATTAGCCTGTTTGTATCGGGGTTGATTATCTTCAGTGCCACTCCTTTAATGATTCAAAGTCTTCAGGCTTTGCTTGCCAAGTCTCCCGAATAGCCAGGTTTTCTCATGTTTAAAAGACGGATTCTGACTCAGATTTTTGCGGCATTCATCACGTTGGCAGTGGTGTTTGTCACGCATCAAGCAAATACACCAGTCACAAGAGCAACTATCAAGAATTTGAGCGATTCATTAGCCACAGCCCCCATTTCCCAACAGGATACTCTCAATCAAAAGCTTCAGCAAATTCTTGACAATCAGGTGGCTCAAGGTGTTCCGGGTGTAACCATGTACATCCGCAAGGCAAATGGCTGGACGTGGAGTGGAGCGAGTGGTTTCTCCAATGTAGAAAAGCATACTCCAATGAAGGCGAGCGATCGCTTCCGCATTATGAGTATCACCAAGAGTTTTGTCGCTACTGTGGTACTTCAGTTGGCTCAAGAAGGAAAACTGGGTAAACAAGGTCTAGATACGACTATTGATAAGTTGCTTCCTGCCAATATTGCCAATCGCATCCCCAATCGCAATTTAATAAAAGTTCGCCACTTACTGAATCATACATCGGGTCTATTTAATTACGTTGATAATGAACGGTATGAGCGGGAAACGTTTAGCGAGGGGACATTAGATAATGTGATTGATTGGGCATTTGGCAAAGGTTCCAAACCTCCCGCGTTTGCACCCGGTACTCGCTACGAATATTGTGATACGAATGCCATTATCGCTGAGCTAATTGTCCAACACGTCACAGGAAATCCCCTCGCTGTCGAGACACGCCGCCGTATTCTTACTCCCTTAAAACTGAAAAATACTTATATGGAACGAATCGAAAAGGGATCACTTGCAGGTACCGGTTTTGTTCATGGCTACAACGTAACCACGAATAAAGATCGCACTCGATTGACGAAAGATGTCACTGATTCAGGCGATGTAGTGGGTACGGGCGATGGTGGACTCATTTCTAATGCAGAAGACTTGGCACGATTCGCGGCTGGACTGTTCCACTCAGGAACGTTGCTCAATCAAAAATTCTTCAACCAGATGGTTAATTTTAACGACCACCATGTGGGGTTAGGGGTATTTGAAGAACTCGCTCCAGGTATGAGAATATGGGGTCATTCAGGTCGCTGGCATGGGTATAGTGCTCAAATGTACTTCTTACCGGATAACAATTTAGCTGCCGCAGCGATGGCGAATACGAGTGATGTTGAACCCGGTAAATTTTTACAAGAGGCTCTCAAAGTTGTGAGAAGTTACAAATAGGAGAGGGTGCGAACACCATTCGTTTTTATGTTTTGCTGCATAATTAACCGTTTTAACATTACCGGCCTTGAAACGGTCGAGGCACAATTGATGGTGTAAACTGGCACTTTCCCTTACCTGAGGCAGAGACTAACGAACGTTGTCAGGTGTGAACTTTAAACCGTTTCAGTCCTTGCTCTCAACTCTTCTTCGCAATTCCACAAAAAGCGGTAAATGATCGGAACCAATATTTTGCCCAATCCCACGATTGACGGTCATCATTGATTTACTATGCAAACAATGGTCGATCGCAATCATCAGCAAAGACGGCAAACTAGCGTGCCAAGTCGGTTGAAGCCCAAATCCCCGTTGTGAATTGCTCAGCTCACTCTGGTGTAGAAACTCTCGAAACCGACCTGACCACGGGGTACTATTAAAATCACCGATCGCAACGACCTCACGCTTGCCCTCTTTTTGCTGACGAACACTCCAATTGACTACAGCATCGAACTCCACCTTTTGAAAGGCTGACGTGCTGGAATTACG
>DATNPV010000185.1:0-4386 GCA_036703055.1 Waterburya sp.
CTGTCAGTCCACCGTAAAAAGGCAGATAACAATGAGCATATTTTGGATAAATTCCTAACAGTAAGTAGCTGAAACGCCCTGATTTCCGTGAAATTAGGCTGGGAGAGCCATTTGTCTCAAGTCCATAGAAAGCCGATGCCGGCAGGCATCTGGCTTTCTGGAGATATCTATTCAAATCCACGTACAGGAATTCCTCAAGATCGGGCTACCGATCATTAGCGTAGACACCAAAAAAAAAGAACTGATTGGTAACTTCAAAAACCCAGGTCAGATCTGGTGCCATCAAGCCGAGGAAGTGAACGCCCATGATTTTCCTCAAGATGCTGTGGCACGAGCAGTCCCCTACGGGATCTACAATCTCAATCACAACTGCGGGCATGTCTATGTAGGCAGGTCAGCCGATACACCAGAGTTTGCCGTCAAAGCGATCGCCTCATGGTGGCAGACAGCGGGTCGAACTGCTTTCCCCGCAGCCGACCGCCTATTAATTTTGTGTGATGCTGGTGGTAGCAATAGCTATCGTTCGCGACGTTGGAAGCAACAACTCCAATTGCTGCTGGCTGACCAATTAGGGTTAGAAGTCACTGTTTGTCACTATCCGTCCGGCGCATCCAAGTGGAATCCGGTAGAACATAAGCTCTTCAGTTATATCAGCATCAACTGGGCAGGTAAACCGCTTCGTTCCTTTGAAACGATGCTGGCTTACATTCAAGATACGACTACAGAAACCGGGCTACAGGTGGAAGCCCATCTGATTCAAGACCACTAAGCTGCTGCGCAGCTAATTTGCATAAAATAGCAATTGGATAAACGCCAGCATCTACTGCCATGCCAGCTAAAGGTTTCCTCACAGCCTCACAGAAAGAAAACTTGCAAAAAGCGTTGAGAGAGAGTGATAGCCATCATTTTAGAGAGCGAATTTTGATGCTGCTGCTCATGAACGATGGCAAGACCTATAAAGAAATTGCTGACTTTCTGGGCTGTGCTTACCGGAGTGTAGCGTACTGGTGTGTTCACGGTGACCCAGACAATTTGGATAGGCTTCGTGACCAACGGGAACAGGGAAATTATCGGAAAGTCACACAGAAGTATATTCAAAGGTTGATGGAGGTAATCGAGCGAAATTTAGCCTGTGATTTTCAGGAAAAAGGACCGAAAATCTTAATTATTTTAGACAACGCCAGTTATCACAAACGCCAAGATATCCTGAGCGAGATAGAGCGCTCACTGCCGAACATACAACTGTATTTTTTGCCAGCTTACAGTCCTGACTTCAATTTGATTGAATTAGTCTGGCACTCTTGTAAAGAGTACATAGCCCATCGACTCTTTCAATCAGTTGAACAGCTACATAACTTGTTAAACCGACTGCTTAATGAAGGAGAGCTTATCATCGAATGGCATAGAAAGATTAAGCATAAGGGCGAAGCTCTTATTGCAAGTTAGATATACGACAGCTTATTACCCCAGTGAGATGTTACTGGAATCGCAACAGGACGAAGACGTATTGGCAGCGTTTGACCGAGAAATTTAAGTTCGTCCTAACCAGTATCGAGTTTGGTATTTTAGAGGTTGGATTTTATCGAAGTTGGAACGGTATGATGAAGCGATCGCAAGCCTTGACTGTGCGCTGCAAATTCGACCTAACCGGAGTCAAGCTTGGTACAATCGTGGTTTGGTACTGTTGCAGTTAGAACGGTACGAAGAGGCGATCGCAAGTTTTGACCGATCGATTCTAATTCGGTCTGACGAGTACCAAGCTTGGTATTTTCGAGGTTGGGCGCTGTTGCAATTGCGGCGGAACGATGAAGCAAGTGATTGTTTTGACAAGATGATTCAAATTAAGCCGAATGGCACTGACTTAAGCTCAATCAGGCAGCTAGCTTACGTTTGAGAACATGATGGGGTTGCTGCATCCAACCGTAGGGCTTGGGGCGTTGTTTTTTGAGTCTGGGTTCACAGCGAGCAGGACGAACTGGCACCAGTTTATGGGTTACTACCTGCAACAAAGTGCGATAGAGTCGCTTGCCGTTTTTGGTACCTGCATCAGCCAACTTGGAGAGGAAATTGCCAAAATGTTGGCGAGTCCCTTGCAAAGATACTCTTAACGGTGAAACCTCGGCTTTCTGAGCTGCCTGCCACATCAACGTCCGCAGCAAGTTGTAGGCAAGAAAATGTGCATAAATTTCTTTACGTACTAGTTCAGGAGTCTTACCTCGTAACATCTCCATCCCCAAAGTGGTTTTCACATGGCGCAAGTCCACCTCAGCCTCCCAGCGCAACTGATAAAGTTGGGCGAGTTTAGCCTTGGTATAAACCTTGGGGTTGAGCACAGTAGTCACGAGGATAATTTGTTTGGGGCGAAAGCCTTGTTGTAGAATCAGCAGATGCACTTCCCGGACTTGAACTAGAGGGGGAAGTTTGGCAAAGTCTTCAGCGCTCATGCAGTTAGGACGGCGTTTGGGCTTATACCAAGTCACAATATGGTCACCAATTCCCAGCTTCTGTCCGCGTCGAAAGTCGCTTTTACGGCTCTGGTGCTTACGGAACACGGCATCGGCTTGTTGGGAGTACACCAACACTAAATCCACGTAAGTTCCAAAGGCTCGGTCTGCTAACACGACTTCTCCAACCCTCAGGTTGTGGTAAAGTTGCGATACTTCACCTTTTCCGCTTCTAGGGCTTCCAGAATCTTGGACTCTGGTAGTAAGTCTTGAAAGGGGAGTCCCACACTCTGGGTAAAGTTCTGCTTGAGAATTCCGACACGATTGGGCATAGTAGAGGCACTGATAATTACATCTCCTAGGCGGTGAGTTACTCAAATCCAGCCTGGGAGACCTTTTTACCACATCTGGGCGAGTGTGCGATCGCTGCTTAAGTCAGTGCCATTCGTGTTAAGTGAATTGATTTAACAGTGATACTTGAAGAGCAGTGATTGTGGAATGGCAATCACTTTCTACCGACATCGTTTCTCAGTCGGGACTATTTGTTACTGATGAAAAGGTTGCCGACCTAGCGGGTCGCTGCCTTGATCGGTTGTTTCCACACCGCAGCAGTATAGAGCGAGTTCTCAAAATCGGGGGTGATATCGCCTGTGATACGTGCCTCATGATGCGCCCAGTCCTTAAAGAACAAGTCGTGACTGATGCGCGATACTATTGCAGGTACGTCGTGGCGGATGCTATGGATGTCACAAACTGGCAAGCCGAAGCTGACCAAACCAGCAGGATTAAATACGTGAATGTCTTTCAGATAAGGGGCAGTGCCAGGTACTTTTTCTTGGTATTCGTGGGCGCTACCGAGGTAAGGGTGCATCCCAAAATTGTCGTCGCGCAGGTCTTCTGGTGGCTCGTAGCGATTGCGCCAGAGGGCAATAGGCTCTTGCAAGTCGGCTAGTTCGGGACGCTAACGTGGGTGGTCAGAAAGCAGCGAATATGATCTGCGATAGCGAAGCGCTGCTGCGAAGCGCAGATCACATCTCCGTCCTCTTGTAGAGCAAAGTGTCCAGTATCCAGCAAATGAAACTCAAGGTTCTGCAAGTCACGTTTGTAGGCATAGGCTCCCTCTACTAAAAAGCCCCGGTCATTTTTGCCCCACACCACCAACGTTGGTGCTTGATACTCACGAAAGTAGGCTTGCCATTGCGGATACAGCAACACATTGGATTGGTAGCTATATTTCAATGCCAGTTGAATAGCTAGGTTGCCAGGGTGATCGAGGAGGGCTTGATCCAGAGTCCAAGTATCGGGACTGAGGTTTTCTAGATTCTTGACTCCGGTGGTGTAATACCGTTTCGTACCCTCCGGTGTCATAGTCTGGCGCACTTGCTCGGCACTTTCAGGTGTCTTACTCTGCCAATAGGCTCTCATTGGCTTCCAGAAATCGCCTAACCCCTCTTCGTAGGCATTGCCATTTTGCACAATCAACGTTTCTACCCGCTCTGGATGCTGCGTTGCAAGGCGATAGCCAATAGGAGCGCCATAGTCCATCAAGTAAAGACTGTAGTGTTTCAAGCCGATCGCATCGATAAAACCTGCTATTACTTCGGTGAGATGATCAAAGGTGTAATTAAATTCATCTACCGCAGGCATTGAACTATACCCAAAACCAGGATAGTCAGGTGCAACCAAATGGAATTGATCAGCAAGCGCAGGAATTAAATTGCGGAACATATGAGATGACGTTGGGTAGCCGTGCAGCAGTAAAATTGTTGGATTATCACGGGAACCCGCTTCACGATAGAAAATATAGCATTTCTCATACTTATGAGGTACAGTACGATTCAAGTCTACCAATTATAAAATTCAGCAATGAAACCTTATTCAACTGAATTTCGGCAAAAAATTCTTGAAGTCCATGAAAAAGAAAATATCTCCATTAAGAGCC
>DATNPV010000187.1:0-15455 GCA_036703055.1 Waterburya sp.
CCGTTAGGTGACTATTTTCTGGATCGAAGTTGCCCTGAGGGTTGAGAAATCCAATGTGCATCGCCCGATTCCTAATACAGCTTCATTTGCGCTAACGGCTTCTGCCTGAAGACGGCACTAGAACGAGCGAACATCTCCAGAGCTCCCAAACTCAAAGAGTGCAGAGAGCGAGGCTGTCCGCGATCGCTATAAAAAGTAAGTCAAAGGGCTTTCATGCGTTCCTTTTGGCTTACACTCAGCCGAATTCACGCATTTTCCTACTGTTTAGGTTAATCACTACTACCACTCACTTACCTATACCTGATGACATAAACTTGTTGCCCTGTTTTATCCTTCTTACAGCTAATTTGGATACTTGACTTTGGCGCTTGCTACCTTTCAATCATTTAAACATTTCTGAGAGGATGCGATCGCACGCCCAACTCAGCTTCAAATTCCTCGTTGTTTATCAGTTCTTACAAGAACTTACATGAGAAGTATCGAACGTTTGCTAGCGGAGCCTCCCAAGCACTGATTGTGAATGATAACCCTGCCACGAAAACTCCTAAAAATATAATCACCTTTAATAAAGATGTAAAACTTCGATTTAAATAATTGCCGCAAAACTCCTCGACTTTATCTAGCCGCTTTAAAATCAGTTGAGTACATAGCCACAAAATTAAAAGTGTGAAACCGAGTAAAACAAATCCGATCGTCACAAAAAACATGAAACTCAAAAAATCTGCGTTAGGATTAGTCATGCTGAGACTTAATAAAACCAAATTGAAGATGGATGAAGTGCCATACAGTTGCATGGCAAACACTTGATTTTTAAGAAGTTTGTCGATGTGAGTAATAAAAGTAGTTTCTGGCTGTGATTGCCGATGAACCCCAAGTAAAATAACAAATGGAATCAAGAAGTAAAAAGAGTATCGAATTAAATAATAGACCCATTGATAAAACGAATAAATAAATTCTAACCTTAATCCCTGTTTTTTTACTTTTGAACAAAGCTGGGCTTTAGTCCGAAAAAAATTAGTTTCTTTAGTTTTTTCATTGAATAAGAAAAAGCCTTGCCCGGCTTTTCCAATAACGGCTGCTGTATAAAATCCGTACTCTTGAACGTTTTTGACATAAATAGTTGAATAATTTTTATAAATGGCTGTGTGTACGTTACCAGGAAGCCCATCACTATTGCCAATTTTATTGCCACCTGGCGTTGAAATCTCCCACTCTGCCATCCCAATTGTGCCCCAAGCTGCTGTTTGTAAAATAATCAGTAGTGTGATAACAGTGAAAGCCAGAGATTGAATAACTTTTAGGTTGAAACGGTAGTTAATCGTCATTCGGGTTACTTACCGGAAAAGGAGGCTAGCTTGCTTAAAGGAAGGCTTCATCAGCTAGATGAATTTTTCCGGAATATGGAATCCTATGAAATCCGTTAGCATCCCAATCGTGAAGTTTTTAACACAAAGGACGCAGAGGGTTACGCTAAGGGCGCGGAGGTTTTGGAGGAGGATGTTTAAGGCAGAAGGCAGAGGGCTTTTAGGTTTATTACTAGAATGGCTATTAGGCTGAATGTTGCTGACTCTTATAGCCCTGAAATAAATTTCACCCCTCAAGCTTCATTTCTCTTGGCTTTCTTTGTTGAGGGAGGATAATTTCATGCGACGGCTTTCACGAGCAATGGGAACTAAGGCTGGGACTTGACTTTGACGCTGGCTGTCTTTTAAGTGTTCAATTACGTTTGAAAGTTGCGCGATCGCAGGTGCTTCAAATACACTCCGCAAAGGCAACTCGACTCCAAAGGTATCACGCACTCTGGATATCAGTTGAGTCGCGAGTAAGGAATGACCCCCTAATTCAAAGAAATTATCGTGGATACCTACTCGATTCAGTCCCAGAACCGAGGCGAAAATGTTTACCAACGCTTCCTCAACGGCAGTCCGAGGTGCAACATAGGTGCTTGCTAATTCGAGTTTAATGGGGTCGGGTACAGGTAAAGCTCGGCGAGCGACTTTGCCATTGGGTGTGAGGGGTAACGACTCCAGCACGACAAAAGCCGATGGCATCATATACTCAGGCAGCTTTTCTAAAAGAGCAGCCTGTAACTGTGGCACCCACTTGTGCGCTGCTTTGGCTTGCAAAGGATTATTTGCATAAGATTGCCACGAATGCTGTTGTTGGAGTTGCGGCACAAACGGTGATGGGGTGAAGGAGTGAGAATTCTGCTTATAGTTCTGTTCCCCGTCTTGGGTGCGTACAAACAGCACATTATAGCGTCCTTCAGTCCCGGAATCTGACCAACTAATTTCAACGCGATAGGCTAGTGCTTCACCCAAATTCCACCACTCGTCGGGTTCCACTCCCAACTCCTGAAATTCCTGCAAGGCTTTCTGAAACTGCCCTACCGTTTTATAGTCTCCTGCACCTGAAAGCCATTGTGTCGTCTTAACCGCTGCCATTACCCGTGCATTTGGCACATGAGTAATACTTAGTATTTCCGGTTGGTTTTCAACCAACAACTGACGCACTTTTGCCGATGTTAGAGCATGGTTGCACCAGTTCAATGATGCCGTAGAACCCGTCCCCAGCCCTCGCGGCAACGGGGAGGGAGTTTGGGTATTCGTACTTGCCTCCGTGACGCAGGGATTGAGGGAAGTTATTCTAGGGTCTAGTTCAACCCCGATGTGAAGAATTGCATTGTAGCGAAATTGGGTCATCTCATTGTGATGGCGACCTCGGATTAACTGAATCTGGACATGGCTAATCTGAGGAAAGTGCTGCTTGAGTGCCTGGAAGAAAGAGGGTTCAATGACTAACTCCGTTTCTTGGAACATTTGCATTTGTACCCGCTGCTGCAACTGCTCACGGGTGAGAGAAGGTTCTGCTTGATGGAGTTGCACCCAGCCGTGAAAGGCTGGCAGTAGGGTTAGACTACGCACATCACCAATGAAGATGAAGCCACCAGGCGCGATCGCGTTGATCGCACCTTCTAGCACGCTTACCAGATAATTAATACTGGGAAAATATTGCACGACTGAATTGAGGATGAGTGCATCAAACGCTTTTGCCTCAATTCCTGTAAAGTCGTCAGCCATCTGTTGCAGTAGCGTTACTTGAGGTAGAGGTTGGGTGGCTAACTGCTGCCGAATAAAGTTGAGTGATACCTGGGAGAAATCCGTTCCCCAATACTGAGTGCAATGAGGGGCAATCCGAAACAGCAACAAACCCGTTCCACACCCAATTTCTAGCACTCGCTTCGGCTGTAACGCTAAAATCTGTGCAACTTGGCTGTTCACCCACTCACGCATTTGTTCGGCTGGAATCGGCTGACCTGTGTAGCTGCTGTTCCATCCCACAATATTAAACGTTGGATCGGTATCGACAGCGAATTGGCTGTATGCGTCGTTGTAGAGAATTTGCCATTGCAGTACCTGTTCGTCCTGCAATTGAGTTTCTTGCCTTTGCTCCGTGAGGGCATCAGATGTTGTGCCTTGATATTCAGCGTTGAGCGAAACGTAAGCCACTAAGCGCTTTTCGCCCGGTATATCTTCACGAGTAATCACCACCGCTTGCAGCACGGCTGGATGCTGATTTAGTGCTGCCTCAATTTCTCCCAACTCAATGCGATAACCGCGAATTTTTACCTGATCATCCAGGCGACCTAAAAATTCGATAGTTCCATCGGGTTGATATCGAACTAAATCCCCTGTTTTATAAAGTCGTGCTGAAGCAGGAAAAAGGCAACAAGCATCAGGTAAAACCGAAGAACCGTTCTCTATTTCTTTTTCCTCTTTTCCTTTTTCCTTAAGCAAAAGGAATCGTTCAGCCGTTAGCTCAGGGCGATTTAAATAACCTCGTGCTAGCCCATCCCCAGCAATGTACAGTTCACCCGCCACGCCAATGGGGACTGGTTGTAAATACTGATCCAAAACATAAACTTGAGTGTTAGCTATGGGACGACCAATTGCAGGGGGTAAGGGTGTGCTTTCAGACACCTCTACTGGCTCGATGATAGCGGACGTTGTCACAACTGTATTCTCGGTTGGCCCATAATTATTCACCACCTGAAACGGATGGGAAGCTGAAGGACATTGATAAAGTTTGTCCCCCCCGGTTAGTAAGAATCGTAAAGCGGTATCGTTAGGCCAATTTAATGACAAAAGTTTCTCGGCTAAAGGTGTCGGGACAAAGCTAACAGTTATTGCATTTGATACTAGCCAATTTTTTAATGTTTCAGGCGATTGGCGAATTTCATCATTAGGAAAATAAATCCTAGCTCCTGCACTCAAATAAGGCCATATTTCCCATCCACAAGCATCAAAGGCAATTCCAGCAACCTGGGTGGCTCGGTCAAGTGCACAAACGGCAAAGGTTTGTTGATGCCAAAAGACCAGATTTAATAGTCCTCGATGTTCAATTTGCACTCCTTTCGGCTTACCTGTAGTGCCAGAGGTGTAGATTACATAAGCGAGATTGTCTGCTGTATTGGTGCTAATTGGGTTATCTACGATTTCTAGGGCAATCGTTGACCAATCGTTGTCCAAACAGATAAGTTGTAAATGAGGCGATCGCAGATGTTCAACCCACTGTTGCTGAGTTAATATAACCGACACTTGGCTATCTTGTAGCAGAAAACTCAAGCGCTCACAAGGATAGGTAGGGTCTAAGGGAACATAAGCTCCACCTGCTTTGAGAATGCCTAACATCCCCACTATCACTTCTACCGAACGCTCGACACAAAGTCCAACTAAAACTTCTGCACCAACGCCTTGTTTTCGTAAGTAATGTGCAAGTTGATTGCTGCGGTAGTTTAACTCTTGGTAGGTTAGAGACGTGACATGCTGCCTCTGTACCTCTTCAAAGACTATTGCTATAGCATTAGGTGAGCGCTCTACTTGTGCCTCAAACAACTGATGAATGCATCGGTGTTTGGGATAATCTACCTGAGTATCATTCCATTCCACCAATAGTTGATGACGCTCAACTTCACTAAGCAGTGGTAAGTCGGCAATACGGGATTCTGGATTGGTAGAAATCCCCTCTAGTAGGGTTTGGAAATGCCCCAGCATCCGGGTAATAGTAGCGGCATCAAATAAATCAGTACTGTAAACCACAAACCCACTAATTCCTGCTGAAGAATCGACTCCTAACCGATTGTTTGGTGTTCGTTCCCACAGATGAAATTCTAAATCAAACCGCGTTGTCTGTGTATCAACAAATTGCAATGGGCTGAGGGTTAATCCTGGCAGTTCGACGGCTTCCATCGGTGCATTTTGTAGCGCAAATACCACCTGAAATAAGGGATTTTGGTTTAAGTGGCGTTCCGGATGCAGTTCTTCGACTAGCTTTTCAAACGGTAAATCTTGGTGAGCATACGCTCCTAACGCTACCTCTCTGACTCGACTTAAGAGTTCCCGAAATGTTGGGTTACCGGATAAATCAGTCCGCAACACCAAGCTATTGACAAAAAAACCAATCAGCCCTTCAATTTTACTCCGGTTACGATTTGCGATCGGAGAACCGACTGCAATGTCCTCTTGCTGCGTGTAGCGGTAGAGTAAGGTTTGGAATGCTGCAAGTAAAGTCATGAATAAAGTAACTCCTTCTTGCTGGCTTAAGGTTTCTAGCTGCTCACTCAAGCTTTTTGGGAGTTGCAGCAGTTGCGTTGCACCTCGGTAGGTTTGAACGGCTGGTCTAGGCCGATCAGTGGGTAGATTTAGGATAGAAATATCATCCAACTGCTGTCGCCAGTAAGCCAGTTGTGTCTGGAGGGGGGACTCATGAGTCCCCCCTCCTCCTTGCAGCCACTGACGCTGCCAATAAGCAAAGTCTGCATACTGAAGGGGTAATGGAGGCAGAGGTGAAGGTTGCTCGTTGCTGATTGCCGTGTAGAGTGCCGCTATCTCCCGAATCAGTACCCCCATAGACCAACCATCGGAGACAATATGATGCAGAATCAGCAAGAGAATGTATTCGTCTTCATCCAGTTGCAGTAATGTTACTCGCAGCAGAGGGCCTTTGGACAGATCAAAAGGACGTTGCGCTTCCTGGGCGGTTAGCCGTCGCGCTTGGAGTTCTCGTTCAGCCTTGGAGAGTGATTCTCCTGGGGGTAGGCTACGCGATCGCAAATCAATGACGGGTATCGATACAGTTAAGGTAGGTGCAATGGCTTGAGCGGGTTTCCCTTCCGCCGTGACAAACGTAGTTCTTAAAGCTTCGTGACGGCGTACGATTTCGTTGAACGTTTCCTCTAATGCGGCTAAATTCAGCGAACCAACCAACCGCATAGCTGCCGGGACATTGTAAAAGGCATTTTCGGGTACTAATTGGTCGAGAAACCACAGCCGCTGTTGAGCAAAGGAAAGGGGAAGAGGGTTATCTCGTGAGATAGGTGCGAGGGAGGTAGCGTTGAGGTGAGTAGTATGATTAGCTGCTCTAAGAAAGGAAATAATTTCTGATTTTCGCGCTTGTATCTCTGCACGTCGTTCTGGTGTTAAAGTTCCTTCAGGAGCATTGCAGCGTAAGCGGTCACCCTCCAGAGAAATTTGAATGTCTAAGTCACGAAGGTAAGATAAAAACTCAACTGTTTTCAAAATTAAACCTCTTCTAAGACATTCATTTCACAAGTTGTTAGGCTGGCAGTCATTACTTACAAATAAGATGAGACTGAACGTTGAATTGTAGGAATGACGTTTGCAAAATTCAAAATTCTATCTCCTCGCGCTCAGTGATGGCACGTTTGCTGCTATCTAAACCTTTGGCTGCCCAACAAATTGCTTCAATATGCCTAGCTAACATTGCCACCGTTGGTGCTTCAAACAAGGTACGTACAGGCAACTCCACTTGGAAGATATCGCGTATCCGGGATGTTAGCTGGGTTGCTAGTAGCGAATGACCTCCCAATTCAAAGAAGTTGTCGTGGACACCTACATGCTGTTTTCCCAACACCTTAACCCAAATTCCTGCTAGCTCCTCCTCAATAGGAGTTCGAGGTGCCACATAATCTTCTGGGATATTAAGGCTGAGTGTATCTACCCTAGGTAAGACACGGCGATCTATCTTGCCATTAGGTGTCAGGGGCAACGACTCCAGTACAACATAAGCAGAAGGCATCATGTAATCGGGAAGCCTCTCTTTTATGAATTGGTGTAAGTCAGTCGGTTGCACTTGAGAACCTTCCCACAGCGAAGGGTTACGCCCAACACCCTGCAAACTTTCAGCTTTCAACGGTTCCCGGTTTGGGACAACATAAGCGACTAAGTGTTTCTCACCCGGTATGTCTTCCTGAACAATTACCACCGTCTCTCTCACAGCGGAATGCTGATTGAGTACGGCTTCAATTTCTCCCAATTCGATCCGAAAGCCACGAATTTTTACCTGATTGTCAATACGACCTAAAAACTCAATATTACCGTCAGGTCGATAACGCGCTAAATCCCCTGTTTTGTAAAGACGCTCACCCGCAGAAAAAATGAATCGTTCAGATGTTAAATCCTCCCGATTTAAATAACCACGCGCCAGTCCATCCCCGCCAATATACAACTCACCTGGAACGCCGATGGGTGCAGGTTGAAGTTGTGCATCTAGTAGATAAATTTGGGTGTTGCTAATGGGGCGACCAATGGGGATAGAAGTTGCTGACTCTTGTACCTCTTGCACCCAGTAATAAGACGAGAATGTAGTACTTTCCGTTGGCCCATAGACATGAATTAATCGCTGCGGTGGATTTTTTTTCAGAACCTTTTTAACCCATCTAGAATCAACCGCTTCGCCTCCAAATAGCAAGTATCTCAACGGAGAAAATGCGTGGGGCACATCTCTGGCAATTTGTTGAAATAAAGCCGTGGTAAGAAACAGGACAGTAATCCCTTTTTCCCTAATTTGTAGCGCTAATTCGTGGGGCGAAAGCATGACATCTTTACTCATTTCAACAAGCTGAGCCCCGTGCAGGAGTGCGCCCCAAATCTCAAAGGTTGCGGCATCAAAAGATGTGTTTGAGGCTTGGGCAATTTTATCGGTAGAATCCAATTTTACGTAATTAGTGTTGCATACCAGCCGATTGACAGCTTGGTGAGGAATAGCAACTCCTTTGGGTTTTCCTGTAGAGCCAGATGTGTAGATAACGTAAGCTAAGTTATTGCTTGTGACAGAGCTGGTGAGATTCTTGTCGCTACCTTGGGTGATTAATTCCCAATCGGTATCCAGGCAAATTATTCTAGGATTTGCGAGAACACCATTGGGACGATCAGAAGCACTGAAATCGGGTAATCCTCCAACCAACTTCTCCTGAGTTAGTAACACGGATACTTGAGCATCCTCAAGCATCAAGCGCAGGCGTTCCTTTGGATAGCTGGAGTCTAAAGGTAGGTATGCTCCTCCCGCCTTGAGAATTCCCAACATTCCTACTATCATTTCGACGGAACGCTCCATACAAATGCCGACTAGAGCTTCCGCACCAACACCGAGTTTTTGTAGGTAATGCGCGAGTTGGTTGCTGCGGCTGTTGAGTTCTCCGTATGTTAGAGATGTGGCATGTCGCGTCTGTACATCTTCAAAGATTACTGCGATCGCATGACTGTTGTACTCTACTTGCTCTTCAAATAACTGATGAATGCACTTGTCCCGAGGATAATCGGCAAACGTGTGATTCCATTCGATTAATAATTGATGTCGCTCAGCTTCCTCAAGGAGGGGTAAGTTTGCAATCTTAGTGTGGGGATTGGCGACAATTCCTTCCAACAATGTTCTAAAATGTCCTAGCATCCGGGTAATGGTGGCGGCATCAAATAAATCAGTGTTGTACACCACGACACCTCTCAGACCTTTCGAGTGTTCCCACTGCTCTCCCCATAAACTTCTGAACCCCTCAGAAGCCTCCCACATCAGGAACTCTAAATCAAATCGTGTTGTTTTCAAGTCAATGGTTAAAGGACTGAGGGTTAACCCTGGCAACTCTAGTGCCTCCATGGGTGCATTCTCAAACCCAAACACGACTTGAAACAGGGGATGGCGACTTAAGTTTCGCTCGGGTTGCAATTCCTCCACCAACTTCTCGAAGGGTAAATCTTGGTGAGCATAGGCTCCCAGCGTGATTTCCCGTACTCGGCTTAGCAGTTCCAGAAATGTGGGATTGCCGGATAAGTTGGTACGCAGTACTAAGGTGTTGACAAAAAAACCAATTAACCCTTCAATTTCACTACGGTTCCGGTTAGCAATGGGTGAACCTACTGCAATATCCTCCTGCTGGGTGTAGCGATAGAGCAAGGTTTGGAAGGCTGCCAGCAGAGTCATGAATAGTGTAACCCCTTCGTGCTGCGAGAGTTGTTCTAGCGCTGCACTCAAACTGGGTGGTAGCTCCAGAAATTGTGTGGCTCCCCGGTAACGCTGTATCGCAAGGTGCGGTCGATCAGTCGGTAGATTCAGTGTGGGAGAGCCGTTTAATTGCTGACGCCAGTATGCAAGTTGTCTCTGTAGGGGCGACTCCTGTAGGGGCGACTCAGGAGTCGCCCCTTGCAGCCACTCGCGCTGCCAATGGGCAAAATCGGCATACTGGAGAGGCAATTCTGGTAGAGGAGAAGGCTGCTTTTGTGCAAAGGCGGTGTAGATAGCGCTGAGTTCCCGAATCAGCACTCCCATAGACCAATCGTCGCAGATAATGTGGTGCAGATTCAGCAACAAGATATGTTCTGTCTCGTCTAACTTTAAAAGCCGTAAACGCAGCAAGGGTTCGGTGGCAAGGTTGAAAGGACGTTCAAACTCGGTGTTAAGGATACGCTTGGCTTTGGGTTCCCGTTCGTTTGTGGATAAGGACTGCAAGTCTATTACTGGCAGATTGAGGGTTAAAGTGGGAGCAATCACCTGCACCAGTTGCCCCTCGACTTGTCCAAACCGGGTACGTAAGGCTTCGTGACGATGCACAATTTCGTTGAACGTTTGCTCCAAGGCAGTTAAGTTAAGCTTACCGGTTAAACGCAGTGCTGTCGGCACATTGTAGAAGGCATTACCGGGTACTAACTGGTCAATAAACCACAGTCGCTGCTGAGCGAACGATGCCGGAAAGACAAAAACCTCTTCGTCTTCAGGACTTGGGTAATGAATCATGGGTATTTTGGGCTTTTGACTTTTAACTTGTACCTGCTCTACAAGATTGATGCCAACGGACTTGATATTACTTAATACTCAATGAATCCACCCATTCTCAACAAACGCCTTAACCTGCGCCAACTGCTGTTCTAAGGCTTCCAGTTGCTTCGCTGCGCCGTCCAGGGTTTTTGCTCGTGCCTGTTGCTCCAATTGAGCCGCAACTTGTGGCATCACTTGCACGCCCACATTTGCACTTGCTCCCTTAATGCGATGAGCTTGCTGCTCGATCGTTGCAAAATCATTAACGTGGAGAGCATGACGTATCTGTTCTAGTCCTGGTTGCGCATTCTTAATGAAAGCCTCCACCAGTCGCTGCTGAAATTCAACTTTGCCGCGAGAGATTCTGTTGAGACGTTCTAAATCCAGGGGAATTTCGTTTGAGTTCAGAGGTGAGGGTTGAGGCTGGGCTGGGATTGGGCTTCGATACGAAGTTGCATTCATCTTTAGTAGTTTTTCTTCCTTGTCTACCCTCTCTACTCGGTTTGACGGCAACTGGGCAGGAGTAGGCACAACTATAGGCTTGACAGGATGTTGAGCCCAGCGTTCAATCATTGCCCCTAAAGCATCCTGATCAATGGGTTTACTCAGATAGTCATCCATTCCTACCTCCAGACACTTTTCTCGATCAGTGGGGAGAGCGTGGGCAGTGAGAGCAATGATAATGGTATGGCGGTCTGAACCTTCACGGCGTCGAATTTCTTGTGTCGCCTCATAGCCGTCGAGGACTGGCATTTGGCAATCCATCAAGACAATATCGTAGTGCTGTTGGGTTAACTTTGCGATCGCTTGCTCCCCATTCTCAACACACTCAGCTTCTAACCCAAGCATTAGCAGTTGGTTGAGAATCACCATTTGATTCACCTCATGGTCTTCTACCAGTAGAATCTTGAGGGGAGATAGCTGGAGGTTGCGCAATGAATGATGGGCTTGATTTTCAGTTGGCGATACCCAATAGCCCATCTGTGCTTCGGATACAAAGGCACTGGCTAAATTATCAAACAGTCGAGACGCTCTCACGGGTTTAACGAGGTAACCCGAAATATCCATCGCCTCCAAATCTTGCACCCCATCCAGCTGATCACCGCTTGTCATCACAATCAGCTTTGTCTGAGCCAGCGCTGGATCAGAGCGAATCATGGGTATCAGTATTGCTCCCTGAGGTGCTGGCAGTTGTAAATCCACCAGGGCAACATCATAACCATGCCCTTGAGCCGCACTTGAACGCAAGACCTGAAGTGTTGCCGTCGTGTCTTCCACTTCATCTACCTGTATACCCCAAGCCTCTCCCAGCGATCGCACCGATTCGCGAGTCGTCACCTGATCGGAAACCACCAACAATTTGCGCTGGTTGAAAACATGAGGAACGGTTTTGGCTTTCAGCTGAGCCTGAGCCTCAAATGACGCAGTGAACCAAAACGTAGACCCTTGGCCTAAATTGCTCTCCACCCCAATTTCACCTCCCATCAACTCGACCAATTGCTTACAAATGACCAATCCCAATCCAGTACCGCCATATTGCCGGGTGGTTGAGGCATCTACTTGGGAAAAGGATTGAAAGAGTTTTTCTTGGTCGGCAGTGCTGATGCCAATTCCTGTATCCGTCACTTCAAAGCGAATTCTAACCAAGTTGGACGGCTGCTCAAGGGTTGAAGGTTGAACGTTAACTGATTGAAGGTTGTCTCGTAAATTTCTAACCTTCAACCCTTCCAACTCAAGGGAAGCTTTCACCCTGACTTGACCCACTTCAGTAAATTTAACAGCATTACCCACCAAATTCAGCAAAATTTGACGCAAACGTGCTGGATCACCTTGCAACTGCCTGGGCACATCGCTATCGATGACAATGTTCAGTTCCAATCCTTTTTCCTGAGTCTGTGCAGCCAAGACATCTACCACTGATTCAACACAGCGATCTAAATCAAAATCGATGCGTTCTAGCTGCATTTCACCCGCTTCCAGCTTGGAAAAGTCCAAAATATCGTTAATCACCGTTAGCAGGTGTTCTGCACTGCTGCGGATCATGCGAGCATATTCCATCTGTTGCGGTGCTAGTGGCGTCTGCACCAATAATCCAGCCATCCCCAAAACACCATTCATTGGGGTGCGAATTTCATGACTCATGTTGGCAAGAAACTCAGACTTGATTCGTGACGCTTCTAGAGCCGCTTCTCGTGCCTCTACCAACTCGTTAATCCGATCAGTAGCAATTACAATACCGCCCACTTCACCATCGGGAGTGTACCAAGGATGAATCGCCCAACGCAAATAAACTTTTGTTCCATCGAGCCGTTCCCAGATATCCTCACTTGCAAAGACAACTTCCCCTCGTAAACCGCTTTGGTGTTCAGCTTTCCAGCGCTCTGGCAAGTCTGGAAATACCTCATAGTGGCTGCGACCAATAATACATTGTTCCTTCAAGCCTTGAAGCGTTAGCCACTTTTGAGAGAAGGCAAGATAGCGCATTTGAGTGTCCAACATCGCCATAGCTACTGGCGCACAGGTAATGATTTGCCGCAGTTGTTGGCGTTCCCGTTCCAATGCCAGTTCCACCTGCTTGCGCTTGGTGATGTCCATGACAGTCCCCGTCATGCGGATGGCAGTGCCGCTGGGGTTGCGTAAGACGGCTCCTTTGCCAGCTACCCAGTGAATTGTGCCATCAGGCCAGATGATGCGAGTTTGTATCTCGTAGTCACATCCTGTCTCGATAGAATGATCCAGAGTTTGAGTGACGATGGGTCGATCTTCAGGATGCAGACACTTGAGAAACGCTTTATAGGTGCCCGCAAAGGCTCCGGGCATCAGGCCTAAGAGGGCTTCTACTCCCTCGGACCAGTTTAAGCGATCGCTAATCATATCCCAGTCCCAAGCTCCCATCTGAGCGGCAGAAAGTGCTTGTTTGAGTCTTTCCTGACTTTTGCGCAGCGCCACTTCCGTCAATTGACGCTCATGAATTTCGACCAGTAAATGCTCGTTAACCAGCTTCAATTGGGTAGTTCGCTCTTCAACTCGCTTGGCTAAATCTTCTTTCGCTCTTTTTAAGACTTCCTCGGCTGATTTGCGTTCAGTAATGTCTCGCACCAGAGTGATAATCGCCTGCGGATTGCCCTGTGAATCTCGAATTAAGGAAGCACTGATTTCCGCAGCAAACCGACAGCCATCTTTCCTGAGCATGGTATACTCAGCACCTTTGATACAGCCCAGCCTTAAAGTTTCCTCAAGATTATCTGCTGCACGCTTATGTTCCTCCGGTGCTAGCAATTCGTAACCATTAAGCTGGAGAATTTCTGCCTCACTGTCATAGCCGTACAACACAGCCGCTTGACGGTTGCAAAATAGCAGCGTACCGTCCAGGTTGCTCACCCAAATCGCATCCGGTGAGGTTTCGACTAAGGTGCGATAGCGTACTTCACTTTCTCTCAGGGCGACTTCCGCACGGGTACGTTCTGTGACATCTAACGCCAGAGACAGAATGGATATTAGTTCACCCGACTCGCTCCACAGCGCAGAGTTGTACCATTCGCAATCAATCACTGCACCATCTTTGGTGTAGTTGCGATTTTTTCCAGCGATGTAGGGTTTGCTACCGTCAAGCAAACCAGCCATCTCTTGTTGGACGTGTGGAATATCATCCCCAAAAACGAATTGCCACTCGTCTAGACGTTGGTTGAGTATTTCATGAGCTTGCCAACCAAAAATCGTTGCCGCCTGTTTCGACCAGCGCTGAACTCGGAACTCGTTGTTCAACTCAATTACAGCTAGGGGGGTGTTTTCCACATGGAAGGTTAATTGCTGGAGAGCGTGTTGCAACTGAGTTTGAGCCGCCATACGTTCTCTAATTTCCCGTTCTAAGTGACGATTGGCATCTTCCAACTGGGCAGGGCTAGGCAGCGCTAAGGCATTGGGAATCAACGGCACCAGCAACACCGCTGTAGTGAAGGAGACAATGGCTGTAATGGCTTTAATTAATCCACTCAACCAATAGTCAGGATGCCACAGCGTCCACACTTCTAAGATGTGGGTCGTGCCACAGGCGACGATGAAAGCACCAAACAGTAGGAATATCCAGTTGAAAGGAAGGTCACGCCGCTTGCGAACAAAGTAGACCAGTGATAAGGGAATGGAATAGTAAGAAAAAGCGATGAGAGAATCTGACATCACATGCAGTGATACCAGACTTGGCTTCCACAGGTAGCAATGTCCATGAGGAATAAACTGTCCTAAAAACCAGTCAGCCAACAGTGCTAACATAATATCTCTCTTCCAGCGTTGCCCAAAGCAGGGTGAACCCCCTCACCATCAGATAGCAAGGTTTCGCAGCTCAATTCAATGGAACTATCCAACGCCTGTTTCTTGCGATTGAGGTAGACAACACTAGCCTAGCAATGCGCCATCCGTCTTTTTTTAAGTTTTTGTTTAGCTTAAGTTTAGTACCCATCAAACTTCAGTGCCTCGGTCAATTCTTTCCACTTGGGCGGGCGATAACTTCACCTCAACGGCGCGTACTGAATCGTCTAAGCTTGAGGTCTTACTTGCGCCAGGGATAGGTACAATGCAAGGTGACTTCGCTCGCAGCCAAGCCAGGACAATTTGATACACAGAGATGCCCTGTTCTTGTGCCAGTTGAGCAATCACAGGAATATCCTCTAAATTGCCTACCCTTCGCCTTCCCCCCAATGGACTCCAGGGGAAAAACGTCAATTTTTCCGTTTCGCAGTATTCCAGAACGCCATCCACCTCCGGCTGTCGATGCCAAGGATTGTACTGGTTCTGTACGGAGACTATATCAACCACCTCGCGGGCACGTTTGATTTGTTCAACGGAAAAGTTGGAAACGCCAACGAACCGAATTAGCCCTGCGTCTACGGCTTCCTTCGCAGGTTGAAGGGCTTCCTCAATCGTGTAGTCTAGGTCAGGGGCGTGGTATTGCCACACATCAATAGGTTTTGACCCGCCCAAGGCGGCATAACTTATACGAATTGTCTCCCGCAAGCGATCAGGATTGCCATTGCGTTTCCAGTTCCCTTGAGGACGAATCAAACCTCCCTTGGTGGCAACAATCACTTGGCTAGTGTCCCCATCGTACTGCTGAAGCGCTTTGTGAATGAGTTGCTCATTATGATGCTTGTCCGACTCATCTTGGCAGTAAGAATCTGCTGTATCGATTAGAGTAACCCCCAAATCCAAAGCCCGATGAATCAGTGCGATCGCTTGTGACTCCGGTGGTCTACCACTCAAGGATAGGGGCATACCACCCAAACCAATGGCACTAATTGTCACATCGGTATTGCCAAGCTGTTTCGTTTCCATCACTAAATTAAGACTTAATG
>DATNPV010000199.1:0-7859 GCA_036703055.1 Waterburya sp.
AGTAACGACAACGCGATCGCGAATTCATCCCGAACAGTTGCTAGAGCAACACTCCGCCAAAAATCCTTACTTCTGGACGCCTGCTGACGCCGACTATCCCCGCTTACTCTTAGAAATTCCCAGCCCGCCCCCAGTGCTGTACTATCGAGGGCAAGTTCACCCCCAGGAAAATCAGGGCATCAAGCCTCTCGTGGGCATTGTTGGCACCCGCGAACCCACCGAATACGGTAAACGTTGGACTCGAAAAATTAGTGTAGCTCTCGCTCGGCATGGTTTTACCGTTGTCTCTGGTATGGCAGCAGGCATTGATACAGAAGCCCATCTCGGCTGTTTAGAGGCAGGTGGACGGACAATCGCGGTTCTCGGTACAGGTGTCGATATGATTTATCCGCCCCGCAACCGGAATCTTTACGAACAAATTCAGCCGCAGGGGTTACTTGTGAGTGAGTATCCTGCCGGAACTCAGCCCAATCGTGTACACTTTCCTCAGCGCAATCGCATTATTGCAGGGTTATGTCGTGCGATTTTGGTGATGGAAGCTCCTACTAAATCCGGGGCGTTGATTACAGCCCATCAAGCCAATGATTTTTGTCGGGATGTGTATGTGTTGCCAGGACGACTGGATGATGAGCAATCAAAAGGCTGTTTAGGGCTAATGAGCCGGGGAGCTCATGTCATTTTGAATGAGGGGCATTTGTTGGAAATGCTGGGCGCAATTCCAGAACTTGACCCGGTGGTGCAGTTACCATTATTTACTCAAGAACAACCTTCATCCGTGCCTCAGTTGGAGCCAGAATTGTCAAAGGTGTTGCAGGCGTTACCCTCTGAACCGACTCCCTTTGATGTGATTGTGCAGCAAGTGGGTTTGGAGGCTGGGTTGGTTTCCAGTGCCTTATTGCAGTTAGAACTGATGGGATTGGTGTCTCAGTTGCCGGGAATGCAGTATCGACGATGTTAAAACACTTTAGAAGAATAAGCCGATTTGCGTTGATACTCCTGACATTGGCAGCAACGTTAATGGTTTCTCTGGTTGGCAGTACTCATCCCTTAAAAAATTCCTTGCGTACCTTAGCCCAAAATCGGGGAATTGGTTTCGGGACAGCCGTTTGGGTCAAACCTCTGTCGAATGATTCTACCTATCAAGAGGTGTTGGCGCGAGAGTTCAACATGGTGACGCCAGAGAATGAGATGAAGTTTGAGCCAGTGCATCCAGAACGCGATCGCTATGATTTTAAGGCGGCTGATGCCCTAGTAGACTTCGCTAAAGACAATAACATGCAGGTGCGTGGTCATACCCTGGTGTGGCATGAAAGCCTCCCCGACTGGCTAACACAAGCCAAGTGGACACGCGAAGAATTAATGAACATCCTACAGCAGCACATTACTGAAGTTGTCGGTCACTACCGGGGGCAGCTAGTGGCTTGGGATGTGGTGAATGAAGCGATCGCAGATGACAAAAATGATTTGAGAGATACGATTTGGCGGCGAGTCATTGGACCAGATTACATTGAAATGGCGTTTCGCATGGCGCATGAAGCCGATCCCAATGTTCACTTGTTTTACAACGATTACGGGGGTGAGGGACTGGGGAGAAAATCAGACGCCATTTATGCTTTAGTGAAGAATTTGCGGCAGCGCGGTGTCCCGATTTACGGGGTTGGCTTGCAAATGCACGTCAGTCTGAAAAATCCCCCCAATCCTGAACAGGTGGCAGCCAACATCAAGCGGTTGAATGATTTGGGGTTGGAAGTGCAAATTACAGAGATGGATGTGAAAACGTTCGATGGCACTGGCACACGAGCGCAAAAACTGGCTGCCCAGGCACAAATTTACCGAAACATGATGCAAGTGTGTCTTGCCGCCCAGAATTGCAAGGCTTTTTTGCTGTGGGGAGTCGGCGATCGCTATTCTTGGATACCCCGCATCTTGAAGCAACCCGACTCACCACTCATTTTTGATGAGTCACTCCGTCCAAAACCCGCTTACAGTGCCTTGAAAGAGGTGCTCAAGAAGCGTTGATTGGAAGGAAGCGATTCCCCATTTGCCTTATAGCTGTCGCCACAAAGCTTAGGACAAATTAAACGGCTAAAACGACCACGTACCCATAAAAAACCTTCTGCCTTTTGCTATACCTGTTGAGATGGGGCATGGGCATGGAGTACAGTTCTCCCTTGCAGCATGAAATGTAAAAAAGCTTAGATCGTTGGCGAAGTCACTCAATCCCCAGAACCACAATATCCTTCACTTGTCAACTGTGATTTCCCGGTAATCGCCTAGAGAGAGGAAATAGATTTTCCGTAAATTTCCCATTTTTCCGAAGGTTAAGGTTTAGGAAAACTAAGAGCAACAGTGTTCCTAACCCTTCTCGGAGTTGATCGTTATGACGCAGTTTCTGCATGGCTCATCCACATTTTCTAGAACTCATCCAGCAGAGAAAGAGCCTTCAATCATCCAAGCTCAACAATTTTTGAATCGGATGAGCAACAACGGGCGTTTTCCACTTTACATCTCCGATTTTCGTGAAATGAGGGATGCTAAGTTGGCACCAGCAGAATTCATTACATCCGCTTTATACCTCGATTGTCTAGGCTACTATCAAACAGATTCTCAGCTTACTCATCAAATCATTAAATACCTTAAATCGAGTATCTTGCCAGACCTAACAGTTTGCTTTACTGAAGATATAGCACTCATGCCAGCCGATACAGAAACTACCAGTTTTATAGCAGGGCTTCTTTGGGAACTTGGCGCTTTGAGTACTGATACGGCTCAAAAGATAGCAGATCGAGTGTTGGAAAATAAAAATGAGCAGGGTCGGGTATACATATACTTTGAACGCGAAGATAAACCCGATAGAAGACTAGATTATGTATCCTCCCTAAATGTACTAACTTTTTTAGGGCAACTTGGGCGTGAAGAGGAAGCTGCTTCCACTATCGCCTGGATTGATGAAATTATTGCTACAAAAGCCTTTTGCAAGGGAAGTTATTACTATCATTCACCCAGTAGCTTCTTCTATT
This sequence comes from Waterburya sp., assembly GCA_036703055.1. Classification (GTDB taxonomy): domain Bacteria; phylum Cyanobacteriota; class Cyanobacteriia; order Cyanobacteriales; family Coleofasciculaceae; genus DATNPV01. Next base: position 3,021 of record DATNPV010000199.1, read on the forward strand.
TTGCGGCACGCCTCGTTAAGCGAGTTCCTAAGCTCGGTCAGCGATGGATTAAACAACTTCAAGAAGCACTGGTAACTTACAAGCCTGATCCTCACTACCCAATTGAGCTAAGTACTACCATCACGGCTAAAGTTTGGCTTCAGGTTCCATTTCTATCTAGTAATATTGAAACGCTCAAGCGCTTACAAAAGCCATCTGGTGCGTGGCCTGCTGACAGTCTTTATCACTTAGGTACTGCTGAGCGATACTTTGGGAATGAAATTATGTCAACTACATTTGCTGCACAGGCACTGATGGAATTTGATCAGGCATTCTAGAGAGGCTTTCACCCAAGTTCTCTAGCAGTTCACAGTTACGTTCATCACCGTATCACAGGGTAGGGGCGCGACATGTCGTGTTCCTACCCATCCATTGGAAACCTGAAATCTATCTGCTCCAATGGTAGATGTAACAGATTGGTTTCTCTGGAAACGTTATCTTACACTTGTCCATTGATTGTGAGACTCAGGTGGTAAATCCCCAAAAACTGAAGGAACTTGAGGTATTTTTTGACCTTACCTTCGATCTCGCGTGTATCTTTCAACTCGACGGTTCATTCCAAATGCTCAACTCAGTTTGGGAACAGGTAACAGGATGGACAGTCGAAGCCTTGCAGTCTTCACCTTGGATTGAGTTCGTACATCCTGAGGATGTAGCGCTTACTCAAGAGTGTCTCTATACTCTCTCAAATCAGATGGTCAGCAGTTCTATCGTCCAGTTTGAAAATCGCTGGCTCCACAAAGACGGCAGCTATAGTCGCTTGGCTTGGCGTGTGTCTTTAGTAGAAGAGAAGGTTTTGTATGCTATTGCTAGAGAAATTAGTCCAATCAATCCAGATTTACAGCAGTTACAAGTAGAACTTCAGCAAACACAGGATGCATTGCGTAGAAGTGAAGAACATTTTGCAAAAGCCTTTCGAGCCAACTTAATTCCCGCCTGTATTACTACCTTGCAAGATGGACGATTCGTTGATGTCAACGACAGTCTCCTCAAGCTCTCCGGCTATAACCGGGAAGAATTAGTGGGTCGTACGGCTACGGAACTAGGGTTGTGGGTAAATGTCGAAGATCGCTCCAAAGTCTTCCAATTGTTGCATCAAAAGGAGTCTATTGACAATCTGGAGGTTCAGTTTCGGATTAAGTCAGGTGAAATCCGGCATGGAGTAGCTTCGTATGAAATTATTGAGCTAAATAATCAATTTTGCACTTTATCACAAATTTACGATGTTACTAAATATAAGCAGGCCGAGGAAAAAATCAAAGCTTCCTTGCGGGAAAAAGAAGTGCTACTTAAGGAAATTCATCATCGAGTTAAGAACAATCTACAAATTATCTCTAGCCTACTAGACTTGCAATCGCAGTATCTTGAAGATTCAGTGACGCAGTCTCTACTCCGTGATAGCTGTAACCGAGTTAAATCAATGGCTCTTGTTCACGAAACCTTGTATCAATCTTCTGACTGTGCCAAGGTCAATTTCACTGAGTATATAGAGAGTTTAGTTATTAATTTATTCCAGGCTTATAGAGTAGATTCTAACCAAATCATTCTCGAAAAAAAATTTGATGATGTAGATTTGAGTATTGATAGAGCGATTCCTTGTGGCCTGATTATCAGCGAGTTAGTTTCCAATGCATTAAAGTATGCTTTTCCCAACAAACAAGAGGGAAAAATTTATCTGCTGCTCCATTGTGAACAAGATAAGCGCTGCACACTGATTGTTAGAGATAATGGTGTAGGCTTGCCTAGCAATTTTAGCTTCAAGCATCTCAATTCATTAGGACTTAACCTCGTGAAGATATTAACGGAGCAACTCGAGGGAACCCTAAAACTAAACTACTATAAAGGTACAGAATTTTGCATTGAATTTCCCCAACGTAATTAACTGAGGGTTGGTGCTAACATGTCCAAACAAAAGGAGGATTGAGGAGAACACAATCGCTCTCTAGTAAGCCTTGATGAGACTCTGGGGAAATGAGATCGCATCCTCGCCTTACTGAACGTCTTCAACTAATTGATAACAGTAACAGACGTGAGAAAAAAAACCTTTGATCACACCACTCGGTTACTGCGAATACACTCCCGATACCACTCAAAACTAGCCTTAGGGATGCGTCGTTGGGTCGGGTAATCAATATAAGTAATACCAAAGCGACGGTCATATCCCCAAGCCCACTCAAAATTATCCATCAGACTCCACACAAAATAGCCTTTCAACGGATACCCCTCATTAACCGCTCGATGTGCCGCTTTTAAATGCTGTCGCAGGTACATAATCCGGTCAGTATCAATCACTTCGTCCTTGACATTGACTTCATCTTGTGCAGCACAACCACTTTCCGTAATTAATATCGGCAAGTCCTCGCGTCCCAATGTCTCACTAATATGACGAATGCCCCAGTAAATAGCCTCTGGCACGATATTCAACCAAGGCATGTGCATTCGTGGGTAACCCTTGGGTAAGTCAAGAAACTCGTATCCCAGTTCGTTGTCAGTTGCCCGGACATAAGTACCTGTGTAGATATTAAGACCAAGAAAGTCCAAGGGCTGATGAATAATTTCCAAATCACCCTCTTGAATATCTGGCGCATCGCCTCCCAACTGTTCCAGCAAAGCAGGACTATAAACTCCTGTTAGCGCAGGGAAAATAATACCGCCATTTTGCCCACAGGTATGGAATGCTTTTTTCGCCGCTTCTACATGACTGGGTGACTCGTTAATCGGAACCGTGGCGGCAATATTGTCTACCAGCGCCACCGTACAGGGAACGGGTGAAGCAGCACGGATAGCTTGACAACCTAACCCGTGAGCGAGCAAAGCATGGTGAGACGTCTGCCAAACGTCTTTCTTTGAGCGAACACGCTTTCCTGGCGCATGAGGGGGTTCCTGATCTACGTCGTAACCCATGTGAGTGAAACAGATAATTTCATTGATAGTCATCCAATGCGTGATGCGATCGCCCAACCGACTCACCACTGCACTGACATAATCCGCGTAGTCCGATGCTATCTCTCGACTCTGCCAGGAACCATATAAATCATCCAGCGATTGGGGCGAGTCCCAGTGAAATAAAGTGGCATGAGGGGTAATGCCATACTTGCGCAAACAGTCCATCAAGCGCTTGTAGAAGTCCACGCCTTGTTCATTGACTGCCCCTCGACCATCGGGAATAATTCGAGGCCAAGCTATGCTAAATCGATAATGCTTAATGCCCAACTGTGCCATCAACTCTACATCTTTTTCGTAAAGATGGTAATGGTCAGTCGCGATCGCACCTGTATCACCATTGAGGACTCGTCCGGGAGTGGCACTGAAGGTATCCCATACACTGGGTTTGCGCCCCCCTTCACTTGCTGCCCCTTCGATTTGATAGGAGGCGGTTGCAGCACCCCACAAGAATTCCTCTGGGAATTGATAGCTGGACATTAGGATCGTTTTGAGTTGGCTCCAAAAATTTTACCTGGCAAGTTGAGTTAAGGAAACGAACCACGGAGGCTCAGAGAACACTCCAGGAGAGAGAAGAGAGAATCGTGACTAGTTACTCCCAATCGGTTAGTTCGGCACGGCTGTTGTGGAGTGCCGACGTGATTTGTTCACGGCGAGTTTCAAAGTTAGCTGCCATCCCAATAAAAATGATGCCAGAAATTAAACCTAAAACCCACTTGACAAAGGAGTAACGGAAAATAAGAACTACCAACTGATAAAAGGCTGTGATTAAAAAAGTGGCAGTGCCAACATAGAGAAAGGCTCGTATTCGCAGGCTCAATCCGGCAAAAATAGCAATGATGCCAAGAATCGCAGGAATGAAGCCAGTGTCATAATGCAAAAATAGAGCCGCTCCGCCAATAAACCCACTACCGATAATGCGGAGGTAATGACGCATTTGCTTCTCTTCGGGTTGCTTTAATGCTGGGTCGAATTGAGCAATATAGAGTACAGAGAGTCCAAAAGGTGTGATGTACCACAAAAGGTCATTCAGCTGTAAAGCTGAAAACTGCTTCATAATCACCCAGTCAATGAACGCCACACTGATATAAGTCCAACGGATGTTCGCGCCACGCTGGGCAATCCAAGCATAGAACCCAGCGACGATGATTAAACTGGCATCAGAAATTGCCGTTGCTGTCGCCAATACAGCCAAGGTGGGTAGCCATAAACTTGAACGTTGCCAAGGCGTTTTTTGCCATCCCAAACTCTCCCAAGGTAGCTCATACATCACATAGGCTAAACCACAAGCAAGGATGGCTAACCACTCATCTAAAGCGTTCAATTCTGTCCAAATCAATCGAGCATAGAAATAAGTTGCCACCATTTCTATCACGCCAATATATACCCATAATGAAGCAGCGTGGCGGACAGGATTGTGGCGTCCTTGCCCTAGGGCGTAAGTACTCAACAGGAGACACAGAGTAATAGCAATTCCTGTCAGATGTGGCTCCGATTCTGTTGTATTCGTAGCCATTGCACCCGCTATCACCATCAGGATGCTACCAATTACCCAGTGGAGGTGAGCGGTTGCTTTAATTTCGGCTACACTCAGACTCCAAAGCGGCTCGTCAGTACGCAACTGCCAAAACCACGCTAACCCACGATAGATAAATGCGATCGCAACCGCTACCCCGGCTAAAACGGTAAACGCATCCGCTAAAGCACCGCCCTCTGCTTGGAGCATTTGGTAAATTACCAGTTCATACCAGGCAGCAGAGATACCTGCTACGGAAAGATAGGTAAGCGGTTTCAATTCTTGCTGACGACGCCCCACTCCAATACCTGTTAAGGCCGCACCCAGCGTTAGCAGTCCCG
>DATNPV010000207.1:0-5728 GCA_036703055.1 Waterburya sp.
GTACACTTCAACCGATAATCAGCGGTAAAAAACCGACAATCAGTACAGGGAATTTCATGCATCCGTTTGGCAATAGCGATACTTGACCTCGTGGCTGACCACAGGGTTAAGCCAATGAGCAAGATAAATCCCCAAGTTAAGCAAAAGCAGAGTGGCACTAAATAGGGCTGGATAGCGTGAACCAGCGGACGCAGCAATTGAAACATTACTTTGTAGATGGCAAGGACAACAAACGAATATCAATTAAATTAATTTAATTTATAAGTTTTTGCAATCAGGCTGAAGTATGGTCCAAGCTCATAAGCTGATATGCCCTTACAGCAGTTTTCGAGTCAGTGAAGTACAGGTTTTTGTAGGGGCGCACCGACGTGCGCCCTTTGTAGTGTATTTCATCAAGTTGCAAATTGCTGTAAGTTGCATCAGGAGAATTACCCAAATGGCGGGGGGACGGGGAGATGCAATTTTGTTGGGTGATTACCTTAGCCAATCTAATAACACAATCTCTTTGCTCCAAGGTAGAGACACTAAGAGAGATTTTGATAGCTTCTGCATCCACGACCGAATCGGGCGGCTAACCTGAAAAAAGGCGTCAATTGAATTCTCATGAGGTCTCTCTTCAACAGCGCTGGTAGTTCCTGATTGGAGGAAACGTGAACAAAACTTACGAGGAAATCATCAAAGCCCTTGGTGTGGTGTCGCTTTCAATGCTGTTAGTAGCCGCTTTTCTGTACCTAAGCGGTAAGAGAACCAATGCAGAAATAGCTTTAGGTATCTGTTCAGGTGTTGGTGGTGTAGCGTTAATGATGTACAGCTTGAGAAAATCAGCTTAATTTGTCACTGACTCAGGAGAACTGGAAACCAATCTGAGATTTGACTTAAACCTACCATCAAGCACAGCATGACATGATTAATGCCTCAATTTTGGCATTTAGATGTGCCGTTTTTAGAATAAATACCGATGAAATGTCATCGACTACCTCCAGTCGTCCCCGGCGCACAGCACGCAGTAGTCGGTCAATCAACTCTCTATCCTCTTTAGCAAGCGACTCATCTAACAAGGCTGCCATCAGTCCATAACGGTCAGCCAGCGTAATTTTGCCAGAAGAACTCACTTGAACGAATAGCTCAGAGATTGCATCAGGCAGTAGGCAAACGGAGGTTAACATCGGGAGTAAGGAGTGATCGATACCTCCGAAGATACTGCTCCTAAGGCCAGAAGAGAACGGGAAAATCCCCTAAGCTCGCTGTATAGATTGGATAGTAGATCTACGTAATTTCTCGGAATACCCCTACTGTTATAAGCTTTGTACACCAGAAGACAAGGAGTATCATACGGGCTAAAACAGCATAAACTTTTCTGAGTGTCAATTGAGCCACGAGGAAGTTTTTTTTTTAATGATTGTTGAGTAAAGTCTTTCATCAGCCATATCCCGCTAAAAACTAAAGACAAAGTTCTATAAGAACTCTTGTTGAGTGAGGCAAGCTTGATAATGGCTGATAAATTGCATTTACTTTTACAGGGGCGGTTGAGTATGGGGATAGAGGTTTTTTACTGCCAACAAATTCCAATGTTTGACTTAGCAGACATAGATTGGCTGATCCAAACTCCAGTTCGTGATTGGGAACTCGAAGAGGAACTAGGCGAGCAGGTTTGGAGGGTAGAGTATAATGCCGAACATCCCGACATGCGATACCACAAACGCTACGAAACTTGTGCAAGGTTGGGATTTGTGGGGGCAATCTTTGAAGATGATGTCAGGTTAGATGACCGATGTGCCATCTTCCCAGCTTATTGCATAAGCTGATCTACTCCTGAATTGACTGAGTTTCCACACGCCTAGCGCTTTAGAGCTGTTGGCCCCATTGTTCCACCCTGATTTCGTTAAAAGGGAATATCATCCAAATCTTGTTGGCTTTCGAGCGGGGTCACCGTTGAGGGGCGAGTTGCTGGGGGTTCATACATTGGCTCAGTCGCAGAAGCAGCATAGTCTGTATCCAGCTCACGGTTATGTGACACGGGAGCCGATTGCCGAGATGACCTTAAAGGGACAACAACATTATTAGATTTTGGGGCAGGGGCTGGTGCAGAAGCCGGGACTGCTGTGGCAGACACAGCAACATGAGGTTCAAATTCAGTATCAGCTCCCAGTCTGTAAATGCGGGAAGCCGTCAATTCAGCTCGTTTTTCCTTAAACCCTTCCTGTCGATCAATGGTATTCATGCTTAAGCGGCCTTCGATGATTACGAGATCGCCCGTGGCATACTTTTCCTTAATTTCATTAGCTAGATTTCCCCAACCCACGACTCTTAATCTGGCGGGTGGGTCTTCAGCGCGTTGACTGGGAAACTCAACTAGCATCTGGGCAATGGGCGTTTGAGTATCAGCCATGTAGCGAAGTTCTGGATCTTGAATGATCTGGGCCATTAAGATGCAGCTATTCATCGTTTAAGTCTCCTTAGCGCTCTTAGTAATTTGCCTGCTAGGCTAAACAGCCCCTGCCTTGCTGACGAAGTCGTGCTTGCTGCTGGGTAACCCGTTGCAAACAGCGGATAGGCTCTTCGAGATGTACGGGGAGCAGATAAAAAAAAAGATAAAGGAGTCCGTGAAATTTTTCAGCGTCCTCCTCATCCATAATAGAACAAGTGTATTAAAGCTGTTGAACGTCTGAAGTGTGAAGGATAAAGTATGAAAAATTTTTATCCTTTATCCTTCTTTTCAGACAGTTCTATGATGACATGGCCTCGACTTTGGGGGGTTCTACGATGTCTAGTTCGTGTTCCACAAAGTCTTGCACATAAGTGCGATACTTACGCAAGCTTTCATCGACCCAATCCCGGTCATCACTGTTGGCAAAGATGTGTACCAGAGGCTCACCTGCATCTGGTAAGATCAACACCCAACTATCGGTTTGGTAGTTGACAATCTTCACGCCATCGACCAGTTCCAAATTCTCGTTGGGATGAGTTTCTACTAGATGGCGCATGAGAGACCCTTTCACAGTCCAAGGGCAGCGCACTGTGCAGGTTTTGTGAGAAACGCGGGGCAGGTCGCTGCGGATTTGACCGAGGGAACGCTCTTGCACTGTCAGCATCTCAATTAACTTGGCGATACAGTACATGGCGTCAAAGCCGGGATGAAGTTGTGGGAAGATAAAGCCCATTTCCCCACTACCTCCCAACACAACATTGGGATTCGCCTGTGAGGCTTCCATCAATGCGGTGGGGTTGGCTTTGGTGCGAATCACTTTGCCATCATGACGGCGGGCGATTTGTTCGACAGCACTGGATGCATGTACGGGTACGATTACTGTCCCTCTCGGATTTGCCGTCAGCATGACGTTTACCATGAGCGCAGTCAACATCTCGCCGCGAATCGGAATTCCTGATTCATCTACTAAAATCAGTTGTTCTCCGTTGGCAGACACTTGAACGCCAAAATTCGCTCTTAGGGCTTCGACTACATGACCTAGCTGAGTTAGCAATCCCTCTCGGTCATAAGCGGAGAGCGCCATTTGGTTCAAGCTGGCATTGAGGACGACGGCATCGCAACCAAATTTTGCCAATAATAAGGGCAGTACAGCACCCGAAACCGAGTAAGCGTAGTCAATGACGACCTTGGAGCTACTATTGCGAATCGCCTCGATTTTTAGATTCTTCTCGAAGCCAGTGCTGTAAAGGTCGATGACTTGGCTGGGGTAGCCTACATTACCAATTTCATGAATTTGCGATCGCCGCAAGTCTTCCTTGAAATACGCCCCTTCTATTTTCTTTTCTTGCGATTTGGAAATATTGATTCCCTGCGCATCAAAAAATTCGATGAGAATGTAGTCGGGGCGGTCTGGATGTACCCGTACATGAATCCCACCTGCAACGGAAAGCGTTGGAACGACTAGGCGAGTAATGGGAATTGCCGTGGCTTCCAGATTTTGCACATGGACACCAACGGACATTAAACCAGCGATTAAAGCTCGCGACACCATCCGGGAAATACTGCGTTGGTCACGAGAGATGGCGATTTGAGAACCAGGTTTTAACGTCGAACCATAGGCAGCTCCCAACTTAACGGCAAATTCTGGTGTAATATCAATATTTGCCAAACCTTGGACGCCACGCTGACCGAACAAGTTGCGCTGCGCCGTTTGCCCCCAAATTAAGTTGATATTCAAAGTTGCCCCCGACTCAATTCTCTTGCAAGGCCAGACCCGCACACCAGGACTAACGAGCGCTTCTTCCCCAACGGTTGAAAGGGAGCCCACTACAGCACCTTCCAACACATGCGCCCGACGGTCTACCCGTGTCCCTCTGGAAATGACGCAAGCACGCAGATGAGCTTCATCGCCAATAATGGCTCCATTCCAGAGAATGGGTCGCTTCAGGTCAGCATCAGCACCAACGGTCACATTATCACCAATTACCGTACCGGCTTCGAGTATCACTCGTGGCCCAATGCGGCAATTGCTGCCAATCAGTGCTGGGGTTTGAATTCTGGCAGTCGGGTCAATAAAGGTGTTCTGACCGACCCACAAACCTTGTTTTTGCTCCTCATAAGCAAAGTCCAGTAACACTTTTTGGTGTAAAGCATCGTACTGCGCTTCGCGGTAGGCATCCAAGTGACCAACATCGCACCAGTATCCCTCTGCAATGTAGCCGTACATTGGCTCACCTTTGGCTAGCAGCAAGGGAAATAGGTCTTTGGAAAAGTCACACTCTTCATTCACGGGCAAGTAGTCTAGAACGGAGGGTTCTAGGATGTAAGTGCCGGTGTTGACTGTATCTGAAAAAATTTCACTCGTGGACGGTTTTTCTAAAAATCGCCGAATGTGCATTTGTTCATCGGTAATCACGACCCCAAACTCAACGGGATTGGGAACGCGAGTCAGAACCAATGTTGCTTTTGATTTCTTGCTTTTGTGGAATTCAATGGCAGCCGTCAAATCAAAATCGGTGATGCTGTCGCCACTAATGACTAAGAACGTATCATCCAGTAATTCCGCAATGTTTTTGACACAACCGGCAGTACCTAGAGGCTGGTCTTCCTCGACAGCGTAAGTCATTTGTACTCCGAAATCACTGCCGTCTTGGAAGTAGTCTCGCATAACGTCTGGGAGATAATGCAGCGTTGCTACAACCTCTGTGATGTTATGGCGCTTGAGCAGGTTGATAATGTGTTCAGCGATGGGTCGATTTAGGATCGGAACCATTGGCTTGGGAAGATCGCATGTCAGCGGCCTCAGACGTGTCCCCGAACCGCCAGCCATCAGCACTGCTCGCATAAGTCCTCCTAATTTGTCCGCTTCACGGTGTAATATCGTGGATTTAAGTTTTGTTACCTATCTTTAATACTCTCCTATTATGGAGAAATTTAGGGTACCCCTCACTACGCAAGAGTGGATCGAAATATAGTAATTTTTACTCTTGACAAAGAATATTTATCATGCATTTACTAGAAGCATCAGCTAACCTGCATCAAATATTGCACATTAGACCTATCTTGAAAGTCGGGCATGGGGAAGAGAGATTTTCATCGCAACGTTTGTGAGCGCAGCTCATGGAGTCTCTTGCAAAAGTAAATTTTCGCCCCCCGACGCCCCCAAGGTTGATACTGCTGGCGAAATATTTGGTTACAAATTGAGTTAAGTAAGGGGAGCGAGCGCCTTGAAATGGGAGCAACGGGTTTGAGCAAAGGGAGTGCCCTGCCACCAGTTGACTAAGCGTACAATATTCATCG
>DATNPV010000209.1:0-6086 GCA_036703055.1 Waterburya sp.
TGCAACACGGCTAATATGTGGGTACTCTAGATATATAACCTAGGGCAGATGTCTTTATGCATTCGTTGGGTAAGCGGCTGGAAAATTGTTATGAATTGTCCTGTGATCTACCTATCAGGGCTAATTCTTCCCAGATCGATACAGCATATCCACGTCCACAGTTAAGGCGGGACCGCTGGATTTGTCTCAATGGCTCATGGAAGTTCACATTTGACGACGCGGGGAAATTTGTTCAACCCAGTGACATTCCTGATTGGACTCACACCATTCAAGTTCCCTTCGCTCCAGAATCCGCTAAAAGTGGCATCGGCGACACGGGTTTCCACCCCAACTGCTGGTATGAGCGCGAATTTGAATTACCCACGGGTGAGGGTCGGGTGCTGCTCCACTTCGGGGCTGTAGACTATCATGCTCGGGTTTGGGTCAATGGTCAATACATGGCTGACCATGAAGGCGGACATACCCCGTTCAGCATCGACATCACGTCTGTCTTGAATAAAAATGGAGTACAGCGGGTAACGGTTTGGGCACAAGACGACCCCCACGATCTGGCAAAACCTCGTGGTAAGCAGGATTGGCAGCTCGAACCGCATAGTATCTGGTATCCGCGCACTAGTGGGATTTGGCAAACGGTTTGGGCTGAGATAGTTCCTACCACTTATATTGATCGCATCCGTTGGACGCCACACTTCGAGCGGTGGGAGATTGGCTTTGAAGCCTTTGTCGCGGGTGAGCTGTACGATGGCCTACAGGTGAAGGTCAGACTGACAGTAGGCTGCCACTTGCTGGTGAACGATACCTACGAAGTCCTCAACGGAGAAATTCACCGACGGATTGCACTATCTGACCCTGGTATTGACGATTACCGCAACGAGTTGCTCTGGAGTCCTGAGAAGCCAACCCTAATCGATGCCGAAGTTCAATTGTGGTACGAGGACAAGCTGCTCGATGAAGTCAAGTCCTATACAGCAATGCGGACGGTGGGGATACAGCGCGATCGCTTCATGCTCAACGGGCGTCCTTACTATCTGCGTCTAGTCCTAGACCAAGGTTACTGGCCCGACACGCTCATGACTGCCCCCTCTGATGAGGCATTGCGGCGCGATGTCGAGTTAGCCAAGAGCATGGGCTTCAATGGCGTCCGCAAGCACCAAAAGATTGAAGACCCCCGCTTTTTGTATTGGGCGGATGTGCTGGGCTTAATGGTTTGGGAAGAGATGCCAAGCCCCTATCGCTTCACGCCCAAAGCGGTGGAACGAATTACCAAAGAGTGGACTGAGGTGATCAATCGGGATGCCAGCCACCCCTGTATTGTAGTGTGGGTGCCGTTCAATGAATCCTGGGGCGTTCCTGACTTAACGGCGACAGACGCTCATCGGCACTGCGTCCAAGCGCTTTATCACTTGACCAAAACTCTAGATCCGACTCGCCCGGTAATCGGCAATGACGGCTGGGAGAGTGCAGCCACCGACATCCTGGCTATCCATGACTACGATAATAAGCCAACTCGGCTGTTCAAGCGTTATGGGCCAGAAGTCAAGTTATCAGACCTGTTCGATCGCGAACGTCCGGGAGGGCGCATCCTCACCCTTGATGGTTATCCGCATAATGGACAGCCCATCATGCTCACGGAGTTCGGTGGCATTGCTTACGCCGCTCCTGAAGAACCTGATGCCCATAAAATCTGGGGATACGTGCGCTCAGAGGATATCTCGGAGTTGCAAATTCGGTATACAGCACTACTGGATGTGGTTAACAGAGTTGAACTGTTCAGTGGATTTTGTTACACCCAGTTAACCGATACGTTCCAGGAAGCCAATGGTCTGTTATATGCAGACCGCACACCAAAGTTTCCCCTGGAAGCGATCGCATATGCAACTCTAGGCAGGGGCGAGGAAGAAGAGGAGGACGCTATGCTCTGTAGCATTAAAGCTAAATGTGCGCCAGAGGAAAATGTATTCCCAGGAGCTGTTAAAGCCGGATGGGCGTCCGCTGACTCTGTACAGCAGGTACCCCATTGCGGAAGGCATCCAGGCTCCTAGTCCTGGTAATGAGCCGATAATCGCCAATCCACACCTGCGCTGGCATCCCTTGCGAGGTGAGTGGATTGCTTACGCCAGTCATCGTCAGGGGCGGACGTTCATGCCGCCCCCTGAATACAACCCACTGGCACCCACAACCAACCCTCAATTTCCCACCGAACTGCCTCAGGGGCGATATGACATAGCGGTTTTCGAGAACCGTTTTGCTTCAATGAAGCTGGCGGCACATGACCCGCCGACCAGTATTGTTGAAACTCTACCCGCCAATGGGGCTTGTGAGGTTGTGGTCTTCACTCAAGACGCAGGAGCTTCCCTCGGTTCCCTGGAACTCGATCACCTGGATTTGCTATTTTCTGTGTGGGCTGACCGAACGAGGGTACTTGGAGGGCATCCACAGATTCAGTACGTGCTGCCTTTCGAGAATCGGGGTGTGGAGATGGGGGTGACGTTGCTTCATCCGCACGGTCAGATTTATGCTTATCCCTTCGTGCCTCCAGTCCCGGCACGAATGCAAGAACGCCAGCAGGCATATTATCAGGAAAATCAGCGGGGCTTGCTGCAAGATTTGATTCAAAAGGAAATTGAGGCTCATCAGCGGATTATTTATTTGGATGAATATGCGATCGCATTTGTCCCTGCCTGCGCCCGTTACCCCTACGAAGTTTGGATTGCCACAATCGAGCCAGTTGCAACGTTCATCGACCTGACAGCAGAGCAGCGTAGAGGACTTGCCAGAGCATTAAAGACTGTCACCCTCAAGTATGACGGCTTATGGAACCGTACCTTCCCTTACTTGATGGCTTGGTTCCAAGCCCCGACTGACGGGCAACCCCATCCGGAATCGCATTTGCACGCTGAGTTCTATCCTCCGTATCGTACTCCGGATAAGCTGAAGTACTTAGCCGGAACCGAACTGGCAGCGGGAATGTTTGCGAATGACGCCTTGCCTGAAGAGAAAGCGTCTGAGTTGCAGGCGGTATCGATAATTCTGGAAGAAGGGGTGCAGGTATGAAGGAATTGAATGAAGAAGTCTCCCGCAAACTGGAGTTAATCCGGGAAGCCCTAACTGAAACTGGCGCGACGGGTGTCCGGCTTAAGGGGACAGATTGGTTTGCTTGGGCAACGGCTGGCGCTTCCAATACTGTGTTGCTGACGGCTGAAACCGGAGTGGCAGAAGTGTTGGTAACGGTTCGAGATGCCTGGGTATTGACGGATGAAATAGAAGCCCAGCGTCTAGAAGATGAGGAGCTTTCGGCGGACTTCAAGCTGCACGTTAATCCTTGGGCTGATGCGGCTGCTCGTGAGTCGTTTGTGCGAGAGGTGGCTAATGAAGGGATGGTGCTTAGCGATCGCCCCATTCCTCACGTAGAGAAGCGATTACCCGTGTCTTTACAACATCATAAACGGGTCATGATGTCAAGCGAACTAGAGCGATATCGCGAAGTCGGGCGTAAGGCAAGCGAAGCAATGACAGAGGTACTATCCAAGGCTCAACCTACCTGGACAGAATATCATCTGGCAGGTGCGGGTGCAGAGGCATTGTGGGCGAGGGGACTGCATCCAGCGCTGACTCTGGTGGCTGGCGAGAGGCGTTTGCCGCTTTACCGTCATGCTACTGCGACTGGGGAAGCGATCGGACGCGTCGCGATGCTAGTGTTTTGCGCGAGGGGATATGGTTTGTATGCGAATCTTACCCGCTTTGTCTCATTTGGTTCGCTGGCAGATGAACGCGCCGCATTGCACCACCATGTGCGGGAAATTGAAGCCCAAGCGCTGAATTTGTGCCAAGCTGGAACATCTTTGGATGCCGTTTATCATGCCCTGGCTCAGGCTTATCAACAGCACGGATATGCCAACGCAATCCGTGAACATCACCAGGGGGGAACAACAGGATATTTAGCACGAGAAATTGTGGCAAATCCAACTACTACTGACACTTTAATAGAAGGTATTCCTGTTGCTTGGAATCCAAGTTTACCGGGAGCAAAAGTTGAAGATACTTTTGTGATTCTTAAGGAGGGAACGTTGGAAAATCTGACGTTCGATCCAAATTGGCCTAGTGTTGAAGTTGAAGGAAGGCTGCGCCCTATTCCATTCGAAGTTTAGGATGAGCATTAACGCGATGTGGAGTGAGCATTACAATGCTTTTCTCCTCGATTTTTCCTCAGTTTAACTTCAGGAGCCTGAAAGGCTCCCATCAACAAACATTGTTTACCAAAACGCCATAGATGTTCTAAGTCAAAACGTTTGTTAATCCAGTCATAATTTTTCTGATCCAGGGACGCTGACTAAAGGATTGCTTAAGGTATGGGGGGAAGCCTTCGCTACCCAATCTGGGTATGAATCACGGATTCGGATGCGAAGCCTTCCCCCCTTCATCCCAATTGAACTCACCTGAATCCTTACCTTTTACTTTCCCATTAGGCGTAGTTGGTGATAGGGATATTCTGGCGATCGCTTTTAGGTTAATTTAGCCTCGGCTCAAGTAGGTTATTTGTTGGGATCTGTTCAGCACCAGACCTTATTGTATCTATAATTACAAACTAACTTAATAATAGTTAAGTCTTCAGGCATAAAAAGTTTTATTCATTAGATAGAAGATAGATGGAATGGTGAACGTTATTGTTTTGAAGGTGATAGCTATTTTTGAGAAGAGCAAATAGCAATGGAATTTTTCAGGCAATAAAAACAGCGGTTATTTGGTTTTATCCTGTACAACATTTTGCATATTTCTTTATCAATAAAAATTAACCTGTCAACTCCTGTTTTTTATACTCAACCTATTGTCAGTCCTTAGATACATCGATTTCCTTGCTAATTTATGCCTTCCTAAATACACAACTTAGCTTTTCTTAAAAACGTCAAGTTTGCAACAACGAAAATAATAGGCGGTTTATGTCTCAAAATTCAGGTCAAATCCAGAACGGCAATGTCAGCAATAACGGTTCACCACAGAGGCGTAAGGGCAAGCCAGAGGCACAATACCAATCGAGTCGTTTGAAGGGAAATCTATCGGCTAAACATTTATCTAATGCACAAAAGCAAGACTCCTCATTTATCAACTTATCTAACCAAGACTATCTGGGTTCCACTCCCTTAAAAGATGCACCCGACTTAGTTTGCTTGTCCCACTTGCGTTGGAATTTCGTATTCCAAAGACCCCAACATCTTTTGACCCGCTTTGCCCAAGGACGGCGGGTATTTTTTATCGAAGAGCCAATATTTAGCGCCGATTCCCCCGTATCCCCGCAAACTTCGGGACAGACAGGCGCAGTGGGACAGCTGGATGTCACCAGACACGAGAGTGGAGTCTGGGTTGTGGTGCCTCATTTGCCTGAGGGACTGAGTGAAGAGGCGGCGATCGCAGCTCAGCAGGTACTACTCAACGCTTTGTTTGCAGAACACGAGATTAGCAAGTACATCTGTTGGTACTACACCCCAATGGCTAGGGCTTTTACACGTCACTTAGAACCGATGGCCGTGGTGTACGATTGCATGGATGAGCTATCTGCGTTTAAGGGCGCGTCTCCTCTTTTGAGAGAACGTGAGGCTGAACTATTTAGCCGTGCAGACTTAGTGTTTACTGGAGGACAGAGCCTTTACGAAGCCAAGCGCGACCAGCACGAGAACGTCTATGCATTTCCTAGTAGTGTAGAGGTGCCGCATTTCGCACAGGCAAGAACTCTGACAGAAGACCCCGCCGACCAAGCCAATATTCCCCATCCGCGCCTTGGATTCTATGGAGTAATCGACGAACGGATGGATCTCGAATTGCTTGAGGGGATTGCCGAAGCACGACCTGACTGGCATCTGGTGATGATTGGGCCCGTTGTCAAAATCGACCCAGCAAGCTTGCCACGCCGTGAGAACATCCATTATCTCGGTGGTAAAGACTATAAACAGCTACCCGCGTATCTTGCTGGGTGGGACTTGGCGATGCTGCCGTTTGCCCGTAACTCCTCAACGCGCTTCATTAGTCCTACCAAAACGCCAGAGTACCTTGCCGCAGGTAAGCCTGTAGTGTCTACCTCAATCCGAGATGTG
>DATNPV010000230.1:0-7699 GCA_036703055.1 Waterburya sp.
CCCCATCCTGTTGACTACGGCTGAGGCAACGGTAATGGCCTTAGGTATCCATGTTGATACCGGTTCGTTGACCTTTGACCAGACTACACCCCGAGATGCCGCCGCGTTAGCTTGGTTAATGGCGCAAGGGGCGAATGTGCGGCAAATTGCTGAATATGTCGATCCAGGGCTGTCCCCCCACCTCCAAGAACTGTTAGCTCAAGCGTTGGATACTTGGCAATCACAAGAATACTTGGGATACACCATCGCTTGGGTACTTTTGCAAACAACAGGCTTTGTCCCTGGATTGTCAGGTTTGGCATCCCGCCTCGTAGAACTGACAGAAAGCGATGCCCTGCTGCTGGCAGCAGAATATCCAGGACGGGAAGGGGAAGAAGACACAGGGGCACGAGGACACAGGGACACAAAAAAATTGGGAGAAGAACTCCCCCCCTCTCCCCCTCCCTCCCTCTCCCCCTCCTCTTCACTCCCCACGTCTGTTGGTCAATCCTCAAGCTCTCGGTTAGTTATTATTGGGCGATCGCGAATCAAGGGAACCAATCTAAACGAGTTGCTTCAACCGTTGGGGGGTGGTGGACATTCTCAAGCGGCGGCGGTGCGACTTCGAGATGTGAATTCTCCAGCCATCCTAGAGCAACTGGTGAACCAACTCAAAAACCAAATTCCCCAGCCTCTGAGTGCACAAGAATTAATGTCCTCACCTGTACGCACTATTCGCCCGGATACAACCATTAGCGAAGCCCAACGAATTTTGTTGCGCTATGGTCATTCTGGGCTTTCTGTCGTGGACGAGAACGACCAATTGGTTGGGGTAATCTCACGGCGGGACTTGGATTTAGCGCTGCATCATGGTTTTGGTCATGCACCCGTCAAAGGCTATATGACCCGAAATGTGAAGACAATCACTCCCCAAACCTCCCTGCCAGAGATTGAGTCGCTAATGGTGACTTACGATATTGGGCGTTTACCCGTCTTAGAGGACGGGCAGTTAGTGGGAATTGTGACTCGCACCGACGTTCTACGACAACTCCATGAAGATGGAAGTGGCGAATGGAGAATCGGGAGTGGAGAAAACTCTTGCACAATTCCCATCACCAATCCTCACTCCATCATCCCCAATCTGCGCGATCGCTTGGCGTTAGAGCAGTGGAAACTCCTCACTCAAGCCGCTCAGGAGGCCGAGAAACGGGGTTGGCATCTGTATCTGGTAGGGGGAGCCGTTCGTGATTTATTACTCGCTAATCCAACTGAATCCCTACTGCTCAAAGATATTGATTTAGTCGTAGATGGATTCCATCGTTCCGCCGACACAGGTGCAGGTGTCACACTGGCGCAGTCACTTCAGAAAAGCTACCCAAACGCTCGCTTAGACATTCACGGAGCCTTTCAAACGGCTGCCTTGTTATGGCACAATGACCCAGTTTTTGACTCCTTGTGGGTGGATATAGCGACTGCTCGCACCGAGTTCTATCCCTACCCCGCGGCTAATCCCGAAGTTGAGGCGAGTTCAATTCGCCAAGACCTTTACCGCCGAGATTTTACCATCAACGCTTTGGCTGTTCGCCTGACGACCTCCCGCAGTGGAGAGTTACCCCTGTTGGATTTCTTTGGTGGGTTAATCGATTTACAAGCTCGTCAAATTCGAGTCTTGCACGCCAACAGCTTTATCGAAGACCCTACTCGAATTTATCGCGCTGTAAGGTTTGCAGTGCGCTTGGGCTTTGAAATTGAACCTCAAACCGAGGAGTATATTCGCTACGCGCTCGAAAGTGGAGTCTACGATCGCTCACTCAGTGAGAATGGCAAAGCCCCCGCCTTACAAACACGCCTCAAAGCTGAACTCAAGCACATTCTACAAGCTCCCTACTGGGGGAGAGCCTTGCAGCTTTTGGCCTCTTTGGGCGCACTCCGTTGTATCCATCCGGCCCTACAGCTTGATGAACGGCTGTGGTGGCAGGTGCGTTTGGTTGACCGTTGGCTACGACGGTTTGACCCCAATAAACGCCTAGAACACTGGCAAATGCGCTTGGAAGTGGTGATTGCCCACCTAGCGTCGGAAGCACGAGGCGTGGTAGCAGAAAATCTTCAGTTGCCGCTCGACAGTATTGAGCGCCTTCAACAATTAGGTCAAGCTCAACAGGAAGTGGTAAAGTCTCTACCAACGTTACAACGTACGAGTGAAATTGTCTGGTTGTTGCGTCAGTACAAGTTGCCCACTTTAGTGCTGATTGCCATTCACAGCTCACGAGTGATCAGACGCACAATTTGGAAATATCTCACGACTTGGGCCGATGTGCAGGCTCCCCTAAATGGTAATGATCTTAAGCAGCTAGGTTATAAGCCAGGGCCGCAATATCGACCCATATTGGATGCACTCTTAGCCGCAACACTTGATCAAGTCATTCACGATGAGGCGGATGCTAGAGCATTTCTGGCACAGCATTACCCTCTTAAAGGTTGAAAGTTGACAAGTTAACAAGTTGAAGGTTAGAACCGTCCAACTTTCAACCTTCAACCCTTAAGCTGTAGCATTGAATGGGAAAACGGCAAGTAAATTTTTATGAACTTGACGGCTGAAACAGCGTTCAATCACGGTAAGTACATTTTCCATAATCAGTTGGGCAAAGGGGTCTTTGGCATCACCTACCGGGCAACCAACACAGAGTCGGGTCAAACAGTCGTCGTCAAAACCCTCAGCGAAAATCTGCGCCAGCACTCAGATTTTGAGCAATTCAAGCGGCAATTTCTAGAGCTGGGCGAGCGATTGAAGCACTGCAAGCATCCGCATCTTGTTCCGGTACTCGACGTGTTTGAAGAGGCTGGATGTCCCTACCTGGTGATGGAATACATACCGGGAGCCACTCTGGGGGAACTCATTCAAGCGGAGGTGCTTTCACAAGCCCAAGCCCTTGACTATATTCGTCAAGTAGGTGAAGCACTGCGTGCCCTTCACAAGGCAGGATTGCTGCATCGGGATGTCAAACCTCAAAATATTATTCGCCGTCAAAACACTGAGCGTGTTGTACTCGGTGAGTTGGGCATGACTGGTGAATTCTCAGCAGGGATGATGCAAACCCAAGCCAGTCTCCTCTCCGCAGGATATGCGCCCCTAGAACAGTATTCCCTCGAAGAACCGCGTACACCAGCGACAGACGTTTACGGCTTAGCGGCAAGCCTCTACTACTTGCTCTATCGAACGCCACCCTTACCCGCACCAGTGCGTCAGGCGCTGCTAGCGAATGGCAAGGCGCACTTATTTTTTCCCAAATCGGGCCAAATCACGCCTAACATTGGACTAGCGGTGAAACAGGCAATTTGGCGAGGTTTGGAAATCACTGCCCAAAAACGCCCCCAAACGGTAGATGCTTGGCTTTCCTTACTAACTAAGCCAGAGAAAAAGCCCACACCTCGACCATCGCTGCGAGAGTGCTTGGTCGTTCAGTCTACAGCCAAGCAAACAGTATCGCCTCCCCCTGACTCCCTTAAAAAGACGGTCAAAGCGGCTGCAACCAGCCACAAACCTTCCCCACCAGCGCCATTAGAGAAAAATGTAACCCCTTATCCATCACGGATTCAGCCTTGGGTCGCTAAACTTCCGATTCCAGACAAATTGGGAAACATTGCTTCAACACCCCTAACCACGCTCAAAGGGTTAATCCTACAGTTATTTCCTGCTTCCGAGGAAAAGGCCAAAACTAGACAGTCCCTACTGAAAGCCCTCCTTATGACCGGTGCGATCGCAGCTTCAGCCGGAGTAGGATTCGGTGTAGCTGTGCGGGTTAACCGCCCCTCTGAACCAGGTTCGACGTTCTTTCACACCGAGCAATCCTTCCCACCCAGAAGTGATTGGCCTGGGTCTGAACGCCGCCTGTGAATAGGGGTTGAAGGTTGGCAAGTTGAAGGTTGAAAGGGAAACCTTCAACCCTCTAACCTTTAACCTCTAAGCCGTCCCCAGCGCCTTCCCTGATAAACACGTTATAATTTGTTGCGGATGCTAAAGAAATTTTTTCATGAGTAATTCCGTCGTTCATGCCTTCTTCGTAGGCAGAGTTTTGGCGCAAGCACTTAACGAGCAGCTAGAAGACTCCCTGACCAATGCCCTCAGCGAACTTGGCAAATTTGATGCCGAGCAACGCGAGCGACTACGGCAATTTACCGAGCAGGTCATGGAACGGGCTGAGCGTGAAGCCGAAGCCGCTATGCTGGGTCGAACAACCACTACGATTACGCCCCCTGGCTATCAGCCGTTTGACCTACAAGCTTCGATTGATGATCTCAGAGCAGAAATTGCCCGGTTGCGATCTGAATTAAAAAACTACCGCAATCAATCGGTCTAAGAGGGAAAACTCTTAATCGGGTGCAATTGCTCTTGACTTGTGAGAGGGGTTGGATTCAGCCCAAACAAGAATGACCCTTCTTGCTCACAAGCTCTTAAAGCTGATTTTAAACCTAATTTTTTTCAAAAACTGATTTAGATTTAGGAAGCCGAGTGTCTGCTCTTTCTTCAAACCCTGTAGACTCTTTAGACTCTGTCAACCTCAAACAACACAAGGAACGCACGGTGCCCCTCCAGCGCTCCCAAGAGCAAGTTTACAAAGACAAATCCTATCGGTGGAACCGAGAAAATTACTCCCGTCACCGACGATTCGTTGACATTTGGGCTTTCTTTTTAACCCTACTAGCTGGGTTATGGCTCGATAGTAAACCCTGGAGTTATTCAGGTGGCTTAACGGAGGAAAAACGGGCACGCCGACGTAAAAATCAGGCGATTTGGATTCGAGAAACATTTTTAGATTTAGGGCCAACGTTTATCAAAGTAGGTCAGCTCTTTTCTACCCGTGCTGATTTATTCCCCAGTGAGTATGTTGAAGAACTGAGTAAGCTGCAAGACCGGGTACCGGCCTTTGGCTACGAGCAAGTTGAAGTTCTAATTCAGCAAGATTTAGGCAAGCCCGCTACCGAACTTTTCAGCAGTTTTGACCCAATTCCCTTAGCCGCCGCTAGCCTTGGACAAGTTCATAAAGCCCAACTCCATAGCGGTGAAGAAGTGGTGGTTAAGGTCCAAAGACCGGGTTTGAAGAAGCTTTTTACCATTGATTTACAAATCCTTAAAGGGATTGCCCGTTACTTTCAGAACCACCCCGACTGGGGGCGCGGTCGAGATTGGATGGGGATTTATGAAGAGTGCTGCCGCATCCTGTGGGAGGAAATTGATTATCTCAGCGAAGGTCGCAACGCCGATACATTTCGCCGTAACTTCCGCAGTTATGACTGGGTGCGAGTGCCACGAGTATACTGGCGGTATACCTCACCAAGGGTACTGACGCTTGAATATGTTCCGGGAATTAAAATCAGTCATTATGAAGCACTAGAAGCGGCTGGTTTAGACCGTAAATTAATTGCTCGTCTGGGGGCAGAAGCTTACCTACAGCAGCTACTCAATGATGGCTTCTTTCATGCTGACCCACATCCTGGAAATATTGCCGTCGATCCTGAAGGAGCCTTAATCTTTTACGATTTCGGCATGATGGGGCGGATTAAGACGAATGTGCGTGAGCAACTCATGGAGACGCTTTTTGGGATTGCCCAAAAAAATGCGGATCGAGTAGTCGCTTCCCTGGTTGAATTGGGTGCACTCTCTCCGGTTGATGATATGGGGCCGGTACGGCGATCCGTTCAGTATATGCTGGATCATTTCATGGATAAGCCGTTTGAAAATCAATCCGTGGCTGCCATCAGCGATGACCTCTACGAGATTGCTTACGGTCAGCCGTTTCGCTTCCCTGCTACGTTTACCTTTGTTATGCGAGCCTTCTCAACTCTGGAAGGGGTTGGCAAAGGCTTAGATCCAGAGTTCAACTTTATGGAGGTTGCAAAACCCTTTGCATTGCAGATTATGACCAACGGCAACACTCCCGACGGTAATAGCTTTCTCAATGAACTGGGACGCCAAGCCGCACAAGTTGGTAGTACGGCATTGGGACTGCCTCGGCGAATTGAAGATACGATTGATAAACTAGAACGAGGCGACTTGCGTGTTCGAGTGCGGTCTATTGAATCAGACCGAATTCTGCGACGCATTAGCAGCATTCAGTTGGGAACCAACTATACTTTACTCATCAGTGCGTTCACCCTGTCAGCTACTCTCCTATTTATCAATGGGCAAGGATGGCTGGCGCTTCTCGTAGTTCTGTTGGCGGCGATTGCGGCATTTGCCTTAATTCGGTTGCTCAGAAGACTCGATCGGTTTGACCGCATGTTATAACTTCCGTAAAGTCCAAAGACGCCAGTAAACAATCTATGAACTGTAGCTTCACGGGTCTCACTGATCCGGGCTTACTTCGTACCGTCAACCAGGATGACTACTACATCGACCCAGATGGACGCTTTTTCGTGGTCGCTGACGGCATGGGAGGTCATGCCGGTGGGCAAGAGGCGAGTCAAATTGCGACAGAGGCGATTCAGAGCTATTTAGGCAAGCACTGGCAATCGGTCATCCCGTCGGATGAGTTACTGATCGGAGCCATCGGTGAAGCGAATCAGGCGATATTGGATGACCAACAAAGTCATCCAGAGCGTTCCGACATGGGAACCACCGCTGTTGTGGTCATGTTTCGTCAAGAACAACCTTGGTTTACTCATGTAGGCGACTCTCGTCTCTATCGGTTCCGAGCCTCACACTTAGAACAAATTACAGACGACCACACCTGGGTAGCAAGGGCAATGAAAGCTGGAGATATTACTCCTGAGCAGGCTCGAATCCATCCCTGGCGTCATGTCTTATCCCAGTGTTTGGGTCGCAAGGACTTGCCGCCCGTTGAAGTCGAACGTCTAGATGTCAAGCCTGGAGATCGGCTGCTGTTATGTAGCGATGGTTTGACTGAAGAACTCTCCGATGAGATGATTACCTCCTTCCTTCATCCCAGCTTGAGCAATGACCAAGCAGCTGCCAAATTGGTTGAGGCCGCTAAAGAGCAGGGAGGAAGAGATAATATCACCGTGGTGATTGTTGAAGTTGGCTAGCCCAATAGATGACTAAACGCACCTTCAAATAGCATCCAGTGGATGGGCTTGTCGTTCCATCCTACAAGAATTTGGCAAATTAACTCAGGCAAGATTGAAGGCCCTGTGCAGCTTCAATTAGCACAATCGGTTTTTGGGAACTGGTAAAGTAATTATTAATAATACATAGACTACTTGGAAGAGTCTTCCCATGCCCTATGCCCGTCTCCCTTGGTCGCTGGTATTTAGGGAATGGGCATTAGGCGCTACGAACATAATTTTTAGTACATTTTGCCCGTAGCGTTGCTGTCTAATTCCTTTTTCTCAAACAAGTGCAACCTTAAGTATATATACTGTATTCTATCGGTGGTCTTGTTGCTCCTTCTTAAGGCATAACTCTGATGGGTTAAATATCCGACATGATTTGTAACCTATCGTCGTCTCGATTGCCTGTAAAACCTTGTAAATCCCATTTATTTCATCTGATAGCTAGATGATTCCGTAAAAGGAGGGGTACAGTTGTATATAAAAATCAGGAGGTCACAAGCAATAGGAGAAAGCAAGCAACTGCATTTGGGCATAAAAATCAGGGGAAGAATCTTTCGAGGGGATGAGGCAGGTTAAGCCATAACCAGGAAGAATCTTAAAAGATACAAAACCAATCAAAAAAATAGTTTAGTTAAATTTATTGTTTGCC
>DATNPV010000196.1:0-13313 GCA_036703055.1 Waterburya sp.
TTTAAGAAAGTCTCCTCTTTGGCACAGACATCAAACACAACAGGAATACCTTCATGTTTAATTCCTTTTTCATCTATTAACGTTAGGTAACACGCAACATCGCCATGTGCCACGCTTACAACTGTACCTACCTTAGGTTGAGCAACTGAATTACTTGCTATAACAGCAACTGGGCTAGCCAAAAAACCGATAACCGAAGTGGTTAATAACGTCAAAGGCAAGCCGAAGACAGACAAGCGGAGGGGCATTTTTTTGTTTTTCCTGAGCAGGAACAGAAAGATAGTAAGAGTGATTGCTGCTAAGAACTTATAGCTCTCGACCCCCTGAACTTATGCAGGGTGGAAGAGCATAGCGTTAAGACAGTCCAGCGCGATCGCGTGTGACAGTTGCGTAGCCTACCTGTATTGGTAATAACCCATGGGCTTAAGATTTCTTCATTCTCTAGGCAGACGAGCAAGCAATTCGGCAAAGGTAAATTGTGCAGAGGCATCATTGGTCTGGGTAATGTGTATGGGGAGAGGAATGATGGGCGAACTGAACAATAATCCACTCATACTTGCTACAAAGCTACCTCAACAGCGAACGGCGACGCTTAAATCCGGAAGATGTCTCTACAGTTACGAGACTTTCAAGCATTAAGAAGGAAATTCCAATAAGGTTACGAGCAAACTATGAACATCGATCCAGGTATCAAAGTTGAGAAAACCGAAGTTATCAACAAATTAATTGAAGAAGTTTATCTCTTTGTTGAAGAGCTTGAACAACAGGTTAGAAGAGATTTGTATGGCTTGAAGCAAGGGATAGAAACTGAAAATACTCCTACGATGGAAGTAAAGCATTCGGTAGAAACAGATTAAAAGTTAGTACTCTAAAAGGTATAGAACGACGGTTCTTTAGAAGTGGATATCGGACGCCTGTTCCCTTTCTTCCAATTTCCAGTTAATCGCTATCGCTGCACATGTCTCTGCGATACCTATTCAGACGTTCCCGTACCGCATGACGTGCCCTTTTTACTACTGCCAATGCCACTTGCTGTGTCTCCTAGAGTAGTCTATAAACTGCATCTCTCTAGGTCAGGATTCTCCCCGTCTCCCCGTCATTTTCCCAGTCCAAAGGATGCAACTTAAAGGCACATCAAATTAGTAAAAGCTTGACTATTCAAAGCCATAAGCTAAATTTGTGCGGTAAGCTGTTTGAGTTGTCTTCCTATCCAATTGAAACCCATCGCTACGCACTGGGGACAAATATCTCCGTAGCTATCACCCTGCTCACTACAGACAATTACTCTCGCTTCCCTCATTTCAAATTGTTCGTGGCATGTCAAGCATATCTGTTTTTTTTTAAGGCTGTTGCATTCAATTTGGAATTGCATAAGTTTATCCTAATAATTTAAATTGGTTGTATCCCTTTTTAAGGGATTTTAAGAAAAAAAACACTTCCATAATCATTAAAATAATATTTGCTGCTCTTTCTAGCTTCTGTCTAACGAATAATTTTAATATGAATTAAGTTTGTAATCAGGGATACTAATAATCCCTAGCAGATCCTCAGCATACAGTGATTGGTACGTATCTAAAGTTCTACTTTGTTTGTTTTTGGTCGAAGTGTATTGTACAGGATAGGAGAGGACAAGGCTCCGCAAAACCAAATGCTTACTTTTGGCAGGTCGCATTCATTAAAATTCCTATTGAAGTAGCTATCTCCCGCTACTTCACTGAGTGCCAAAAATCTTAGCATTTCGATTTCGCCACCTATATGACGGTGGGTGAGGGTTGCAAGATAGGCTAATTTTGCTCTTAAACAAGTTAGCACGCGGTCTCTAAAATATCCTCTTCATACAGAAGGATTGTTGTCTCAGCATCAATCCTACCGAAATCCGGTTCAGAGCCCATCTCCATCTCAACGGCATAAGTCCATGTATTTGATTCGGGGCGGAAACTTTTAATTTCCCCCACACCACCAAGAAAGCGCACTCTTAACTCGTTACCCCACTTTGGCTGTGTTCTAAGATTTGTATTCATAAATTCAATTTGAGAAAGGGTTTCCGCTCTTTTACTGTTCTCAAAAAATCCTGTAACACCTCGATTCACTGTAGCAGCACGGCACTGCAATACCCCTACCAAAACCTCTGTGGCAAAGGTTTACAAAATCGGTATACAGCTCTATCAGCAATCATCCTAGTTATAGTTAAAAATTATCTTTTTGCTCTCTATCGAGAGTTTTATTTTACTTTTGTACCGACAAAATAAAATAAATTATGTAACGCTCTATACTCCAATCTCAGACCAATTATCTCTCTTAAAGCACGAGTTCAACAACTCTTAGGAAGGGGGATAGGCAGCTCTCATATGAGTAATATTTCGTTATAAAGCTAGATTTTTTAAGGAAATGAACAACGTACATAACACGGACGAAATTACACAATACCTAAATCAAACCCTAACAGAATATGAAGTTATTCCAGCTAACTTTGGCTGGCACATTCACAAAGGAGACACGTACTACGGGTTCCTGCAATATCAAGGAACGCAAGGATGGGATGGTAGTGCATTCAATCACCTCACTTCGGAAGTGAAAGAGCAACTCAAAAAGTTCGGGCAATGGCGTTCTTCTATACTCAAAGGCGTGGCTTAGGCTAACTTGAGTTTTAAGACAAAACCCATTAAGCGTCGTAATTCCGATGCCAAATTTATACAAAACAACCTGCCTCGACATTAGTCTCGAGCAGGGTTTTGTTTTTGGTTAACGCTACATACAGCTCCTAATCTATAACTTCTATTTTCAGATTAGGCATCATGAGCTGCGCTCACAATGAAAAGATAAAAATTCTTCTTCCTGACTCCTGAACACTGGTAGATGCATAGATAGAGCTATTTTCTACGCGCTAATATTTCGCGTAGTATTACTGTCAACTTTTATATCTCGACATTCATCGTCAAAAATTGTCAATTCTCTGGGCTGACACTGCTTAATCTCAATAGCAATTAATTGAGGTCTTTCCCTTTCTAAGTCTTCAATGTAGCCGAGTTGAGAAAGTTGAGCTTCTCTGTGAGAAGCAAAAGGTCCAAAATAATATCTACAGTCCGGCTTTTTGGTGACAATTTCAACCCACCAAGCCATTCCTGTCTCCTCTAAGTAAGAAATAAAAAATTCTTCAGTATTTTCTAAAAACTTCTTAATGATGGCTTGAAACAGCTTTAGGCTTGGTGTTGAAGTGCGTGAATTCCTGTGTTCTTTTGATAGTGTGGCGTTGAACATGATGATTTCCTACGTGTTAACAAATCTTCACCAAATGAATAAATTCTTATAGCTGAAAGAGAGATTAAATCTGTCCCTGCCTGAAATTTTATCTCCTATTAAATGTATAGCAGGATACATCCCGAAGTCGCAACTGTCTTTAAGCAGATAAAAAAGTTAAGTTCGGTAAAACTTAAGAGTCCAAATTCCGCAAATGTTCAGCTTTCGCCAATTCCCAGTTGTTTTTTAGCAGATTTGAGCTGTTTCCACAGGTTCTTAATTTGGTTGTAGGCTTCTTCTGGGGAAAGTTTACCGTTGGTTTCTAGGTTGCAAATAAAGTTCACCCTTTGAGTAAACTCTTGTAAATTTGCATTAAAAACCAAATTCTCTGGTTTAACCTGACCGTAGTAACGGCCTCGTGGATAGATAAAGCTGGTTTTGTTTAATTCATGAGAATGTACCATTACCTCTGCCTAACCTCTTCAATCGCTATTGGGCGTTCCTCTTCGTCAACGAGGTGCAGAACTATATCGTCGAACCATCCGTGTGGGATATTTCTTACCACTGTCTGAAGTTGATAGGTCTGACAGGTGTTTATGTATTTGCAGCAATTAGAAATAACCCCGTAGACCTTTACCCACTGTTCTGGGAGTAATTTTTTACACTCTTTTATAGAAATTTTTTCGCTCATTTCGATACAGTAATGCCGCCGCTGGCCAAAAAAACTAGTAGCTTTCTATGGGAAAGGCAACGAAATTGGGTAAAACTTACTCTCGTACTCTATGAAATCTACCAGTCTTACCCCTGTTCACCTATATATCTGGAGGTAGGGAATTCTATGAATTCTGGTTGTGTAAATTAATACACTTGACGAGACGGCAAACTAACTGACGTAGGGAACCAGAATCGACAATTGGGAGCATAACTTCGCTGCAGCCAACCGGAAGCATAAGCTTGCCGAAGCGGCACAGTCATGGTTTAAGTCACACTTAGTGCCGACGCTTCAGCCGGGACAAGTCGTAATGCAAGGATAACGCGACGTTCCATCATAACGGGCGCATTGCACAGCTTATTGAGTCGGTTGGATGTCGCCTTCTGTATCTACCTGCTTTCAGCTCCAGACTTGAACCGAACCCAGACGTGCTGGGCTTGGCTCACGCATTCGGATTCGCAAATGCTTATCTATCTGTGCTTCCTTGCAGCAAGCGATGGAATCAGTCCTCAGGGATGCGGCGACAGCCATACCATTTGGAGTACTTGTTACAAAAATTAACCTGGACGGACACCTCAGTAGGAAATTTTAATCTTCGATAAGGCTATAAATAGCGTCACCAAAAATTTGCCAAAGTCCAAAATCCCGTTGAAAATTGAAGACAACCGATTCCCCAAAAGTCAATATCCTATCGGCTGATTCTAGCCTAGTTTTTTTGTCATTCAGCAAAAATCATGCCCGAGTTTCTGCAACATTTTTTTGATTCAGGCTCTTTCATTCCTCATGGACATTGCTACTTGTGGAAGACTAATTTGGTGCTGCTGCACTTAGCATCCGATTCCATCATTGCCTTGGCCTACTATTCAATTCCAGTGATGCTGGTTTATTTTGCTAACAAGAGGCAAGATGTACCTTTCCACGGAGTATTCCTGTTATTTGGAGCCTTCATCGTTGCTTGTGGTACTGGGCATCTAATAGACGTTGTAACGCTCTGGAAGCCTATTTATTGGCTATCAGGTACTCTCAAAGCGTTTACGGCTTTCATTTCGTTCTACACAGCTTTAGTACTCGCCCCCCTTATTCCTCAGGCTTTAGCACTGCCGAGTCCAGCCCAACTTGAGGCAGCCAACCAAGCACTCGAAAAAGAAATTAGCGATCGCAAGCAAGCTGAGGAGTACGTTCGCACCTTAAATTCACAATTGGAGCAGCGAGTCAATGAGCGGACAGCAGAACTAATACAGGTCAATGAGAAATTAGAAGGTGAAATCGCTGAGCGCATTCAGGTAGCGGAAGCGCTACGGCAAGCTGAAGAGAAATATCGTAGCATTTTTGAGAACGCGATCAGCGGTATTTTCCAAGTTACACCCGATGGGCGCTATATAAGCGCTAACCCAGCTTTGGCACAGATATATGGCTATACTTCCCCTGAAGAATTAATCGCGAAGCTGACACAACTCAAGCAAAAAATTTACGTTGACCCAAATTGCCGTACCGAATTCACTCGTTTAATGCACCAAGATGGTGCGGTTTCCCATTTTGAGTCTCAGGTCTATCGCCAAGATAGCAGTACTATTTGGATTTCCGAGAATGCACGAGCAGTCCGCGATGGTAATGGGGCGCTGCTGTACTACGAAGGTTCAGTTGAGGACATCACTCAGCGCAAGCAAGCAGAAGCCAAGTTACAAGAGAGCGAGCAGAAACTCCGTCAGGTAATTGACCTAGTCCCTCACTTTATTTTTGCCAAAAACAAAGACGGACAGTTCATTCTGGTTAATCAGGCAACTGCCGAAACCTATGGAAGCACAGTTGAGGAGATGCTCAACAAAAAGGAAGAAGATTTTGCCCAATCTTCCCATCAGGTGCATCACTTTGGGGAAGACGACTTGCAAGTGATCATCAGCCGACAACCTAAACATATTCCTGAAGAAACAATGACGGATGTGTTTGGCAATGTTCGCATTCTGCAAACCACTAAAATTCCTTTTTTTGTCGCCGGTTCAGAGACGCCAGCCGTACTGGGAATCGCCATTGATATCACCGAGCGCAAGCGAGTCGAGCAAGAACTCAGAGAGAGCGAAGCGGCGATTCGCGCGTTGTATGAGGTAACGGCTTCTGGAAAACTCGACTTTGACGAATGTCTGCAAAGACTACTGGCGATGGGATGCGGACAGTTTGGCCTTGAGATTGGGGTCTTGTCCCATGTAGAAGGTGTTAGCGATAGCGAAGCGGCGCAAGCACGTTCATTAGCGTCCAACAAGGGTCGCTACGAGCTCATTGCGACTCAACTGCCGAATAACATCAATATCAAAGGTGCCATCTTCAATTTAGAGCAGACGTATTGTAACGAAACATTACAGACCCAACAACCCCTTAGCATCACCTCCGCCAGTGCTTCCGAATGGCGCAATCATCCCTGTTACAAAGCCTTTAAACTTGATTCGTATATTGGCACGCCCGTGATGGTGGCAGGCCAAGTTTATGGCACGCTCAGCTTTTCTAGCTTGAGTACGCGCCACAAACCATTCAAAGCCATAGATATAGAACTTTTGAGGTTGATGGCGCAGTGGATTGGTGGTGAAATTGAGCGCCAGCAAGCTGCACAAGAGTTGGCAAAAGCCCGCGATCAGGCACTTGCTGCCACGCAGGCTAAAAGCGAGTTCCTCGCCACTATGAGCCACGAAATTCGTACACCGATGAATGGCGTGATTGGTATGACGGGACTGTTGCTGGATACCCCGCTCACATCGGAACAGCGAGACTTTGTGGAAACAATTCGCAATAGCGGCGATGCCTTGCTGACTATCATTAATGATATTTTGGACTTTTCTAAAATCGAGTCCGGGAAAATGGAATTGGAAGAACAGCCATTTGCGCTACGGGCTTGCATTGAAGATTCCCTGGACTTGGTGGCTACAAAAGCGGCTGAGAAAAAACTAGAGTTGGCTTACCAAATCGATCCACAAACTCCTAAAACCATTTTGGGAGATGTCACCCGCGTGCGCCAAATTCTGGTGAATTTGCTCGGCAATGCGGTCAAATTTACCCAGTCTGGGGAAGTAGTGGTTACGGTAACAGCTCAAATACAGGGAACTGGGGACAGGGAAAATAGGAATGGGAGAACACCAAGCGGATATATAGATATGGAGACATGGGGACACGAAGATAGGGGGAATGTGATAGAAAAATTCACGGCATCACGGCGTCTTCCCCTCTCCGTGTCATCTAACTCACCCTCTCACTCCCTTTACGAGATTCAATTTGCTGTTAAAGATACCGGCATTGGCATTCCACAAGACCGATTAGACCGATTGTTCAAGCCCTTCAGTCAGGTTGATTCCTCTACAACTCGCAAGTATGGTGGCACGGGATTGGGGCTGGCTATCTGCCATCAGCTGAGTGCAATTATGGGGGGCAGGATGTGGGTCGAAAGCCAATGGGGTCATGGCTCGACGTTTTATTTTTCGGTGGTTGCCCCAGCCGTTCCCAACTCCGATACTCCTGAAATTGGTACGGTTGAGCCCCAACTCACCGGGAAGCGACTGCTGATTGTGGATGACAATGCAACAAATCGGCGGATTTTGATGGCGCAAGGTAATTTGTGGGGAATGCGAACCCATGCTGCCGAGTCTGCTGCGCAAGCGATCGCGTGGTTGCGCCAGGGAGAACTGTTTGAC
Organism: Waterburya sp.; assembly: GCA_036703055.1. Classification (GTDB taxonomy): domain Bacteria; phylum Cyanobacteriota; class Cyanobacteriia; order Cyanobacteriales; family Coleofasciculaceae; genus DATNPV01. The sequence goes on from DATNPV010000196.1 coordinate 7,624, forward strand.
TTGGCGATTCTGGACATGCAAATGCCAGAGATGGATGGTTGTACCCTGGCAACAGAAATTCACAAGCTGCCAAGTTGCCGAACATTGCCCCTTGTGATGCTGACGTCGATCGGTAAGCCAGAAATCAACGACGCAAGCGTCGAGAGTCAATTTGCCGCCTTCCTGACTAAACCGATTAAACAATCTCAACTCTTTGACGTTTTGATGCAGGTTCTGCTCAAACAGCCGATCAAAGTCCGCTCTCGTTCACTCGTCCCACACATTAACCCTCACATGGCTCAAGACATACCTCTCAAAATTCTGCTGGCTGAAGACAATCTTGTAAACCAGCAAGTCGCCTTGCACTTGTTGCAACGGATGGGATATCGAGCTGATGTGGCAGGTAACGGTTGGGAGGCGCTAGAAGCGCTCTCTCGCCAGTCCTATGACGTGGTATTGATGGATGTCCAAATGCCGGAGATGGACGGATTAACTGCCGCACGTCGCATTCGTCAAGCGTGGAGTGAGGACTGGGCAGGCGAGGACGCGGGAAATAGAGCTCAAGAGTACTTGCAAAATCCAAACTTCAAAATCCCAAATCCCAAATCCAAGCGTCCTCAAATTATTGCCATGACAGCAAATGCCATGCAGGGCGATCGCGAAATGTGTCTGGAGGCAGGCATGGATGACTATATCAGTAAACCCATCCGACTCGAGGAATTGGTTCGTGCTTTGAGCAAATGTCAAGAGGAGTTAAAGGTTCACCAGTTAAACGTTGAGGGGTCTGAACATGGCATTCAACCGTCCCATCAGGCAACAGAAACACCCTTCAACTCCTCAGCGGTAGTGATTGACCCCATAGATTTTCAAGAGTTTCGGGAAATGATGAGCAATGATGAAGTCATAGTGAGCTTAATTGATCGTTATCTGGAAGAATCCCCCAACTTGTTACAAGCCATGCGCGAGCTGCTAATGTCAACTCACACACAGACGTTAGCTGAACAAGAGGCAACGAACTTTCAACGGCTGGCTCACTCGCTCAAGTCAACTAGTGCTACGTTTGGTGCAAAGCATCTCGTGCAACTGTGCCAAGACTTGGAAGTGCAGAAATCTACTGGTTCTATAAGCGTTTTGACCGAACTTGTGTCACAAGTGAAAACTGAGTATGAAAAGGTGAATACAGCGTTGCTACAAAAGCGCCAGCATCTGAATCCGACGGTAACTGATACCATTTCGCTTTAAGTTGCAATTTGTAGCAGACACTAATGGGCGATACTGGACTCGAACCAGTGACCCCTTCCGTGTGAAGGAAGTGCGCTACCACTGTGCTAATCGCCCATGAGTTCTCAGCATAGCACAGGTAGTAGCTTTTGTCACAGCTATCGCGTGCAGTCGCTTCGCCTAAGCAGGCCTTGCCGTACCCGAAAAAGGTGAGTTTTGGGTATAAAAATGGGTATAAAACGGAATCCTCAAACCCGCACACAGAAAGGCTGTGTGGCTCTCTTTGAGTACCCAAAACAATGCGATTATCTAATTTTTCTGAATCTTTAAGAAATTCGTGGATATAGGATAAAGCGAATATTTAGAGCAAGGCAATGATCAAAAATTTAGGGGTAACTTTTTTGGTAGCAACGTTGTTAGCGCCGTTAGCGCCTGGAGCGGCTTGGGCACAAGGCGGTAAAACCCCCTCTCCTAATACCAACCGCACTCCTCTGTCCCAGTTCAACGATGTTGAGATCGTTCTTGAGCGACACCGGGCTTACTGCGAGAGCGACTCAGAGCGAGAAAAAGAAATTAATCAGGAGATCGAGAAGAGAGAGGCTGAGCGGCGCAGAATCAACGAAGAGATAAAGCGCAACAATCCTGAGGTTCAGGTTTTGCTCTATGAACACTTAGGATTCCCGATCTGCCCTGATTCTGGAGGTATTGAGAGGGAAGAAGGCCGCTTGCCAGGTTGTTAGGTAAAGGGTTACCTAAGGCTACCTAAACAGCAGGCGAAAGCACGCCTTGGTTGACGATTGCGTGCGATCGCAAAGACTAAACCCATCCCACGACACCTCTGATCTGAGAAACCGCCAGCTCTCGGTCAATGTGAACCTTCGCTTTGATTAAAGCTGTATCCGGATGCTTGTACCAGCGCTGCGATCGCACGCAGAAGCCGCTGGCTGTGATTCCTTCCCAGGTGTAGCGAGTGCGGTCAACGACTAGCCATAGCTCGTGCTGGCGGTAAGTCTCTTGAGGGAACTTGAGGATGCCTATCTCAGCCAAGACGCTCAACTTCATCCGAGAGCGCTCCATGCGCTTCATCAGTTCCAGAAAACAGCAGGCAGCTCTCTTTGCATCGTCATGGCTGGGATAGCGGTAGCGATCGCGAGGCTCGAATTTGAAGTCTCTTCCAGACAGCAGGAACCGGAACTTACCAGCGGAATCCTCCACAAAGCTGACTCGCCACTGAGTTTTGGGATATTGGACGCTGAAGCCTTGAGGCTGGATGGTCACTGCTGCGGTCATTATGGAACGTTTTGGTTTGAGCGTTCACAATCTTAGCCTGCTTCAGTGCCCCTTCCCCGCCATCGCTCGACAACTGCCCATAATCGCTGGCAATGGCAGGGTTGTTGCTGTGCGATTGTGGCTGCTAACGAGTCTTGATGCTAGGTTAGGAATTTCGTATCGTCGCCCATGCAAGCGAAGAATGGCTACTATCACTGGATGATTTACGGCTTATGCCTGCTGTTTAGCGCTGGTTGTACGTCTAATATCTCTGAGTGTCCTGCCTTCTCAGGCTTTGTCGGCAAAGCCTTCGTTCTCAACAAAGCAGAGTATCTTTGGCAAGACCAAACTTCTGAGTCGGTTTACGAGATCACAAACATTGGGGAGAAACCCCGCAGAGAAAATATGAAAATCTTAACCACCCTACCAGTAGGAACTTCACTTCAGGTGGAAAAGGTTCAACGCACAGTGGGGTTGCTGGGTTATCCTTGGGATTATGCCATTGTACGAGTGGTTGTTTCAGCCAGAAATCCAAAGAAAGTGACCGCTCAAAAGTTGCTGAACTACGACTATGAGAATCCCTTTGGCGGACATCAGGCTGTGATTCAGGGCAAAGAAGGAACAGGTATACCCTGTATAGATCGGTAATTAAGAGAAGTTTTAAGTGGCATCAGCTAAAAAAATGTGCCATTTCCTGTATTACCAGCTTACTCCGGTTTCATCCAGCCTTTGACAGTCTCTTTAATAACTTTGAGAGACTTGTTCTCCAAGACAAACTCGTCAATTGCTGCTTCACCAAGCGCTTTTAGCGCACCAACAACACGACGCTTGAAGCTAGGTGAGGTTTCGTCATTAACAAAAGCAACCTTCTCAGCCTCAGTCGCAGTGGGATTAGTCTGCTCTAGCTGCTTGAGCAGCTTTTGAATCTCTGCTGCTGCTTCTGCTAGCGTTTGCTTTTGCTCGGAATGGTAAAAAGTATTGTAATCTGAGCGGGCATGTCTGCCTACAGCTCCAGCTTGTCCAACATTGTAGGTATCCCCTTCTTTATTATTCATAGTACCTATTTCAGAAATCTTGATAGTTGTTGATTCTGATTGTTGTATAATAACTTGATTCACAATATATTTTTCTAAATCACCATCAATAAAAGATTGATTTCTATATAACTTGGAACACATTTTAGACACTGATGAAGCATCTGCATCAGGATTCATCAGAGCTTTTATGGGAAAGGATACATTGTCAAAGCGCGGAACCACTTCGTCAAAATCAGTCAAAACTTTGCCGCGATACATCCCTGTAACATAGTTCTTTTCCATCCAATCAACACATTGCTCAATCGTGTCATCGAGGTTCCCACGTTTACCTGGCTCAAAATTGGAGTAAACAAAGAATGTATCCTTGTATCCCTCTACATTTCCTCGAAACAAGACTGCCGCAGTTACCTTAAATTTTCCTGATTCAGTAACCTTTTGTACGTTGTCAAGTCTTTCGGCATATAGATACATGCGTGGAAGATGTCTAGGTGTGTATGTTGGTAGCATATCTTCGCATGACCAGTAGCGGATTTGCCCAACAATACTGCAACTAACTCCCCCGTACCTCTCTATATCCTCAACCAACTTTTCATACAAGTTCCTCCGTAAACCGACTAATAAACCTCTGTGCGCGACTCCAGAAGAAGTTGCACATAGAAAGTGTAGGCTTTCGTTTCCTACTTGCTTTTGAGTTAACCGTAAACATCCAATACCGCCTTTGACCATGCTGGATTTACCGTATGGATCAAAAACCACAAAACCTTTGCCGCGCTCTCTAACAAAATGTTTAGATTGTCTACGATAATTACGCGCTTCTGAAGTGTAATATTGCCCTGATGCCCTTGGAATCCACGAACATAGTAAAAAATTGTTGAGCCTTACTCGGCAGGTTTCGTATATTTTCCCGGAACCCATCACGTCCTGCCAGAATTGATACTCTTTTTGATACTCGATTTTTATTCGTCCCTGAGTGGTAGAAAAATCCTGTCTGAGCAAACCTCTTGATTGAAGATACTGTGTGATGAATTGCACAATATCGTACTTAACCGTCCCAACACCAAGCCTCATATGCTTCAAATCAAAAAGTTATGAATTAGCTAAAATTTAGTAATCACTAAAACGTTGTCCACTTTTGTTAAATGATTCCTCTGCTGCTTTTACATCAAGGTCATCTCTTGCTTCAGTCTCCGCTCTCTTCGCTACCAATACCCCACCCTAGCCTACCCCTTTATCCACTCCCCGTGATCGCGATCGCAAGCTGACGCTCTGCCTACGCTGCCGTCGTTGCTGCAACAGAGTCAAAGCCACCCGTGTACAAGGTGGCTTTGGCTTAACCTAGAAAGGAATGTCGGCTAGTTCCTCGTCTGTGTAAACTCTATTTTTTGGCGACACGTAGGCTTCGTAGCTGACCCCCATCCGCCCCTATGCTCTGCTTTGATACATAACTGAGCCGAACTTCTTAAACTAGCTCTGGCATCTCTAAGGTGGTTGAGCTGGGATGATAATCGTCGTTATTCATCCTCATAAGAATCGAGGATTCCTCTTTGATTTAGGAGTTCGTATCCAGACCGAAGCTTGGCTTTCCACTCATCAGTAGAGTGGTGGCCCCAAATTGGGTTGTCCTTGTCTTTGACCCAAGTTTCATTCGTGTGTAAAAGGTTGTGGCAACCGTCGCACAGACCGTAAAGGTTTTCACCTTCTTGGTCTAAACCTCTCTGCCGTTTCTCAGGCTGTTTATCACTCGACCATTGGGTTCCCATGTACATGGGATGATACACGGCACTTCTTTATCCAATGTGCCTATTCTTTTTTAAAGGGATTTTACGAACGATCACAAACTCTTCATACACCTACAATACCTTGTCAACGCACCCTGACAATGTGCGATCGCAGGCTATTGTGTTCTGAGGGTATCTCTAGCGCTGCTCATGAACCGACTTACCAACCTTGTCCGCTCCCTCATCAGCTCAGCTTTCCCCACGCAAAGGCAGCCACAGCCCACGATTGACAGCTATGGTCAGCATGAGTGCGCCCTGCCTGAAAAACAAATCCAGTCCATTATGGAATGGCTGTTCCTTAGTCTGGTGAGCGCTGGGTATTGGGGGAACGCTCATCTAATTTGGTACGACGATGCGGAACCAAACTCAGAGTTCGAGCAAGCGCTAAAGGAAGCCATTCAGCAGC
>DATNPV010000288.1:0-4695 GCA_036703055.1 Waterburya sp.
CCTGAGGATGCGTGCAATTAGTCTCCGGTTGAGGATGCGGCGCTTCAAGTAGGGATAGACTCGTTCAAAGCGTGCCTGTACCTCATCTATTCGTTGAGTCTCCAGTTCAACACACCAGTCATCAATTCGCTCTTGAAGACCGTATAGCTCTGCCTTGTTGTTGAAGCCAGAGGTGCGATAGACATACATAGGTTAGTCTCCGTCTTGCCACAAACCCAGCTTTTACCGCTATTACCTATTGTTATCTAGCCAAGAAATTGCTACGGAGATTTTTAGTTATAAATGATACAATTAGCAAAATTTTACTTAAATTCTAGCCATAACCTCTTTGTCAAGCAAAAGTTTCATAATTTAACAAATTAGCCGATAGCAAAGACAGCCTATCGGCTTCCGCCTAGTGGTGGGGGCTGGGTAGGGGCAGGGCTTCTGGACGTACTCAACAGTTTGGAAATTGTTAAGCCTCAAGAAACTAGAGAGTGCTGGGAACTCAGAAATCCACGAGACTCTTGCAGTACACGCCCATCCATTGCCGCTTGCTGCAACCTCATAAAGGCGTTGAAGTCTTCTGAGTCATACTTGGTTGTTAAAAGCTGCCGTAGTTGATTTTCGGCTGCTACGGTCAAATAACCTTTTGTAATAGCCTGTTGGACAACTTCACGGATAAGCATGATCGATTCTTATAAGAACTGTTAAGTAGATTGATTCGTCAACTATCTATAGGTCTGAATCCCTCACTGGTATGCAAAAATTCATGTTTATCAAGAGAAAAATTGGGTTACGGCTCGCTGTTGAGTGTATTTGGGGGAGATTTCCTAAAGCCAACAGAGGTGTGTAGGAGCTGGAAGTCTCTTAAAATTCAGGGGTAAGCTGTTGAGAGAAGTTGCTCAACTTAGGGAATTCCCCTAACTTCTTAGTAGTTTTTGACAGCATCAATGCCGACAGTAAGCTATGGCCCTAAAGTAAAACAGCGAACTAAACGCCTTTTAGAGGCACTGCTGGCTTACGCGAATGATGAATTGGATAATGCCGATCACTTAGAAATTCAGGTTAACTGGCAGTCAGAGAAGCAGCTGCTGGTTGAGACAAAAGTGAGAATTCTTGAGGAGTTGACCGCGATAGACCGATACAACGGTAAGTTAAACGATGGGGAAATTAAGGAAGCGCTGCATCGTCTTGAAGATTTATTGGGAATTTTAGAAGACAATCGCATCAAGACACAGGGTTCAGAAGAGTGGCGCTTCACGCTGAAACTGTGGTACAGACGATACGATACACAAGCTAACCTCAAGCGACTTGATGAGGAATGGGAACGTCGGCGATCGCCAAAGTCCAGACAAGTAGCAGGTGAAGAGAACGAGAACACAGAAGCACAGGAATATGGAAATGGGCAAGCTATCCAAAACCTAACTCCTGAAATCGTTTCATCAATGGATTGGGGAGAAGCACCAGATGTATCTAGTTTCTACGGACGCACGGAAGAATTGAGTCAGCTAGAGCAATGGATAGTTTGCGATCGCACTAAAGTAGTCGCCCTGTTAGGTATGGGGGGAATTGGCAAAACGACACTCGCTGTGATGCTGGCAGAGCGAATTCACAAGCAGTTTGAATTCTTGATCTGGCGCAGTCTTAAATCCGCTTCACCGATTCAAACTCTCTTAGAAATCTTAATCCAATTTCTCTCCCAAAGACAGGAAATTCTCTCATCCCAAAACCTTCAGCAAGGTATCTCTCAACTCCTCCATTATTTGCGGCAGCAGCGCTGTTTAGTGATTTTGGATGAAGCCGAGGCTATTTTCCGGGGGAGCGAGGGCAAGTTTCGTCCGCGTCACGGACACTACCTGGATGGGTACGAGGGGTATGGTGAACTTTTGCGACGAGTGGGAAATGAACGCCATGAGAGTTGTATCGTGCTGACTTCTCGTGAGAAACCTGAAGAAATTGCAGCGTTTGAAGGGCAAAGTTTGCCGATTCGTTCACTGCCACTGCGAGGGTTGCAAGCTGAAGAGGCTAAGAATATCTTCACAGTGAAAGGGTTCTCTGGTTCTGAGATGGGTTTAACAGAACTGATTGAGCTCTACGGCGGCAACCCATTAGCCTTAAAAGTGATTACAACCCTGATTCAGGAGGTGTTCAACGGCAATATTGCTGACTTTTTGAAGCAAAATACCTTAGTGTTGGGCGATCGCTTGCCAAGGTACTGCGATAGGTATCTTGCACCGCTCCAAAATCTACCAAGAAAATCTTGCCATCTTTGCCCCAAATCAGGTTTCGCGGCTTGATGTCCCGATGAACCACTGGTGGTTTCAAGCTGTGCAGGTAGACTAAAATTTCCAAAACTTGAGTGGCAATCTTTCTTACCCCACTCTCATTCGTGCGCCAGCCAATTTCAACCAGTTCTGCCAGCGATTTTCCTTCAGCCAGTTCTGCCAGCGATATAAAATCCTCGATCTTCAGGAGTGTCTACCTGAAAATAGTCCAAGTAACGGGGAATGGCAGGATGATTCAGCTGTGCCAACACCTTCGCTTCCCGCTCAAAGAGTTCCAGCACTTTCCAATCGCCCATTTGCCGGATGGACAAAGCTTTTAGCGCCACCTGTTGACCACTTCTCAAATCTTCAGCAGCGTAGGTAATGCCAATTCCGCCTTGTCCTAAAATGCCCGTAATCCGATATCGCTCCGCGATAATATCACCGGCTTGGTGCAGTACTTCCATATTCTTAGTGCAAAATTCTTAGTGCAAATATTGCGCCTGCCTGTAGATCTCAAGCAGGCTTGGTGGGATTAAATTCAGCGTCAGTAGGAAAACTTACCCTAACCTAGCAGCACAGCCAATCATTTGAATGTATTTCAGAGTTAGGAGGCTAGAGAGTGCTGGGAACTCATAAATTCGCGAGACTCTTGCTGCACACGCCCATCCATTGCCGCTTGCTGCAACCTCATAAAGGCGTTGAAGTCTTCTGAGTCATACTTGGTTGTTAAAAGCTGCCGTAGTTGATTTTCGGCTGCTACGGTCAGATAACCTTTTGTAATAGCCTGTTGGACAACTTCACGAATATGCATGATCGACTCTTATAAAAACCGTTAGTAGATTGATTCGTCAATGATCTATTAGATCTGAGTACCTCCCACGTATACAAAAATCCATACGTGGAAAGTAAAATAATGGTCACTAGTCAGCGTCTACTGCTCACTGCTCCCTGTTCATTGACTTCAATATATTTAGGGTAGATTCCCTGAAGCTAACAAGGGATTGTATAAGCTGGAAGTCTCCCCTAGTCAGAGATAAGCAGTTGAGGGAAGTTGCTCAACTTAGGGAATTCCCCGAACTATTTAATACTGGTAAGAATTGCAAGAGTTTTGGCAACCGAACTGGGTGATCAGCCTACTCTTGCAAAACCTCAACCAAGTCATCAATCATCACATCAAATACACGGGATAGTTTCTGCAAAGCCGTATAGTCCACAGTTGCTAAACTGGGTGATTGAGCGTAATTTTTGACCGTACTGTAAGGAATTCCCGTTCTCTCGGAGATTTCTCTCAGCGTCCAGCCCTTTTCAGCAGCTAGTTCCCGAACCCTCAATCTAATTAGCCCCATTATACGCTTGACAATAGCTACGAACGTAGCCATTATGAATGTAGTCATAAACGAGCGATCGCCTTACAGCCTGGAAAACTTGAGAGCGATCGCCTTTCCTAATACATCCCACTCTTAGTGGGAACTATAGTTCTATGATACCAACATCACAGACTGGAAATATGAAAAGGCTAGACCAGTCAACCTTTCGAGGAGAAGAGTGGGAACTGGTGGCAGATAGCCAAGAAATTCAGTCGATCCTCCAAGCCATTGAAGTTAACGATGATGAATATCGCTGCATATATGTCTTAACTGGGGCTGACGAACACGTAGTCTCTGCCTCAGGTTCTACCTGCTTACTCGAAGTATGGGCAGGTTGGCATGAAATACCTCACAGTGGCAGTATCTTTGTCTGTCTCTACGACAGAGGCAAATCTTATACAGAGTGACAAGGGCGATAATGCGCTAAGTAAAACCCACCTGAGAAGTATGCTCTGAGGTGGGTATTTTCGCTAGAATTTCCGAGCCTTTAGCTCGGTTAGGAACTGCCATAGCGCTTTACTACATCCGAAATACTATCATTCTTCGGATTTTCTTAAGCCTGTGTGCTTTATATTTCAGATCGATATCGCTTTTCTCAAAGGAGTGAATGGGCAGTGCTATCGATGCTCAGCATTGCCAGTAAACTGCTATACACTTACCAATTGGAGAGAATCACGAAGCGATACAGCAATTGGGTATCCCCTATTGCCTATCGTTCCCACTTTGCCCCAATATACGGAGAGAAAACTTTGGGTATAGAACTGCGTAGTTACGTATTTCTAGACAACTTGCAGCCTCAGCATGCAGCTTACATGGGGACAGTGGCACAAGGATTCCTACCGTTACCGGGTGATACGTCCCTGTGGATTGAAATCGCACCGGGTATCGAAATTAACAGAATTACCGATGTTGCCCTGAAATCCACCTCTGTTCGTCCAGGGGTGCAGGTTGTCGAACGACTGTTTGGTCTTTTAGAAATTCATTCCAGTTTCCAGGGCGAAACGCGAGCGGCGGGTAAGGCAATTCTGGAGGCGTTGGGAGTCCGAGAACAGGATTGTCTCAAACCTCGCGTGATTTCC
>DATNPV010000293.1:0-5458 GCA_036703055.1 Waterburya sp.
CTTCGCGGGCAGCTCGTTCTCGCGCCAAGAGTTGCTCTCGTTCTCGTTCAGCCTGTTTCCGTTGTGTGACATCAACAAAAGCGCCGATCACACCTCGAATGCTGCCAGCTTCGTTGCGTAGGGGAACCGCTTTGCCATAGATGAATCGAACTGTCCCATCCTCAAAGGCAAATTCCAACTCGTCGATAACCTCCTGCCCAGTTCTCGCAGCTCTCTGCATGGGCAGATCATGAGGGGCAACCTCTTGTCCGTTTCGGCGTTGCTTAAACTGGAGCAGATAGGAACCGTCCGCAGGCGTTGCGGTTGCCACTGAACCGGGTGTTGCCCGCATCAAGTCGTAAGCGGTTTGATTGGCGCTCATATGGTGACAGTTGGGATCGTCGGCAATCCAGAGAGCAGCAGGGGTAATTTGCATGAGGGCTTCTAATTCTTGGGCTCTAGCTGTAGCCATTGCTTCGCTTTCCTGTAGAGCTTGTTCTGCGTGCTTGCGCTCAGTGATGTCCTGCACAACACCAATCATTCTCAAAACCTGACCGGAGCCATCATACTGAGCACGCCCTTTTGCCGCAACCCAGCAGTGCACGCCATCTGGTCGAATCACGCGATATTCAATGTCATAGTCACTGTGTTCTAGAACTGCCCGCTCAACCTCAAGACGGGCGCGATCGCGGTCTTGTTCATGCAACAATTCGCGCATCTTTGTCCAAGTCATATAGGAACCAGGCACAATCCCAAAGATGGCGGCGGCTCGCTCTGAGAAGGTGACAAGATCGGTGGCAGCGTCCCAACTCCAGTCCCCCATATACGCAGCCGCGAGAGCCAAATTTAAACGCTCATTACTCTCCCGCAATGCCTCTTCTGCCTGTTTGCGATCGCTGATGTCTGTGCTGGAGCCAACAACACGGATTAAGTGTCCATTCCTGTCTCGAATCAGATACCCCCGATCCCACACATCAATCCAGCGACCATTTTGGTGGCGAACCCGATACTCATAGTCGTAGCATTCGGCGTTGCCAGCTAGAATAACGTTCATGACCGACTGGATGTCAGCTCGATCATCGGGGTGGATGCGTTCTATCCACCAATTGCGTGTTTCGGGTACGTCCTCTGGATGCACCCCAATCAGTTGATACAGCCCCTCGGAGCGATACACTGTACCAGTCTGCACGTCCCAGTCATACACCAGCCCCGCAACAGCACGGGTAGCCAGACGGAACCGCTCTTCACTCAATCGCAGTTCCTCTTCCGCCTGCTTGCGCTCCGTAATATCGAGCGTCACGCCAACCATACGGATAGGAATTCCATCGGAATCATAAATCAAACCTCCTCGTGCAATGAGCCAATGCAGGCTACCATCGGGCCAAAAACAACGTTCTTCAATTTCGTAATCGGTTCGCTCTTCTACACTGCGCTGAATGGCAGCTTGTACGCGATCGCAATCTTCTGGATGCAGGGCTGCAAACAAGGTTTGATGGGAGAACTCCGCCTCGGGCGGTAGCCCAAAGTTCGCCTGGCATTGCTCTGAACAGGTTAGGGTATTGGTAGCCAGGTCCATTTGCCAGGAACCAAGCTTTGCTGTCTGGAGTGCAATTTTCAGCTGCTGCTCACTGGCTCGCAGTGCTTCTTCTACTCGCCTACGTTCTGTAATGTCAACGGCGATTCCACCCAGTAGCATTTCCCCAGAACCACTCCTGATTGGGAACTTATAAACTAAAAATTCTCCTACACTACCGTCTGGTTGGGGTGCTGTTTCAATCGTTTCAATAACCCGCCCAGTTGCAAAAACTCGCTGGTTATTCTCTAGAAATTCTTGTGCAAATTCCGCAGGATAAATATCGAGTATATTTTTTCCTACTGCATCTTGCTTTTGAAATTGAAACATCCGGAAGTAGGTTGGATTTAGATACAGAAGTTGTCCCTCTTGATCTGCAATCCATGCTGAAGTAGGGCTGTGATTCATGAACGCTTGGAAGCGCTGTTCAGTTTCACGCAATAACTCTTGTGTCTGCTTACGCTTCGTAATTGCGAGCATGAGAATAGAAACTCCCTTGGCAGACGGATAAACCCGGATTTCAAACCAACCCTGCCACGTCGCACAGAAATATTCAAAATGGATGGGTGTTTGTTCCGCAACCGCCCGGTGTAATTGTCTGTAGAATTCAGTATCAACTAAGTCTGGAAACAATTCCCAGACATTCTTGCCCCTGACATTTTCCTTGGGCATCCCGACTAGGAATGCTTGTCGGTTATTGATGTAAGTGCAGCACCAAGAGCGATCGAACACCCAAAAACCATCCCCGATGCTCTCCAGAATACTTTCCCAGTCGTCGTCAGCTACCTCCTGCTGCAACTGAGTCGTGTTGAGACTCGCCTCTCCCATTCCTCGCGCCATCTTCTCAGTGACTTCGTCCCCCATCGATTTCCCGTCCTCAGTCACAGTTCTCCCACCTTATGTATCAAAAAATTTCTTGAGAAGCTGTTAATTTTCATGGCATAGCATCTCTTCAAAAGAAGGCTACTGAAGGCTGAAGTCAATTGTGCCAGTCGGCGCAACTCCCTAATTAGATTACCGACTTCTAGCTGTTTTAGTAATAAGGTACGTTTTAACGTTCGTGTTTTTGTTGCCGACCACATACTAATGGTGCATCGATGGCAAGAAGAAGCCCTTAACCGGAATCAACATCACAATAAATTCTAGAGTGCGTACAAAAGAACTGCCCCAGTTGTGGTAAACCAATATGGAATGAGTACGACAATTATCGTCAGGTCAGAAAGAAAGGAGGGGTTCTCTTATTAGGGGCAATTTGCCGGACATGATATTACGCTACCAAGAACATCGAAGTGTACCTCAAATACATCTCTTGAACAGACCCCAACTAATTGCAAGCAATCTAGTTGGGGATTCTCCGGGAGCTGTTACCACGAGAAGCCGCTGTTCTCGGTGGGTATACGGACAGATAAGAGTTTTAGAGGACAAATAAAAAGGGGGTTTATTTGGGACAGCGTGGAGCGTGAAGGCAAGGTTAGCTAGTGCGCTGCACTAGAAGCCGCGCTCAATCCGGTGCTTTGCGCGATCGCTTGTTCTAAAGAACGCAAGCGTTCCTCGGCAGCAACGCATGAAGCGAAGCTATGCCGAAGGCAATCGCTGATATCAATTGCGACTCCGTCTATCATCACATCCCCATTATCCATTAGGGAATATCGAGCGCTATTTCGCACCCACTTCATCTCCCCTTCTGGGGAAGCGATCGGGTATTCTTGAGTGATCGGCTCAAGCGATGCAGCGGCAACTCTCAAGGCTTCATAGAAATCCGCTTGGCTGCCGGTAAGAAGAGTTTCCTGCAAATGCTCCTGATGCGTCATTATCTCCTGAGGGTTGAGACCGCTCAGTTCTTGTTCTCCAACGCTTGTGTAAAGGAGCTTAATGCGACCATCGGGATGAACCACACCCCGATACACGCAACCGGGGATATTCGCCACCATTGCTGCTATCTGCTGCTGAGTTTCATGCAACGCTGACTCAGATCGCTTATGCCCAATCAGTACGCTCAACTGCGTCGCAAGGGAAGTAACTAGCTCAACCACTTGCGGTTGGGAGGCGCAGGATTCTTGTTTCAAGAACAGCAAAATCGCTAGCACTTGATTATCGTGAAGAATCGGAACCCCCAAGCAGGCTTTTAATCCGACTGATTGAGCTAGTTGGTTTCGTTGAAAAACGTCACCGGGTTCAACAGAGACATCAGTGAGCCAACACGGTTGCTTACTCTGACAAATTTGCCTCAGCAATTCTCTGCTCGTTGCAAATGTCGTCGGCTTGCTCTTGTTTCGGAATTGAGCCAAATGTTGGTCGCGGGCATACCAGCCTGCACCTAATTCAAAAACTGTAGCCTGGGCATTGGGTAGCCAAAATTCTCCGAAATCCCACCCGATCTTTTCACAGACCTGAGTGAGGGTGGCTTCGAGAGCGGATTGAAAATCATCCGCCTCACTAATGGCTTTTGTTGTTGTTAGTAAAAGTTGCAGCCATGCATTTTGTTCGGTCAATTTTTTTTGTTGCAAAGAAATCGTCAAATGAGTGTTTACTCTGACTAGAACTTCTTGTATCTCAAACGGCTTGGTAATATAGTCTATTCCTCCAATTTCAAAGGCTTTTACCTTGTCTAAAACTTCATCGAGAGCGCTAATAAAAATTATCGGGATATCTGCTGTCTGGGGGTTACTTTTTAATCTTCTACAGACTTCATAGCCATTAACATCAGGCATATTGATATCAAGGAGAATCAAGTCAGGCTTAGCCACCTCTACAGCTCCTAAGGCAAGAGTTCCGTTAATTGCCTTTCTGACTTTATATCCAGCTTCGCTTAACATTGTGGCTAAAAGAAGCAGGTTTTCCCGCGTATCGTCAACCACTAAGATATTGGGCTTGGAATCAAGTGTTGTACGGGTATTCATGATATAAATGATTGAGTCAAATCAATGATGATATCAAGACGGAAATTATTAACTAAATCAACTAATATTGGTTTCAGAGCCGCATGTGGTTCTGGAATTTGCTCGATGAGAGTGAGAATCTCTTCATCATTACAGCCTTTGGCGGCTAGGTAAAGCTGCGATCGCCATTCTTTTGGCATCACAGCTAGGGCTTCAGGAGTCAATTCCTCAACCCTTTCTCCGAGTTTTTGGGAAGTGGATTGAGATAAATCTTCATAGATGTAGCGCACTCCTAAGTAAGTCGCAATTTTTTCTAAAAGTACCTCCTCTCGAAACGGCTTACGCACAAAGTCATCGCAGCCAGCTGATAAAATCAGCGTTCGCTGCTCTTCAAAAGCGCTGGCAGTCAAGGCAATAATTATAGTTGCCTGACCTTTGAGATGGGATTTAATCTGTTTAGTCGCCTCGTACCCATTCATGACTGGCATTTGCATGTCCATTAAAATTAGATGCGGCTGCCAGCTATCCCACGAGGCAACGGCTTGTTGACCATTTTCAGCTTCACGCACCTCGAATCCAAGTGGAGAAAGGAGATGGAGTAACAATTGGCGACTTTCCCAGCGATCGTCAACTGCTAGGATGCGATAAGTGGGTTGGTCGGGTGCTAGGAAAAGTATCCGCCGGGTTGGCATAGCTGTCTGTACTTCATCTGCCTTAGCAAGCGTCACCTTGATATCAAATTTAAAAATCGTTCCCTCACCCAACGTACTGCTGACAGTAATGTCTCCTCCCATCAACTGCACGAATTGTCGGCTGATCGGCAAACCCAAACCCGTACCTTCTTGAGATAATTGACCGCTTTTCGTTTGTACGAAAGGGTCAAACAAAGTTTCAATTTCATCGGCAGCTATGCCCGAACCCGTGTCTTCTACTTCAAAGTATAAGGAGTAAGGGGTAGGGGAAGAAGATGCCCGAAGGTTGGTTGAGGAGATTTGCTCACCCCCGCCTTCCTGCCTCCGCAGGTGTT
>DATNPV010000297.1:0-8407 GCA_036703055.1 Waterburya sp.
GATGGGGGCTTTATGATGAATTCCCAAGAACTGGAGACAGCACTCCGGATTGGCACCCCCTTTGTTACCCTGATCTTTAATGATGGGGGCTATGGCTTGATTGAGTGGAAACAACAAAATCACTTTGGTGAATCGGCCTTCATCCACTTTAGCAATCCGGACTTTGTCAAATTGGCGGAAAGTATGGGATTAAAAGGCTACCGTGTTAATTCAGCCGCTGAGTTGATTCCGATCTTGAAAACAGCACTCGCTCAAGATGTGCCTGCCGTGATTGACTGCCCTGTGGACTACGGCGAAAATCTTCGCTTTACCCAAAAAGCTGGCGATTTAAGTTGCAAGATTTAGGCGAGATTGAATGTTAGTTAGGGTTGAAGGTTGAATGTTGAAGGTCGGAAGTTAGCAGACTGAAGGTTAGTTAGGGTTGCAGGTGAACACATTAAAGGTTACAAAGACTAATTTGAACCTTCAACCTTCTAACCTTCCAACCTTCAACTCTTTAACAAATGAAAGTCGCTACTTGGAACGTCAACTCAATCCGCACCCGCCTGGGACAGGTGGTGGATTGGTTACAAGCTAACCCCGTCGATGTGCTGTGCCTACAAGAAACAAAAGTGGTGGATGCTGATTTTCCGCGATCACCGTTGGAAAGCCTTGGCTACCACCTCTACGTTTCTGGGCAAAAATCATACAATGGCGTTGCCATCCTCAGTCGGGAACCGATAACAGACATCAGTACAGGATTTACGCCTGTGCTGGGTGCTGATGTTGTAGGCGATTTAGACGAACAAAAGCGGGTGATCACAGGAATGGCAGGGAACGTACGGATTGTCAATCTCTACGTCCCCAACGGTGCATCTGTGGACAGTGAAAAGTACCACTACAAGCTGCGTTGGCTCCAAGTTTTACGAGAGTATCTCAAAGTTCTCTTAGAAAAAGAGCCAAGAGCCTTGTGTGTTTGTGGAGACTTTAACATTGCTCCAGACGACCGAGACATTCATAACCCCAAAGGCAAAGATAACCACATTATGGCTTCCCCCGCTGAACGGCAAGCCCTGCAACAGGTGTTAGAGGTGGGATTAGCCGATGCCTTTCGCAAATTTACCTCCGAGGGGGGTCACTTTAGCTGGTGGGACTATCGCCAAGGTGGCTTTAGTCGCAATCGCGGTTGGCGGATTGACCATCACTACCTAAGTGCTAACCTCTATGAACAAGCAACCCGTTGCACAATTGATATAGCACCGAGAAAGCTAGAGCAACCGAGCGACCACGCTCCGGTCATTGTTGAATTTGCCCATTCATCCTGAAATTGAACTATGTATTTAGTCACTGGAGCAACAGGACAAATTGGACGCCGTGTTGTGCGACTCTTACGGGAACGGGAGCAACCCGTCCGGGCTTTTGTCCGCCTCACCTCTCGTTATGGAGAGTTAGAAAATCGAGGAGCCGAAATTTTCATTGGTGATTTGCGGCAAGAGCGAGATATTGAGAAAGCTTGCAAAGGCGTCGAGTACATCATCAGCACCCACGGTTCTGATGGCAATGCTCAAGCGCTGGACTACCGAGCCAATATTGATTTAATTGACCACGCCAAGGAGCAGGGTGTCCAGCATTTTGTGTTCATCTCAGTCTTGGGAGCTGAGCGTGGATATGAGGATGCACCAGTCTTTAAAGCGAAGCGAGCCGTGGAAAAGTATCTGCAAGCCAGTGGACTGAATTACACAATCTTACGTCCTGCCGGGTTGTCTTCCAACCTCCTGCCCCTAGCAGAACAATTTCGGCAAACGGGAATTTATCTACTCATCGGCGACCCCCAAAACCGGACTTCGATTGTTAGTACCGATGATTTGGCGCAAATTGCCGTTGATTCGGTCAGCGTTGCAGGAGCACAAAATCAAATTTTTCCTGTAGGAGGGCCAGATGTTCTCAAACGAGAAGACATCCCGCGCATTTTCAGCCACGTATTTAACCAGGAGCCGATTATTATTAATCCGCCTTTGTTTTTATTGGATGGAATCAGAAGTGCGTTAGGGTTGGTTAATCCTCAAGCCCGCAAAAGTGTAGGTACGTTTCGGACTTTGTTAGCCAATGAATTTTTCTGCACACCGGATGAGATTGCTACTCTGGAATCAGTTTATAACTTAAAGTTGGAGTCCTTTGAGACCTTCTTAAGGCGCTACTTGGGAACTTAGAAACTGGGAATGAGTCTTCATCCGAAGTGTGAAGTATGAAGTGTAAAGGGCGAAGGATGAAGGATGAAGTGTGAGACTACTTGCTCAGTCTTTTTTCATCCTTCGCCCTTCAGCCTTTATTTTGTATCGCTGATATCTCTACACTGAATGGCACTTGGGCTATGTTGGACAAAGGCCACTTTATCTCTAAATTCAGATCTTGGCGGTTACGCGCTTAAAAGCGCTTACTCGTGTTCTTCCGTCACATATAATGATGGCGGTTTCCAACCAACTTTGAAGTAATTCTCCTGAAAAAGTTATGGCTGACCGACCTTCCTTCCGAAAGAATTCTCTTGAATCTGAGGCCAAATCCCGCCAGGATTTTGTTGAATCCAACCGCGTTGACCCCTCTGAGTGGCAGACAAATGATTGGCGCTACCAGCAAAGACGACCGTCTTTTTGGGAGAGAATTCCTGAAGGAGCCATAGAAGGAGCTAAATTGGTGGCGTTTTCTTTGGTGGGGATTGGTCTAACGGTGATGGTATTGCAAGAGCTATCACCGTCTCCTAAAAAGCAGCAGGTGGCTCAAGCTCCCCTGCAATCTAAGCCTATGCCTCCGCTTGTCCCTCAGGATCTGCCGACCTCTGCCGTACCTAAACAGCTCTCACCCTCTCCTGAACTCACTCCCTTACCCCAATTCTCACCACTGCCTGCGGTACCTCTTCCAGATTCCCTTACTCCCAGTAGCTCGCCAACCAACAAAGAGCAGCCTCTTTTGCCTAGCGCCTCCCCAGTTAAGATACCTCGTCCGAACCAGACTAACCAGCCTAAATTAAATACTCAACCATCTTCTCCTGGTAGTGGTTTAGTCATACCGCCATCCTTACCTTCAGATATACCAATCAAGCCGCCCTCTCCTGCTCAGGCGACCAATCTCCAAGGAACTCCAACGGCAGCTGATAAAAAGGCTAATAGTGACAAAAGTTCTACAGCCGTAGAAGTCAAAAACTACTTCAACAAACACTGGCAGCCGCCCTCTGGCTTGACGCAAACGTTAGAGTACAGTTTGGTACTCAATAAAGATGGCAGCCTTGAGCGCATTTCTCCTCTAAGTAATGCCGCTGCTAGATACATTGATCAGGCGAATATGCCCTTACCTGATAGCCAATTAATTTCTCCCAGAAAGGAGGAAGGTAAGACCAATGTCCACCTAGTGTTGAGTCCGGATGGAAAGGTCAAAGCCGAGTTAGAGTAGTTCTGATTTGCTAAAGTCGGCTTTGCAAAATGTTTTAGTGCGATCGCCAATCCTATATTACGTAATGCCTAATACGCTTTGATCGGAAACACTCAACGATATAGCGGTTCTCACCTTGGTGAGGTACAAACATCTAGGTTTTTGTTCATGGTTCATAGTTCATAGTTTATGGCAATAAACGCGCCTGGAACCTCACACTGAGCTTCAAGGTGTACCTCATGTAATTGAGAGCCGCTATATCACTTCCTTATACTGCTCTCTCGTTCACGCTGACATCAATTGCTGAATGCGCTCTGGCTCCTCTCCCAGCCAATCGGGATGCTGGGCAGTGCCGTCGTAAATTGATGAAGTTTTGAATGGCTCAAACTCGCCGCGTGATGCAGCTTCTGCCGTTTTTGCTAAAAGCGATCGCACCTCTTGGTCATTCATGGGCTGGAACGTCCGCACCGCTTCAAACGCTTGGTCGAGAATCTCCATGCTATCAATTCCCGTAATCACCACCGATGTCGGTAGATTCAGGGCATAGTGCAAACACTCAATGGGCGTTACCGTATTTGACCGTAACAGAATCCCGTTGGCCATGCTTTTCATGCCCAAAATGCCGATGTTCTGCTTCACCAGTTCCGGCACAACTAGCTTTGAAAAGCTCCGGTAGTGGGCATCCATCACATTGAGCGGCATTTGAGCGGCATCAAACTTAAACCCATGCTGGGCGGCAACGTCCAGCATATGCAAATGAATCTGGGGGTCTTTGTGTCCGGTGAAGCCAATGTATCGAAGCTTGCCAGCGTCACGCGCCTCAATCAAAGCCGCATTTGCCCCTTCTTCGTCGAACACTCGATGCGGGTCTTCGTACCGGATGATTTCGTGGTGCTGGACGAGATCGATGCAATCGACTTGCAAGCGTTGTAGTGATTCGTCTAACTGTTTTGCGGCTTCTTTCTTGGAGCGACCGTCAATTTTCGTCATCAGGAATACTTTGTCTCGGTAGCCATCGCGTAGCGCTTTCCCCATGCGAATCTCGCTGGCTCCACCGTTGTAATCCCAACTGTTATCCATAAAGGTGATGCCGCGATCGATCGCAGTGCGAACAATCCGGATAGCCAGTTGCTCATCAACATGCTTCAAGCTGAGGTGCCAACCCCCCAATCCGATTGCGGAAACCCTCTCTCCTGTGCTGCCGAGAGTTCGGTATACCATTTCTGAGTTTGACGTACTGTCTGACATCTGTTCTCCTTGTCTGCTAGCTATTGCTTGAGTGCATATAGCTATGAGCAAATTCAAACGCAAGGAAACACTCACAGCATCTTGCTAGAGACACACTAGAGCTGGGTATGGGACTGAAATCTCAAAGTCCCCCTCCAATTGGGGAGCCAGTGCGGTCTACAGCCCTTCTCTTCGAGACGCTTCGCGAACGGGCATCCTTCGGCGGGGGTTTCCCCAAGTAGAGCACCTGGCGTGGATTGAGGGGGCTTTTCAGGATTTAGGCAAGAGGTCTATTGAGCAATTTCTGTCAAGAATAATGAATTCCAAGGGAATAGTCTATTAATAGCCGAGGAGGATGCAACATTTGACTGAATCTGCTGTTGACGCCTATCGCTCTAGATTCCGCAAAGTGCTTGAGTACATCGATGCTCATCTAGACGATGACCTGAGTGTCGATCGCCTCAGCAACCTTGCTGCATTCAGTAAGTATCATTTTCACAGGCAGTTCTCTGAGCTTTTCGGAATTAGCGTATACAAATACGTTCAGCTCAATCGCTTGAAGCGTGCTTCTTATCAACTTGCTTTTCGCGATCGTATGCAGATTATCGATATCTCGCTAGCAAGTGGCTACGAAAACCATGAATCGTTTTCGCGTGCGTTCAAGAAAAGTATCGGGCAAACTCCTTCCGAGTTCAGAGAGCATCCGCAGTGGAATCCTTGGCACTCAACTTACCAACCCTTAAGTGACTTAAGGATCGAGCACATGAAACCAGAAAATCAGCCCGCGAACGTTAAGCTAATCGCCTTTAAAGACACTAAAGTAGCTGCTCTTGATCACCGTGGCGATCCAAATCTCATCGGGAATTCGATTCGCAAGTTTATCGAATGGCGAAAACAGAACAACCTGCCACCCCAAGTCAGCGATACTTTCAACATCCTTTACGATAATCCGTCCGAGACTTCACCTGAGGACTATCGCTTTGACATTTGTGCATCAACAGAGCGAGATGTGGTTGACAACCCATTTGGAGTTGTAGAAAGAACCATTCCTGGTGGTAAATGTGCTGTATTGCGACACATCGGAGACGACGCTAACCTTGGCGAGAGCATCACTTATCTTTACTCGAAATGGCTGCCGTTGAGCGGCGAAGAACCGCGAGACTTTCCCCTGTTTCTTCAGAGAGTTAGTTTTTTTCCTGATGTGCCTGAGCATGAGGCGATTACCGACGTGTTTCTTCCGCTGACGTAAATTCGTACAGATGGCGCAACTATTCATTCCAACGAGTATTCAAGTCAAGGCAAGATAACAATAGTTAGTTCCAAAAACTATGAAGCTTACAAAGAGCATTGATCGAGATTGTAGGTGTCTGGAGAACTACTTCCGTAAACAATTCGACTTAATGCAAGTAGTAATTGCTGAAGAAAAAGCTGCGCCAATCGAGGTGGAAGATGCTGATGCGGACGAATCACAGGCAACCTATCACGGGTTCTCCCACCTTATAAAGCCTGACATGCTAATGAACATTTACAGCCTCTTGGACTTTTGGATGAAGGAAGTATGTGACTATCAAAGAAGCAAGAGGAAGTTACGGCTAAAATACAAGGACATCAAGGGAGACAATGACTTCCATGGATATCACAAGTATCTGACTGTATATGCCGACATCGATCTCACTGCTGTACAGGATAGTTACAGGCAGCTTGATGATCTGCGCGAGGTTCGCAATCGATTCATACATCACGGCGGTTACGTTCCAAGCGGTCAAGAGAGCAAATATTCGTCTATTGAGGGAATATCTGTATCTGCGTTCACATATCTCATTGCTATCGAGGATAACTACGTATGGGTTACGCTTGAACATGCAAAGAAGTATCTCCAAACAGCAGCAATGACCTAACCAGGGGCGATTGGAAATCGCGGCTACAAAACCGAAGTCCGCCTGCGCGGACTGTCTTAAAACCCGCGCAAGCGGGTTTTGTTTGTATAGCCCCAGACTTCTAGTCTGTGGGCAATTTGCAACGCAAGGGATGTACCCTGCGCTATTCTTCTACCTTGCCCCCGGTTGCACGAACCCTTGTTTTACCCGAACAATCAGCTTGCCAAAGTTTTTCCCTTGCAGTAAGCCGATGAAGGCGTGGGGAGCGTTTTCCAACCCCTCTACAACGTCTTCTTTATACTTGAGCTTACCTTCCTGTAACCACTGAGAAACATCGTTTACAAACTCTGCCTGACGCTGTTGGTAATCACCCACCAGAAAACCTTTGATTAAAGCGCGTTTAACCAACAGTGGCATCAAATTAGGGCCAGGAGGAGGATTTTCTGCGTTGTACTGTGAGATTAAACCAACCAGTGGGATTCTTGCCCCAAGATTAATCTGCTGCAACACAGCTTCTAAAATTGCACCCGCCGTATTGTCGAAGTAAACGTCGATTCCGTTAGGACAAGCCGTTTTCAGTGCTGAACTTAGGTCTTGAGTTTTGCGGTTAATGCAAGCATCAAACCCTAATTCTTTCACGACGTAATCGCATTTCGCCTCACTCCCAGCCACGCCTACTGCCCGACAGCCTTTGAGCTTGGCAATTTGTCCCGCTACAGAACCGACTGCGCCAGAGGCAGCAGAAACGACAACGGTTTCGCCTGCTTGGGGTTGTCCAATATCCAGCAGCGCGAAATATGCCGTCATTCCGGGCATCCCCGTTATGCCCAAGGCATAGGAGATGGGGGCTTGATTGGGGTCAAGCTTACGCAACGTTTCGCCTTTCGATACGCCATAGGCTTGCCAACCGTCATAACCCAGCACAAAATCTCCGGCTGAGAATTGGGGATGGTTCGATTTCACCACTTGGCTAACTGTGCCACCGACCATTACGGAACCCAATTCTAGCGGAGAAGCATACGATTCGCGATCGCTCATGCGACCACGCATATAGGGGTCGAGGGACAGGTAGATTGTGCGGTTGAGAACTTCGCCTTCCCCTGGTTCTGGGATTGGGATTTCGACCAAGGCGAAATCGTTCTCTTTTGGTTCCCCAACTGGGCGGCTTTTGAGTAAGATTTGTTGGTTAGTTGAATTAGGCATCGATAGTTCCTATTTTTTCCAATGGGTTGAGCATTGATTAGTGCTGTACCAGGCTGGACAATCATCTCAACAAGCTTACTAGCGATTGCAGTTGAGGATCGCTGGCTCAACCTCTTTCATTAGACATAATTGGAGATAGTTACCGAACGTAATTTGCAATACATTTAACTGAAAGATTATGACTACGCTGGAATCGAATAAACAAGTTGTATTGAAGTACGTTGAGGCATTCAACCGAGGTGATTTAGAGGCACTTCAGGAACTTTTTACTCCAGACGCATTAATTCAAGGCGTTTTAGGGTGGGGTGAATTGGCTAAAGCCATGCCTATTTGGAAGGAGCTTCACGAGGCGTTCGCAATCAATTTGACTGTGGAGGAAATTATTGCGGAGGGCGATACAGTTGCAGTGCGCTATGCAGAGCGTGGAGCGTTTGTTGGTTCCTTCCGAGGGCAGGAGCCAACGGGTAAGTCATTTGAACTTGTGGCGATGGAATGGTTCACCCTGCTTGAGGGGAAGATTCACCGTCGTTGGGGTGCTCGTGATGCTGCATCTCAAGCTCGCCAAATCGGTATGAAACTTGGATAATGATTGATTACCTCAACACGGACAAATTGTGCGGTTTTAGGTGTATAGCTGATTGGGGAATGTGAGTTTTATATAGATTTGTTGGTTAATTGAATTAGGCATTGATGGTTCC
>DATNPV010000025.1:0-61656 GCA_036703055.1 Waterburya sp.
ACCTAGAATACCTCCATCTCTACTGTCACCAGCAAATTCACAACCTGGCAGCTCAGTGATTTTTGGAAGCCGGATGCGGTGAAAGTCGCACGTCCGGTTTTGAGAGGGGGGAGTATTACCGATAATATTTCCCTACTCACCTACTAGCGCTGAAATTGCACGGGCTAGACCCAGGTACTGCCAATTGAAATCATTCCAATGCAAGACTTCATCACTCCATGCCAACAGACACAAGCCGCGCTGAGGCAGAGCGAGGCACGATTTCAACGCATCGCTGCCAGTGTGCCAGGAGTTATTTACCAATTTCTGTGGCATCTAGATGGCTCTGTGGCTTGCCCTTTCATCAGTCCGATGTGTCGCGAAATTTTTGAAGTGGAGGCGGTTGAGGTTGAAGCAGATGCCAGTTTGCTGACTTCGATGATTCATCCCCAGGATGTAGAACACTTTAATCACTCTATGGCTCTCTCCATCGAAACCTTAGAGCGATGGCAATGGGAAGGGCGATTCATCCTACCGTCTGGGCGGCTGATCTGGATTCAGGTGGCGTCTCTACCCGAACGGCAAGCGAATGGGGACATTCTCTGGGATGGCTTGCTGATGGATATTACAGCACGCAAGCAAATCGAGGAAGCACTGCGGCAGGCGAGAGAAGAATTAGAGTTGAGAGTTGAGGAAAGAACGGCAGAGTTAAGGCAGGCGAACGAGCGTCTACGTTTTACGCAATTTTCGGTCGATCATGCGGCTGAAGCCATTTTTTGGATGGATGCGAATGCTCGGTTCTTCTACGTCAACGAGGCAGCTTGCCAACTTCTGGGTTATTCCCGTGAAGAACTTCTTGCCATGCGTGTTCATGAGGTCGATCCAAACTTTCCGGCTGAATCGGGTTCAGAACACTGGAAACAACTGAAATCTCAAGGTGCGCTGACGCGAGAATCAACGAGTCGAGCCAAGGATGGTCGGATTTTTCCCATTGAACTGAGCATTAATTATTTAGAATTTAATGGTCAGGAGTATAACTGTGTCTTTGTCCGCGACATCAGTAAGCGCAAAAAAGCCGAGGCAGAGCGAGATCGCACCCAGAGATTCCTCAATTCTTTACTAGAAAATCTGCCCCTGGCGGTGTTTGTTAAAGAGGCTGAGCAATTGCGCTTTGTCTTCTGGAATAAGATGAGTACCCAACTCATCGGTTACTCTTCGCAGCAAGTCCTGGGGAAAACGGGATATGAACTCTTCCCGACTCAAGCGGCAGATTTCTTTGTTGCTGAAGACCGAGAAGTCCTTGCAAGTGGGCAACTTTTGGACATTCCTGAGGAACTTATTCACATTCCTCACCGAGGTCAACGGATACTGCACACAAAAAAGATTCCCCTGTTTGACGAAGCGGGAAAACCCCAGTATCTGTTGGGCATTACTGAAGATATCACAGAACGCAAACAGACGGAAATGGCACTGCGCCAAAGTCAAGAACGCTTGCAGACTGTAATGACGGCAGCCCCTCTCATTTTGTTCGCTCTTGATGCTCGGGGTATCTTCACGCTTTCTGAAGGTAAAGGGTTAGAGGCAATCGGGCGCAAACCTGGAGAAATTGTGGGCTTGTCTATTTACGAGGTGTATCGGGATAAACCGGAGTTGATCGAGCATTTCCACCGCGCCCTGGCTGGTGAACCCGTGGAGAATATTGTGGTGAACTTTGCAGGGATTGTTTTTGACAATCGTTACTCGGTGATTCGAGACGAGACGGGTAAGATTTTGGGTATCACAGGCATTGCTCTAGATATCACCGAGCGCTACAAAGCCAAAGAAGCTTTGCAACAGAGTGAACAAAAGTTTCGCAGCATTGTAGAAAATGCCAACGATATTATTTATCAGCTCACACCGGATGCTGTCTTTTCTTATGTTTCCCCGAACTGGGTTGATATCCTAGGGCACGATGTAGCAGAGGTTGAAGGTCAGTTATTTACTCCCTTTATCCATCCCGATGACTTAGCCATTTGCTTAGGTACCTTGCATCGAGCCATAGAAACCGGTCAGAAGCAGTCGGGGATTGAGTACCGAGTCAGACACAAGAATGGCTCTTGGAGATGGCATACCTCCAACATATCGATTTTGAGAGACGCTAGCGGTACAGTGGTTTCCGTCGTTGGAATTGCGCGTGACATTAGCGATCGCAAACAAGCCGAGGAGGCATTACGAGAGAGTGAAGAGCGATTTCGCAATCTTGTAGAAAGCACTAACGATTTAATTTGGGAGATCGATGAAGAGGCTATCTACACCTACGTTAGTCCCCAAATTAAAGATATTTTAGGGTATGAGGTGGAAGAGGTTTTAGGCAAAACTCCCTTCAACTTTATGCCCCCTGAAGAAGCGGATCGGATTCGGGAGGTGACGAGTAACCGAGTGGCTTGGCGACTCCCTCTGACCAACCTGGAAAACACTAACCTGCACAAAGATGGACACCTAGTTGTCCTTGAAACCAGTGGGGTTCCGTTTTTTGATAAGGCGGGTCATTTTCAAGGGTATCGTGGTATTGACCGAGACATAACTAAGCGTAAGCAAACAGAAGAAGCGATTAGGCAGTCCAAAGCTCAACTCCAACAACAAGCCACTCAGTTAGAACAAACTTTACGCCAACTTCAGGATACACAAACACAGCTCATTCAGACTGAAAAAATGTCGTCTCTCGGTCAGTTGGTGGGAGGTGTAGCTCACGAAATTAACAACCCAATTAACTTTATTTATGGAAATATTAATCACGCTAGGAACTATGCCTTTGATTTCTTAAAAGTCATCCAGCTCTATCAGGCAACTTATCCCCATCCATCTCCTCAAATTCAGTTGGAAATTGAAAAAATTGATTTAGATTTTGTTTCCGAAGACTTCCTCAAAATCCTAGATTCAATGGAAGTCGGAGCGCAACGAATTCGAGGAATTGTCGAGAGTTTGCGCAATTTTTCTCGTTTTGATGAGGCCAATGTTAAGGAAGTGGATATCCATCAAGGGCTTGATAGTACCTTAATGCTCTTGCAAAGCCGATTGACGCAACGCCTTAGACCTTCTACAATTCAAGTCATCAAAGAGTATGGAACGTTGCCGTTGGTTGAATGTTATCCTGGATACCTCAATCAAGTATTCATGAATCTTTTGACCAATGCTATTGATGCTTTAGAGGAAGCTCATAAAAAGAGGAATTCATTCGACTCTCAAACTCCCCCTGGGATGATCAGGATTTGTACCGGAATCAGTCACGAATCGGCGCTTAACCCTCAGGCTGTCATTTGCATTGCTGACAATGGGACAGGGATGACAGAAGAGGTACGTTCAAGGGCATTTGACCCCTTTTTCACAACGAAACCCGTTGGTGAGGGGACGGGTTTAGGACTGGCAGTGAGTTACCAAATTGTAGTGAAACTGCACAAAGGACAGTTGTCCTGTTATTCCTCTCCGGATGAAGGGTCAGAATTTGTGATTCAAATTCCTATCCAGCAATCATCCATTTAATACCCATTCACGAAAAGCTTAATAGATATCCTTAAACAAGGAAAAAGGAAAAAGCCTTATAGTTTTACCGTTTACCTTTTTCCTTCGTGACCCTAACTCCTGGAGTGTCGTTGTATCCTGGCTATTAAGATGCTCGTCTCGAAGGGCGTCGCACCTGTAACCACATAAAAATTCCGGTGATAACCAGAGTCAGCAACCCCAAAGCATTCAGGAACGGATAAATCCTTTCTAAGTTCAGAACACCAAAGTGCCCTTTGTGCCAATCTAGCAGCCAATCAAAATCACCGCCTTTACCACCAAGGTCTACGATCTGATAAATTGAGCCAGTGATGAGTGTTAATAAAATTGGCAAAATCATGATTGGAGCCATGAGGCGATGAAGTCGGCGCAGGCGAGCCTGATAAATTTTCATGGCAAAAACTGCTGGAACTCAAATAAGAGAAATTGTATAACTCTCGAGAGTAGCAATCAGCCACGCCTAGGCTGAAAAACTCCTCAACTTTGTTCAAATATAACTCAAACTCAAGCGGATTGATCGAGTAAGCATTAAGAAAAGCAAAATTTAACTTGGCCTAGGTTTTTCAGATGCTAAGTAGCTAGACATAAATAGACGTAACTTTTGTTTGTGCCTACATGTCACCCGAGTAGACGGGTCGCATGAATCGGTCTATCGGTTACTGGACTGGCTTTTATGCCTTAGGCATGACCTTTTATGAAATGCCCATTGTCATGTTAGCCGCAAAAAATCAAGTATCAAAGGCGGCAATATTTTACATTAAAAACTGTCAAGACTTTCTCATGCAGAACAACTCGGAGACTGGAACGTTGGTTGAAACTTTTGATGCTCGGATAGAGTCATCTGACACCAATACACTGCTACTTTAAGAAGAGCAAGAGTATCGAGGTTATAGACAATGGATATTTTAATTGTTGAGGATGAACCGGAAATTGCTAAACTCATTCAATTAACCTTAGAACGAGAAGGGTTTTCCTGCAACTGGTGTTCTGATGGCGTTGGGGCATTACAGGTATTTGCCAAGCAACAACCCGATGTCATCATTTTAGATTTAATGATTCCCGGTCTAGATGGGCTAGAGGTCTGTGCCAGAATTCGACAAAAACCAGGCGTTAAAGACCCTTATATTTTGATGTTGACCGCGAAGGGTGAGGAAATTGACCGTGTCATTGGTCTATCTACCGGTGCGGATGATTATATGGTTAAACCTTTTAGCCCAACAGAATTGGTTGCTAGAGTCCGGGCGCTGTTACGACGCAGTCTGCGGCATGGTGGGCAACATCTGGTTTACCACACCCAACATTTTGTCGTGGATGTAGATCAACGCACAGCAACGCGCCATCTAGGGTCTGGCAACCCAGAAATGTTAGACTTAACCACTTTAGAATTCAATCTATTAGCCACATTTATTAGTCAGCCTGGCCGAGTCTGGAACCGCACCCAGCTCATTGACAAACTCTGGGGTGATGACTTTTTTGGAGATGAACGAGTCGTCGATACTCATGTGGCGCGGTTGCGTAAAAAAATTGAACCTGACCCAGCCAATCCTACCTTTGTTAAGACGGTAATCGGCGTTGGTTACAAATTTGAAGACTCTGTTGTGCTTTGAAATGTCTATGTGTACTTACGAACGTCTCGCTTGCTCAACCAGAAGATGACGAGTCCCTTGTATTGCTCATACACTAAAAAGGTAATACCAAATCCGCATCGTACACCCTTTTTTCGGCTTGGTCGCTAATCTCCCCGTCCCCCCCTCTCCCACTCTTGAGAAATCAAGAGGTTATGAAAACGGATTTGGTGTAATTTCAGCCTTCAGCCTTCAAGTCATTCCTGTGTACAAGCAGGGTAGATTCTCCCGTTAATGGTGTAAGTCAATGAGTAAGGCTGGTTTGCGTAGGACGAAATCTTTGCCTTTAGCATCACGCCTCTTTCTGTCCCATCTGATGGTAATGATTGTGGGGGTGAGTTCTTTTGTCATTATTAGCAAACTGTCTTCTCCTCGCTTCTTTGTCCTACACCTGCAACAACTGGAAGGCAAAGGCGTGACGTTGCGTTTTGCTCGTACCTACTTGGTTGAGGGGTTTGAAACCGCTTGGAATCGCAGTACTTTTTGGTCTGTTATCGCTGGTGCCACGGCTGCTGGTGGACTCAGTTATTGGGTTTCCAGGCGGATTGTACAGCCTCTGACTCAGATCAGGCAGATTACCAATAAGTTTGCCGCCGGACACCTGAATGAGCGACTGCCACCGAGTGAAATTCCAGAAATTAACCAACTGGCTACCAGTTTTAACCGGATGGCTGTTAGTTTGGAGGACGTGGAAAACCGGCGGCGAGAACTGGTGAGTGACCTCACTCATGAACTACGCACTCCCCTAACAGTAATTCGCGGTTATCTTGAAGAACTAGCGGATAATCGGATTGAGGCTTCACCAAGTGTTTATCAGCGGCTAGCCAAAGAAACCAGGCGCTTAGAGCGCTTGATTAACGATTTGCAAGAACTGTCTAAGGCAGAAGCGGGATACTTGCCCATTAAACTCCAAGCGGTTAGTTTGTGTTCGTTACTAGAATCTCTGGTGGAAAAATTTTCCGATCAGTTGTTGGAAGATGGGCCTCAATTGCGTTTAGACTGTCCTGAGCATCTGCCACTTGTTCGTGCTGATATTGATCGAGTTGAGCAAGTGTTAGTCAACCTCATCGGCAACGCCCTCACTTACACAGAGACAGGTTCAATTACGATTCGAGCTGGGACGCAAGCCGAAGGGACAAAAGTTTCAGTCCCTCAAGTTTGGGTAGCAGTGGCGGATACAGGTGTTGGCATCGCCCCGCAAGATTTACCTCATATCTTTGAGCGCTTCTGGCGGGCAGATAGGTCGCGAAACCAGCATACTGGGGGAACTGGCATTGGTTTGGCGATTTCTAAGCGCTTGATTGAATTGCAAGGGGGTCAGATTGAAGTAGAAAGTCAACTGGGTGTAGGCAGTACGTTTCGGTTTTACTTGCCGTTAGCTTAAGACGACTGTCACTGACTCGTATAGCCTGAAAATAAATTTCCTGCCTGACGCTGCACATTAAGCTGTGATAAACAATAAATTTCGCTTCATAAATGTGCGATCGCTCCTGTGCCAAACTACTAAGCTTCGAGCCAATCTCCAAATAAAAAAAGCGATCGCTAACTTTGCTTATCAAATCACTGTTGAACAGCATAGTTATTGCGCGATCGCCTGTCGTGATTGGGGATATAAATCGTTTCAATAACTAGATTGGCTAACAACACTGCCCATTGCCCTCCTACCGTTGGCTCATCCAATCGGGTGATGGTGTCGCAAGGGCTACTCCTACTTTCCTCCTGATGGCAGGATTACCTAAAGGGTGTTAAACTGTCAGCTAAGGATTGTATTCGGTTGAATAGTTTGTTTTATCTGCTACAAACCTATCTCCGAATCGAGCTCTCTACACCCCTGTGATATCGGAGATATTTTATGTCAATCTATGTCGGCAACCTATCCTATGAGGTCACCGAAGAAGACATCAGCGAGGTTTTTGCCGAGTACGGGACTGTTAAAAGCGTTACATTGCCTAAAGACCGGGAAACAGGTCGGATGCGGGGATTTGCATTTGTAGAAATGGGAACATCAGCAGAAGAAGCCGCAGCGATCGAGGCTCTTGATGGTGCTGAGTGGATGGAGCGAAACCTGAAGGTTAATAAAGCTAAGCCTCGTGAAGAAAGTAGACCTTCTGGTAATCGGTCAAACAATTATAGATCTTCTCGACGCTACTAAGAGTTGAGGCTAAAGAGCAAACTCTAAAGTCTGAAGGGCAGGTGAGGAGTCTGCCCTTTTTTGTTGACAGCTTGCTAGATTGCTCATGCACTATTCGCTGCCACCCATTCACTGAATGAAAGGAGAAACCAATATGGCTCAAGTGATCAAGAGCGAAAATGAAGGGATTGAGTCAGCCTTACGCCGATTTAAGCGAGAAGTTTCCAAAGCGGAAATTTTTCCGGATATGAAGAAGCATCGTCACTTTGAAACGCCTTTGCAAAAACGCAAGCGCAAAGCCGTTGCACGGCACAAACAGCTTAAGCGGCTTTCTCGCTATAAAAACAAAAGGCGCTCTCTAATGCCTTGATGGAGTATTGATGTTCTCAATACACTGTGCAGAATCATTGCTTGGTTTATTGACTGCCTGACTCACTGGGTAAGCCATCATCTCATCACTAGAGTAGGGACGCAAGAGCTGCAATAACTCTGGCGTTTTCACCTCTGGGTCAAGCCACAAATCATAGTCTTGTGGAGCAACAATCACTGGCATTCGGTTGTGGATGGGTTGCATTAACTCATTCGCTTCCGTTGTGATGAACGTGCAAGACTCAATTGCTTCTTTGTTAGCATCTTCCCAATGCTCCCACAACCCTGCGAAGGCAAACGGACGCCCATCCTTCAAACGAAAATAAAAGGGCTGCTTGTGCTTTTGATTTTCCTGTGCTTGCCACTCATAAAAACCATCTGCCACAACTAGACAACGCCGTCTCTGGAAGGCGCTCTTGAAAGCTGGTTTTTCAGCGACCGTTTCCGCTCTAGCATTGATTAATCTTGCTCCCATTTTCGGGTCTTTCGCCCAACGAGGAATTAGACCCCAATGCAACATTTGGAACTGCCTGTCTTTGTGTCCAGAGGGCTTTAAAACAGCCCCCACCGCCTGGGTCGGCGCGATATTAAATCGCGGTTTCAGAGGAGGAACCTCAGCCACCTGAAATGCCTGTGCGATCGCCTCTGCAGGTTGGCTCTGACTAAATCTTCCACACATGGTTAGAGCGATGGGATACCACTGAGAAATAAAGTATATATGTACTATTTTATCGTTAGTAATTCCTCAATACCAGGCTCAAGTTAGCAAAGCGAGTTTTCTGTAAATTTCCTGATTAGCTGCTCCACATCTAGGCAAGCACTAGCGTTGCTGACAAAAATCTTGGGGGATGGGCGCATTGCCCGTCCCAACGGGAGCAAGTTAGATGTGGAATAGTTTAGTAGTGATGCTGAGGAACACTAGTAGGCAGAACAGCATATTACGGTGTATCACAAAACTATCTAAAGAAGTAGTAGATCAAGTAGAATACAATCAAAGGCTTATTGACAAAAGTTCTACGCCTCTAATTCCCCGCAAGGGTGTACTCCGCCACGTATTGCGCTTTGGTGTGTGACACCAATGGCAATGCAAAAGCCTTTGCTATCTGACTAACAATTGACAACTTATACGCTCTTAAGTAACCGAGGCAGTAGAAGAGCTATATCTCCTAACCCGCCAACTCTAAGGAAAGTAGATAAGCTCAGCTTTCCTACTTTACTGGGTTAGCAATGCAAATGATTAAGAAGCAGTTGCGGCTATCCGTGATAGTCGCTACGCCTCGCACAAGGAAGTTCTCAAAACGCACCAAGATTAGCGCTTGGACTCCGTAGTGCAACAGCCGCCAGTGAAATCTAATTTAGGCTTCGTGGTGGCAATTTAACATTTTTTTCCAACTTGACATTAGAAGAAAAGGCTAAAAGTACATGTCAAATCGATATTTTTTTACTGGCTCAAACACAACAATAACCCTTGACAAAATCGAATTCAATGAGCTTTCGCCAAATATCGAATTAATTGATGAAGTCAAGGAAGGGTTACAAGGGTTTCTATTTTTGATTGCTATTTGTGATATCCTTCCCTACGTAATTTTGAGTATTGCGCTACTCTTTCTTTTTCCTCTTGTAGTGCCTGTGATTTTCATCCAGATTCTCTTTTTAATGAATCAATCTTTAAAAAAATGCCAAAAATTGGAACAAATCTTTCCTCAAAGTCGAAGTATAGACCCTATATAGCCGTCGCTATAAAGGTGAGGATTTTCTTTAACGGCCCAAACGACCAGGTACTAGAATAAACTTTCTGCTCTCTGGCCTCTGCCTTCTGTTCTATAGCAATCCTAAATGGGATGCGAACACGTCTCTCTTCCCTTATAATATGACAAATTTATCTCAGTTGGGCTAGTATCATAAGGGTAAAAATATAGTACTTATGTACTATATTTTTGGGAAAATAATCAAATTTTTTGTTCTTTTTACCCCCTCGCTCGCCGACAGAGAACTAGGAAAAATAGCCCTGGTAGAGGTAATCTTTTTTTAAGTGATTCACCATCTCGGTCAAAAAAACAATGAGTCAGGGTGGTAGAGCTGTTGTTTCTGGCAATGTCTTAGAAAAAACGGTTGAAACAATCTTACAAGTACATGGATACATTCAGATCTGTAGAGACTTACCTAAAAAACGGCGACGCGACTGGCTGATTTACTTGAATGAGCCACCTAAGCGCTATGCTAAACAGGTTTATATCGGGTCAGGAATTTATGGTACGGCTATTTACGTAGATTTTTATATCTTTGATTCTTTAGCCCTTCCTATGGGTCTGATTGTGGAGTGCAAATGGCAACAAGCTGGAGGTTCAGTGGACGAAAAACTTCCCTATCTAAATTTAAATATCCAAACTTGTTATCCCTCTCCTACTGTAGTGTTAATTGACGGCGAAGGAATGAAGAAGGGAGCGATTGATTGGCTCAGGCGGCAAGTGGATAGTAATCCTAATTTACTAGCGGTTCATAACCTGACCCATTTTATCACTTGGGCAAACAATAATCTCTAATAAGAAGTAATCAATACTTCAGAAATCCTTCCACGCTTACTTGCCTTAGAGTTAATTAATCTAGAGGCTAAGATGGGGTAAATCTTAAAGTCTCGGTAGAGTTCTCGGATGAATTCGCAGTCAGAGTTAGAACTCATAACTTTTACTCCCTGGCTTGCTAGCTCGGTAAAAACTTCCTTGAGTCTGATTTGGTCTTTTGGGCTAAAAGCCTCACGGCTATAAGCTGTAAAATTGCTGGTAGAACTGAGAGGATGGTACGGGGGGTCCAAGTAAACAAAGTCATCCCTGCTTGTAGCATAGTTAAGAATATCTTCAAACGGTCTAACTTCTAACTGGGTCTTCTGAAGGGCAGACGAGACTGATTTTAGAAGTGATGGATTGCAGATCTTAGGATTTTTATATCTGCCCAAGGGAACATTAAATTCACCTCTAGAGTTCTCCCGATATAAACCATTGAAACAAGTTTTATTAAGATAAATCAGACGAGCTGCTTTCTCAATGACACTCAGGTTTTTCCATTGACGCACTTCATAGTAATACTGCCGACAATGATTGAGCTGATGTGTTTCTAAACAAAGAATCAATTCCTCAACATTATCCCGGACACACCGATAAGTATTAATGAGTTCAGCATTAATATCCGTCAAAACCGCTGATCTGGGATTGAGATAAAAAAATACAGCGCCGCCTCCTAGAAAAGGCTCATAGTAAGTTTTATAATCTTTCGGAAAATAATCAGTATATTGCTGAATAAGCTTACTCTTGCCGCCTGCCCACTTGAGAAAGGGGCGAGGTGTAACACAGGTAATTTTTGGCTGAACACCAGTAGGCATTTATCCCAAACCCAGCTGATTGATAGAATCTCTATTCTCGCTTCTTCCTTCCTTTGTGTCCTCTATGCGCAATATGAGGTTATGCTCAAAATCAACTGACCCAGCCCTCTTTGTCAACCCGCTCGTCAATATCTCCAAAGCCACTTTCATCCCTTGAACCCCTAGCCATACTTTCTCAGTCAGTAGGATTCGAGAACCTGCTCTCCGAAACCGCCACGCCAACCCCTCAAGTAACACCCTTACTTGTCGAACGTGTTCACAAGTGCTACCAGTTAAAAATGGAATAATACAACTTGGCAGGAACATGAAGGATTTTTGGGACAACGTCTTACGCTACCCTCGTTACTTTATCACCATCACCTTGGGGATATTCTTCTTTTTGTTTGAGCAACTCAAGCCTCTCTATAAGCGTCCTATCACGCTGATCGCGTTAATTGGTATCCTAGTTGCCGGCTTCTTCTTCATTGCCTTCACCCTCCGCGCTATGCTAGGGTTGAGCCCGGTTTAGATAGGAGCCTTAACAGGACGCAAGGAAGCGGGAGACAAGGAAATATCTGAATATCCCTTTGGATGGACGTTACAAAAGTTAAATACCTGTCAAAATGAGTTTAGTCAACTCCTCTAGATTCCTGGAAGCGACTGTCTGTAGTGTAACAAAGGGGGCGTTATGCCTACAAGTCGCCGTGTTTCTCGCGTTGCTTCACTGATTCAACAGGAAGTCAGCCAAATGCTACTCCACGAAATCAAAGATGACCGCGTGGGAGCTGGTATGGTAAGCGTCACCGATGTAGACGTGTCTGGTGACCTTCAACATGCGAAAATTTACGTGTCAATCTATGGCACTGATGAAGCACGGGCAGAGACAATGGCCGGGTTGAAGTCAGCTACAGGATATGTCCGTCGCGAGTTGGGTCATCGAGTTCGCTTACGCCGAACCCCAGAGGTCATCTTTATTGAAGATCGAGGGTTAGAAAGGGGCGATCGCATGTTGGCACTTCTGAATCAGCTCAATGAAGAGCGACAGAGCAAAGGACTAGAGGACGATATTCCTGAGGCGGAAACTTGAAGTCTTTGCCAAACTCTCTACCTGATATCAACGACCTCTCCCTAGAAGAACAGGTGGCTCAAATGGTTGTAGTCCGGGCATCGGGCTACCTGTTTGATCACCAAATTCAATACCCAGCTTGGGAACCCCCAGCCAATCAGTTGCAGTATTGGTTACAAGAGTTAGGCGTTGGGGGTGTGATTTTAATGGGCGGGAGTGCAGGAGAACTCGCACTCCGATCGCAACAACTCCAAGATTGGGCGAGCATCCCTTTACTCATTGCCGCGGATATTGAAGAAGGTGTAGGTCAGCGCTTTGGGGGTGCGACTTGGTTCCCCCCCCCCATGTCCATTGGCACAGTGGCGTTTGAAGACCCCGATCGCGCCCAACTCTATGCCGAGAAGATGGGAGCGATTACCGCCCAGGAAGCCCTAGCAATTGGGATTAACTGGCTGTTAGCCCCTGTAGCGGATGTCAATAACAATCCTCTCAATCCAGTCATTAATGTTAGGGCGTTTGGCGAGACACCAGAAGCTGTAGGCCATTTGGCTTCTGCCTTTATTCGGGGGGCGAAACGCTATCCCGTGTTAACGACCGCCAAGCATTTTCCAGGTCACGGCGATACAGCAACGGATTCCCACCTTGATTTACCTGTATTGCCTCACTCTCCCTCACGCCTAGCGACGGTTGAACTGCCACCGTTTAAAGAGGCAATCCTCTCTGGGGTAGATGCTGTAATGAGTGCCCATCTCCTAATCCCGGCCTGGGATTCAGAACACCCGACAACACTGTCTCACGCGATTTTGACGGAGTTGCTGCGACATAGCCTGAAATTTGAGGGCTTAATTGTGACAGATGCCTTGGTAATGGGTGCGATCGCCAATCGTTACGGTGCAAACGAAGCCCCAGTTATGGCCGTAGAAGCGGGTGCTGATATTCTACTCATGCCCGTCGAGCCAGAAAGTGCCATCCAAGCGGTATGTGATGCGGTCAAAGTAGGACGAATCTTACCTGAGCGAATTCGGGCATCGGTAGAGCGTATTTGGCAGGCCAAGGGGAAAGTCAGCCCTCAATTCCACATCAAAAAAGAGACAGCGCCGACCTTCGGCAAAATTCAACAATCTCTTTCTCAATTAGCTCAACCTGATGCCTTCGCGACAGTGGCGAACATCCTGCAAGATTCCCAGCAAGTGGGTGGAACTTTACCTCTGTTGCTAGAACCCAGCGACAATAGAGAGCGTAAGCTGCGCAACATCGTCGTAGTCGATGATGCCTTAGCTTGTGACTTTTTGGGACGGAACGCTCCGGCGGTGGCGATTCCTAGACAGTTGGGTTACGAACTTGTGTTAGTTGACCGTCATACCCCGTCAACCTCGGAAAGCGCCGACCTGCCTGTAACGACCCACTCAACTTTACTGCAACTGTTTATTCGAGGTAACCCGTTTCGAGGTAGTGCTGGACTATCCCTCGTGGCAGAAGCATGGCTTAAGATGCTGTTAAGAAATAATAATCTTCAAGCTTTAGTCATCTATGGCAGTCCTTATGTCTTAGAGCAGTTCCTGCCTAACTTACCGCCTGAAATGCCTTATGTATTCTCCTATGGACAAATGTTCCAGGCTCAGGCGATCGCTCTTGAAGTGTTGTTTCATGAACGCCTGCCAATTAATATTTTTACGCAGTTTATTTAAGAATTATTAATTTTATCCAGATAAATATTTACACAATACACTGGATAACAGAGCAGCTAATTGGCTGGAATTCCTGCTGGAAAAGGGTCTTGCCTGTACTGGGGAATAATTCTTTTTTTCACATTTTCTTAATATTTTGTAATTTTTATTTAAAAACAGAATTCGTTCGTAACTTTCTATACGGAACTAAATTTATTTTCACGCTAGCGGATATCCGATATATTAATCGTAGCCTCGTTAATTCCCTGCCTATTACCCATGAGTATAAATACAGCGCCTTCTACACCTACCATCCGGTACTCCATTGATGTCATCAAAGAGGAAGCACGTCACTTACTCGAAAAGGGAGTCATCAGTCGTCAGCAGCCTATCTACGTCCTGTGCCAGTACATTCCCGCACGGGAGTGGGTTTGTGTTGAGTGCGAGCTAGAGCGGTGTGAATTCTTACTAAGAGACCGTATTGGTGATTTGATTGGTTGTGAAGAATGGGATAATGACTGAGATTTTTGAGCTGAAAAGGAGAAGACAGCCCAATTGATTAGGAAAATCAGCTTAGTCATTGGGCGAAGCATTTAGGCTCCTAAGCAAAATCAGGAAGACAGTGAGTACTATTTGCACTACTGAGTACTGATTGGCCAAGCTAGCAACGAAATTTCATCGTCTTAAACCTTAAAGCCACCGTGCTCTTTGCAAGGTTATTGCCTGCTTAAGTTTAAGAAAAACTAGAATATCAGTGTTTCTGTGGCCTTCAACTCAAAAGAAGGTTCCCTATTTAACTCCCGTTTATCAAGGCTAGGGTTCTAATTTTTTCCCTTGTGTCACTTCTATAGACAGATATCCAGATATCCTTTCACCTTGTCTAAATATCTTTTGA
Source organism: Waterburya sp. (assembly GCA_036703055.1). Lineage (GTDB taxonomy): Bacteria > Cyanobacteriota > Cyanobacteriia > Cyanobacteriales > Coleofasciculaceae > DATNPV01. The sequence goes on from DATNPV010000025.1 coordinate 14,625, forward strand.
GTAAAGTTAGCAACTCTCTGACAAGAGCTGCTAACTTTACTAATTTCCTAAACACTAACCAATTTGCACATCTAACTATCTGAGCCAGAATCGCGCAGCTTCTCTAGTTCAGTGCGAATAGCAGCAATTTGTGCTGTCAGTTCTTCAATTTCCAACTGGGTACTGGGGGAGGTGGAAGAGGTTGGGGAAGCTGTAGGCGTTGGCGTGGTGGCTTCCGTTGTTGTGGAACGCCCCGAATTACTGGGTTGTCGCCAAATCTGCTCAATCAACCTCCGAGCTTCTTGCTCCGTTACTGCTCCTTTTTCTGCCCACTCAGTTACCCGTTGACTTAACTCTAACCTCAATTGAGATAAGCTCTCTTCACGTTTTTGCGGGTCTTGCAACGTTTCGACGAGGGAAGTGGTCGCCCCCAACGAGACACGAAATCCAGTTTGCAGTATATCCAGGAGATTGTTGGAGTTCATCTAAGTCGTTGTTCGCTAGGAATTTTGATGGGACGAGAAAGCACCGTTGACTCAAGCAGTCTAAAGGATAAAGTATCAGTTTTTAGTCCATGCTTTACCCTCTCTGGAGACGCAAGTCTTAGACGGGGAAAGTGCATGTTCTGATTTTAGGAGTGATTTGTTTGTCTCATTCTTCATCCTTCATAAATGACGCTGCCTCTTTTTTTATAGCAGTTGCTCACAACTGATGAAACCCAACTGTTCAACCCACTTGCTCCAAATACTGATTGACATCCTCAATCAGGCGAGTCAATTCAGCTTCTGTACTCAGGCGAATCCGTTCATCTCGAATCGTGAGCAGGACTTTGGCAGCAAAAGGACTAGGCCAGATGTTAGGATTGCAGAACACTTCCAGGAAGATATCCCCAGTAAATCGGTACTCCATCGGTTTTTGAGGAGTGGGTTTGCCGCCACCCGCCGATGCCTGGGTCGCTGCTTTCAGGCTTTGCATCAATTCGGCGATCGCTTGCTGTAAATCTCTAGCTGCATCAGCCGTGAATCTGAACGACACAGAACCCTCGACGAGGTTGAGTTTGAGTTGAGAGGGAGGCATATGTAATGAATCTTAATATTATGATTTTAATGCGAGAATCTGTAACTGAGTCCTCGAAGAATCTACCAGAGAATTAGGCGCATCGGGCACTTTGATTACAAAGAATCTCAAAACAGACAAAAATTCCAGCGAGGATAGAGAACTCAACTCAACTCCCGATAGAGGTTTCAAGTTTTTTAACGACTAAACTAAATGCCATAGATGTTAATTCAATAGGGTGGCATCTCAGGTGCAAGACAACCGCTCTGAAGTTCGTAAGGTCTTAATTATTACCCTACTGCTCAATCTATTGGTAATGGGATTAAAAGCCGTTGTAGGGTTTTGGACAGGGTCTCTTAGCTTGCAAGCCGATGCTTTGCATAGCGTGACCGATAGTGCCAATAACGTTTTAGGTTTGATTGCCAGTCGGTTTTCTTCTCCACAGCCCGATCGCGACCATCCCTATGGACACCAGAAATTTGAAGCGGTGGGGGCATTGGGGATTGCTGCCTTTTTAGGTATCGCCTGCTTTGAAATTCTCCAAGGCGCGATCGAGCGGCTTTTTCATGGTCTTACCCCAGTCAATATTGCTGCCCCAGAACTGTGGCTATTGCTGATTGTATTGGGCGTGAATATTTTCGTGACCTATTATGAGCGAGCTGTAGGCCAACGGGTAGGTAGCCCGATTTTGATTGCAGATGCTCAACACACAATGAGCGATGTTTGGGTGACTATTACCGTGCTGGTTGGGTTGATTGGCGTTTGGCAGGCACGATTATTACATTGGCCACAACTCCAATGGCTGGATGTCGTTCTCGCTTTTCCGGTTGCTTTGTTAGTCTTTCGCAGTGGCTGGAATGTATTGAAGGAAAATTTGCCCTGGCTAGTGGATGAAATGGCGATCGCACCTGAAGCAATTCGGGATGTCGTTATGCAAGTTCCCGGTGTCATCAACTGCCACGATATCGCATCTCGTGGTTTATTGGGGCGTCAAGTCTTTATTGAAATGCACATGGTTGTAGAGGCTAAAGATGTGGAAACCGCTCACAAAATCACCGAAGAAGTCGAAACTCGATTAGAAGAACGCTTTAGTCCCGTTCGCGTTTCAATTCACGTTGAACCTCCAGCTTACCGGTCTGATCAGGTGAGCTTTGACTCAGAAATTTACTAAACCAACCTTAGTTTTCCACAGACTAGGGTACTTTTCCACAGAATTTTGCGAGTTTTCCACAAAGATCAAGAAACGATAATCATTTGTGATCGCAATTCTTAACCAGGTAAGGGGTAATGGGTAATGGGTCAGCTAACCCGCATTAAACCTGGCACATTTCATACCTGGAGTTTACACTAGACTGGCTCTCCCGCCGCTAGGGTGATAATACAAACTGATTAGACCTCTTGCAAAAATACAAAGTACCCCACCCCAACCCTCCCCTTATTAAGGGGAGGGAGTTAGTTTCCCTCCTTGATAAAGGGGGACTAAGGGGGGTAAATTCGACTTTTGCAAGAGGTCTATTAATCAAGTCAAAGAGCTGCTGGATAAGGAATTACCAATTACCGATTACCAAAAGCACGATTTTTCACCACAAGTACGGGAGAGCCTTATTTTTGCTTTGCAGTGCCCACACTACAACTCACTGAGAACCCCTATAAACAATCACTACAGGCGGAAGGTGGACAAATAATGATCCCTACCGTTGTAAACGATGGTTAAAGGAGTGCCAGTTCCGGCAATAGTAGACTGAACACTCGTATGCAGAGTCTGATTGGGTCGTCTGATATCCACACCGTTAGGACTAATCACAATTACATTTCGCTGTAGGATGGTGGCAATCATCTCTGCGGCAATATCTCCTCCGTCATTATCCCAGGAGCGAACCTGGCTAATTTGGTCGATCAGCTCATCTACTCCTTCTTCTGTAAAATCAGCAAAATGCTGTTGATTTTCTGCAACAAGTTGCACCATACGTTCCCGTAAGGTATCTATATCAACATCTGTTCCATCTTCTTCTAATAGCTGCTGCCGGATGGCATCGTACAAGCAGTCTCCATCTTCAACTGTTTCGAGAATGCCGCGTCCTCTTTGCCCCAATATGTCGTTAATCCTTGCCAGTTCTTCAGGGATGGGTACACTTGCCGATTCACCGGATGTACCTGTTTGAACCGGACTGCCCTCAAATAAAGCAGTGATACCAGCCTTTTCTTTAATTTTTCCTGGAGATAGAGTACGCTCACCCATACTCTGAAACCCTCCCGGTGTTTTGTAGATTTTATGGAATTCGCTGGGAAGGGGAAAATAGAAGAGGTCTTTCCCTTGCAATTTGATAATAGTTCCCTTAACCACTTTGGCTCCAAGGCGTGGATTGAAGCGACTAAATAGCTCCAAAAATGCCTTTTCACTTGCAGCTGATGGTACCGTAGCCAAAAGATATTTGGCAAAATATCGGGAAAAAAGAAACCCAACACTGATTTGTCCATATGGATTTTCGAGGGATCGGTTTTTTGCTATTGCAGTCTGCTTGCTACTCCAAGTGAGGATCGCACAGGGTTCTCCAGCTTCAGTCTCACCTGTTGTCCATGTTCCATACGATTCCCCTCCTTGAACTTGTCTATCTAAATCACTCAAATTGAGGGTTAATAACAGATCTATTGGTTTTACAGATGGGATGAGGGGTTGGTCTTTTAATAATAGATAAATCATGAAGCGGGCTGCATCAGGATAGATAGCTAGTGCCTGGTTTAAGTATGGATAGGGTTCACCGGGTTTAGCTGCATCCCAGAATTTTTGAATGGTTGCCATAATCCTGTCATTCATCGGCATTTTCCGGGCTGATGTAGGATCTCCCAAATCTGGTAGAGCTAGTGGCAAAGACTGGAATCCTTTGGCACAAATTTTCTCAACCTCAGACTCCGATGGAGGTGAATTAAACTCATCTGCTAGAGACTGCGCCATTTGCCGTTCCGTTCTATTGACCAATCCAAACCCACTAAAGAGCTGTTCCCCAGTTTTAGGATCGCGCCCGACGTAAACTGCATTTTCACCGCCCCAAATCCCCTCCGGATGTCTTGTGATGTAAAGCTGATGGTTCTTGATGTAGTACCAGCCACCGAGTTGTGCGGGTCGGAAACCGGGAGCATTCGAGAGTGAGCCTTTTGCCCTTCTTAACTCCGCTTGTTCTTGCTCACTCGCCAATGCGCTTTCCGGCTCAAAAAATTTTCCCAAGGGATTCTTGCCACCTTCCGCTTTCTTATCAATATTCAACTGGAGCAATAACCGCTGTCCGTCTGGAGTATCCTGGTCGGCAGCACCAAACATCTGATCAAAGTTGCGATCGCCAACGGCTTCCAAGATGCTGAAATAGTTCACAGCCTGGATGACAGTACCGCACTCTGTTACGGTATAGCCCAAGGGTGTTAAGAACGCCCGAATCGCGGCGGATGCACTGACTCTGGGACGAACGCGCCAGGTGAAATTGGCGATTTTCTCAAAATAATCGGGATTTGCATAGCCTGTCCTGGCATCTGCCAACCGAGGATCATGATGTCGTGCGCTAACTTGGGTTAGGGCTGTGAGGGTTTCTTGTGATAGGTTGTGCTGATAGAATACTCCCCCTTCCTTTGTGACCGTATTGGCTAGGGTCATCGCCCTAACATTTGCAGCGGCTAGCTGTTCCCGTTCCGAGGGAGGTTGCTTTGGAGCTAACGCCTGTTTTTGTCTCGATAGAGCAACAAACTGCTGGGTAGTTACCTTCAGTCTGCCAGTCTGGATCAAGTTCAAATATTGCGTGGTCTCGCGAAAACTGAGTTCTGCGATATTCGATGGTAGCTGGATTTTTGGAATTTCCTCGTCTTTAGGCAATGCTTCTTCAACCTCTGGACTGGCTTCACTGCTTGTATCCGAGATGTCTTCCTCTACCTGAGATGCCTCGTCTGAGGCTGGTGCGGCTGATGTCGGTTGTCTTAAATCTCTCAGAAGTCCATTCAAATAGTCCAATTTGTGGATTTTTAACAAATCTTTGGGGTTAATGGCTAAGCTGTCGCGATTGGGATGTCGAAAAATTTGTAGCAATAGCTGAGCCTGTTGCTTGCCAAGAGCGCTGACCTGACTGTTTAGTTGTTGAATGCCTAATTTGAATACGGCTCCGAGCCACGACCTAACCTGTTTGTCGAACACCCTCCAGTCGATGGGTGAGTCGAAGTCTGTGCGCGTTACCCGCTGGATTACCGATGGAGGTAGGGTGGGCGCTGGCCCGCGGAGGCTCCCTTGTAGGACACTGCCGTTCTGCTGCACAACATGGGTCAGCTCGTGGGCGATTAGCTCCTGTCCTCTGCGGCTTCTGGGTTCATACACCCCCTGCCGGAAGAAGACATCCTGCCCTGTTGTAAACGCTTCCGCCTGAATCGAGCGATTTAATCGATCAGACCGGGCATCTGTGTGAACTTTCACCTGACTGAAATCGCAAGCGAACGCCCGTTCCATCGGTCTCCGGACGTTCTCTAAAAGAGGCTGTCCGCTTCCTCGCGCCTGTTGGAGCGACGTTTCTAGCTCCGACGTAGCGGCTATCTCACCCCCATCCGACTGGCGCTGCACTAGGGGCTTCCGCATTGGTTTTTCTTCATCGTCATCGGTTTCCGGCATCTCCTCTCGTTGCAGAGTCGCCTCCCCTGGCTTATTCATCTGCGCCACCACCTGAGGCGCTACCCGCTCCGCCTCCTGCTCGTACCGATCTCCTACCGCTCCAATCCTCAGCCTGGGCTGAATTATCGGCGTTGTCGAATGAACGGGCACACGACTAAAATCGTGGTGGAAGCATGATTCCCTAAACGCAATCGGCTCGGTATCCTCCGTTGGCTGCACTTCCTTCTCCGAAACGGAATGGACGGCAGCACGCTGAAAGAGATCGTTGACCAATGGCATATCGCTCTTCGACGGCTGGTTAATCCGAATGCGCTGGGAAGTCATCAACTGTACTCCTTGAGATTTAGGCAAAACGATTGCCACCATCGTTACACTTGGCGGCTAAAAGTAAGGGTGATAGAAACATAAAAGTTTTCAGAGTTTAATGATTCGCGCTGTCAGTTCGCTCATTTGACAGGTTGATATCAAATCCGGTTGAATGCACACAGTATAATAGTGCAGACATGCAACTACTTATCATTGCCATGCCCAGACGGCTAGTCATTCAACCACACTTAAGCTTGGATGAGATACAAAAGGGTTATCGTCAAGCCACTGATGCCACCTAATTGCCTCTCATCAGATGAGAGTGTTGTCGTTGAATTCGCCCATCACTTTTGGCTGAGAGACTTCTCACGCTTAACATTGGCAGATGCTGGCATCTTTACCCTAATGCTGTTGAAATACACACTGCCAATCGTCAACATAAACAGCAAGTACGCTACGCCTTGCACCAAATAAATTTTTTCCCGGTAGCCAAATAAAGCTTTAAGTACTATTCCAGGAAACTTATCATCGGGTAAGACACTGGTTGTATTCCAAACCATCGGACCCAAAATGCAGGAATGATATTTCGCAAACCGTTCGTAGTAGAAGCACAACGATTGTGAGTGGCGGTCCATCTGGGCTAAGGTATTGACTGTTTCGTCAAAATCTGCTAGGGAAGAAACGACCAACCCAGCCACGATCAGGAGCAACAAGACGCCCATGACCTGAAAGAAGAGGCGGATGTTAATTTTGATACCCCACTTGAACAGCAATACACCAATTCCGGCTGCCACCGCTATTCCACTCATCGCACCTAGGGCGGGTATCAACCCTTGTTGGAATTTGGCAACGATAAACAGAACTGTCTCAAATCCTTCGCGCAGGACGGCAATGAGAATCAGACTGAAGACGCCCCAACCTGCACCCTTGCCCTCTTTAATCGCGGCTGTAACCGCACCTTCTACCTCCGCTTTGAGGTATCGTGCCTGTTGAGTCATCCAAATCAGCATCCAACTGAGCATCGCGATCGCAAGAACGCTAAACACAGCCTCCAGCAAGGGCTCAATCACTGGTGCATACTGTGGATAGGTGGCACTCAATCCTTGAATGACCCAACTGAATAGGACGCCTACTAAAGCACTGGCAACCAGTCCAACGGCGACACCTGCATAAACCCAAGGATTGAGATATCCAGCTTTAGCTTTTTTCAAGCAAGCCAGAACAATTCCCACGACGAGAGCGGCTTCAACGCCTTCGCGTAGGGTAATGACAAATGTAGGTAAAGCAGCACTAAAATCCATTTTCTCTCTTCCGTTAGTGATTTAGTCATTAATCATTAGTTTGTTGATTGTTCATTGCTCAGGGTTCAGGGTTCATTGGGCAGTTGCGCTGAACCTGAACCCTTGACAAATGACCCTTAGCTAAAATCGCGCAACATTTTTTTGATTTCTATGTTGTGCAATTCTTCTTGCCCAATCATGGTGCGGGCAAATTCTTCCAAGTAAACACTGGCATTCTCTACGGTGTCTAGTAATTTTTTATAGAGAGCTAGAGCCTTTTTCTCGTGGTTGAGGCTTTCTTCTAAAATATCCCTCACTGAATGTTGGTAGCTTTCTTCAATCGGAGCAATTCGCTGGCTGGGATGCCCCTCTAAACCGGTGAGAATCTCTCCAACTTGCTGGGCATGGAGTAGGGATTCAGTCGCCTGTGCCTTAAAAAAATCCACAATCGGCAACCGATAAGGACCGGTCACCATTAGGGAATAGTGAGTATAACGAACTACCCCTGCTAGCTCAAATTCCATGATGGAATTGAGGATGTCAGCAGTGGCTTTTAGATCGAGCTCCTTCATGGTAGGTAGTGTTGCGGTATGAGTGGTTGGAAGGTTAAAAATTTCTCACGGCGGTTTGTGTGCTCATCTCAAGATTCACTAGTGAGACAAAGCACAATGGGAGGAGCGATCGCTTAGCGTTTGTTTTCCAACTAAGCTGTGGATGCTAGAAGCCTAGTTTTAAGGGCTTTTTGTGTACTCCGTCACGGCTTGCGAAAGGGCTTGCAGCGACGCGATTGCTTTATCTTTGTCTGGATTGGCTGGTTTGAGCACGGTATTGTTCACCTGAGTCACAGCCGATGCCAGCTTGTTGTAGTCAGATTGAGATTTCTGTTTAACCTGAAACTGAACAATCTTCTGTTGCCAGTTATCATTAAACCCCTTGGCATATTGTTTCGCTTGGGCAATATCGTTGGCTTGCAAGGCTTTAACAGCCGCAGGCAAGTAACCATTCAACTTCGTTAACGTGGGCTTGGCACCGTCACTCGTTTTCGTCGTAGCTTTAGCTGTATTCGCTGGTGCTGCGGGGGTTTTAGCTTTTGCCGGACTAGTCTGTGCTGTGGGTGTCTTGCCTGTTGTGGGAGTGCTAGCGGGACTAGCACTTGGACTCCCTGCTGCTGTAGGAGTAGAGCCTCCTGCCTTGGCCTTTTTCGCCTTGTTCGGGTTGGTTTTGACCTGTGGAGTTGCGACTGTCTGATTCGCTTGCTCATCTTGCTGATTACAAGCGGTGACTCCCACAAGCAACAGTACACTGGCAATCGCCAAAGCCTTGAAACGTATCATTTCTAACTCCTCAAAAAATTCAGGGAATAATTCTAGACGGTATTGGTTTAAAAGGAAGCACCACAGCCACTGCTACAACTAGAATTGTCAGCTTCATCAAGATAGTAAATTACAAAACTGACACCTGAACAGGATTCGTTGAGGAGAATTAACGAGATTAGACCGTTAAGTCGGCATTTTTGCTCAAATCATGCTTCTTTTAGGCGATTAGAGTTTTTTGGGGGATGTAAAAATTAGGAGGCGTTGGCTTTGCTAGTGCAAGAAGGCAGAAGTCAGGAGGCAGAAGGCAGAAGGGAAGAAAGTTTGTACAGTAAGGTTTTTAACCTTTTTTCAGTGGTGGGTTATTTCTGCCGTGCTGCACTAGAGTCCCCTCAGCTTAGCCTTTGAGAACCTTTTGAGCATTTTGCTCAATCGTCTTGATCAGCTGGGAAACTTGGTCAGGAGACATGACCGGTTGAGCTGGGGCTTGGGCGGAGGGCCATGCTGTTTTCAATTGAGTCATGCTGTCAGCGATCGCTTTTTGGGCTTCGGGGTTGGATTTCTTCAGTGAGTCGGAAATTTGACCGAGTAAGGTATCCGCATAGTTGACAAATCCCCGTGAGTCCTGATATTCAATCACAGCAGCAATTTTGCCATTGGCGATCGCAGCCCGATATTCTGAATTTGCTGCATCCAGCAACTCGTTAATTACCTGAAGCACGAATTGAGGGGATTGCCGCTCCGGCTCTGGCAACGCTTGAATCGCTTTATCTACGGACTGCATCGACTGGTCAAAATTCGTGGCAACTTTAGGATTCTTGGGATTCGACTTCACTAAGTCTTGCAAGCTGATTAAGGTATTCTTAAACTCCGAGACTTTCCGCTCATTGAGCTGGTCTTCCACATCCACGTAGATTTCTTCTACGGGGTGACCGATATGAGGCTCAGCCTGTTTGGGAAGCTGTGCATTCAGTAGTTCCTGCGCCACCAGCAGGTGTCCTTTCATCAAGCCCAGCTTGCTCATGTAATCCACATCTTTGGCTTCGCCAGTGAGCACGATATCCTCAACGGTGACCATATCCTTAATCTGGTCGAACTGCTCCTGAGCAATCACCTTTTTGGACACGAGTTCTTCAGGGTTGGCGTAGGGACGACTCGCCTGAATTTTATTGGAAAGTGCGGGAATTCCCAATTTGGCTTCTAATTTGTCTAAATCTGACAAAATGGCGGTATTGATGTTGATTTTGTCCTTGCCATGACTGCCCTGATGTTCGCTAGTAGCGGCAGGACTGGAAGCAGTGGTTGGAGGAGCGTTTGAGGTCACCCCATTATTCGGTGACGAAGCACAGTTGGTCAGAACCACCAACAGCGCACTGGCAACAATAAGGGCAAGGAAACGCCAAATCGACTTCATAGTAGTTTCAGAATTTTGTAAATTGCCGTAAGACAGTTCAGTTGCTTAATAAAAAACTTTTGCAACAGGTAAGTTAGGTTTTCATTTTCTAGTTAGTAGGAATTTATGTCAACTGCTGCTCAAAAAAGTCATTAAGCTTGAGCAACGACTTCAAAATGACCCATGCAACCGGTTTCTGCAATTCCATCTTGGTGGGGATGAAACATGTATTTACCCGCATAAGGATAGGAAAATTCCAAGATGTGCCGTTCTGCCGTTCCCATCGTAATCACATCGGTTTGATAGCTTGGAGTCAAGGTCATTCCCGTGGGATAAACACGGAAGAAGTTGGCATGAATGTGAAAGGTTACGGCTGGATCAAACTCAATCATGTTGAGCAAATACAGCCGCACAAGCTGGTTTTGGTAGATGGGAACAGGATGATGCATGTAGTAGTGCGGCAACCCATTAAAGGCGTAAAGTTCATTTTTGTTGTCATCATTAACGTCAAAGCCTCCCATAATCAACACCATTTCATCGGCAGGGGGACGCTCTTGGGGAGGGTCAACGATGAACATGCCATACAATCCTTTGCTGATATGCCGTGTTACTGGCGCGGTATGGCAGTGGTAGAGATGGACACCGTAGGGGTAAGCATCAAATTCGTAAATCGTCGCCGCACCATGACGTATCGGTTTGACACCATCTGCCTCGGCAGGGTGGATGCCATGAAAGTGCATGGAGTGGGAATGTCCACCGTTGTTGAGAAATACTATCCGGACGCGATCGCCTTGTTTAGCGCGTAGCGTTGGCCCTGGCACGCGACCATTGAAGTTCCACGTCACGAACGATACAGCACTATTGAGCTGAACGGTGCTGGTTCCGGCAACAATCCGAAATTCCCGAATCGTCCGTCCGTTTTCTTTTTTGAGTGTGCCATAATCAAAATTTCGGATCATTGCCATCGGGCTAATCCCTTTGTCCTCTGAGAAAGAGGCATCACCGGGAAGTGCTGGCACCTTAACCTTCGCGGTTGAGTGGCGCGTTTGGGCAAACTGTTGCACCGTTAAAGCTGCTCCCGCAACGCCTATTCCTGCCAGTCCCAACTTGAGAAGTTGGCGACGATTCCACAGAGGAGTTTTCTTAAGCAGAAAGGGGTCTGGCATGAATAGTAAGTTATTGCAAATTATTCTCTAATTTAGAAGAATAATTGTTCACTTTTTAACTGTCAATCATTCTCAACAGCTAGGTAGCTCTGATAAACGAGTTTTCAATATGGGTTTTATATCAGCCTCTCGGAAGAGAGTTCTCGAGAGTAGCGCGGATAAGATTAATTAAATAGATTAATTAAGGTTGCACTCAACTGCCTGAAAGCTCCACAGTTAAGGGCATTCAAATTTTTTGGGGTATTGGTATTCTTGTACTCAGCTCAAACCCAATCATGGCAAGGGTTTATGGGGAGCTGAACGTATTGCTTGTTTGGAACCAACCTGTACTGAACTATTGCTCAATACTTAGCTTGTAATGTTACGGGTCAAATTTGCGAACGGCTTCGAGGTAGAGAGACATAGCTAAGTCTCGGACAATTGTCTCATCCTCAACGCGATCGCCAAACTTCTGCTTCGCCGTCTCAATACACAGCTTCATCAGCTCTGCGCTTTGCTCAACATGCGCGCCAATCAATTGCTTTTGCTCTGCTGTCCACTCAGGTGAGGTTAAACACGTTGTTAAGATTGTTTCGAGTGATGGATTGTTCTCCGGTTCTTTTCGTCTTTGCACTTCTGAAGAGAAACCCGAAGCAATAATACCAGCGGGTAGGGCAAACAATCCAATCCCGATAAAAGCAAGTGCTGCGCCAAATAATTTTCCAATAGGAGTAATGGGATAAACATCACCGTAACCAACCGTTGTTAGAGTCACTACACTCCACCACATAGCAGATGGAATACTCGTAAACGACTCAGGTTGAGCTTCTCGCTCGGCAAAGAACATGACACTCGATGCAAAAATTAGCAAAATCAAGACAGCAACTAAAGTCATTACTAATTCATCTTTTTTAGTACCTATAACTCGTAGAATGGTTTGCAGAGCTTCTGAATATCGAATTAATTTAAGCAGGCGTAATAACCGGAGTAATTCTGTTGATTCTACTAAATGAACTCCGGGAAAGACCATCATCAAATAAAACGGGAAAATAGCTAGTAAATCGATGATAACCAGAGGAGTCGTTGCATATTTAATTCGACCCCAAAGCGGATGTTGATAACGAGAATCAGCCGTGCATGACCAGAGTTGTAAAATATATAGTAAAGTAAAACAAGAAACAGATACAACTTCAATATCAAACCAAAATAACTGAAAATTAAAGAGCGAATTTTTCGACGTTTCTAAAACAAAAGCACCAACGTCTAAAATAATTAAAAGGCTAACTCCCCAGTCATCAATATTACTGAGGATATCGTTCGGATTAGACGATTCTAAAATCTCATAAACTCGGTGTTTGAGGGTTGGCTGACTAGTACTCATCGCCAAAGCTAAACCAGCAGAAATATTTTGAGATGGTATCACACCCACTAACGTGCTAAATGGAACAGCCAACAGGGAAGTAGGGGTAGTTTTGCCAAGTGCGATTATGACTTTGCTGCCCTGGAGCCTAGAGCCCTCTGCCTCAAAACCATCAGCCCTGTTCCTCATCCAAATGCAAACCACTATATCTTTTACACCAGATGTTCGAGGATTGGCCGGATAATTTCAGAATCATTCAAGGTTTGGGGTTATTTGCTCTTTTCGTTTCTTGCGGATGCCGAGAAAATCCCGCCGAATAAACAAAAAGGTAAAAGCTCCTTCTAATTTCCCCTCAGCCTGTTGCTGGGGGTTTTTTCTTGAAAGCATCTGGCTAGCGTCCGCAAGCTTTTCCCCAATCGCCAAGCCGGAGGCTGGCGTGTTAGCGTTGGCGTGTTAGCGCCGGTGGAGCTATTCATGTTGGGTCATTTGTAGGACTTTTTACTTATTACCCATGACTTACAAAAAGCAAGAATAATGCCAATGGGCTTGGTATAATACCATTTTTCTCCCCTACTACTCTGGACACACCAGAGCCAAGTAAAACTTGTATTGCCAAAAACACGCCGTAGCCGATTTTCGGTACTCTAAAAAAAGAAAGAGTCTGACTGGTAGGTTTGGCAATACTTACATTTAATACCACCCGGTGTAAATTAGAGACCGGGGTAGCCCTTGCAGATCTAATTACACCAAACCGTTCTGATAAGGAAAGATGACTGTGGATGCGGGCAACCAGCAAAGGATTTTAGGCTACTTCATCGAAGAAGCAAAGGAACACCTCGACACCCTGGAAAAAGGGCTATTAGATCTGCGCACGGTTGTGAAAGATCAGGAGAGGGTGAATGAAATGTTTCGCGCCGCCCACTCAGTTAAGGGAGGTGCAGCTATGCTAGGCTTTGCCAGTATTCAAAAAACGGCTCACCGCTTAGAGGATTCGTTCAAAGTTCTCAAAGATCATTCGATCAAGGTTGACCAAAAGCTAGAGACGTTATTTTTACAGGGGTATGATACTCTAAAAGACTTAATTGAACTACTGCAAGGGCCATTTGGTCTACGGGAAGAAGAAGCCGAGAAAAAGGTGCAAGCGGCAGAACCCGAATTTGCCAAATTGCAGGAATACCTCAACCGCTTAGCAAGCGGTGGTGGTGGTGAAGCAGCTTCTGTTGGGGGCAAAACGCTAGATCCGAAGTTTGCACCTCAGGTGACGGACATCCTCAGACAGATGTTGCAGTTGTTCAAACAACCAGACACACCCACTAGTCGCCAACAGTTGCAAGTACTGTGCAAGCGTTTAGCCCAGTTAGGGGCAGGAAATAAACCTTGGCATGGGTTAATCCAACTTTCTTATAAAGCGATCGCGAATTCCAAAAATTCTTACCAGATTCTAGCTCCCTTAGTGATTAAGGAACTGAAGGTAGCCTGTGATCAACTGCAACAAGGAAAAGCCAGTGAATTAGCGCCGAGTCCCAATTTACAAAAACTTGCTGCTGCACCAGCCACTACTGCCACTAAGGAGAAAGAAAAACCAACTGCCACCACCAAAGCAACCAGCGCTACCCCCAAACAGATTAGCTTGCCAGTAGAACCCAAGGCTGCTGCCAAGGCAATCATCCAAGCGTTTGACAAACCGCAATTGGTGCAACTGGTTAAGTTACTCGCTCAAGCCACTCGCAAACCATCTTAGTGGTGTGGGGTGCGTTGCAACGCACCCTACGAGTAGACTTACCAAATTTTTCCCGCGTCCCCCTGCCTCATTTCTCAGGTTCCTTACTGACCTAAATAGCGCCCTGCCATCTGCATAGCATCAGCTATATCGACATCGCCATCGCCGTCGGCATCTAAGAACGTATTGAGTACGGGATTTGAGCCTTGGGGGTTTGAAGTATTATTACCCGTTTGGAGGAACTTCAACACAATGGGAACTAGGAACGGTAGCATAGCTTGAATCGTACCTGAACTTAGCCCTGTCCGGCTTTCTACTTCCTGAACTATCTGTTGGATCTGAGGAGCATTAAAGAGCAAGTTAACAGCCATATTGCTAGGCTGAGTACCGCCGAATTGATTAACAAATTCTTGAGTTTGCTGTTCACCCTCATTGGCTCGCTTTTCTTGCAGAGCAGAGCGAGCATAGCTTCCTACAACGGATAAGACGGATTGGATTGTCGAGGGGTCAGTATTCGCATTATTGCTGAGCTGTTGAACCGTACTAAAAATTTCCCCTAACTGACCGGGACTTCCTTGCTGATTGGGACTTTCGATCGCGCCGAGAATTTGGTCGAACAGACTCATAAGGTCTCCTCCGTTATCGCCAACTACAGAGTATAACTAACAACAGTCAGATCAGGGTACGGTCAAGAGTTGTTTTAAGCAATGAGAGGTAAATTGCTCTGGTTGGAGGAGTCTACTAGTGGTTCCTGATTAATCGGCAGTGCGATCGCAAACTCAGTTCCCACTCCTACCTCAGACTGGCAGGTAATTTTGCCGTGATGTTTATCTACAACAATTTGATGGCTAATGGCTAAACCTAATCCTGTTCCTACACCTCTAGGTTTCGTGGTAAAAAAGGTGTCGAATATGTGACACTGGTTTTCTGGAGACATCCCACAACCGTTATCGGCAATTTTAATAACGACCCAGTTCGCATCTTGGCGTTCTGTGGTAATTGTAATCTGTTTTTCCTTACTCAAGTTGTCCAGCGCATCAATGGCATTACTCAACAGATTCATAAACACCTGATAAAGCAATCCCGCATAGCCATTAATCTCTGGGATGTTGCCGTAGTTGCGAATCACCGTGATGCCACGCTTGATACGATTATTGAGGATAAGTAAGGTGCTATCAATACAACTGTGCAAATCAACAGGATGGACAATGGCCTCATCCAATCGGGAGAAATCTTTTAAACTATAAATGATTTGTGCTGTTCGTTCCGCACCATATTTAAGCGACTGTAATAATTTAGGCAAGTCTTCCTTGAGGAAATCGAGTTCGATTTCTTCAATCTTTCTTTGCACAGTAGGGGGAGCATTAGGAATTTGGGTTTTATAAACTTCTAGTAGCGCTAAAAGATTTTTAACGTATTCAATAGCGTGCTGGGAATTGCCATAGATGAAGTTAACCGGGTCATTGAGTTCATGGGCTACTCCAGCTATCATTTGTCCCAGGCTCGACATTTTTTCACTTTGGATTAGCTTCGCTTGGTTAGCCGCTTTTTGTTCTTCAATCAACTGCTTAACCTCTAAAATCAGCTGATTGAGTGAAGTCGTTAATGCTCCAACTTCATCTTCAGTTGTGACCGGGGCTTGTAGGTCAAAATTTTTCTCTTGAGTGACTTGTTTGGCGACTTTGGTTGTAGTTCGCAGGGGACGCGCGATCGCACGACTGGTATAAATCGCTAAAACTGTAGCAAGCACTACTGATAACAGGATACTAGTGGCAATGATTTGCACTCGAAGCGCGTTTGCCTCCATCACTTCTGCCTCAGCTTGCTTAATTTCTTGCTCTGCAAAACGAGTCAAATCATCGAGATTATCGATAAAGCTATCTATTTGGACTTCCAAAGGACTATTAGTTAAATCCCAAAGTTCCTTTTTAGCCAATTCTCTTTCCCGTAGCTGCGACTGGGAAGAGTTAATTTTTCTAACAATTATTTCACTCTGTTCTAAGTATTTTTTGGTAAATCTATCATAGTTTTGGATGAGGCGTTTTACCGCTGCTATCTCACCTGCCCCTTCTTTAAGATTAGAATTTTTAGGATTTTCGTAATGAGCTTTTGCCGCTGACCAAGCTTTATTAAATTCAGTAATATGTGTTAAGAAATGAGTGTAATCTCCACGCAATTCCTTCGGGTTTTTCTCAGCAATCAAAAAGCGTTGTTTATGGGCTTGTACATGCAGAATATTAGTCTGTAAGCGCTGGAAAATACGAATTTCGCTTTGAGCGTTACTTTCCTGTATTCTGGCTTCTTGTTGATAGCGGTCTCCGATAACAAACCCAGCCGTTGTCCCCACAACCGCAATACCGAGGGTAAGGGCATAACCAAAACTAATTTTGCTACTAATACTCAGGTAACGAGTGAGTCGGTTAACCCAGTCACTCAGAGGCGGTTGAGTCTTAGTTGAAACTAATCTAAACATTACACTATTGAAATCGTCTTAGCGCGATTCGTGAAGAGGTTTTCTGGTAATTACTTACGGAAATGATTGCCCACTCTTGTAGCACCCTTTCAGTGGAAACAGCCTATACACGATATGCAGCGGACTGGCAGTTGAGACTTGGGAATTGGTAACTTTGATATCTCTGACTCCTTACCAATTACCCATTATCAATCATCGCTTTTATCTATAAGTAGCAGATATTGTCTGAAATAGTATAACTAATTAAAACACTCCTCATGCCTTACGCCTTAGTGTAGATGCCAAAGATAATGATTTGTGGTGGAAGCAATTTCTCTACGGCACTATATTAACTCCTGGCAGGGAGCGAAGGAATCCGTGTTAATCCAAAGTTTTAGTGAAGACGACCGCTCTGACGGCGTGGATTTAGAATGTGAACAAAGCGCTTAACTAAATCTATGCCTAGGTCGCGCCTATTGACCCTCATTATTGGCATTACCCTGATTTTAGGACTAATGCTTTGGCTGATTAGCTCTCTGCAATTGCTATATAGCCAAATTGCCTGGACATCTCCCCTACTGGCAAATTTAATGCTGTTGTTGGTGATCGTCCTGCTAGGGATATTAATCTTCGCCCTGATCTATTACACTGGCCTATTCGGGCGATCGCAACCCAAGTCTCGCAGGCGTCGCAGACAACCCAAAGTCCCAGTTGAGAAAACAGAAGCGGCTTCAGAAAACTTAAAAGCTGTACGGCAGCAGGTGAAGCAAATTCAAGATGAGGTGGCGCGGCAAGAGTTACTCGTGCGATCGCGGGAAATTGAATCCATCCTATCGCGAGGGGAACTCCAAGTCGTGGTGTTTGGTACGGGTTCAGCTGGTAAAACCTCGCTGGTTAATGCGCTGATGGGACGCATGGTAGGCAAAGTTGGGGCTCCTATGGGAACTACGGAGGCTGGAGAGACCTATAGTTTGAAATTGAAGGGATTAGAGCGTCAAATTCTGATTACTGATACACCAGGGATTTTAGAGGCGGGTGTTGTCGGTACCCAACGAGAAGAAATGGCGCGGCAGTTGGCAACCGAAGCTGATTTATTGTTATTTGTCGTGGATAATGATTTGCGGCAGTCAGAATATGAACCGCTGCGTCGGTTGGCGGAAATTGGCAAGCGCAGTCTTTTAGTTCTGAATAAAACTGACCTGTATACTGACGAGGATAAAGAAACGATTTTGGCTCGGTTGCGGCAGCGAGTACGGGGATTTATTACGACAGAAGATGTTGTTGCGATCGCAGCCAACCCCCAACCCGCTACCTTGGAAAACGGCGAAATCTTTCAGGCTGAACCTGATGTCATGCCGTTAATCCGACGCCTCGCCGCTGTGCTTCGGGCAGAAGGTGAAGAATTGGTGGCTGACAATATTCTCCTGCAATCTCAGCGCTTAGGAGAAGAAGCCCGACGCCTGATTGACAACCAGCGTCAACGGCAAGCGGACAAGGTAGTAGAACGGTTTCAATGGATTAGTGCAGGTGTTGTGGCTGTAACCCCCCTACCTTTGGTGGATTTGCTGGCTACGGCTGCCGTAAATGCCCAAATGGTCATTGAAATTGGCAAAATTTACGGCTGCGAGCTGAATATGGAACGCGGTAAGGAACTGGCATTCTCATTGGGCAAAACGATGGCAGGAGTGGGAATTGTCAGAGGCGCGATCGAACTTTTGACGACTGCCTTGGAATTGAATGTGGCTACCTTGGTCGTAGGAAAAGCCATTCAGGGTGTTACCGCCGCTTATCTTACCCGAATTGCAGGAAAGAGTTTTATTGAATACTTCCGCCATGACCAAGACTGGGGCGATGGAGGGATGACTGAAGTGGTGCAGCAACAATTTCAGCTTAACCGCAAAGATGAGTTTATTAAAGCATTTGTGCAAGAAGCGATCGCGCGGGTTATTAGACCTTTAGAAACTGAATCGGCTGAGCACAAGCAACCTAATTCACCGAATGATTGGTGAACTATGGCGCTTGATTGCTACTGGCTTTGAATCAAATCTACCAACGAGGCATTTTCAAGCAACTAACTCCTTCTGCTTTCTCGATGCCGCTAAGCGAAGCATCATGGCTAAGACTAACAAGATGACAAAGGGGGAATAGATAAGCATTGACTTGGGAAGCTTGAGGCTATATTCAAATAGGAAAGCCAGCCAAAAAAAGTGCATTCCCGTACTGTGCAAAATCTTCCAAGCTCGTTTACCTAACCAAGCGGCTGGTTGCTTGAAGGAGGTTAAAGTCATGGCAATTAGCAACACGTAACCCAAGAGTGCCAAAGGCTCAAAGGGCGGAGCGGCTCCAGCCGTCACGTACCATAAACCGAAAAGAGCGATCGCATGATAAGTATGCGACACAGCCATTGATAGTCCTAGATAACGGCGATTTTTCAACAGCCAGGCTGAGAGTGGACTTGACCAAAGTTGGTGAAGTGAGGAAGCAACAAATGCACTAAGAAATAGGAGGGTTGATGTACGAGCCGTTGCTCGAATTGCCATCCGCATCCCTTGTTCATCAATGCCATGAAATAGCCAAATTGCACTAACTATAGTGCCCACTGTCAGCGCAGAAAAAACAACGATGCGCCATCCCTGTAAAGCAAATTTCGTACCTTTCATGCTGGGCAATTCCTTGAATATTGCTGATATACCAATTTCAAAAAAAAGTGCAATACCTGATAGCTCCCACTAAATCAGAGTTAATAAGGGGGACTTTGATTAAATTCTCCCCCTTAATAAGGGGGGCTGGGGGGGATCGAAGCTCTGTCGCAAACACGAATGAAATCGGTATTAGGTATTTAATTTAGCGATCGCGCCCTCGTCCTGTCTTGCCTAATCTCCCGAAAAATGTCCTAATCTACAGAGTTCACAGAGCATTTCTGTACGCCTTGGGTGTCGTTTTGGTATGTTGACGAAACACCCTAGTAAAATGGCTCTGGCTAGTGAAACCAACTTCCTGACAGATTTCTACAAGCGCTAATTCTTGATGGTGCAGTAACTGCTTGGCTTTCTCAATCCGGCATTTCATCACATACTGATGCGGTGTCAGTCCTGTCGATTGCTTGAACAAACTGGCAAAGTAATTCGGACTCATCCGCACAGCATCAGCAATTTCAGCCAGCGTTAAGTTTTGGTCTAAATGCTCCTTGATGTAGCTTACTGCTTGCCTAAGTTTGTAGTTGGACAATCCGCCTGTGTAATCTTTAATCTTCTCTGGGTGAGAACAATATCGCCTCAGTAAATGCGCGGATAATGCTGTAGCCATCGACTCCGCGTAAAGCCGACTGTCGGTGCCTCCTGCTTCTAACTCCGCCATCAGTGCCAGTCCCATGTGTTGAATTAAGGGATCGCATATGTGCAACTGTGGTGCTAACTCGACTTTATCTGGGTTCACAGATTCACAAGCAGCACGGGCAAGTGTTGCAGGTTCAAGAAACAATTCGAGTAATGGAACTTCGCGATCGACTTGTGTCTTGGGTAGGGATTGGGTAGCGGGGATAATGGCAATCTCCCCCTTGGCGTAATCTACCTGCTTCCAGCGTCCATCGAGCAGATAGGTGGCACGAAAATCATCCAGCGCAATCAGGATAAAGTGCTGACGGAGGTGAGTTTCAGCCATTTCGTCAGCGGGTTCTAGCTCATAGATGAGGTTCAAGCCATCCCATCCTGACTCGAAGCTGGAGAGGAGGTGTAAGTGTACAGGCGGTTCGCTGCTGGACACGGTTGGTATCCGCTTTAATTTACTGTTTTTAATTTATCAGGGGTTGGGTCGAACATTGGTAACTGGGGGTTGTCTTATGTCAGGTACTGATTTGAACAATTTTTAGTCTTATAACTAAATTTCCCTTTGATTCACGATATATAGCGTCATTCCCCTTTCCTGAATAGGAGAATGTTTGTCCGTTTTTAAAGTTAGAATTAATCTCTATAGTTACACTATCGGTAATTCGAGGAAAACCTTGCCCTTGGCAGACCTCGCAGGTTTTTGGTGTAGCCCCTGTTCCTAAGCATTCATCACATCTTTTTATTCGCTCAAACGAAAATATTTGATTCTCGCCATCTCGTATCTGCTCGGCTCTTAAATTAAGCTCGCAGACTATATCCCTACTATTGCCTGAGACAAAAGAGTCGCGGTGTTTTCCTATGTCATTAATAGGAAGATAGCCATTATTAAAAAACTCTCTCACCCTGGTGTCTCGATCACTTCCCTGTTTACCATATCCACCGATTCGCAAGATGGGCAAATGGCCTGGACTAGCAAAAATGGTGTATTTGGGTTCCCAGTCTTGCTCAGCATATGATTTCCACCCTATTTTTTCATAAAATCCGGATAAATCATTTGCATTTTTAAATTCTTGATAAATAAATTTTTGTATACTGAATCCAAATCTTCCCTTACTATATTGCAACCATAAATCGTCTATTTCAGGAAGAAAGTCACTTGAATAAAAATCGATACTTATTTTACTTAAAAAACCATCTTGCAATCTACTCGCTTTAGAAAGTAGGATATGATTGGTTTCCATATCAGCTTCTTCCCACCTGTGTCTCTTTAGCCAGTATTTGAGCCGTGTCAATCCCCCTGATAATATCTGTTTTTTATCTAGATCAGCTTCTTCTGATTTACAATTAAGGGTTTTAATTTGTTCAGAAAGCTGTTTTATTTTTGAGCTATATTCCTGCTTTTTTCGCTCTTGGTTACGTAATAACTCTAGCTTTTCTTTAGCCCAAGCAATTCTTGAGCTTTGCTCGTCGATAAGACCTTGAGGAGATAAAGGGTATTCGGTTAAGTCCCAATCACAAAAAGGGCACTGTCTTGCTTTATCTTCAGGAAATTCATTGTCACAAACTAGACATTTAACCATAGATAAACTGACGAAAAACAAATTTTAACAAGCGATTACACTTCATGCCCAAATGCGATCACTCCAACCCACGACTAACCCCGATGAAGTGATGAGTCTGTTGCTGCGGTATGTGGTTCGGGAATAGGCGGTACGATGTTGAGCCAGACCAAGAACTTTACCTTGCCGTTCCAGTTGAGACTTACGAAACGTTCTTCAGGCGCAAGATAGTGCGAGAAATGACTCAAGCTTACCGTCTCAAAATTGCAGTTTATAACCCAGGTTTGGAGGCGATCGAGCAATGGATCGAGTAGAACAATACCGAGGCTATATCAAACAACTCCTAACAGAATAGGCCGGTTATAAGTCTCTGAACAAAACCATCGAGCGGCAATTTGTTTGTGATACCGAAAACGACCACTATCAAGTAGATACCGTTGCAATGGTCAGCGGTCGCGCTATCCGAACATCTGTCTGGAAATGAATCCTTTGCACAACGAACTATAACATTCCTTAAACTCGCACGAGTGACAGAAATTGAACTATTTCCGTTAAGCCAGCAGTGCCAACACCGCAGCCGGAGAACCACTACCACCGCGCAGTCGTAAAACACCAATCACCAAAGTTGCACCAACAGGAGGCAACTGATCTAAATTAGTCAGATTCTCCAGTACAATCCGAGGCTGTTCCAACACTAAACGATTGATTGTAAAGGTTGTATCCTCACCTGAGTCCACACCATGCGTATCAATTCCTACCCCAGCAATCTGGCGTTCTGCCAACAAAAACTCAACTGCCTCACTTCCAAAACCTGGAAAATGCAACTCTCCAGACGCATCTTGGTTAAAAAACGCTGCCTGATCTGACCACTTTGACTGCCAACCCGTAAATAGCAGCACCACACTCCCCTGAGGAATTTGCCCATGTTGTTGCTCCCACCCCAGAACATCTGATAAAGTCAACACATAATTGGGATTAACTGTTGCCTTTTCCCGAACATCAATCACTATCGCTTGGGCAATGAGCGACTCGGCTGGGTATTTGTCAATGCTCATTCCTTGCGGGTAAAAACTGTTAGGAGCATTTATGTGTGTAGCACTGTGTTCTCCTAGAGAGAAACGGCGCAAGTAATATCCATCCTGCTCCAACTTCGCTACCGTCTTAAATTCTACAGATGGGTCACCAGGCCATTGCGGAATTTCCGGTTCAATTACATGAGAAAGGTGCACTACTCGCCGGATAGTAATCGTCAAGGGTGAAGAGTTAATCATAGGGAAGTCATTAGGTGAGCATCTATCCATCAGCGTCCCACTAGTTTGGAAAGAAAGGAATTGATAGCAAAAATGAAATTTCTACGAATTTTGATTATTGGACTATTTTTGATAGTCTTTAGCGCATCAGTAGGCTACTCATTGGAGCAAACTCAGAATCGATTTAGAATTGAAGATATTACGCTTCAGGTGTTTGACCGTTCAACCAATAAACTATTTCCCCCCTCACCACTTCCCAATCCCTACGGCTTGGACATGGATATTTTAGCCAGCGTTAAAGTTAGGGGAAACCCAACTTCATCATCCGCCCAAGCAGTACCGCCGCAGAAAATAAGACTTGTAATTGATGCTAAAGGATATACAACCGCCGCAACAGGGCGAGTGTCTCCTTGGCAGGAAACTCAAACGCGCTCAGTCTTCATTCCTCCAGACAAAGAAACCAGTTACATCCCATTTCTAGTCGAATACAAATGTTATCCCAACGTTGTTTTCACCGCCAGCCTATCAACATCAAGCAAATCCAAAACCCTATCACTACCCTGCGCTGAGTAAGCTAAAACAAAGTTCCTCGCTAGTAGCGAGTGAAACACACAATCAAAACTCTATCTGCAAACCACAACGGAGACGAAAAACTACCTTTATCTCTCCCCAAAATTCTCTCCTCCGCGTCCTCTGCGCCTGGAGTGGTTAGTTTCCAAATCAACTAACAACACACACCCGACTCCTCAGTCTCTCCTTAACAGCGATTTCTAGCATCCAGAAACTTCAACTGACGGTAAAGCATCGAAATTAGGGGCAAATCAGTACCAACTGCGGTAGCAACCCGTAAAGGATTCCCAAAAATTGCCTCTACCTCCAAAGGACGCTTTTCATCATAATCAATCTTCATGCTAGTACGGTAAGGCGTCATCTTCTCCGTATAGTCAAGCATCGTTTGAATAAAGTGATCGGGGATAATGCGATCGCAACACGCCGCACCCGCAACCACCTCACGCATCAACTGTTCAACCAATGATCGAGTGTACTGATTCGCCATCAGCTCATCTGTAGTCGCGTCGAGAACCACAGACAGGCCATTGTAAGGAATATTCCACACTAATTTCTGCCAACGAGCAAGCCGCAAATCTTCTGCCAACTTAATCGAAATACCTGCACATTCAAAATCATCGGCAATCCGACACATCCGCTCAGTGATGCCACCGACTTGATAGTTTGGAGTATATTCGCCCAGCGTAATTTCTCCATAGTCGAGATGGCAGATATGTCCTGGCCCCACTTTATTGGAACACAGAAAGCACAACCCTCCCATCACCCGTTTTGAGCCGACAATCTGAGCGACTTCCTCTTCGATGCCCAATCCATTTTGCAACACCAAAACTACGCCGTTATCTTTGACTACAGGCGGTAGTATCTCAGGCAGCAGGCGGTTGTGTGTTGTCTTGAGTGCCACCACAACCACATCACAGGCGGGCATCTTTGTCACATCCCCATAAGCATTAACCTGGGGGAGAGTGAAGTCTCCGTTGGGAGACTCAATCACCAAACCCTGCTCTTTTACCTGTTCGTAATCGCTATGCAGCAGGAAGTGAACCTCTAAACCCGCCCGTTGCAAGCAAGCACCGTAGTATCCACCAAGCGCACCCGTTCCCAGGATGGCATAACTTCGATTCGACATTGACAATTACACTAAAATATGCACAAGCGTACAGTTTGTAGAGTTGGGTGTGTAGGCAACTTCTACACCTTGGGGGAGCTGACTAACAGGAGCGGGAATCATCTCGCCCCGAAAGTCCAAGATCTGCACCAGGATAAGATAGGCGATCGCCAACAACAGAGAGATTGCACCTGTGACAATGGCGACCAATTTTGAGCGATCCATCTGTTTCCTCCCGATTAAAATTTTATGGTATTCCTATCAACCCTATCAGGATTTATAAACGCGGGGACTCTGGGGCCGGGAAGATGCTGTGAGAACGTTTCGTTCCTGGGTCATGGGCGAAAGTTTATGGGTGTCTATCTGTCGTAAGATTGATGCGAGCATAGGATTTTCTTACCAATAATCAATAGGTCACCTGAATTGGGAAAAGTGGATTTTGGCTTCCCAACTGGTATTCTTCATAACAAGGCTTGCGCTACATTCGTCAGATTTGAGATGAGGATGCATCACGAAGAGGGTCTATGCAAAAGTCACGTCTGATTTTCTCCCGCTACAGTCCATCAAGGCACAAGCGACGGAGAAAACAACTTGCACTGGCTTCGGGTGCCGGATTGTGTGCGCTGCTACTGGGAGCAACCCTGTTAGGAACGAAGTATAGCAACCAAATCCACCAATGGACGGTCGGACTGCCATTCCAAGAGCAAAGCCCCTTACTTCAAGGAAAGAAAGTCAACACGCCAGTACTGCAACTGGTATCGCTACCTCCCCAAAAGCGTGCCGCCCAACTGGAAGCCATCGCCCTTGGTCCCAAATCTTTAGACCGCGATCGCGCTCGCTATCTGTTAGCCGCCGATTTGATCGAGCAAAAACAGGGAGAAAAAGCACTCCGCTGGTTGGAACAATTAGAGTGGGACTACCCGGTTTTAGCAGCGCCGATTGCTCTGAAACGAGCGCAAGCCTACGAACTGACAGCAAACAAAGCCAAAGCTCGGTCAGCTTGGGAAGATTTACTCAAACGCTATCCGGATGACCCAGTAGCCCCTGAAGCTTTATATGCCCTCTCCTCGGCTGATGCGAACTATTGGGAAAAAGGGATTGGGAAATATCATAGTAACCGCTTACTGGAATGCGTACGGCATTGGTACGCATTCTCGCCAGACGACCCCCAATACTGGGCGCGAGCGATTGAGAAATATCCCTCTCATCCCCGCATCCTAGAAATTGCTAGACACAGACTTCAGCAGAATCCTAATCAACCACAACTAATGGTATTGCTGGCGCGGTATGCCTTTGATACACCGAACATTACCGCCTTGTTAGACCAACTAACCAGCAAATATGGGCACTCTAGCGAGAAGAAAGACCGTGCCATTATCAAGCCAGACGACTGGGAGGCGATCGCACTCGGCTACTGGAACGAGAAGAAATACGGTCAAGCTAGTGCCGCCTACAGCAAAGCCTTGCCTACACCCCGTAACGCCTATCTTTCTGCTCTGGCACTTCAGTATGCCCATAGGCCACAATCTGCTAAACGCGCCTATCAACAGGTGGTGCATGACTTCCCGGATAGCGAAGAAACCGTTAATGCCATCCTCCAACTGGCAAAACTGGAACCCAGCGAAGAAATGCTGCCTTATCTGGACCAAGTGATTAAGCAATCTCCCGACCGAGCCGGTGAGGCAGTGCTGGCAAAAGCGGAAATTTTTGACCGTTTGGGTAATTCTCAAGCAGCAAACCAAACTCGTGAATTGCTGCTCACCCAGTACAGTAATTCTGATGCCGCCGCCGATTATCGGTGGCAAATGGCTCAATCTAAAGCCGCAGATGGAGATTTACCAGCCGCGTTGCAATGGGCTCAGCCGATTCTTGTTTCTAACCCTAATAGTGAACCCGCTCGCCAGGCTGGCTTTTGGGTGGGAAAATGGGCTAACAAGTTAGGGCTGCCGCAGGAAGCCAAAGCAGCATTTGAGCAGGTCGTCGCTAAATACCCTCAGTCTTATTATGCTTGGCGTTCGGCTGTACAACTAGGCTGGAACGTTGGAGACTTTTCCACCGTGCGTCAGCTAGACCCCCAAGTCGTGTTGCCCGCTACACGTCCCGAATTGCCCGTCGGTTCTCCTGCACTGAAAGAACTATACCAACTCGGTCAAGACCAAGATGCTTGGACGCTTTGGCAAGCGGAATTCCACAACCGATTACAGCCTACCGTAGCTGAACAGTTCACAGATGGCATTATGCAGCTAAGTGTGGGGGATTACTTGCAAGGCATTGCCAAAATCTCGAAGCTCGAGGATCGAGAGACTCCCCAAGAGCAAGCTGAGTACCAAGCGCTAAAACAACAACTAGCCTACTGGCACGCCTTGTATCCGTTTCCGTTTGTCGAGGTGATTGAACAGCAGTCACAACGGCATGATTTGAATCCTCTACTTGTAACTGCTCTGATTCGCCAGGAGTCTCGATTTGAACCCGATATTAAATCTAAAGTCGGCGCTGTTGGTTTAATGCAGATGATGCCCAAAACAGGCGCTTGGGCTGCACAAAACCTGAATTTGAAAACTTATACCTTGGAAAATCCCGACGACAACATTAAGCTCGGTACCTGGTTCCTCGACCAAATTCATCGGACGTTTAAAAATAATTCCTTACTCGCGGTTGCTAGTTACAATGCCGGTCAGGGAAACATGGCGAAATGGATGCAACAGAGGAAGTCTATGGACCCTGATGAATTTGTCGAGGCTATTCCCTTTGATGAAACGAAAGATTACGTCAAGCAGGTTTTTGGCAACTACTGGAATTACTTGCGACTGTACGACCCTCAGGTTTCTCAGCAGTTAGCTAAGCACTCGTCTGCTCCATCCATTGCAATGCGTCGTTGAAAATTGGCAATTTAAGAACCAAAATATTCCGCCAGATTGAAGGAAAGCGGCTAAGCAAACAAGCCTGCCTGCACAGGATAGTTATTTGATGCGATCGCACCACAGTTGGGAGGAGAGGAGCGATCGCCAAGTTATGGAAATCGCATCCGTAATCAGGGCAACAAGTTTTGAATACTCTATTGGCTTCCTTGCACTTACAGCAATTTGCAACTTGATGAAACACACCCAAAGGGCGCACGTCGGTGCGCCCCTACAATAAATATGTACTTCACTGACTCGAAAACTGCTGTAAAGCGTGTGTGTTATGACTGTATCGACATTGGTATAGCCTTCGAGTGCATTTTTGAGTTCTGAAAAAATCCCTGAGGAATCGACCAATATCACGAATTTAGTCAGTAGGTATAAGCCAATCTCCTCCCAAGTGAGATGCACCTGAATCCTCTGCCACTGAACACACCTCAAAACTTCTCCGGTCAAAATCTCCAAGGTCGATCCTTTAAAGGGAGGAAAGACCTGGCAGGTGCAGACTTCAGCTACGCCGACATCCGAGGCGCAGACTTTACCGACGCTATTCTTAGAGGTGCAAACTTCAGCCATACTAGAGCTGGACTGCAAAGCCGATGGAAAATTGGTTTAGTAATAGTCTCATTACTGCTAGCAGCACTATCAGGATTTGCTTCAGCATACGCTGGTGCCGCTATGGGAATTGCCTTACTTAGTAAAAACCCCAGTAGCGTCTTTTCTGGCGTGGTTATCGTAATAACACTAGTAATCTTCGTTATTGTTACCATCCGCAAAGGTTTAGTTGTTGCTTTAGGGGCTGTATCTACCGCTGCGCTTGTGGCAGGGGCTGTGGCAGGGGTTGCGACTGGAGTTGCGACGGCAAGAGCAGGGGATATGGCCGTGGTTGTGGGTTGGGCTGTGGCAGGGGCTACGGCGAGAGCCGTGGCAGGGGCGGCAGCTGTGGCTGTGATTGGAGCTGTGGTGGTAGCAGGCGCTATGGCTGTGGCTGCGATTGGAGCTGTGATGGTAGCAGGCGCTATGGCTGTGGGCGCAACTGGAGTTTTGGCTGGGGTTGTCGCTTGGACTGGCTCTACGTCTGTAGGTTGGGTTTTGGCAGCGGCTGTAGTAGGGGTGGTAGCAGTTGCTGGCTTGTCCGCTTACGTTAGCTGGCGAGCCTTAACTGGGGATCGGAAATATGCCTTCATGCGAACAATTGCTATTGCCTTTACTGCGACCGGTGGCACTAGTTTCCGAGGCGCTGATTTAACTGATGCTGATTGCACTTGGGCAACGCTCAAAAGCACAAATTTTAGAGGAGCTAATCTGACTCGCACTTGCTGGTTCCAAACTCAAAAGCTCGATCTCGCTGTTGTTGGGAGAACTTATCTGAACAATCCACAAGTGCGGCAGCTAGTAATTACACGAGAAGGACAGGACAAAAACTTAGATGGTCTAAACCTACGAGGTGTCAATTTGCAGGGAGCCAATTTAACCGATGCCAGCTTTATTGGAGCCGATCTCAGTGAAGCCAATTTGCAAGATGCCAATTTATCGAGAGCAAAGCTGAAGCAAACAAAACTCGACGGAACTGATTTAACAGGTGCTTGCCTCACGGGAGCCTGCATCGAAGATTGGGGCATTACACCTGAAACTAAGTTAGATGGGGTGCAGTGCGATTATATTTTCATGCGTAACCCAACAAAAGACAACCCCAACCCCCGCCGCAAACCTGATAATTGGGCAGATACGTTTAAAGATGGCGATTTTGCTGACTTCATTGCCCCTCTGATCAAAACCCTTCTTGACTTGTACCACAATCAGCAGGCTAACCCCCGTGCCGTACAGTTAGCTTTTAATGAGTTAGTGGAAAACAATCCGGGGGCTGAGTTATCAGTTATCGCCGTAGAGACACGGGGTAAAAATAATGACAAACTCTTAATCAGAGCCAAAGTAGCAGAAGACGCTAATACGTCTGAACTGAGTGCAGAATATTTGGCTAACTACAACCGATATAAAGCTTTACCATCAGAGGTTTTGCGATCGCTTCTCGAAGAAAAAGATAAAACCATTCTTATGCTTGCTGGACAAGTCGATCACGCACTCAAGACGGCAATTGAGCGCCCCAGCATTTATGCACAAACCTATCAGAATCAAGGAGATACCATGCCAGACAAAAGCAGCGAAATCAATATCAGCGGTGTTACAGGTAGCAGCATCAGCGGCATTGCTGGTGGTGAAATCAGTGGTGTAGCTGGTCAAAACATGACTGGTGTGGCAGCTAGTGTTAGTGGGAATGTTACCCAAAGCATTGGTCAACTAGAAAAGGCAGATGAACCAGAAGCGCCAAAATTGGCAGACTTGCTCAAGCAATTGCAAGCTGCCATTGAAGCGGATGCTAGCTTGAGTGCAGAAGACAAAGCTGAGGCATTAGAACAGGTGAAAGCGCTAGCCGAAGCCGGGCAAAATCCCAAAGAGCGAACGATGCAGAAGACGGCAAAATCAGCAATCCGGATGCTCAAAGGGATAATGGCGGATTTACCTGCTGTCGCCACACTGGTAGAAACAACTAACAAGCTACTACCTGCGATCGCACATCTATTCGGTTTGGGATAGTTATGCTTAGGGATATATTGGAATCCGGTAGGGGCAGGGGATGCCTTGCTCCTACAACCTATTTTCTGAATTGATACGAAAATCGGCAAAATAGGGAATCATGAGATTCGAGAGATAGGAGCGATCGCTGATACCAGGATGGATTCTACTGCCGATTTGCCAGCTACACTAACGGTTGTTGACCGGATACCCGTGGTGCAAACCTCTGAGCTTACGAAGGTTTATCGCGCGGGCTTTTGGTTAAATCAAAAAATTGAATCTCTAAAGAAGTGCACCCTCACCGTCTATCAAGGAGAAACCTTTGGCTTACTCGGCCCCAATGGTGCAGGGAAAACCACGCTATTGAAGACATTGCTGGGCATTGTCCGTCCCACCGCCGGGCGAGCGTGGTTACTAGGTAGTCCTATCGGCAACACTCAGGTGAAGCAGCGAATTGGATATTTGCCAGAAAACGCCTATTTCTATGACTATCTCACGGGCTGGGAGTTTTTGCAGTTTACTGCTGGACTATTTGAAATTCCACCTGACATTCAACAGCAGCGTATTCCCCTACTTTTAGATTTAGTAGGATTGTCCAAGTTAGCAGCCCAGAAAAAGCAAATGCGCCAGTACTCTAAAGGAATGCTCCAGCGCGTTGGCATGGCGCAAGCACTGATTAATGACCCAGAACTGGTATTTTTGGATGAACCCATGTCCGGACTAGACCCCATCGGACGTTACCAGATTCGAGAGATTATTCTCTCACTCAAAGCCCAAGGCAAGACGATTTTCTTCAATAGCCATATCCTCTCGGATGTCGAGAAAATTTGCGATCGTGTCGCTATCCTAGCTGAAGGAGAACTGATTTGTAGCGGTTCTCTCGATGAACTACTCGGCATCACTGAAATTTATCACGTCAAAGGCAAAGGCGGTAATGTAGATATTCTTAACCGCTGGGTCAAAAACCTGGCATTCGATAAGGACTGCTGGTACGGTCATTTGCAGGGAAATCCTCAAGAATTCTTAGCAACGCTTCGCCTGATGGGTGCTCAACTCATTACCATGAACTTGGAGCGCTACACTCTAGAAGAGTTTTTCATGCAGCAGTTGCAACAACGAGGAATAACGACCACTCCTACACAACAGATTGGAGAGAAGAGTTGAACGTTGGAAAGTTGAAAGTTAGCAAGTTCAACCTTCAACCTTCAACCTACCCTGCGGGAACGGCTACGCCGAACAACCTCCTAGCCTTCCTTCGCAACTCCCACCTTTGAAAGATGCCCTCCGAGTTTGAGCTGTAGTAATTCTTGACAGAAGACTCACTTACAAAGTAGAAAACTCATGGCTGACCTCGTCGAGACTGCCGTTCAGGCTGGTATGTTCAACACCCTACTCAAGGTGGTTGAGGCTACCGATTTAGTAGATCTTCTCAAGAGTCCTGGTCCCTTTACTCTGTTTGCCCCTGTCGATGCGGCGTTTGAGCGAATGCCAGAGGGAGCATTAGACAAGTTATTACAAGACTCCCCAAGACTCAAAAAAATTCTCACCTATCACATTGTCTCTGGGGATGTGAGAAGCGATAACTTTATTGAGATAGATGAAGCACCGACGATTGAGGGTTCAGTCTTGGTGATTGATAGCTCTAACGGCTATAAGGTAAATCAGGCGATCGTGTTGCAACCTGATATTCTTGCTGACAACGGCGTCATTCACGTCATTGACTCAATCGTGATGCCAGCGATGATAGAGTTTTAATTGATGCTGGAACTGCTGAAAAAATAGGGGCTAGAGCGTGTTTTCAAACCCTTTATATCCCCCCCAGCCAGAGTTGAAAAGGGGGGAGAAAGCTCTGAAAGTCCCCCTTTTTAACTCTGATTTAGGGGGAGTTCCCAGGATGAATTGCAATAACGAGTAGTTTGAAAACACGCCCTAGGGGTTAGGGAGAAGCCTCCCCATCTCCCAGCCCCCAAGTCACTCAGCCTCTATGAATCTACTTAACCCAGGATGCAACTACTACGAGGAGGAAGATTCAGTGTCAACTGAGGCGATTCACCTTCGTTAGTCCAAGCGACCTCCACGCTACCGAAGAGCATCTTACTCGGCTGGGACTGTAAGCCATCGACTGTAACTGTGGCACTGGCAGGCGATGTTCCCACATTGACCGCGACGATTAGTTCCTCTGTGCCCAAAATCCGGGCGAAGACATAAACTGTTGCCTCGGCATATAGGACTTTGTAATCACCCGTGCGTAAGGCAGAGTATGCATGACGCAGAGCAATCAGTTGCCGATGGTACTCTAGAACATCACGCTCCCAGTGAGCCTCCATAGGAAAGCCACGCCGAGAGTCTGGATCGAGACGACCTGGTAAACCTACCTCATCGCCGTAATAAATGCTAGGGGCACCGGGAAACGTCAACAACAGCAGCGTGGCTAACTCAACACTAGGTTTATCGCCCCCAGCAATAGAAATTAACCGCGCTGTATCGTGACTGGCTAGCAAATTCAGCTGGGTTAATTGAATCTGCCAAGGGTAGAGTTGTAACAAATCTTGGATTTTTTCGGCATACTCCTTGGCAAATAGCGGCGGATAGGGATGGTATGAGCGGTCTTGCACTTGCTCAATATCTACGCGATCGCCTGCGGTAAAGGCAATGGTAGGCCCAGCAAACAGGTAGTTCATCACCCCATCAAACTGTGTACCGTCCAGCCACTCCCGCGCATCGAGCCAGACTTCCCCAACAATGTAAGCTTCGGGGTTGATGGCTTTAACGCGATCGCGAAATTCTTGCCAAAATCCAGGCGTTTTGATTTCAAACGGCACATCCAAGCGCCAGCCATCGATGCCGAACTTAATCCAATATTCGGCAATCTCCATAATGTATTCCCGCACTTCCGGGTTGTCATGGTTGAATATCGGCAGCGCCCGGTTCCCCCCCCAACCCTCATAGTTAGCGGGAAATTCACCATTGTAGGGAGATACAGGCCATTCGTGAATCTTAAACCAATTCACCCAAGGGGAATGGGGGCCATTTTCCAAAACGTCATGGAAAAAGAAAAAGCCGCGACTAGAGTGGTTAAAGACTCCATCTAGAACCACCTTAATGTCCCGCTGATGGGCAGCTTCCAGCAATTCCTTAAACGCTGGATTTCCCCCCAACATCGGATCGACCTGATAATAATCATGGGTGTGATAGCGGTGATTGCTGGCTGATTGAAAGATGGGGGTAAAGTAAATCGCGTTTATCCCCAAATCCTGCAAGTAGTCCAGTTGCTCCATGATGCCCCACAAGTCTCCGCCCTTGTAACCTTGGAGCGTCGGCATTGAATTCCAATCTTCCCAACGGGCATTCTGCAAAAGCCGCTTGCGAGGTTTATGGCTTCGGGCAAAGCGATCTGGAAAAATCTGATAAAAAACAGCGTGCTTAACCCAATCTGGGGTATTAATTTCCATAGATAACTCCTAGTCTTCCATCACCAGGGTAAAGAGACTGTCCATTTTCTGTTTCAGACTTCTGGTAGAAAGTTATCTTTGGGTTAGTTTCTAGCGATAGTCTACGCACTCAGTGGGAAATGCCTCAAATTATTGAGCTGAATCCTGTTTTTGTTGATTGGGCAACTTACACTTGACCTCAATTTCTAAATTACTTTCACTGGAACCTTCAGTGATGTAAGGAATGCCTACTTTACCGCCCAGTTTGATACCAAATTTTAGGGTGACTTCCTCAATTTCACCGGCACCGAAATCTTTAAATGCACTGAGGGCATAAGCGGTATAAGCTCGAATCATCTGACGAGCTTGCTGCATTTTAACTACAGCATCGTCTTGGAAGCCCATTGATTCGCGTCCACTCCCTTGTCCTCTGGGAGGTGGCATCGTTGGAGTTGCTTTTGATTCAATGTAGACTTCGTAAGTCTGACCGTTTTCGTCAAACAGCAGACGTTGTACTTCTGACATGGGCTGTTTGGGTTAGAGTTTTTGTGTAAAGTTAGAACCTATTTGCGGAAAGCTCGGTAATTCTCGTGTTTCCAATTAACACAGCCCTTCAATAGGACTGTCAACTCTCTTTAGGAGCATAGGTTCGGCTGCATGGCTAGATACGCCCTTGTTATTGGAATCCCTGAGTATCAAGGACTCTTTGCCCCACTCTCTAAGACAACAACTGATGCAGAATCCGTGGCACAGCTCTTAGAGTACTATGGCAATTTTCAGGAGGTGAAACGACTACCAGCACGTTGGAACCAGGAAAAGAAGTGTTATGAAGTTGAAGCACGAGGCGTTACTGGTACTGAGTTGGGACAAGCACTGCGAACGCTGCTGTTAGAGCAGGCTACTCATAGCGAGGTGCTAATTTATTTTACAGGTCACGGCTTCACTATCTCCGACTACTTGGGTCAATCCAAAGGCTACTTAGCTACTTCAGACTGCATGATTGAGGTGGAGGGAAACCAGATTATTGAGCAACGACGAGGAATTGCTCTCGATAGCCTCAATCATCTGATTCGTTCCTCCGATCTCAGTAGTTTGGTGGTAGTACTCGATTGCTGTCACGGCGGATATTTCCTGGAACGCAATCTTGTAGAACAAACTCTCACAGCTTTCAGTTCCAAAAAAGATTACTACTTGATTACTGCTAGTAGAGGCTTTGAGCAAGCATACGTAGGTGAACAGTACAGTGTTTTCACAGAAGCCTTGCTTAAGGGATTGTCACCAGAGAATGCAGGTAGTGATGGGCAGATTAGTGGCGATCGCTTGTTTGACTTCATCAGTAGTACTCTTAAAGGTTCTGGACAGGAACCTATTCGCATGGGTTGGGGGCGTCCAATCACTTTGGTAACCTATCCTCCTGGAAGCCAACCTATTGCTTTTACTTCTTTAAGTACTCAACCGTCCAACTCAGAAACACCTTCCCCTAAACACTCATCTCCAGAGTCAGCCCCTCAACCGACGCAAACTTCATACATCGGCAATACCATCAACATCTCGGATAGCACGATGACAAACTTTGCTGGATTTGGGCAAATCAACTACAAGCAAGCTCCTAACGAAGCTGGTAGTGATTAAATTGACTGGCTATACGTAGAAGGAGAAGTCTGATTTGGTTGTTGTGTCTGTTCGCTTGAACCTTCTTGATATTGTGCAACAAAGTCTTCGATAAATTTTAGGATTTCCTTAGCCATGGGATTATATATTTTTACCACCATCGTTTTTTTAACTATAAATGGTTCTGCTGAAGATATTTCCTGACTTTCAGCCGTATCAGCTTTTTCCTGATTTAACTTGTAGGCTTTATCTCTCAAATGTTTGACAATTCTACAAATTCTGATGCCTTCTTGTCCAGCAACTCTCCATTTTTTAATTTTTTCTTTTCCGATTTTTTCTTCAAACTCTCCAATGACAGCGGCATGATGCAATCCTACTAATTGCCACTGTTGGTTTAGTACTGGGCTACCGGAAGAACTGAAATCAGCATCAGCTTCATAATATAAAAAATTATGAGAAATGTGTTGTATGCGATTGTTAGAAAGAACAATTTCTTTACGCTTACCTTTTGGGTGTTGAATGATGTTGACAGGTTCTCCAGGTAATCCAGACGGCGCTCCGGGAAACCCAGGCATTTGCAGCCGCAGTAGAACTTCAGATGTGAGCGATTCTGTAATTCCAAGTTGATCCGCCTGCTTCTTAGTAAGATTTGGTGCAATTACTTTAGGATCTTCCACAATTTGCAGCCATCCGAAGTAATCGCCTGCATGTCCTTCTAACTCACCACTTGCACAACCTTTCTTTACCTTAACTAACGTGTAGTCCAAGTCAATATCGGTATGAAAAAAACTGGAATCTAGTTGATAAATTATTGGCTCACTCTTGCGTCCTAATATGTCTTGTTCATAACCAAACTCAGCAATAAAATCATCTACTTCTGCTTCTTCTTTAAGGACATGATGATTAGTTAACAAATAGTTTCTGCCGACTAAAAATCCTGTACCAAAGGGAATAACGCGCATTTCTCTTTTACTTTCGCCTTCCCGAACTTCAATGACACGCATCATTTCTGAAAGGATTGCTTTTTTTTCTGTTAAAGCTCTAGAGGCTGGTTTCAATTCTTCAAAAAATATCTTCTCTTCCTTAATGGCAAATATCCTCGCCAGTTCCTCAGCCGTAAACTCCCCTTTAAAATCCTTTTCAGCCTTAATAACTTCGTCAATCAGGCCATCTAGATCTTTAACATTACGAACTAATCTACAGACTGCTGCACCAGACTGCACTCCTTTTGATAGAAAGGGAAATGGGAGGAAATCAGGGTCACCAAATACAGCTGATATTGCATCGTTTTTTCGATTAAATCGCCAGTTTATAATTTTTACTAATTCCTGCGGCTCGATAATCTCCTCTATATCATCTACAGACGATAGGGGAACTGGAGCCGTTGTTGAGTCAGAGCTAGGTATACCATTTGCCCAAAATTTCCCATATTTTGTCAGTGAGGGAAGAATGCTTGTTGGTATAATTTTTTTGAAAACCATAGACTAATCATCCTGTTAATATAAATTAAAAAAACAAATCTAACCAATTGGATAATGACTATTTGAATCTCATGAATCAAAAGAATATTTGTGGTCAAAACTTCTCTCAGGAATCTCTAAATCACGACTTACAAATGGCTGCTGCTGGTCAAACTTTCTTTTGGAAATTGGGATTGGTGATTTTCGTCTTACTAATTACCATTGCCTCTGGAGCTTTGGCGGGTTGCTTAGGCGCTTATATCACCTTAAACATAGCTTTTCCATCAGAAAAGTCTTGGCTGTACTTTTCCTGCCTGTCAGCAGGAATAATCATTTGGTTAAGTGGCTCTATTCGTCACAGCCTGAAAAGAGGTCTACAATTGGCTAGCTTAACCTATCTATTGCTAACAGCCATAATAGCTATATTAGCTGGAGTAGAATGGTTAGAACCATTGGGAATGTTTACATTTGCCGTTCTCAGCTTTTTGGGTATGGCTGTAACTGCTTTCAGTATCCTCTTAGAATGCTTGGCTTTTTC
Organism: Waterburya sp.; assembly: GCA_036703055.1. Classification (GTDB taxonomy): domain Bacteria; phylum Cyanobacteriota; class Cyanobacteriia; order Cyanobacteriales; family Coleofasciculaceae; genus DATNPV01. Next base: position 51,592 of record DATNPV010000025.1, read on the forward strand.
TCTAATCTTCATATTGCTAAACAAAAGTAAGAAAATCTTTAGAAAATTTACTGTAATTTTTTCTATCTTAATTTCTATATTATTTGCCGATTTATTATTCGCCTCTACATGGGTAGACAATCAACGACTTCAAGAACTCAGAGCCTCTCATAACCCTCTGCCCGACTACCTTCCCCATGCTGTAGTTTTGGGTGGGTTGATATTTGGTTGTGGAGTTGCTCTCACTAGCCTCTTAGCAACTCGTTTTGAGGACAAGCGTCGAGAGCATCTCAATTTCTTCAAGTCTTGGGCACTCGCAGCTGGCTCATGGGGTGGTACTTCGTTTTATAACTTAGACCTAAGTGGAGTCAACTTTAGGAATGCTACGTTAGCCAACACCGACTTACGGGCGCGAAAGCTGTACCGAACGTGTTTTCAAAGTGTAACTGGACTAGAAAGAGCAAGGGTCGATAGTCGCTACCTAGATTTAGAAAATCCGAAGGTACAAAGACTCCTAACTCATGGATATTCTGAAGACAAGGACTTTAGTAGATTAAATTTGCGAGGGGCGTATCTTCAAAACGCGGATATGCGCCACTTCAACTTGATGGAGACTGACCTAACTGGAGCCGATTTGCAAGGTGCAGACTTGCGGGGCAGTATTCTAGTTCGTACTCAAGTTATCGGCGTTGATTTTATAGGTGCCAACTTAACAGGAATCTGTATTGAAGATTGGAGTGTCAATAGTCAGACCTGTTTCACTGAAGTTCAGTGTGACTATATTTATCGAAAATTAGACGAGCAGGGAGAACCTACTGACCGCTATCCGTTAGAGCGGAACTTTGAACCGAGAGAGTTTGAATCGTTGTATCAGGAAGTCGGGAATGTTGTAGAGTTGATTTTCAAGGAGGGGGTGAACTGGCGTGCATTCAGCTTTAGTCTACAAAAGTTACAGATAGAAGATGACGGTTTGGGATTAGAACTGAAGGGTTTTGAAAAACGCGGCGATCGCTGGGTCGTTAAGGTAACTCACAATGAGAGCGCTTCCAGTCAAGAAGTTGAACAACGCCTCTATGGAATGTACAACGAAATGAAGAGCTTGCTGGCAGCTAAAGAACAACAAATTAATCAGCTTTTAGGCATTGCCGCCGATCAGGCAGCAGCGTTAAAGGGCTATAGTAGGCAGGCGTTCGGGAACAGTTTTTGCATTGTGGGCAGTAGCATTACCAATCTCGCGGGTTCTGGACGAATTGATTACGATGAAGCCGCAGGTCAAGTTCGCAGTATCGTTGCTAGTAGTTGCGAGCCAGCACAAATTACTCCAGTTGCTCAAAATCTGTTGGCTCAACTCCAGGGAAACCGTGTCGCAACAACTTCAGATCAACAGGCTGAATTGATTCAACAAGTAATTCTAACGGAAGCTCAAAAAGACCCCTTTTTCAAGCAGTTTTTGCTGCAACAAGGTCAGCAAGTTACTAGTATGATGTCAGACGGTGCGATCGCCGCTGCCCTCCGCCACGCGATCGCTCAACTGGACGAAAAGCCACAGATGTAAGCAGATTCCCTCCTAGTCAAGATCTTATTCCCTCGACCGAACTCAGGCATAAACCAACCCTTACTGAGCATAAAATTTAGAAATCCTGACAAAGCTACGTCATTTTTATAAAAACTTTATTTCCTCTCACCTTTTAAGAACCTGTTTACTTACTTCTTTATTGGCTAAAGTAGTCATTGTATCGATCGATTCATTCGCACGGTAGAGGAGCAAAGCATTATGTCCGACTAAACTAAGAACAGTCAAATGGTGATTGAATTATTACCCTGAGTCTTAGCTTATGTTGTCCTGTCAGCATCCCCTTTTACGCGTCCTTGTGGTTGATGACCATGAACTGACCCGCTTTAGCCTAAAATTAGCCCTGGCTACACAAAGTCATATTGAGCTCGTTGGCCTTGCCAGCAACGGTCAAGAAGCGATTGAAATGGTTGAGCGCTATCGCCCCGATGTCATCATCCTCGACTTGCAAATGCCGGTAATGGATGGTCTGAGTGCCTCCTCCCATATCAAAAGCGTTTCTCCCAACACTCAAATTATTGCCTATACCTCTGTAGAAGACCCGCAGCTAGAGGTGATGAGCCAAACTGCCCCGATTGATGCCTTTTGTAAAAAAGACACTGCCACCAAAGATCTAATTAACTTAGTCAAGCAACTGGGTAACCAGAATACCAACCCAGTGGACGGTAGTATAAACAGAAGGTACAACCAATAATTAAAAAATCGCCGCTCTCTCGTAAAAGAGACGAGCGGCGTCAGGCAATCAGTAGTTAGTTAGCTAGCTCCGGTTGTCTCAGGGAAAGTACGCTTAAACTCATCAATTAAGTCATCGAGTTCCTCTAGCGCCTGATTCACATCAATTCTCAGGGTGCCCAAGTCTGGCTTTTCCAACAGCTCCACTAGAGACTCCCGGCGGCTTTCAATCAGAGCAATTCGCTCCCGCAGGGTTTGTGGATCTATGATTGGATTCATGGTTTTCACTCCTATCTGGCTACAAATTTAAGACTAGCGCAGGAAAGGAGGACGTTTGGGGTTAGCTGGCTTATTCTTGATCACTTCAGCGATAAACCGTTTGAGTGCTTTCTCCCGATTTTTCATAAAAGCAGACCAGAAGCCAGGTTGAAACTCATCCATCGTTTTAGCCAAAGCCCAAACATCGACCGCTAAAATGTTATATAGCGTTTCATCTTCTTGTTGCAGAGAATTAAGCTGTTCCAGGATAACACTACTTTTTTTGGCAGCTTTTTGATTTTCTTGTTGAATCATTTTAATAATTTTCCTCTGGATAGAGGATGGTAGAGAAAGGCGACCTGATTCATATTATTGGGTTCGTTTCGAGGATGACTCCTACTAATGGAGTGACTGGGCTGGATGGCACTACGTGAGATAGAAAATTTCTGCACTTTACCACAAAATCTCTTACTAGTAGACCGTGCTTTATAGCTCTAATCGGGCCACCTCTCGATCACGACTAGTTGGGTGTGACCCCTGATTCCTGACTCCTGAGTTTCATTGCCCTAAGAGGGCCTAATCTTTACTCCTTAGTGAGAACTTATGCGATCGCCAAAGTATAGACTTTATCCAACACATCCACCAGATGTCACCCACTCCTCAAGGATAATAAAGCTAAAGTGATTGCTGGAGAGATAGCTTAATAACGATGTTACGCCTGTTACGCCAAACTTCTTTGGGAACCCTAGGGTTGTCTGTGGGTGGAGTTCTCACCCTCATGGGTTTTGTTGCCTATGCCACCGGCAATGCCACATTAAATCTCGTCGGATTCTTCTATGGAATTCCCATTTTACTGGGAGGTCTTGCCCTTAAAGCCGCTGAATTAAAGCCCATAGGCTTTAGCCAACCCACACCTGAGTCCGTGCTTAAACTCCGAGAACTCCAAGCGACCTCTACTCAAAACCAAATTCGTCAAGATGTAACGCGGTATCGCTACGGTCAAGAAGCTCATCTTGACAGTTCCTTAGAAAGTTTAGGACTATCGCCTACCGACGAGGAAAGGCCGCTACTGGTAGGATTACAGGAAACTCAAGTGGATGGTGCATACACACTCGTTTTAGAATTTGAGTCGCCCCTGATTCCCTTTGAGACTTGGCAACAAAAGCGGGACAAATTGGAGAAATTTTTTGGCCCTGGTATCCGAGTCAATTTGACGCAGCCTGAGGAAAACCGTGTTGATGTAGCGTTGATTACAACACCCCAAGTGGCAGCCAGCGCGTAAAGCTATGTTTTTGCCGCGTCTTTATTTTTCCAACCGCACGACGTACCACTGGAAATACTGCCCAGGCCCGACATCCAATTCACAGGATGTTTCCATCAAATACTGAGCTTGCTCTGCCACAGAGGTGAACTTCTGCACATCTCGTGGCAAGTCATCCTGTCGCTGGCTCAAAATGGTCTTGAGTTTCTCCAGCAGTTCTGCGGGAGTGATAATTTGCTCAGGTTGATTAGTTTCCAGTAGGACATAAGCGTCTTCCTGGAACATGATGGAGTCTGGCATCTTCAGTTCCTGTTACATTCGCTATGCTCAAGTGTAATGCTAGCAAGCTCTGACAAATACTAAAATGTTTCTCTCCCTCAACTACGAACCTGCTCTAGAATCCTTAGGCTATGACTATTTTGATGAAGTGCCAGCGGCAGAATTTCCTCGCCATATTCTGCGATTTCGCAATGACCAATTGTTACCCATCCTAGGGCTAAATCCACAAGAGGTTACAGACGCTGATTTTATCCAATCCTTTGGCAAATTTCAGGGAGTGCGGCCTTTTTTAGCCTTGCGCTACCACGGCTATCAGTTCGGTGAATACAACTCCAGGTTAGGAGATGGCAGAGGTTTTCTCTATGGTCAAGTTCGGGGTATTGATGGCGAACTCTACGATTTTGGCACCAAAGGGTCTGGCACAACTCCCTACTCTAGAGGTGCAGATGGGAGACTAACCCTTAAAGGTGGCGTCCGGGAAGTGCTAGCGGCGGAAGCGTTGCACAATCTCGGTGTTCGTACATCTCGTTGTTTAAGCTTAATTGAAACGGGCGAAAGCTTGTGGCGGGGGGATGAACCGTCACCCACTCGTTCCTCTGTCATGGTGCGTTTTAGTCGTTCTCACATCCGGTTTGGCACGTTTGAACGGTTGCACTACTTTAAACGTAAGGATTTGATCCAAAAGCTATTAAACCATGTTATTGAACAGTACTATCCCAAAATTACTGACTACAACACGGGGGAAGAAACGGAAAAATATGCCAAGTTTTACACTGAGTTAGTCGAACGAGTCGCTCAACTAGTAGCGCAATGGATGGCCGCTGGTTTTTGTCATGCTGTTTTGAACACAGACAATATGTCAATTACGGGGGAAAGTTTTGATTATGGGCCTTATGCGTTTATCCCCACCTATGATCCAACCTTTACAGCGGCTTATTTTGATTACTACGGACGCTACTGTTACGGCTATCAAGCTGCGATTTGTCGGTGGAATTTAGAAATGCTTCAGCTACCCTTAGCTGCTGTAATTCAACAAACAGATATGGATGCAGCTCTGGCTAAGTATGATGAGCATTATTACAGCCATTATCGGCAGCTAATGATTAATAAACTAGGGTTTGAGCAGCTCCCGGAATCCCAAGCGGAGGATTTGTTAGGGTTAACCCTTCAATTCCTAAAAGATAGTCAGATGGGTTACCATACTTTCTTTGCTGAATTAGCCCAGCAGTTTAACCCTAGCTGGCGAGATGATAGGAATCAAATTCTCAGCAGTGAACCCTTTTTGCCATTCACTGAGCAACCATTATTAGTTCGTTGGAGAGAGGTCTTCCACCATATTTTGCAGAGTTTGTCAACTAATGAATTGGGAGATGTAGAGAAACGCTTGCGAGATAAGAATCCAAAGACGGCTTTACTGCGACCTGTAATTGAAGAAGTTTGGAACGCGATCGCGCAGGAAGATAATTGGCAGCCATTCTACCAGTTACTGAAACGAATACAAAATAAGGATTGAGAAAAAAGTTAAACGAAGAATTCAAGATACAGTGGTGTAGTGCGTTGCAACACACCCCAGGAGTAGAGCGGCTAGGGATAACTTTCACCATCAAGATGAAAACAGATCCAACGGCTGAAACAACCAGATACCAGTAATAAACACAAAAGCCCTCAGCCCTCTGCCCTCTGCCTTTTCCTATAAGCTATGGCTTATCGAATTGGAGGAGTAATTGTCTCAATGATTTCAATTAATTCTTGGGGTAAAAAAGGTTTAGTTAAATAACCTTTAGCTCCCATCTCCTGCACAAGAGAGTAAGCCTTATCGACGGGTTGGGCGGTGATAAAAATAAACGGAATATTAGCGGTAGTGGGATTTTCTCGCAGTTTTTTCAAGACCCCAAAACCATTCAGTTCAGGCATATTGATGTCGCAAACGATGACATCAGGCTTGTGATTTTCAGCTAACCGCAAACCTAAAGCCCCAGTGGGAGCGCCAATGGACTGGAAACCACTCATTTCCAGCAACTCGACCAGGACTTCTAGGAATAGCAAATTATCATCAATGACAAGAATTTTCAGTGTTTTTTTTACTAGGCATTTTTGTCGATTCAGCCCAACCCATTTTAACATTTTGTGATGGTGACTATCTACGTTCTTCTAGTTCCATCTCACGCTTACTTTTGTGCAGACCCAGGATTCTTACCTAAATTTGTTACATTCAATACAGATTTATAACCCGAAGGCTTCACTCACAATCTTCCTACTGTTTGTTAGGTCTATACTCAGTTGTCGTTAAACGCACTACAGGTTCTGTGCCACCTTCTCCTCGTTTCCTAGTCTCCCCGCCTAGGACGTTTTACTATCTTTAAAAGCAACTCGGTGTAGAGCGTATTATTAAGGCTCAACTGGCCCATTTCTTAGTGAAAAGAATACGGCTTTTTGGTAAAATTTTCGGGCAGAAATAGGGAAGAGTTCGGAAAGAATGCCAATCTCCATCAAGCAATGGCTAGATGACTTGCTTGAGACGGTATCCTACACCATGAACTGTTTCTATCAAATCATTGGGCGCACCCACAACTTTGAGCTTTTTCCGCAAACTCTTAATGTGAGTTTTCACTGTACCCTCGTCCGGAGGTTCGTCCATAGACCAAACACGTTCGATGATCGTACTCCGGCTCAGAATTCGCCGTCCATTGCGGAGAAAGAGTTCCAAAAGACTGTATTCTTTAGGCGTTAAGCGTAGAGAGCTGCCATCGTAGCTGACTTCGTAGGTGGCTGGGTCAAGATGCAAGTCACCCCACTCTAGAACTGGAGATGAACTAGAACTGCCGCGCCGCAATAAAGCCCGAATCCGCGCTAACAATTCAGGAAAATCCAGGGGTTTTATCATGTAGTCATCAGCCCCAGCATCTAAGCCTATGACTTTATCTGTACTCGTATCTCGGGCAGTTACCATCAAAATAGGTACGGAATAACCATGACTACGCAGCCGTTGACATAACGTAATGCCATCTAACTTGGGTAGCATTACATCGAGCAAAATTAAATCGTACTCTAGCGTTTTGACTTGATGCCAAGCTGATTCTCCATCAGAGACAACATCTACCACATGCAGATGATCCATCAGAAATTCTGCAACAACTCCTGCAAGTAGTTCATCATCTTCGACTAGGAGAATTTTCATTGCTGGAGCTACGGGAGAACTTTAACATCAAGGCACACACATGAAAATAAAAAAATTCTGTCTATAGAAAGATTTAATGAACTAGGATCATTGTACATCACCGCTTCTTCGTAGGTAGGATAACCTATGCAGCCTGAAGCAAAAGTTCACATTCTCGTAGTTGATGATCAGCCGAGGAATTTACTAGCTTTGGAGGCAATGCTAGAAAGGCTCGGTCAAAACTTAGTGAAAGCCCATTCCACAGAGGAAGCTCTGAAATTTTTGCATCATCAGGAGTTTGCCGTAATTCTCCTCAATGTGCAGATGTTAGGGATGGATGGATTTGAGACGGCAAGGCAGATTCGAGCAAAACCCAGCCTACAGCATACTCCAATTATTTTTATTACAGCCAATGTATACAGCCATACTGAGGCGTTGAGAGGGTATGGTTTAGGTGCAGTGGACTACTTGTCCCAACCAATTGTGCCGGAAATCTTGCTCTCGAAAGTCTCCGTGTTGATCTCGTTATTCCAGAAAACACAGGCGATACAACACCAAGCGGCTCAACTAGTAGCCGCTAACCAAGAACTAAAGCAGCAACTAGAACTGAGAGTCCAACAACGCACAGCCGATTTACAACAGGCGAATGAACGACTGCAAGCTGAAGTGAGAGAACGCCGGCAGGCTGAGGAAGCTCTGCGAGCGAGTGAAGCTCGCCTACGGCTTGCCCTGGAAGCTGCCGGAATAATTTGCTGGGACTGGGATTTAGATACCGATCAAATGAGTTTTTTCGGGATGCTGGGAACCGAGTCACAGAATTTACAAACCTGGAAAATTTCCCATGAACAAGCCTCGAAATTGATTCATCCCGACGACCGGATAAAACTTCGTAGCGCTTACCAGAAGGCGGTTGAGAGCTTAGGCGAAATGCAAGTTGAACATCGCCTGGTTATCCCTGATCAACCGCTCAAGTGGATGCTAGCCAAGGGCAAAATTTTGACCGATCAAACAAGCCGACCGATTCGTTTATTGGGAATTTCAGTGGATATTACTTGGCGCAAGCAGGCCGAAGAAGCGATGTGGCAACGAACCGAGCGAGAGCGACTGATTGCAACCAGCATTCAGCATATCCGAGAAACGTTAGAGCTGGATGTTATTTTAAACACCACTGTGGAGGAAGTGCGGCAATTTCTCCAGGTGGATCGCGTGTTAGTCTATCGAATTTGGCCTGATGGAACTGGAAGTGCGATCGCAGAAGCCGTCGTTCCTGGCTATCCCAAAATTCTGGGACACACGTTTCCTGAAGAAGTTTTTCCCCAAGACTTTCATCAGTTATACTGCCAAGGACGAGTTCGCGCCGTGTTTGATACACAAACGGATGAGATGACGCCTTGCCTAGTTGAGTTTCTTCAAGGGTGGGGAGTGAAGTCCAAGCTCGTTGTCCCGATTGTGTATCAAAAGAAACTCTGGGGATTGCTGGTGGCTCATCACTGCTCCCAACCTAGGCAGTGGCAGCCTTTAGAGATGGATTTGCTCAAGCAATTAGCCATTCAGGTAGCGATCGCCATTCAGCAGGCTGACCTTTATCATCGGGTACAACTGGAACTGGCTGAACGCAAGCGGACAGAAGCCGCGCTGCGTTTTAGTGAAGAGCGGTTGCAGTTGGTTATTGATGCCACTAATGATGGCATTTGGGATTGGGGTTTGGAGAACAACAGCCTTTTTTGGTCGGATCGAGTTTACGAGCTCCTCGGTTTAGATCCGGATGCCGTCACCCCAAGTCTCGAACTGTTCTATCAACTCATACATCCCGAAGACCGACCGAGGATGAAGCAAACTGTACAGACTCATTTAGAGTGTAACCATAACGAGCAAATAGAGTTTCGGCTGCAACGCTCGGACGGAAGCTACGGCTGGTTTCTCAGTAAAAGCACGATAGTGCGCGACGCCACAGGTCATCCTATCCGATTAGTGGGTTCGATGAGCGACATCACACAACGCAGACTGGCAGAGGAACAGTTAAGGAAAAGTGAAGCCAGTTTAGCTGAAGCGCAAAAAGTTGCCCATATTGGCAGTTGGGAGTTTGATGTAGCGACTCAAAAAATTACCTGGTCTGATGAATTATTCCGTATTTATGGTCTTGATTCAGAGCAAGGAGCACCGACTTACTTAGAAAATCTACACCTGCTTTTTCCTGAGGATAGAGTCCTGCTGGAACAAAGCGTCGCCACCGCGATTACTGAGGGAAAATCCTATGAATTTGACTGCCGAGTGGAGCGTCCGGATGGTTCTATCCGGTACGTAGCTGCGAAGGGGCAACCCTACATGAACGAGCAGGGACAAGTGACTCGTTTATTTGGAACCGTACTCGACATTACACAGCGCAAAGTGACGGAAAAGGCGCTGCGTCAAGCGCGTGATCAACTGGAAATTAGGGTAGCGGAACGCACGGCTGAGTTAACCCAAATCAACGCTTCCTTAGAGGTAGAAATTCGCGATCGCATAGCAGCAGAAGAGGCGTTACGGCAAAATCAACGGTTCATCCAGCAAGTGGCCGATACAGCCCCCAATATAATTTATGTCATGGATCTGACTCAAGGGTGCAACACTTACCTCAATCGCTACGGAGTCGAATTTTTTGGTCTTACCCAAGCAGAGGTCCAAGCTAGAGGGCAACAGTTTTTCATAGATGTGTTACACCCCGATGATAGACACAACCTCGCTAAACTTGCACAGCGATTTTCCACAGCCAAAGATGGTGAAATCTTAGAAAACGAATTTCGCATGAAGAACGCGCAAGGAGAATGGCGCTGGCTTCACACTTGGGATGTGGTCTTTACCCGAACAAGTGACGGGACACCCCAAGAAGTCTTAGGGACAACGATA
>DATNPV010000026.1:0-22410 GCA_036703055.1 Waterburya sp.
ACCTAGAATACCTCCATCTCTACTGTCACCAGCAAATTCACAACCTGGCAGCTCAGTGATTTTTGGAAGCCGGATGCGGTGAAAGTCGCACGTCCGGTTTTGAGAGGGGGGAGTATTACCGATAATATTTCCCTACTCACCCGTTGAACTCAGCGAGTTTGGGAACGGCAATTAGCCAAATACTATCACTGACGTTAGTAGGAGGTTTTTGGCGACTCTCCTTCATGGTGTCCAACTCTCCATTAATCGGCTTGAATTTGTTTAAAACCCTAAAACTAAATCGGAGTCAACACCAGAACTTCCTGTCGCTTCAACAGTTCATCACCAAATATCTTGACAAAGTCTCAACAGATAGCTTGACGATAGCCGCTGAAAAAAATGCTTTTTCACAGCGGCTTGTTTTTTTTCAGGGTTAAGAATTTTTGTCAATCCCTAACTTCAAAATCCTGTTGGAATGACAGGAAGATAAAAAGTAGCATTGGTCGGGAACGAAAATGCCTTTATGGTGAAATCAGGAAAGAATCAATTCTGTATGGGAATTGATTCTTTCCTGATTTCTCGGCCTGAAGCGAAATTATGAGTCTGAGTAGTTTTTTGAACCAATCCGATGTCCGTGCCCGATTTAAGCAAGAATTTCCTAAGCCCAACTTGAGAACTAACCACCAGTTATTAGCTCCTCCTCTCGCTCAAAATTACTCCCAGGTAGGAACGGCTTTCGATTATCTGATGAGATTTTTTTTGAAAAGCCTTAATCCTCAAGCGATTGAACGAAATTGGGTGGCGGAAAACTCTTTATCTCTCTTGTCAGCTCAAGGTTTTCATCACTTGGCTGAGCAGGCGAATTTAATCATTACTCAAGCCCGAACCCATTATGCGGAGTTTTTGAGAACTCAAGAACTGAGTTCAGATTTAATCAAGTCCGCTTTGCTTTTAGCCAAGTTAGACCCCTTTTCTCGGCGTGGGAAAATAGATTCAAATCTTTCCTGTATTGATGAGAGAGATGTTGAGGATTTAAGAAGCCTTATGGCGCTTGTGGATGCCAATTTATTTAGAACAACAGGAGGAGTATGCCTGAATCCGACTTTGGGAGAGGCTTCATTTCTGGTTGGAGGAGCGGATGCCGATTTAGTGGTGGATGATTTAATCCTTGAGATAAAAACGCTGAGGAACTTGAAGCTAGAGCGAGATGACTTCAATCAGCTAATCGGGTACTATTGTTTATCTAAAATCGGTTCGTTGAATGGGGATGGTGTAGACAGAGAGCTGAGGAAGATCTGAATTTATTATTCTCGGCACGGGTATCTGCATGTGCTCAATATGTCAGAGGTAGTAAATCCGCTTACATGGACGCCATTTTTGGAGTGGTTTCAGGAACGAGCTGCACGGAATGACTATTGAATTGAGGGAAAATGGGGCTTTTCCGAGGCTTATTTTTCCTTAGTCGTTGTCGGCCTAAACCGCAGTGGATTGCCTTTAACTCCTCTACCGGACCATCTCCAGGAAAGACCATCAGGGTCAAGCCTTTGTGACCAGGCAGCAAAGCTTTCCTTTCCCTGCTTCCGATGCCTTTCCACAAGCTTAACAGAGCAACCCAATCGCTTAGCTAGGTTAGATTGAGTAAGTTCTATCAGGGGCTTTGGCGGCGATTCAGATATTGCTATCGAAACGCTATCGCTCGTGATATCAACGGCTTCAGTTGCTTCAGTTAGGGATTCTTCTGCAATTGATTCGCTATCATCCAGAGATTCAAGTGCTGATATCGAGCTAACAGCGTAGCCGATATCACCAACCCCTTCAATGTCTGCAAGTCTCACGTTGAGGTCAGTCAGCGTCAGTGCGATGGAGTGGATATCGCTCTCTACCTTCTCCATCCGTTCTGTCAAATCTGATATCGATAACGTCATCTGTGCGATATCAATAGAGGGATCATCGCTGTCTTTCTGGGATTCTAGCCTCTCCAGTCGGGAGGTCAGCTGTGAGATTGCGTCGGATACGCTATCGATGTCGATAGCTTCTTCGCTATCAATGGCAGCTACCAGCTTTACCACGCCTTCTAATACGGCCTTAGTGCGTCCAATTCGGTGAAGTCGTGCCAGTTCTCTGACACTGTGAATCAATGGAGTGGGGACGCGAATCATTTGGCTTTTTGGCTGAGATGACATAGCTGATATCACTGGCAGGCTCAGAGATGATATCAGCATAAATCGCAGGTGTTTTCCTTTCAATAAGAAGGACGAAGTCCGGAATGTTCAATCAACCAATAGAGGCTTAGTTTTAGCAACGGTTCCAGTTCTACAATATTGGCAGCAGACGCCCGACGATAACGATAGCCTAATAATTTTTGAAGAGAGGTTGCTGCTATGGCTGTTCATCAGGTCTGTATTATTGGTGCTGGTTCATCCGGAATCGCCGCCGCTAAGGTTCTGCACGCTCGCGCAATTCCTTTCGATTGCTTTGAAAAAGGCTCCGGCATCGGTGGCAACTGGCGCTACCTCAACGACAGCGGCATGTCTTCGGCCTATAAGTCTCTGCACATCAATACCTCCCGCGATCGCATGTGCTACTCCGACTTTCCCATGCCGAGAGACTATCCCGACTTTCCCCATCACAGTCAAATTCTCGCCTACTTTGAAGCTTACGTTGACCACTTCGGTTTCCGTGACCAAATCACCTTTCAAACTGCCGTGACTCACGTCTCGCCAGTAGGGGATGGGACGTACAATGATAACAGTGAAAAGGCCAACCGGGACGCGCACAGAGCGCTACGGTGCGGTGATGGTTGCAAACGGTCACCACTGGTGCCCCAACTTGCCCGAATTCCCTGGCGAGTTCTGGGGCAAGTCGATGCACTCGCACCATTACAAAACACCGGAAGGGATGGAGGACAAGAATATCCTTGTGGTCGGGATTGGCAATTCTGCGTGCGACATCGCTTGTGAAACTTCGCGCATCGCCAAACAGACCTTTGTTTCGACCCGACAGGGTGCACATGTTACCCCCAAGTACATCCTGGGGCGACCGCTTGACACTTACGGTACGCCCTCAATGGCATACCTGCCGCTTTGGTTACAGCGTCTCCTCTTTAAGAGTCTGCTGTTTGTTGCGCGGGGTTCGCAGTCATCCTATGGATTCCCGACTCCCAAGCATCCGTTTCTGTCCGAACATCCAACAATCTCGTCAGATGTGCTGAATCTGGTGGGACACGGCAAGATTAAGATGAAGCCCAACCTCACACAATTGAAGGGCGATCGGGTGCGCTTCGCGGACGGAACTGAGGAGCAGATCGACGCAATCATCTACGCCACAGGATACAAAGTATCGTTCCCATTCTTCGACCTAAGCTTGATTAACTCCAAGGAGAACGAGATACCGTTGTACAAGCGGGTGGTGCATCCAGAGCATCCCAATCTTTACTTCATCGGACTGCTACAGCCGCTGGGCGCGATCATGCCGTTGGCGGAGTTACAGTCCCAGTGGGTTGCCGAACTGCTAGAGGGTAAAGTGGGGTTGCCTTGCAAGGAGGCGATGAAACGCGATATTGAGAAAGATCGCGAGGCAATATACAAGCGCTACGTGAATTCAAAGCGGCACACGATGCAGGTAGACTTTTATCCGTATGTCGCCCAAGTGAAAAAAGAGATGAAACAGGGCCGCTTGCGTCCGCCTCGGCAGGCTCTCACTCAATTCGTGGAAGAACCGCAGGCTGATGCTAACTTAACGCAATCCGCTCGATAACGCTATCGGCGGTCAGACATCAAAAATGGAACAGTTCCTTCTCACTCCTCACGGCGCGACCCAAATTTTTTCGTGGCTAAAACTAAGCCTACATGGAAGCAGTCATTTGTTCCTCACAAATCCAAATGCTGTGGAAACCATAAGGAACCCGCTGAGGGATAAGCACCCGCGCTATTGGATCAGCTGTCACATCAGTAGCATTCATCACCACCAGTTCAGAACTCCCTGAACCCTCGTCGTGTACGCAAGTCACCAACCACCCATCATCCTCAGCCGTTGCACCAGGACGGGGGACAAATACGAGGTCACCACCATAGCGTCCCTGTCCAAATTCATGAACCTGAGACTTGCCACTGCTTCCGTCATATTTAATCACGCCATCAAACAGGAGTACGGGATTGTTGGCTATCTTTGCTGCATAGCCGTATCGAGTCTTTCGCCCCAATAGCTGTTCATTCACACGCGGAAATTCACAGGATATATCGTCGAGTACTTGCTCCCGAACAGTACCACTGCTGAGATTAAATCGCCACTCATACATAGGACGGCTATTCTCATCAGGGTCACTCGATGGGGATGCAGCAGGCTCTAGAAGCCCTGAATTTTTCATGCGGCAGGCAATAAGCACTACCTCCTCACCCTCCTCGTAGGCGTTAAGCGTATGAGGGACGAAGCAGGTAGAAGTTTCAAACCAGCGGATATTAGTGTTGTCGCCGTGACGAGGAACGATGCCGAAGCGACTCGGAGTCTCCCGCTCAAACTTAAAAGCTGGCTCACCCAACTGTATTCGTTCTGGGCGGAAAGTCATCGGCAAGTCCATGAAGATTGTGTAGTGTTCCGTAATGGCGAAATCATGCATCATTACCCCCACCGGCAGGTCAATCGGCACTGTCCGCAACAGCTCCCCAGTTGCATCTACGACGCTATATTGCAGGAACGGTGGGGCAAATAAGGAGTAGCCAAAGAACATCATCTCGCCGGTAACTGGATCTACCTTGGGATGAGCCGTGAAGGCAGAACTCAGCTTGCCACTATAAGTGTAAGAACCAATTGTCTCCAAAAAAGGAAGCTTAATGGCGTGAGGCTCCCCCGCCTCCCACAACGCCATCAACTGCCCCGCGTGCCAGACTAGAGCGGTATTGGCAGTATTCTTATAGGGACCGTGGGGGTTGTCCGGCTGAGGTGGTTCAATTAGCCCTGTCCAGATTGCATGACCTGCATCTCGCTCAATCTGAAATCCCTTGGTTCGCACATAGCGGTTGCAGTAGGAGGCTTGACCGTTACGAATTTGCACCCCATGCAACATACCATCCCCATCAAACCAGTGGTAATAACCGATGGGGGAAAACTGGGGATTGGGACCATTTCGCACAAACATCCCAGATAAGTCCGGGGGTAACTCTCCAATTACTCTAAGTGCGTCTGCTGTAATCTCTTGGCGTACTGGCGCAAAGTTGCCTTCTAAGTAAGGATTGACTGTTGTTGTGGTCATGTTTGATCTGGCTCATCCGTTGTTTTCGCTATTCCCCAGTTTTACTATTTTTAGGGCGAGATCAACTTTGGCTAAGTAGTTGCAGCAGAGCGAGCGCATCCCTTGAACACCTACTAGTGAGCGGAGATTGGTGAATGAGAATGCCTTCAAAAGCCTTAATTTGCAAACTTTTCAGCCTTAACGACCCAAATTTTTCCGTTGTTATAACTAAGCCATAGATTCCGCCGTGCGAGAGTCTGTCGATATTATCTCTGCGTCGATATCGATATCGATAGCAACACTGCTATTACAACGAAAGGGTAGAGGTTCCGGGTTGGGTTACACTTTATAAGCCTTTCGTGTGATGGGATTTCTCACCCCCACTGACAAAAAGTAGGTGAGTTAATGCGAGGCTCCTGATGAACCACACTCGTAAGAGCGATCGCTTTCATCGCGACAAAACCAAACCAAATCTTTTGATATTGTGCGTTTTGCCCGACATTACTTCTTGTCAATGCCGTCGCAGAGGGTGCGATCACTCTCTTCAGCGTTGTACTTTAGATAATTCCCCACCCAATCGCAAGCATCCTGCATTAGCTGATTTAGACGTAAATCTTCTAAATTCCACAGAATTACAGTACCGTCCTTACTAGCAGAGGCAATGGTCTTGCCATCGGGGCTGAAGCTGACGCTATTGACCTGCTCGTCGTGCCCCTTAAGGGTTTGCAGTAACTCTCCCTCTAGGCTCCAGAGTTTAACTGTCTTATCTCCACTGGCAGCAGCAATGATTGTGCCATCAGGGCTGAAACTGATGCTTTTGAACTGAGTGTCATAGGAAAGAGTTTTGCGTAGCTTGCCATCACGGCTCCAAAGTTTAATGGTATTGTCATCACTGGCAGAGGCAATGGTTTTGCCGTCAGGGCTGAAACTGACGCTATAGACCGCATCATCATGGGAGAAAGTTTGGAGTAGTTTCCCATTACGGCTCCAGAGTTTGACCTTACTGTCCCCACTAGCCGAAACAATGAGCTGACCGTTAGGGCTGAAACTGACGCTATTGACCCAACTATCATGGGGGAGAGTCTGGAGTAACTGCCCATTACGGCTCCATAGTTTAACCGTCTTGTCCCCACTGGCAGAGACGATGAGCTGACCGTCAGGGCTGAAACCAACGCTACTGACCCAATTATCATCGGCGAGGGTTTGGAGTAACTGCCCATTAAGGCTCCAGAGTTTGACAGCTTTGTAACTGGCAGTAGCAATAGTTTGACCGTCGGGGCTAAAACTGACGCTATTGACCCAATTGTCATGGGGGAGAGTTTGGAGTAACTGCCCATCACGGTTCCAGAGTTTTGCCGTCTTGTCCCCACTGGCAGTAGCAATGAGCTTGCCGTCGCGACTGAAGCTGACGCTATTGACATTAGTGTTATGAAAGAGGGTTTTGAGTACCTTCCCGCCACGGCTCCAGAGTTGGACTGTACTATCCCTACTGGCAGAGGCAATGGTCTGACCGTCAGGGCTAAAAGTGACATGGACGACCTCATTTTCATGGGGAAGGGTTTGGATTAATCTCCCGTCACGGCTCCAGAGTTTGACGGTTTTGTCACTACTGCCAGAAGCAAGGGTTTGACCGTCCGGGCTGAAACTAACGCTATTAACCCAATTGTCATGGGGAAGGGTTTGGAGCAGCTTGCCATCACGGCTCCAAAGTTTGACGATTTTGTTACTACCAGAGGCAAGGGTTTGACCGTCCGGGCTGAAACTAACGCTATTGACCCAATCATCATGGGGAAGGGTTTGGAGCAGCTTGCCATTACGGCTCCAAAGTTTGACGATTTTGTTACTACCAGAGGCAAGGGTTTGACCGTCCGGGCTGAAACTAACGCTATTGACATTAGCGTCATGGGGGAGGGTTTGGAGTAACTTCCCATCACGACTCCAGATTTTGACCGCTTTGTCAATGGCAGTGGCAAGGGTTTGACCGTCGGGGCTAAAACTCACGCTATTGACATTAGCGTCATTGGAGAAGGTATGGAGTAACTTCCCATCACGACTCCAGAGTTTGACCGTCTTGTCTCTACTGGCAGTGGCAATAAGCTGACCGTTAGGGCTGAAACTGACGCTATTGACATCATTGTCATGGCCTGCCAAGCGTTCGCGCTCTATAAATTCATCTCCATAAACTGCCGTCTGTAACGCTGTCAAAACCAGACTCTCAGTGGCTGGGTTTACCTTATACAGTTTTTGCAGTTGTCTTCCTGCCCTAATCGCTTCAATCAGAGCATCGAACTTCCGAGCTTTATCAGAGAGTGCCAATGAATATCGACTCAAAGAACTGATTTGACCTTGCTCAACTAGTTCTGCTCGTTTCCACTGACTGAACGCAAATACGCCAACGCCAAGAGAAATCACAAATCCAGCACTCACCAAACCCAGCATTAACTTTAAAATGTGTGCCTGATGCTTATCCTGTTTAATTTCTGCAAAGAGTGCATCGCGACTTTTTCTAATGTATTCTTTCTGCAAAGGAGTCGCGGCAGGTTGTCTATTGTGTTGCTCGGCATCGAGTAACCATTGTTGAGCAATGGAAAATTCACTTCCACGCAGTAATAAGTCCTTTGTTTTGCCTCTTTGTTCCCACTCCAGGACACGTTGCGACCATTTCGTGTGGCTTTTTACATGCTCTCGGTCAGTATCCAGAGTTCTCACCAATTCACTAAAATTGACGGAAAAATCTCCGTCATATCTGAAGTCAATCCACTGGATACTCGCTAAGGCTGAGTGTAGGTCTTGGGTTGAAACCGCTCTGTGCAGTACCGTCACAAACCGTTTATTTAATTTCTGGGCATATTCAACTTCATCCTTGCAATAAGGTGAGTTGACTGACCTGGGCGAAATGACAAACAGGAAGTTATCGGAATTGGCAATACCCTGATAGATTTCCTGCTGAAAATCACTGCCTGGAGGAATGCTTTCTTGGTCGAACCAAGTTGTTTTACCATACGATTGGAGTTCCTCGTTTAACTTCCGAGCAAAATCCGAATCGGCACGAGAATAAGAGATAAAGATTTCTAAGGATGATTCAGGCGGTTGGTTGCTGCTTGTTTCAATAAACTCTAGATGAAGTGGCAGAGGTGGATGTTCGCGGCGTTGCCGATTCACCTTGAGCCAGTTTTCGTAGTACTCTAGATTGTGACCCCGCAATAAAATACTAGGATTGCGTTTTTGCCTGTCCCATTTGAGAGCCTTGACTAACAGAATTTTATGCTCTTCGTAATAGCGCTCATCCTGATGTAAAATCTTCAGTAGTTGGCTTTCATCCAGACGATAGTCTTCTGCCTTAACATTGTCAGTGAGGTCGATATACTGCAAATTCCGCAGCGCAATCGGCACCAGTTCGTGGTCAATTTGTCGCACTAGTATGGGAATAATTCGCTTGTTGAGCGACAGGGCATAGTCCAGTTCTTGCTGACAGAAAGTAGAGGTTATTGAGTCAGGCGAGAGTACATAGACTAGGCTATCTGCTTGTTCAATTCCTCGGTTAATTGCCTCCTCAGACACTTCCCCAGTTTGAATATCGGTGTTATTCGTCCAAACAGTAATACTTTCTCGCCACAGACTATTGCGAAGAAGCTCCATGACCGCCTTATCCGGTTCGGCATAGGCGAGGAACACCTGAGTCATCAAGTTATTGGCATTCTTCGTACTTTCGCAAATAAACTCACAATGTAAGTCGGTTGGCTCACAAGGCGCTTGCTCATTCTTAAATCGTTCTTTTAACCAAGATTCTGCCTTTTTCCGTTCTTCCTGAATTAACAGGTAATTGGTTTTTTTGTGATTCCTTGACCATTCCAAAGCTTTGATTAAAAATCTGTTATGTCGCTCTACATAATCACTATGCTTGCGGATTAAATTAACTAAGCCTGTGAAGGAAGCTTCCAAATCGTCTTGACCTTCTTGGAAGCCTAGCACCCAGTTAATCTTGCTAATTGTCGGGTGCATATTCTTAAAGCTCGTATGTCGCCCTTCTGCTTTGAAAGCCTCCCAATCTTCTAGCTTGCCATTAGGTTTTCTCTGTTGCCAGGTCTTCCGCCAATTCTCCTCGTTGATTTCCCCCACATGCAGAATTGGGATGATGCGTTTATTGAGCTGGTTCGCTAGCTCAATTTCTTTACGGCAATAGTCTGAATTGACTGAATGTGGACTAATGACAAACAGAAAGTTACTTGCCTTCTCAATCCCATCATTAATCTGATTTTGAAAGTCTACAGCGGGGGGAATGTCGTTTTTGTCCAACCAGACTTTCAACCCTTGCGAAACTAATCCATCATGCAGCTTGATGACAAATTCTTTGCTATCAGGTCTTCCGTAGGAAATAAAGACATCAAAAAAGTTTTTCGTTGCCTCACCACTTTTTGTGATAAGTTCCTTTTGCAAAGACGTTACAGTAGGCTGTTTATTTTGTTGTTCGGCTTTATTCAACCATTGTTCAGCCGACTCAAGTTCCTTGCCACGCAATAGCAAGTCGGTACTTTTGTCTTTGAGGTTCCATTTGAGCGCTCGCTGCAACAATTGAGTATGGTTACGTACATAGTCTCGGTCAGTATCCAGGATTCTCACTAATTCCGTAAAATTGGCAGAAAAATTCCCGCCATGCTTGTTGAAGTTAATCGCTTGGACACTAGCTAATGCCGGATGTAGGTCTTTGGTTGCCACCTCTGTGTGCAAGACTGTTACGAAACGTTTATTCAACTTCTGTGCATATTCCACCACATCCCAATTGGATGAATTAACCGAACTCGGTGAAACAATAAACAGGAAGTTGTCAGAACTTTCAATACCCGGCTTGATTTCCTGCTGGAAATCGCTGTCTGATGCAAGATATTCTTGGTTAAACCAAGTAGTTTTCCCCTGTAGCTGGAGTTCCTCGTTTAATTTCTGGGCAAAATCAGAATCGGCACGGCAATAAGCGATAAAGACATCCAAGGACGAGTCACTCAACTGCCGCAGACTTTCGGCAATAAATTCTCCATGTAAGGGTAGAGGTAGATGTTCTATTCGCTGTTTAGCTACGTTTAGCCAAGCTTCGGCACGTTGCAGATTGGAACCCCGTAATAAGAGACTCAGATTGCGGTTTTGTCTTTCCCATTTCAATGCCTTGACTAGCCAAATTTTATGCTGCTCGTAGTAGTAAGTATCTAGAGATAATCCATTTAAAAGTTTCTCAATACTGTCGTAGTATTTCTCTTCATCCTCATGCTCCTGAAATTCAATGAATTGTGAAGTGTGTAGTGCAAGAGGGATTTCTTCTGTGTCAGTGTCTTCAAGTAGCAGGGAGATAATGCGTTTATTGTGAGCTAAGGCGTAGCCCAGTTCTTCTTGGCAGTATTTTGATTGCCGGGAATTGCGAGAAATCAAGTAGATAAAATTATCGGCTCCTTCAATCCCTTCCTGGAATTCAGAGCTAAGTTTTATCGCCGTCTTATTTGTCCAAACCGTGATACTTTCTCGCAGCAGGATTTTCCTGACTTTCTCCGCTACGGCTTTGTCTTTCTCGGAGTAGCAGAAATACACCTGTGTCAACGAATTATTGGCATTCTTAGTACTTTCGCCAATAAACTCACAATGTAAATCGGTAGGCAGGCAAGGGGGTTGCTCATCTTTAAACCGTCTTTTTAACCAATATTCTGCCTCTTCTCGCTCTTCCCCAAGTAACAGATAATTGTTTTTTTTGTGATTCCTTTGCCAGTCCAAAGCTTTGACTAAAAATCGGGTATGCTGTTCTACATAATCTGCCTGCCTACCCATTAGTTCAACTAAGCCTGCAAAAGACTGCTCAAAATCGTCTATTCCCTCTCGGAAATACACCCAGTTAATCTTGGCAATCTCTGGGCGCATATTTTGATAGCTCGTATGTTTCCCTTGCGCTTTGTACGTTTCCCAATCATCCCCAGCATAAGTTTTTCCATTGGGGAATCTCTGCTGCCAGGTCTCCTGGCTGATTTGCTCGACATGCAGAATGGGAATAATACGTTTATTGAGTTTAATAGCTAGCTCAAGGCATTTGAGGCAATAGGGCGAATTGACTGAAGCTGGTGCAATGATATACAGATAGTTATGCGCCTTTTCGAGTCCATCATCAATTTCTTTCTGAAAGTCTACGCCAAGCGGAATATCGAGTTGGTCAAACCAAACCGTTAACCCTTGTTCCAGCAACCGCGCATGAAGTTTTATTGCAAAATCTTTACTATCTGCTCGCCCATATTCGATGAAGGCATCAAAAAAATTTGTCATTTTGAGGCACTCGTAGAAAGTGATGGATCGACGGTTTAGACAAGGGTTGAGACGATGAGACTATCTACGTTTGAGAGATGAAACCGAAAATGCATGAAGCGAATCTATCACTTTAGTGAATCGCTACCTTGTCTGAAACTATATCAGTGAATCGATATGATGTTGAGCTTAGCTCCAGGTTCCTGAACGCATCTTGCTAAGCAATCAAGCGCTGGTTGGCATTCTGGAATAATTTGTCCGGCGATTGAAGCTTAGGCATGGCAAAGGTAAACAAGCAAACTCAACAAGTGCATGAAAAGTGGAAAACAGCGCCGTCAAGAAATCAAAGCCAAACGAACTGCCCAAAAAGATTTGGCTAGAGCGGCACATCGGCTTGAATTGGAGGCTCTTGCCAAACAGGATGAGATAGCCAGAATAATGGCTTGTGGTGGGCAAAGGGTAGACTGTTGTGCTCTCGTCAATAGCAATAACATGGGTATCCCAGACTTTGTAGAACGAGGCTACTACATTGATATCCCCTTTACATGCAAAGACTGCGGTAAAAGGGAAGTTTGGAGTGCAAGCCAGCAGAAATGGTGGTATGAAGTGGCCAAAGGGAGAGTGTGGACAACGGCTCGGCGTTGTCGCCCCTGTCGGCAGCGAGAACGAGAGCGACGGGAAATTGCGCGACAAACGCATCTGGAAGGGCTCGCCCATAAACAGGCAATGCGAGAAACCGAAGGTCTCTAAGGGAAACAAACAAGCCGTTCTCAGGCGAATTTTTCAGATTTTGATTAGCTGTGCAGCTAAAAGGCTTATTCTGCCGTGCTTATCGCAGAAACCCCGATATCATTTATGGATAAGTTCGCCTAAATTGCCCCTGGTTTCAGGTTCGCTAGGAAAGAGCCTATTCAAAGAAAAATTTTTTGCCTAAAATCCTTACTCCACCAAGCTTTCCCCTCAAAATATTTTTAGCTTTTTCCCCGACAAATCTTCTCGAAAAGATTTTTATCTGTAAGTTTTTTGCTCGCCTCAATGAGCGCCTGGATAGGGCTGGGCAAGGCAGGGCAGGACGAGCGCCTAATTTCCCTACTTAATTTCCAAAGGAATTTTTCGGAAAATTCCCCAAAAGCCACAATTAGAACAACTTTTTGATTTCTGGAAAGGGCTGACTTTCCTTCAACAGACTTCTTGCATAAGTGGCACAGCGAGCCCCCAGGTCGGTTCCTTCTACCAATGACAGCCATACTATCCTTGAATACTGCCTGCCACCGAGAGACGTTCAGTAGAACGAAAAGCTTTTCCCCTAGAGCGATAAAGCGATTAATCCGAAACAACCAGGTTAGATCAGCTCATTACCGAAAACGGCCATGCGCTTGACCGAAAATACCCACTCTACTTGTCTTGTTCTACCAATGATTTCACGTCTTGGTTTTTCGATACTGGAATCATCAAAGGTAAACAACATTGATTTTAGGAGAAAAACCGATGGTCACTTCCACACCAACTCACCCCACCTTAAGCCAGGGCAGCAATTCGGATGTCAATCAGGTTAAATACCTGCAACAACAACTCAATCTCTTCTATCACAGCTCTCTTAGTGTCGATGGCGAATTCGGTGATATTACTGAAGAATACGTCAAAAAATTTCAAACCGATTGCGGCCTAACCGTTGATGGTATTGTTGGGTCAACAACTTGGAGATACCTCGATACAATTGTCTTTTATTCCAACACCCAGCACTCCCCCTTGAGCCAAGGCTCTGACAACATTCATGCGGAAGTGAAATATCTACAGGCGCGGCTCAATCAAGCCAAAAGAATGGGTAAATCGGGGACGACGACGATTGCTGTCGATGGCGACTTTGGCGCTCAAACCACGACGCGAGTGAAACAATTTCAATTGGATTTCGGTTTAAGTGCTGACGGCCTTGTTGGCAATAACACCTGGTCGGTTCTCGAAGATGCGCTCTTAAAAAGCTAACACGACCGACAAAGCAATTTCTAATTTCAGTCAGGGTGAAGTCTCATGAGACTTCATCCATTTTTTTATATGAAGCGGAGAAGGAGGAAGACGAATGGATAAGATAACTCTTGTGCCTTGTCTAATTCTGCTAGCAACAGCGGGATTAATGGTGTGTGTTGTCTTTCATGAACTTTGTTGCTGGCGGCTCAGGCGTTGTTGGGAACAACAACGGCTAACACAGCAATGGTTAAGGGAGCAACTCGAAGCAGAACTTCACAATGGTCCCTTACAGCAGCTAGCGTTCCTCATCAGAGAGCTTCAGATTCATGAGTTGTCCCAACAAGAGTTACTTCAGCATTTGCGAGACGTTTATCAGGATGTTCAGGCGGCTCTCTCTACTGACAAATTTAACTAATTGAAGAGTGTCTTGAGAGCTAGAAGCGGCTGGAAAAGAGCTGGAGCACAAGAAGAGCCTCAGAGCCTCAATTGGAGAAACAGGGCGGAGGCAGCCAGAGAGACCTAGAGCTTGCAACAACCAAGGGGAAAAGGCGATTAACCCTGGACAGTTTTGCCAGATCAAGCTCATTACCGAAAACTGCCACTCTTTTTGACCGAAAATATCTACTCTACTTGTCTGATTCTACCAATGATTTCACGTCTTAGTTTTTCGATACTGGAATTATCAAAAGCTTCCATACATTGATGCGAAGGAGAAAAACCGATGGTCGCTTACATAACAACTCACTCCACCTTAAGCCCAGCTAGTAACAACAATCAAAGAAAAATAGGTATAAAAATACCTCGTTTAGTAATTGCTCCATCAGTTCCCGTTTGGAGAAAAGGCAATTTGATAATTTTTGACCAGAAGTTTTATGAAGGAGTCTTGCTATATACAAAAATGTGGCCAGGAGATGTAGTCTGCATTATGAATTCAGCAGAATCCGGTTTGCCCCATTTTGGGTTAGTACATAAAAGACCAGATGAGCTTCCCTTTAAATGTAGCCTCTTGGAGGAAAATGAAAAAATCAATATTCACCATTTAGACGGGGCATCGGTTGTCATGGCTTCCGGCGATTTATTCAACCAGTTTCATCTAAGTAGGTTGTGCAAAAAAATAGGCGCAAAATGCATTTACGTAATTGAGTATATACCTGAAACTCGGTATCAAATAGCTTCTTTGAGTACCCAAAATCCTTTAATTAAGTTTTACCGATTTTTGTATGTTTGGAGAGAGGAAAGAAAAAGATTATCTGCCTTCTCTCTCTCTGATGGTCTTCAAGCTAATGGCGCGCCAGCTTACTATAAATACAATAAATTTAGAAATGTCCTGCTGTATTTTGATACTCGGGTTGATAAAAATCTCCTGATCAAGGATAAAGATTTAGAACTCAGATTGGCTTATTTATCTCAAAATCAGCCACTACGCCTTGCTTTCTCGGGTCGGTTAATTCCAATGAAAGGAGTAGATCACCTACTTAAGTTAGCGCTGTGTTTAAAACAGCGAAACGTCAATTTCCACTTGACCATATATGGCACAGGTAAATTAGAAAATGACATGAAAAATTTTATCAAAAAGCACCAACTCGAAAACAGCGTACTCATGGCAGGAGCCGTTGATTTCTCTAGAGAACTTATTCCAAATCTTCAACAAAAATTTGATCTATTTGTCATGTTACATAGACAAAGCGACCCTTCTTGTACCTATTTGGAAACCTTAGCCTGTGGCCTACCTATTGTTAGCTACGACAACAGAGCTTTCTCAGGTTTAGTAGAGCTAGCTGATATAGGATGGAAAGTTAAACAGGATGACTTTAATGGAGTAGCTAGGGTCATTGAAAATCTCAACTTCAATAGAAAAGAAATTTTAGAAAAATCGAAAAATAGTATTAATTTTGCTCGACACCATGATTTTGAAAGTACGTTTCAAAACCGAATAAGACACTTGTATTGCTCAGGACTTACGCAGACATGCTAGACATGGTGGTATAAGAGCTTCAGCTCCCTAATCCAAGGAGACAAACAATTTCGTTACTCTCAAATCGAGGGAGGAATTGAACGACAGATGTCATTTATTCTCATTAGTTGATAGTCGATTAACAAGGAGCAGAGAAATGGTAAAAATATCAATTGGTATTCTTGGCTATAATGAAGAATACGGAATCAAAGTCTTGCTAGATTCCCTCCAGGAACAAACCCTGTTAAAAAAAGCAGACTACGAATTTGAAATTATCGTGGTTTCCAATGGCTCTTATGACGATACAGTTGGCGTTGCTAAGGATAAACTCTTAGAATTCAATCCTCTAGGAGTCAAACATAAGGTAGTGTCCCTGACCAAGCCGGATAAGTGTGCTGCCTGGAACCACTTTATTCACCAAGCTTCTTCCCCACCTGACTATTACATCCTTTTAGATGCAGATGTAGTACTAATCAATCCGTCAGGGCTAGAAGAACTCATCGATATTCTCGTCAAAAATCCTCAATGCCGGATTTGTGGAGGAAAAATCCTAGATCAGAAAGGAAACATCGTTGACCGATTAGTAGATGGTAAGTGTTATGCTGCGCCCAGTGAGATTTTGCGTAATATAGCCATACCTGATGGCCTTGTTATGGATGATGCCTATGTTGCTGTGACCGCCGTTACTAATTGGTATGAAACTGATTTCGAGCAAGGCCAACAGAAGGGTTATGTTAAACAAACTGAGAATGTGATTTTCAGTTGTGGAGGAACGCCACGCGATAAAAATATAAGTTACTGGATAGCGTGTCGCAAAAGAACCATTCTAGGAATATATACTCAAAAACAAGTTGATTATTGTATGCGGAAAATTTTTGGAGGAGGAGAACTGGCAAAGACTACCTCGATGAAATTATTCTTGTCAAACCCTAATTGGTTTATTGAATATTTGCAAGGTCAGGAGTCGAGGCTTGAATTTACACCACCAACTCACCTTTGTGTATTCTCCGTCAAAAACCTAGGCCAATATTTGGCTTATTTCTATTGCTATCTCTTATCCTTGAAGGCTATTGGCAATAATGAATTTGGCAACTTGGCTTGGAAACTTAAGCATCGTTATTGCTAACGATGCTGCCTTCTCCCAGAGGTAATTAAGTGCCTAAGCTAAATTAATTACATAAAATAGGGTTATTGCAGTCAGTTGCAGCAGTTGAAGGAGCAATCACCTGATAATTACACTCTTGATTCAGACCAAGCCTTGGATGCATCACTATGGGATGCTTATTCCCTGTGTTTGAGCTAAACAGCAATAGCCAAGCCATTACCAGTGCTTCTGGGCAATTGTCAGGCGACGCCGGAAAGTGGGGCTAAAGCAGGCTAATATGATGTTCTCCCAGTTACAGCTTCACTTAGATGGGAACAGCCGTTAAAGTCCAGCCTAATGGCTTCAGCGTCCAACGGTATCTGTTTACGACCTTTTTACTGGTACAAATCGCCGGAAACGGCCTTAGCTAAAGCTCGCTTGGACATTGACCGAGAGTTGGCTGTCACTCAGATTGTGCAAGTCGTCGGATGGATTTAGTTTTTTACGTCAAGTCTTCCCTGCCAGTAAATTTCCCCTACTTTTCTCAGCCCCAATTTTTCCTCTAAATCCTTTAAGATGCAAAGCTCTCACCAACTTTTATCAGTCAAGTTTCGTAGAGTTTTTAAAAGTTTTTCCAAGCTCCGAATCTCGTTGGGAGGCTTAAGGGAAGTTGACGAAGTGCAATCGCCGTTTCTCTCAAACCTCCCGAAAAACTCGTCAAAAGTATTTAAACGTATACATCAACTTAGACATTAAGCAAACACTTTAGCAAACTTCAGCCTTCGATACTCAAACAAGAGAACGAAATTTCTAAACGGCTGAGGTGCATCGTTTATGGCTTTAATGGTTCCAGAGAGTATACCGAAAAATGCGAGTCACGGAGAAAAAACTCTCTACGAGATACTCCGTACTCAACTTCCTAATGATTTCTCTGTATGGTACGAGCCAAAAGTCAAAGGCTACTATCCTGATTTCATTATTCTTGGCCCAAAGTAGCGGTGATGAATGCTACATTTACAAACCTGACATTCTTCCGCACTACAGAGGAACTTCTATTTAAAAGTCACATTGCCCCTAGTGACAGCTTGTTCGTTATATTTCTCGCTATAAAACCGTAGCAGCTTGATTTTCGTACTCCTTTTCGGACCCGGAGTACTCAGTTCCCAGTGCCTGCTTGGACTTCAACTCAAAAGCTGCCACCGCAATTAACTCGCATAATTGCTCCTGATCCATCTGAGTCACCGTCAACTGACAGCAGAAGCGGTGGTATACATCAGGCGGCAGTGAGTTCACTACTTGCTCAAAATTCCCCAAAGTTATTTCTCTCTTCCCGTTGCGGAACTCAGAAAGCTGTGATTCAGAAAGCCCAGATAACTCCGCAAGCTTCTTGCCGCTCAACTTGGATTCCTTAACCGCTAAAAAAAAGGCTTCTCTTAGTTTCCGTCTCATGAAAATATCTTAGCCACACAATTCACGTTTGTGGTAATTTTCGACGTATTATATTTACGAACTTGAGAATTTCCCTAGAAATAGTAAGGGAAACCAGGCAAAACCATACTAACACCCGTATCAGAGAGCTTTCTATGGACTACCCCACTCCCAATCTAAGCTGGGACTGCGCCGAAATTTTGCACAATCACCAGCAGCTCTCAGCAGATATGAAGCTGCTACTGAAGTATTGCAGCATCAAAGGTGGGACTCCTGTAGATTGCTCTCTAGCACTGCCAAAGAGCTAAAAAATCAGCCGAATCTCAGAGCTTTAGAAGGCATGACGGGATAAGTTCATCGATTATACTCACCATGATACAGCCAACTTTTGTCCAAATCCCTTTGGAGCTAATCAGGTATGTGCGCTCGTGCAAACTCAGCGGTAATCAGTACGACCTGTGGCTCTATTTTTGGGAACTCGATCCATTTGGTGATCGCTGGGTTGATATTCCACCACCTGCTGAGATTGCCAGAATTTTAAACGTAAACGAGCGAACTATCCGACGCTCTGCCCAAAGATTGCAAGATTTAGAACTATTTGATTTTCAGATCGAGAAGTGGAAGTGCCGGAATACAACGGCTTCGGTCAAATTAAAATCAAGCCCAACGGACAAAAATGTCCGAGTGCAGACAAAAAGATCCAAACGCGGACAAAATGATCCAAATGTCAGCAACGGGATCGAAATGTCCGAAAATGGACAAAATGATCCAAATGTCACGCCAGAAGCCTCATTTAATAAAGATTCCGACTCTCTTCAGACTTATACAGACTTTTTACAGACTCTCTCAGATACCGAAAGAGAGAAATTTTTAGAGTTCGGATTGAAGAAAGCAGCCGAACTGCCCAAACCACCAACGCTCCCTAGGAAGTGGATCGAACGAAATTGGCAAGAGCTAAGCGCTGAGTTTTCTGTTGCGTCTCAAACACCAAGCCAGATTGACTCGGCTGTGTTAGAGCAAGAGCAGCAAGAACAGATAAGCGCAGCTCGAAAAGAACTAGTTGAACTGCAAAAACGACAGCAAAAATGGAAAGAGGAGGGTCAGGGGACAAGACGATGATTGATTTCTCCTTCGCCAACAGGCTCCCGCCTCAAAATGTTGATGCTGAGGAAGCGATTCTCGGAGGCATTTTGCTCGACCCGGAAGCGATCAGTCGGGTGGCTGAGCTTCTTCGTCCAGAAGCTTTTTACATCAATGCCCACAAAGAAATCTACAAAGCCGCCTTAGTCCTCCATAATCGGGGTAAAGCTACGGACTTGATGAGTGTAACCACTTGGCTTGTTGACCACAACTTATTAGAGAAAGTTGGCGGTCAGAGCAAATTAGTGGAATTAGTTGATCGCACTGTGTCCGCAGTCAACGTTGACCGATATGCGGCGCTAGTGATGGAAAAGTACCTCCGCCGTCAAGTCATTAGGGCAGGCAACGAAATCGTTCAGCTAGGACACGAGACATCAATAGAGTTGGAAACTGTCCTCGACCAGGCCGAACAAAAAATTTTCAGTGTCAGCGCCCAAAAGGCATCAGAACGATATCAACTAGAAGACGCTTCACAGATGGGCATCCCTCTGTTTTCCAGCATCGACACTGGGAAAAGGGCAGGTGAGTTGGTTGGCTGGTATGACCTCGAAACCTTGACGGGCGGCGTTCATCGCAAGACCCTGACTGTAATCGGGGGTGCAACGTCGATGGGGAAGACGCAACTGATGCTAGGTTTGAGTCACGCCATTATGACTCAACTCAACCAACCCGTTTTGTTCTTCTCCTGCGAGATGGATAAAGACTCAATTAACCAGCGACTCCTCGCTCGTCTTTCGGGCATCGACAACAGCCGCCTGTTTAAAGGACCACTACCTGAAGGCGTAAAAGAGGAGGAGTGGGAGTTGCTAGCGAAAGCCATAGGGATATTTATCAATTTGCCCTGGATGGTCTATGACGAGCCTAACCCGTCGATTACCACCATTCGCTCCGTAATCAAGCAGGCAATTTTAAGGCAAGGGCAACTAGGGGCAGTATTTCTCGACTACGTGCAGATGCTTAGTCTAGGTTCGAGGGAAAAGAACCGGAATCTAGAACTGGGGCAGATCACGCGAGAGTTAAGAGCGATCGCGAAAGATTTTGATATTGCGTTCTACCTTGGCTCTCAGATTAATCGGGAGGTGGAAAAGCGCAGCAACAAACGTCCAACGAAGGCTGATTTAAGAGACTCTGGGGAGATTGCAGAGACAGCAGACGCGGTGATTATGCTTTACCGTGACGCTTATTACAGTAAAGATGCTTACGACAAAACAATGGAGTTGATTGTTGACAAAAACCGGATTTACGGAAAAGTGGGCACGGCAAAGATGTTAGTGAATCTGGAAACTTCCAGATTTATGCCCATTGCTGGTCTTGGAGCATAGGAGGAAAACCAGCAGAATTTGTCTGGTTCCATAGTGCTGGAGGAAATTGCATGAACAGCGCTCACAGACTGTGAAACCGGATACTTTTCCACTCGCTGAGAAAATGGCTAAGAACTCTATAGAACTTAGAAGGAAGAGATACTTCAAGCTCAGTTCACAAATCGCGCAGTTGGATAATACACAATTGCGTTCTCTGTTTGATAAGAGTGAGTCGCATGAGTCGAGTACGGGTTGGGGGCTAACTCACACCATCGTTCTTGGACAATCCAGGGTCTTTGTAAAACGCATTCCAGTTACGAACATCGAATATGACAATCTGTTCTCCACTCGAAACCTGTATGAGCTGCCGACTTACTTTAATTACGGTTTCGGGTTCACTGGGTTTGGAGTCTTCCGTGAACTCGTGACCCAGATCAAGACCAGCCAATGGGTATTAGAGGGAGCGATCGCCACTTTCCCACTGATGTACCATTATCGAATTATCCCCTACTCCTGGCAGCGGACGGATGGGGAGATAGAGCGTCTAAAAAGTTATATGGAGTACTGGGGCAATAGTGAGAAGGCGGGAAATTATGTGTTGGATAGAGCGCTCGCCAACTATGAATTGGTTTTGTTCTTAGAGCATATCCCACATGTGCTGAAAACATGGCTACAGGAAAACCCCAACAAACTTCAGCAAGCCCTGGATGAGTTACGTAAAACGATTGATTTTTTGAGAAATAAGGGAATCATTCACTTCGACGCACATTTTCACAACGTTCTTACCGACGGTGAGCAGACCTATCTGACAGATTTGGGTTTGGCACTGGACAAGAGTTTTGCGTTGACTCTAGATGAAGCGTCTTTCTTTGAGCAGCACATCTTTTATGACTATGGGGAAGTTCTGCGGAATCTGGGACACCTGATTCGACCCTCGTATGATTCTTGTTCGGAACCAGATAAACACAGGATAAGGGAAAAATATGGCATTAAAGAAGGTTTACAACCTTATGAACTGGGATCTATATTACTCGACAACATCGAGCAGATCCATGCAGACGGGGACATGAAGTTAGATGACTTCTATGTTGCCAGCATCGTCAAATACCGCAGCATTATTGCGCTGATGCAAGACTTCTTTTGTGATGTGTGGGGAAATAACTTGAAGGACACGAAACTGCCTCATGCCAAACTACGGCGGCTGCTCAAAGAGACGGGGTTTTGTCCTGATTGCAGTTAGAGCCACAGAAAGTAGAGCTGTTTAGGGCCCAATACTTGGCAGAACGTGGAAGCATTGGCAACCGCGCAAGGGATTTGGGTTGATCACCAAGCTATCAAAGGTATAGCAAGGAAATCTATAGGCAGCCAGTAGATGTAGTACTGGTTCGGAGACGGGTTTAGAGGAAGGGAATTTGGAATTCAGCTGCCGTCGCTTGGCTATTGTCAGCAAAGGTGATGCCCTAGTAAGATTACTTTGTAGCTTTGTAATCTTGTAGACTGTCGGAAAAACAATATTTGCCGACGTATCCCCCCTCAGCTTGTGAGATAGGTTAGATGACAAAATCCTCTGCGCCCCTTGCGCTTGCCAAGCGCAAAGGGCGCACTTAACTTACTAGAAGCTAAATTTGAGATTACATTGGTAGAATTTTCTGTTAAAGAGTCCCCCAATGACCCTCAACCCATTTACGACCTATTCCTAAAAAGCCTGATTCCCAATGTCCAGGAATCCAAACTCTCCTAGGTGCATCCCGACGAATTTCAGCTCGACGAATTTCATCCCGACGAATTTCATCCCGACGAGATGCCTCACGAGCTTCTTGACGTTGGTCATACTCGCGATGATAGGCTTGAGCGACAACCAAAGGTGCTTGTTTCACTAATGTTCGAGAAGCCTTTTCTCTAGCTGAGACGGGATTGGCTATTAGGCGCAAATATAGCGAAGCTGACACCAGCCGCAAAGTAGGGATTGAAATGCTTGTCGGATAAAGGCTTCAGCCTTTTGTTGCTCCTTCGATTGGTTCTCCGAACGCAACCAACAATTCGTCAGCTATGGCAGAGT
>DATNPV010000205.1:0-51971 GCA_036703055.1 Waterburya sp.
TTTTGTTCCAACCCGCAGAGGAAATTGCCCAAGGTGCCAATTGGATGGTGCAAGATGGGGCGATGAATGATGTGAGTGCGATTTTTAGCGTTCATGTGTTCCCCTCGATTCCCGGTGGTTCGCTAGGGATTCGTTATGGGGCTTTGACGGCGGCAGCGGATGATTTAGAAATTTTTATTATGGGAGAATCCGGTCATGGTGCCCGTCCCCATGAGGCGATTGATGCGATTTGGATTGCCTCGCAGGTGATTACGACGCTTCAGCAAGCGATTAGCCGCACCCAAAATCCATTGCGTCCCCTGGTCTTGACAATTGGACAAATTAGTGGTGGACGTGCCCCCAACGTGATTGCTGACCAAGTGCGCTTGGCGGGAACGGTGCGATCGCTCCATCCGGAAACCCATGCTAATCTTCCAGAATGGCTCGAAAAGATTGTGGCGAGTATCTGCAACACTTACGGTGCTCGCTATGAGGTGAACTACCGTCGGGGAGTGCCTTCGGTGCAAAATGACTTAGCATTAACTCAGTTATTGGAAGAGTCAGCCAGAGAAGCATGGGGAAGCGATCGCGTTCAAATTTTACCTGAAGCCTCGATGGGGGCTGAAGACTTCTCCGTGTATCTCCAAGATGCCCCTGGCAGCATGTTCCGCCTCGGTGTTGGATTTCCGGATAAACCCAACTACCCGCTGCATCATCCGCAATTTGAAGTGGATGAATCGGCAATTGTGACGGGTGTCGTCACTCTCGCCTACACCATCTATCAATATTGGCAGAAACGTAGCTAAGACTTTCTACCTACTGACAGATTAGCCTTAGCCGCATTTCGACTAATCTGGGATTGTCTGGAAAACAGGAAAAATCTGTCGCTATGGCATCCCCTACCCCTCTCAAAGGTTTGGAATTAGTTGATTGTGCAAGGGCTAACGCGAAGCAAGGAATTGAAACGGCGGCGCACCTTTGTGGTTATGGTCAGGATATTAATACCTTTAGTCAAGAACTGAAGCAAGCTTGTGATGATATGGGGGTCACAATCAATGAACTTACTGACCTAATTACCACACAAGATAATCTTATTAAAACCGAAGGTGAGGTCGTTGCGCCAGAAACAGAATCGATTCTTTAACTCCACAGGAGTACTTACAATCTCCAGTGGGTTTACTGGCCTTCGACTTTTGTATTAGGAGTTAGCGCTGTGATTTCTACATGGTTCAAGAAGTATCTAGAGTCTCGACCTTGCCTTACTGCCTTCAACGATTCCCAGCAGAAAGAGCCGAGGCAACATACCCACTTTATTCTATTTCCCAGCAATCGGTGGTTTAACATCATGCTTAACCACATTCTGGATCGTCCGGAATGGTATAAAGGAGTACTTCATAACCACCCTTGGTTTAACATCAGTATCCTTTTGAAGGGGGGGTACTGGGAGAAAACGCAGGATACAGTCAAGTGGTACGGACCAGGGTCAATCATCTTCCGGTCGGCGAAAAAATACCATAGTATCTGGATTAAAGATAATCAAGAGGCATGGACGTTATTTATCCACGGGCCAGTCAGCAAAAAATTTGAATTTATACAGGATAATCAGCCAGTGACCGTAGAGCAACTGGGAATGCAGAAGGCTGTTTTCACACGTCCTTAAGCTCCAATTTGCTAATGTCCAGTGACTCCTTGATAACTGCTACCAAAACCAGCCACTTTCAGTGCTGAGCGACTATCCTTAAAACTCGGTTCTAGTGAAGCTTAACTTGGTTTGGGGTTTGGTGTCTCTTCCTGTTAAATGTGGAGTGGCTTATCGCTTCCACTCGTATCAAAACTATTAAACATCTTCCTCCAAAACCTCTGCGCTCTTTGCGTTACCCTCTGCGTACTCTGGGTTAAAAACTTAAATACAGTATATCCAAGCAAGATACCCGACTTCTCCAAGAGGTCGGGTATCTCTGTACCTCGGTCACCTGAAGAATCATCAAAAACTACTTTGTAAACCGATGCGAAATGTTAAACCGGGTTGAAAAATCCGATTAGCTTTTTCGTAAGTTGTGTCTGCCAAGTTTTCTAGATAGACGACTAGCCCGATATTTCTAGTGATAGGAACACGGGCGTTCAAATCAAGATTGACCCAGGACGGAATGAAATCGGTAGTACTCTCATCAGGATTGGTAAAGAAGGCTCTACGAGCACCACTGTTGTAACTTACCAAAAAATTAAGCTGCCACCCAGCCGAGGCGTAACCGATACCGAGTTGGGCTACTGAGTAAGGAACCATCGCTAGCTGTAATCCCTTTTCTGAGCCTGACTCAATCTTTGCATCGGTATAGGTATAGTTCAAAAAACTTGACCACTTTGGCGTCATTTGCCACCGAAGTGCTGCCTCGAATCCGTTGGTATTGACAAGACCAATGTTTGCCCATCGACCTGCTAATATTCCCAGGCGGTCATCCAAACTGCTCCCAAAGTAGGTAAACTGACCGAGCAAACTGGAAGAAAAACTGACATCCAGTCCTGCCGTCCAAGATGAGCCTGTTTCTGGTTTTAGGTTAGGGTTCGGCAACCAGTTATGAACCGTGTCATAAACGTATAATTGGTCTAGACCTGGATTGTTTTGTAGTAATGCCCAACTTCCGCGCACAGCTACATTTGGGGTAATAGCCCACCGTGTGCCAACACTGGGATTTAAATAATTACCAAACTCACTATTAAAGTTTTGCCTCAACCCCAAATCTATCTGGAATGTATCGGTGAGTCTCCAGGTATCTAAAGCGAATAAGGCGGTATTTAATCTATCTCTATTTTCACTTTCATTCAGAGCAATTCGGCTTGGGTCTGTACTTAACACATCACCCTTTAAAACGTTATTTTGCAAATCGACTCCCCACGTCAACTTGTTGTTAGGGGTGATTTGCCATTGGTGCTCTATTCTCGCTGTAATGGCTTGTGAATCTAATGTGCCTGTACGGTAATAAATGTTTTGAGTCGGGCCGTAGGTATTGAAGTAATCTTGGTTATAGGCGAGTGTAGCTCTGAGTACGGAATCTTCACCATTACCAAGCAGGGCTTTCCAAGAAAGACCAATATTAAATGCATCGTGGTCTAATCGGTCTCTTTGGAGAGGAAAACCAAAATAGATTAGACCCTTGCGACTGGTAATTTTATAAGCATCTAAACTAATGGTGTTTCTAGGATTTAAATCAAGCGTAAGACTGCCAAAATAGTTGCTAGTCGCAAAATCACCATTAAATAAACGACCCTCAGAGTCGCGGTTAGCTGCACCAACTGGGACGCGATAGCGATTATCAGCTTGGTTTTGCTCGTAGCCAAAATTGAACTTTAATGAACCTGTAGAACCACTATAGCTAGCCCGATAATTCAACTGATCGTAAGAGCCATACTGCGCTCCCAAGTCTAGTTTAGGGACTTCTTGACCCTTTTTGGTAATAATATTGACCACTCCCCCGAAGGCTCCTGAACCGTACAGGGTGGAACTTGTACCGCTAGATAATTCCACCCGTTCAATTGCTTCTACTGGAATACTATTAAGGTCAGTTGTGCCATGATAAGTGTTGATATTAGTTCCGATGGGTCTGCCGTTGATCAGGAAAACGGACTGATTGATCGAAGCCCCTCGATAGTAAGTGCCTGTATGAATATCAGCTCCCCTGCCAACATTATTAACAGCAAATCCGGGTAAACCTCTTAACACTTCTGCTGCACTATTAGCTCCTTGCTTTTGGATTTCTTCTTCAGTAATTGTGTACTCTGGAGCAGAAGTTTGCGGGAGAATATCTCTCTCCCCTGTCACGGTAATTTCAATTTCATATTGCTCCTCACTAGGACTGGGTTGGGTTTCCTTTGTAAGGGAATTTGGTGTCGCTTCAACTTGTTTCGCTTGGCTAGAATTGAGTGCGGATAAGGTTGGCTTTTCAATGAGAAACTTGGCGCTAGTGTGAAGATGTTCTATTTCATCAATTCGAGGAATGTTTGTAATAGGTTGCGTTGGAGGTGAAGCGGCTGTCCTAGCCGTGAGTGAGGATGGTAAAGACTGATAGTTATCACTCGTCTCTGTTGGATTGATATCGTTGGTATCTATTAGGGAGGTGGTTTGTGCATTTGCGGTTGGCACAATCCCCCAGATGAGCAGAGCAACACCAGGCACAAGAAGATGCAATTTCATGCTTGATTTATTTGAGAATTAAAATATGCTTCAAACCACACTGTCTGGCTTCTTTAGGTAAACGCTAATCCGTGAATTTTGGCAGGTTACCCAAAAAGCCATAAGTAATCTTGAGTAAAACTCTTATTTTTGTCAAAAGACAGCTTGTCAAAGTTCAATTTGTTTTCAAAGTAAAACAAAAATATTGCATTTTAAATTAAATGCTTATCTTTGTCAAAAGACAGCTTGTAAAGCTCTATTTTTATTACTTCACGGTATAGCAGGAGGCAGAAGGCAGAAGGCAGAAGGGATGCATATTAGCGGGTCTTTGTTTTAGGATTTGGCGAGAGTCATAATCGCAGTGGTGACTACTATAGATAAGCTAAAAAAACAAGCGGAAAGACTAGCGTTCTGGAGTGCCTCTGGGGTTCGTTAAACTCTACATTAGATTGCAACTTAGTATCACTACACAACGAGCTGTCTTTAGTAACGTTGAAACCATCATTAAATATTTAGCTTACGGGCAAAGACAATGATGTATGGACTTGTCTCAGAGATAAATGGGGAGCGATTGTAACTCCCAAATACTTCTTCGATGCAAAACCCAACTGACTCGACAAGTTCCTGAAAAACATCAAACTCAATGAGTGAGAACTGAATTGGTAGGCGGTGTTCTGCTACTTGTGCCCCTGCTGAATCTAACTCATACACAGTCTGGCATCCTGTTACAATTCCAGTTTCCGGCTCATAATTAAAATCTACCGACAAG
The DNA here is from genome assembly GCA_036703055.1 of Waterburya sp. Lineage (GTDB taxonomy): Bacteria > Cyanobacteriota > Cyanobacteriia > Cyanobacteriales > Coleofasciculaceae > DATNPV01. The sequence continues at coordinate 4,917 of DATNPV010000205.1, forward strand.
GCTACCAATCCAACTCCATCCGTGCGCGGAAAAGGACCGTAGCGACTTGGCCCCTGACCAATGGACTGGAGGCGGATTCTGGGATTATGCAGCGTGCAGATGAACCGTCCATTTGGCTTTAGCGATCGCGCAATTTCATTAAGAACCTTCTGTCGTTCAGCCTCAGTACGCAGTTCATGAAAGCTTTGGAAAGGTAGCAGAACTAAATCAAATGTTGATTCAAAATTAAGGCATGTTACGTCTGCTTGTACAACATTAGCGCTGATTCCTTTTGCTGCCAGTTTCTGACGTAGAATTGCCAGCATTGCTGGCGATCCATCTACGCACGTTAAGTTTACGCCTGCTTCCAACAGTGAAATAGAGATGCGTCCGGTACCGCACATCAACTCCAGTACGGAACCATCAGTCTTCCTGCACTCTTCAAGCAAAAAGGGCAGGTCGTCTGTGAAACGACAATAGGAATCATAAAGATGTGCAATCTTCTCGTAATCTAGGGCAGAACTCATACAATAACAGATGGTCTAAGTGAAATCTAATCCTGTTGCCAGATTTTAATCATGCTATCTGCACCCCCACTAACAATTAACTGGCCATTTGGACTGATAGCAACAGCCATCACTGAAGCCGCTGAATCATCAGCAAGAAGACCTAATTCTTGACCCGTTTCGAGATGCCAAATTTTGATCGTACCGTCAGCACTACCACTGAGCAAAGTTGGTGCATCTAAGCCAAAAATAACGGACATCACGGGTGCTGAATGACCTTGAAGAACATGCAAAGGTTCCAGTGTCCCTAGCTGCCACAACTTAATCGTCCCATCACTGCAACCGGCTGCCAGAATTTCACCATCCGGCGTCATGGCGAGAGAGCAAATAGAGCTAAGATTACCGGTGAGCGTAATCGCAGGAGAAGGTTTGATTTCACCATTGGTGGTATCTAGCAAGCGCAGACTAATCATGCCGTCATTGCCCCCACTAGCCAGAGTTTGTCCATCCGAACTCAGGGCGATCGCCGCGACTTGTCCTGCTGTTTTGGTTAGGTTACCCAACAATTCCCCTGTATCCAGACGCCACAACTTGATCGTCTCGTCCACACTCCCACTAATGAGTGTTTGATTATCTGGCGTAATCGCGATCGCTCGCACCGAATTTTTATGACCCTTAAGAGTGTAAATTAATTCACCGGTATCCAGACGCCATAACCGAATCGTTTCGTCAAAACTCCCACTGGCAAGAAGTTGCCCATCGGAACTGATAGCCAGACAAAGTACACCTTTAGCATGTTGAGCTAGGGTATGCATCAGTTCGCCAGTGGGTAGATGCCACAGATTGATAGTCTTGTCAAAGCTACCACTGACAAGGATTTGCCCATCAGGACTTATGGCGAGGGCATGTACCCAGTCTGAATGCCCCGTTAAAGATTGCAAAAAACTCCAAGTTGGAGCGGGCAGTGATAACTCTTGCGGTTCTTCTACATCGATCGCTTCTGGGGGGGGGGGTGTAGAATTTGGGGGGTTTAGAACGGGTACTTCTGTCGGCTGACGGGTTGGCAATTCTCGTTCTAATGCTTCCCTTCGAGTCTGCTTAGTATCCGGTAGCTGGCGATAAATTCGGGCAATTTCGGCAGTAGCGGATGCGATCGCATCTTCCAACCGCTCAACCCTGGAAGGAAGTGAGGCAGTATTGAGATATTGCACAACACTATTGAACGATTCCTCTAAGTTAGTCAATCGCCCTTTGTACTGGACGATTTTCAGTGCACTGGATTGCAAGTCGGGCGATTCTATTTGGGAAAGATAATTGAGAAGGTCAGTTTTTAACGAAGCGATCGCATCTTCTAGTTGTTGTGTATTTAGGGTGTGACTCTCTTCTACCAGTTGCCGTTGTAGCTGATGCATTGCTGCCGTCAACCGTCGCTTCATTTGTTGCTCAAGACGCCATCGATTGAGTAAACTCAGCAACAGAGTCATTGTCACAGGAACCGCTGCATAAATTAGCCTGCCTGTCCACACCGCCACCCCCCAGCCAATAATAGAGGCAAGGAGGAATACGTACTCTGCAATCTGTAGACGGTGCTTTAACATTTAGCCGCTCTGACCCTGCACGCTCTGTCAGAACCCCCTGGTTTGATAATAATCTGAGGCGTTCCATTTGTTTGTGCTGATCGATTCAAAGTCCCAAAACTGAACTGGCAATCTTGAAATAAATCAACACACCTAAAACATCCACGGCAGTCGTGATAAAGGGTGCCGACATCAAAGCGGGATCGAAACCGAGGGAACGAAATAAAAACGGCAAAGCCGAACCTGCCACAGAAGCCAGAATTGCGATCGCCACCAAACTCACCCCTACCGAGAGGGCAACAAAGAAATTCCCCTGCAAAAAGTATGCCCACACCGTTGCCACCGTTCCTAGTATTGTTCCCAAGAGTGCCCCTGCCATCGCCTCACGAAAGACAACTTGCGCGACTCCTAAATCTTTAATTTCATCCGTATTCAACCCCCGAATCACTACCGTTGAGGACTGAGCACCCACATTCCCCCCCGTGCCCGTGAGCAGAGGAATAAATGCCGCTAGGGTTACTACTTGCTGCAAAATAGACTCTTGAGAGCGGATTATGCTACCTGTGACCGTATTAGTGAGTAGCAAAACGAATAACCACACCACTCGTTTGCGAGCCACTGTTAGTAAATTCGTCTGAAAATAGTTGTCACCCTCCGACTGTACGCCACCCCCCAACGCATAAATATCCTTGGTGGTCTCTCGCTCTAAGATATCAATCACATCATCAACCGTGACAATGCCAACTAGACGGTGTTCCCGATCAACTACAGGCACAGCAAGAAAGTCGTAGCGCTGAATCAGCCGTGCTACTTCCTTTTGATCAGTATCTGTGTGAACATAGACCACATCACGGGTCATAATTTCACCCAAAGTTTGCTGCGGCTGGGACGTGACTAAATCCCGCAACGAGACAATTCCACTCAGATGTCCCGCCCCATCCGTAACGTAGAGGTAATAAATGACTTCGCTAGCATTCGCTAGACTGCGAATTCGCTCCAAGGTTTCGCTAACCGTCAACTTGTCTGTCAGGGAGATATATTCGGGCGTCATGATTCGCCCTGCGGTATCCCCTTCGTAACCCAAAAGTTGAGCTGTCGCTTCCCGTTCCTCGACACTCAGTTCTTCGACTAAACGGCGAACAACTTTAGGCGGTAATTCATCAAACAACCGTGCTCGGTCATCCGGGGACATTTTGTCCACAATGTCAAGAACTTCTTGATGCTTAAATTTCTCGATCAGCGACTCTTGGACACTAGAATCTAGATATTCATAGACCTCAATCGCTTCATCCTTAGGCAGTAAACGAAATGCGATCGCCTGCATTGCTTCTGGTAACCCTTCGATCGCTTCAGCAACATCCACTGGTTGTATGGGGATTAGGAGTGCTTTAGCGTCTTGAAGATTCCCTTGCTCCAGCAGCAGTTGCAGTTCGCTACAAACCACCTGTGGCAATTCACTGCGCGATACAGTCTGGAGGGAAAGTTGGTTTTCAGTCAATGCAAGCCCTCCTATTTAGTCCTACGTTGCGTGCTGCCTTAAGTCTAAGAGGTATTGGGTTGAAGGTTAAAGGTTTCAAGGTTGAAGGTTGAGGGTTAGAGTGTTTTAACGTTCAACTTGGCAACCTTCAACGTGCTTCCCTTGCCAACCTGTAACCCATTACCCATTACTCAATAGTTACACCAGCATTTGTGGATGAATTAACTGATACCCAGCATTTTTGATCTTCTGATTCCTCACCCTGGCATTCTGGGGTCGGACACTCTTGGTAGAAGCATCCCAAACAACCTTAGGTAAATGGTGCTTTTCACACACCTGATCAATTAATTCACGACTGGTCAGATGGGCATCATCCACCAAGTTATAAATACCTTGTAGTCGGTTAGACCGAGCAAAGTCGATCACGCCCACAATATCATCCAAATGAATCCAATTCGTGGCATCAGAGCCATTACCGGGACGAGTGGTACCCGCAACTCGACTAAAGATTTTCACCAATTCTCGACCAGGGCCATAAATTCCTCCCAGTCGTAGAATACAAACATGTACGTGTTCACTAGAAGCCGACAGTAAAACATCCTCAGTTCGTGCAAGAATCTGCCCATTCTCGTTAGCCGGTGCAATCGGTGAAGATTCATCCACCCACGCCCCATCTCTGTCGCCGTAAACGGTATAACTACCGGTATAAATTAGCTGTCGTACCGTTGGCGCTTGAGGCAGAACTGACACAAGGGTTTGAGCGGTGTGCAGATAGGCTTCTTCATAGACATGGGCATTTTTAGCACCAACGCTTAACAGTACTGTCTCTTGGTCTTGCAGCACCGATTGTAATCCGGCTGGGTCATTCCCTTTCACGACGACAACGCGCTGGGCGTAGTCTTCGAGAGTACTCACATTTTCCGACTTAGTCGTTGTTGCGGTGACAAAAAAGCCTAACTCATGACGCCAGTAATCTGCGATCGCTTTCCCCACATAACCACAGCCAATGATAGCAACCTTCATGGCGAAGCTTGACCTCTCGTGTTATTTGGCTAACTCTGTTTCAATCGCAGCAATCAATTCTGGAGACTCTGGCGTCACACTGCTCTTAAAACGAGCGACTATCTCACCTTGCTTACTCACCAAAAATTTCTCGAAGTTCCAAGCCACGTCCCCAGATGGCTGTGCGCCTTGGGTAAGTCGAGCATAAAGGGGGTGTTGCTCAGAACCCTTGGCATGGACTTTATCCAATAATTCAAAGCTGACGCCGTAGGAAGTGGAACAGAATTGGGCAATTTCCGCATTACTTCCGGGTTCCTGCGCTCCAAAATCATTGCAGGGAAACCCCAAAATGCGTAACCCCGCGTCTTGATACTTTTGATTTAATTTTTCTAATCCCGCGTACTGGGACGTGTAGCCGCAGTAGGAAGCAACGTTAACGATTAAGAGAACCTTTCCTGCATATTCTGATAGTGGCTTTTCCTTTGCGTCCATCGTCTTGACGACAATGTCAGACACTGTGCTACTCATCTTGATCGGATTCCTGAGAGAGTGTGAATGATTGCTGATCGGGTATTCCAGACAGGGGTGGGCTTTGCCCATGAAGTTATTAATCTTACCCTTAATTCGTCCCTTTGGGGTTTGTGATTCGAGTCTGGAATCCTCTTAGAATGATGCTTAAGGCTTTCCAAAGGAGCGGTTGAGTTGCGGCGACGGTGTTTCACAAAGACTCAAAAACTTCTGATTCTGCGGCGTGCAGGTTACCAATGCCAACTGTGTGGCACAGCTCTAACTGAAGAAAATTTCCAGGCTGACCACAAAATTCCCTTCTCCAAAGGAGGCGCAACCGAAGTGTGGAACGCTTTGGCTCTGTGTGCCAACTGCAACAGACGCAAATCCGACCAATTCATTGACTGAGGTGCGGCTCTTTGGACAACTCTCCTAAACTTAAAGACTCCACTGTGTAGATTGAACGCTGGTGAGGTTTATAGCGATCAATCCGTTATGTTCGTTCTTAGAGTGACACTCAGCTATGTATGTCTTAATTGGTGGAGCAGGAATGATGGGGCTTGGCTTGGCTCAGCAGTTACTAAAACTCGGTCATACGGTTGCCATCATCGATACCGATCCGCTTGCCTGTCGCTTTGCGCGTGAAAAGATTGGAGTGATGGCATTTGAGGGGAGTGCCGTTAGCACAACTGTTCTGCTCGAAGCGGGAATCAAACAAGCAAACGCAGTTGTTGCAGCCCTCAGGGATGATGCGTTGAATTTAGCGCTGATTACCCTATCCAGGAGCTATGGCATTTCCCACATTGTCGTGCGGATGCGCGATCGCGAATTTCTCGAAGCCTACCGACTGGCTCAAGCTAGCCACATTATCAGCACGATTGATTTGGCAATCGCAACAATGGCGAATGCGATCGAATACCCCCAAGTCGAGTCGATGATGCACTTTGAACAAGGGCAAGTCGAGGTGTTGAAGTTGCCCGTTCCAGGCGATTGCTATGTAGCCGGTCGAACCGTTGCCCAAATTGCTCAAGACCCTCGATTCCCAACTAGTTCGCTGATCATTGGCTACCAATGTCATTCCTGCGCCAATTTAGAGATTCCCAACGGCAATACCGTCCTTGAAGCAGGCTCTACCATTCTGGTCGTCACCCGCCCTGAGCTAGTCCACTCAATGATTGATTATCTCGGCATTCACGCTAGTCATCTTCCAACCGTAGAAGTTTCTCATCCAAATCTTTGATGAAAGGTTGAACCAAATCTTCTGGAACAATTCGTTTGCGGAGGGCATTGCTAACTGCCCCTTTTTCCGCTACGAGCAATCGCCGTCGAATCGCATCTAACCCGCTACTATCACTTTTCAAGTGACCTGCCCGATGTTGATTGTATAGATCGCGCAACACCCGCTCAGATTCGGCTACTCGTGCCTGGTACGATGCCCACAATTCCTCGTAAACGGCCTTCGGCAATACGCCTGATTTGAGCAAACTATCTAGCTCATCTTGAGCGGCTTTGGACGCAATCAACTGAATCTGCAACTGTCCCGCTTCCTGCATCTCATCAGAAGCACGACTAATCTGCAACCGTTTGACCAGCCAGGGTAAGCTTAATCCCTGTCCAACCAGGGAGAATAAAACGGCACCAAAAACCAGCGCAATAATATTGTCCCGTCCTGGCAATGTGAGCGGAATACTCAGCGCCAGTGCCATTGAGAGTGAGCCTTTAATGTTTCCTAGAAACAGAACATGCTGCCAGCGAAGAGGAATCGGACGATCGAACCACCGCAGCCCTGCTAACAACAGATAGACCGAGAGAATTCGTCCCAGTTGATACGCCAGAATGACGAACAGAATAGATGGCAAAATTCTCCACAGTGTCACTGGGTTAATCTCAATGCCGATCAGCAGGAAAATAAACGTATTAACCCCAAAACCGGCGTATTCCCAAAAACTCAACAAGGTAATTCGATCCGAGGCAGACGGACTGCGAGGAAGCCCAAGATTGCCAAAAATTAGTCCGGCGATGACTACAGCTACTGCACCGGATACTCCTAGAAATTGCCCGATTTGGAATGTTCCTAACGCTAGGGCAACGGTTAGTAAGAGACTACTCAATGGGTCATTTAATCGAACAAATATTGGCAGGCTTAAGTAACCTAAAATTCCTCCCACGAGTCCCCCACCCAAGGCGACTACGAGCAGTTCCTTAACTCCTTCTACGACACTGAGAGAACCTGTCGCATAAATGACTAGAATCAAATTGAATGAAACTAGAGCCGCCGCATCATTGAATAGGGTTTCTCCTTCAACAATGGTGGTCAATCGGGAAGGTACGCGGATCTCCTTAAAGACCGCGATCATCGAGACGGTATCGGTATTTGCCAGAATGACTCCGATCAGCAACGCCGGAATCCAGGGTAGCCCTAGCCCAAATTTCACCAGGACAGCAATAATTGCCGAGGAAAAAATAGAGCCTGGACCCGCTAAAAGTGCGATCGGCTTAAAGGTGCTGCGGAGACGACTGATATCCGTATTGATCGCGGCTTCAAAAATCAGAATGGGTAGGAAAAGATTTAAGACTAAAGACGGGTCTAACCCAATTCGACGCGACAAAACCTCCGTAATGGGTAAACCTGCCAGCACCAAACCCGTAACATAGGGAATTCGCAATCGTTGAGTGATAAGCGCAACTGCTGTGGCAATCATCAGCAAAATAATTAGGATAATGACCAGCTCAGGAATGCTTCCTGCCGTTTGGCTATCTGTAACAGGATTGCTGCCCAAGGGAGTTTGTTGCGCTACAATCCACTGCATAACCGATACTCCTCCCATAAACTCGCTTTCCTGAAAGAAATTGAGAGATTAGCTACCGTTTGAGTTTACAGGAGCCGGTTCCCTCTACGAAGGTGTAACCGCAATGTGTGGTCTGTTCAGATAAATGTCATGAAGCTGAAACAGCATCTCTGGGTTTGTTGGGCGATTTTTGCGATCGCCCTCGCCTCCTGTTCGGCCCAAACTACCTCACAAAGGCAACAATCTCAGATAAAGCCTGAAGCCTCACTCAGAGCAGTCACGTTAGATAAGACAAAAGTGGTAATAGGGCAAACTGTATACGTCCCGGTTTACTCGCAGATTTATCACCACAACAGCCAAAATCATGTCATGAATTTGTCAGCCACGCTCAGTATCCGAAATACGGATTTGGCAAATTCGATTATCATCACTTCGGTGCGTTACTACGATACCGATGGGCAATTGATTAGGCAGGACATTAAGAGTCCAGTAGAACTAAAGCCGCTTGCTTCCACAGACTTCTTCATCGCAGCAGATGATACCAGTGGAGGGTCAGGTGCCAATTTTATTGTGGAGTGGGTGGCTTTAGAAACGGTTTATGAGCCTGTCATTGAAGCCGTGATGATTAGCACATCGTCTAATCAGGGCATTTCGTTTATCAGTCCCGCTAAAGTTCTCAAGCAGCACGGTGTGCAGAAATGACGTTAGGAGCTTAGATTAATACATTTGTTCTACTATTTAGGGGTAAAATCTTGAATTAAGGTCAGATGCGATCGCGTAGAGGCACGGTCAACCCACGCGAATTTAGTTTGATTGGAACATTTGTTCTAATTTAACACTGTCAAGCTATCGATGATGTCAGATTCTGACAACTACTTTCTCAAATACCACTCGCTTGTCCTGAACCGTATTCTGCAAGGACAGACAGAACTCTATCCCCATCAGCAAGCAGCGCTGTTAGCTATTTACCAGAAAGCTTGTCGCGGCGAGATGGATGCTCACGGGCGAGAGGCAGCGTTGATTTTGGCTGGGGTTGGTACGGGGAAAACGTTAATTCAAGCAGTTACTCCCTTTATCCTCGCCCCTTGGATGCAGGGGAAAACGGCGTTGTTTTTGTCAGATAACTGCACGCTCCGCGCCCGTTTCTTGAAGGATTTTCCCACCGACTACAAGCACCGTCCGCTCTACAACGAATGGCTGCTTTATCGCCTTAAGATTTTACCTCCAGGAGTGCCGCCGCCGAAGATTGTTGAGTTAGATGCTAGCGATTTCAACAGTTACGCCTATTGCTTGCACGATGCCGATATGCTCGTTAGCAATCGGCAGTTTTTGGTTAATCTGGTGAGTCGCGGGGATATCGAACCGAGTTCGATTGGCGTCATCATCACCGATGAAGCGCATTTCTCAGCGGCGAGTAGTTATCGAACGATTTGCAATTATTTCGATGAGGCGCTGCTTGCCTATTTCACTGGCTCAAAGTTCCGTTCCGACTCTCAGCCTTTGCCTCACGTTCGGTATACCCAAGTAGAAGAGGAGGATGCCTTAGGGCGAAGTGTTCTGAAATATGCACCCGTTGCCGATTATGAGTTTACTCTTCAGGATGCCTGGAAGCTCGACCCCCCTCCGATTAAGAAACTGATGTACAAAGAAGCGACTTCTACGGCGTTCTTAATTGAGGAGGATGGCGAGGAAGTTGAATATAACTTTGAAGAATTTTTAAACAAAGCGGAGACAGATAAGCAGTGGTTTCGTCAGATTCTGTTTGCAGATTCCTTCTCGATGCCAGTGTTAGAAATGGCAGTGGAGATTTTAGTCAGAAAGCGCGAACACACCGGACAACCTCATGCCATGCTGGTTCGGGCGCTTAACATTCCTCATACTCATCGCGTTGCCACGTTATTAGAAGAGAATTTCCCAATTTTGAAGGGAAGAGTCGGCGTCATCCATTCTGACCATGATTCTTACGATTTGGCAGGACGTCCCAGTTCAATTTTGTCCCGATTTTACAACGGAGACTACTGGGCGATCGTGCATTGCGGTTTAGTGGGGGTGGGGTTCGATCATAAGTGGATTTCTGTCTCCTGCTGCTTGTGCATTCTCAAAAGTATGTCTCCTGCCGAACAGGAATGGGGGAGAGCGTTGCGTCGGGTACCAGGCGAGTCCCCAGGTTACTTTCCTCGGTTAACTCATCCCAATTGGGGCGTTGTCGTTACTCATTCCGCTTTAGGACTCAGAGATTTATTTGAGAAGTTTCAGCAGGGCGTAACTTCTGATGTGATTCGAGAAGAAGTCGTGCGGGAACGGGTGCGCCCTCTCCTGACAACGGAGTATGAAGCAGGCGAAACCATTCTCCACTTAAGCGATACTTCAACGGTTAATCCGGGAGATGTGTTGCAGTTGCGCGTGCCAGTGGTGGTTAGGGAGGAGGTTTCGCCACAGTTCTCGTTAAAAGAAGAGCTGCGTTCTACGGGAAGCTTGTCTGATGATGGGAAGAGTTTGCGAGTGGCAGAGTCAGGGGGGACTTATGGTGTGGATGAAGAGATAACCCCCCTAACCCCCCTTGCGAAGGGGGGAACAGGAAGCGAGGAGTCGGAATTGGACTCCCTTCTCCTAGAAGGAGAGGGGCAGGGGGAGAGGTCAACTCCATTACCCTGGCAGCAGGAAGTGGATGCGATTAGTCAAAAGTTGACCCAAATTAGAAGCATCAGAACCTATGAAGTTCAGGTGGAAGCGGTTCTGGATGATGGCACTGTGCAGATTACACCGGCTTGGTGTGATTTTCCCAAGGGTGTAGGGGTGGAAGTTAGTAAACCTAAGGAATCTAGAGAGATAAAACCTGCTCATTTTCTCTCCCACATTGGGTTGGATTGGCAGGTTTTGGTCGGGGAGGAACTCATGTCTTACCGAGATTATTCGCGGCGTGTGGTACTGCAAAAACGCGGGTTTGATTTGGACAATGAGGGTGAAATTATCGCTGGGGGTGTACGGCTCAAGGACACAATGCCTCAAGCGGCGTATGAGTTGTTTCTCAAAGGCTTAGAGGCAGAGTTAGCCTCAGAAGTGGTAGAGGTGCCTCACCCGGAAGCGGTGGCTCGTCCCGACAAAGCGAAAATGGAAACTCAAGCACGTTACGGAGCACAGGTGCGGAGTTTGATTAATGATTTATTTAAAACAAAGAATTTGATTCCGGATGGGACGAATGGTTGCTCGTTGGTGGAACGTCCAACAAAGCTGTTGATTGAGGAAATGGAGCGAGTAAAAGCGAAGGGTCACGAGCCTGATTTTAAAAGTAATTCAGCGTTGATTCATTCAGCAGTTTTTGGGTTTATTAAGGAGAAAACGGGGAGAAGTTGGTCGGAGCATAGTTCACAGCAGCAGTACCAAGAAGCGATAAAACTTGCTCGTCAGTTTCTGTTGCGACTTTCAGAACAGTTACAATGGCGACGTCGCTAGTTTGCCCAAACTTAACCTTGCTGCTTCCCTAAGCTTTTGTGCAGACTGACCAAAGCGATCGCCTAATCCTATGCTAGGTTTTAGAAATTGAGCTGATAGTTCTGATGAACTACTGAGTTATGGTTTCTCAACTGGATTCGCCCAACCAAACAGAGGTCATCTACCCAGAAAGTAATGGACAGCCGATGGCAGATAATACTAAGCAGTTCCGCTGGATTGTAGTCATTGAGCAGAATTTGGATTGGATGTATGCAGATGACCCCAATGTTTTTGTTGCAGGGGACTTGTTTTGGTATCCGGTGGAAGGGCGTAACACGATCGTAAATGCTCCAGATGTCATGGTGGTGTTGGGCAGACCCAAGAGCGATCGCGGTTCTTACAAACAATGGGAAGAGGAGGGAATTGCACCGCAAGTGGTGTTTGAAATCCGTTCACCGAGTAATTCCCGAATAGAAATGGATAAGAAACTGTTGTTCTACGATCGCTACGGAGTTGAAGAGTATTACATTTACAATCCGGATAGAAATGCGTTAAGCGGTTGGCTGAGGGCTGAAGATGGATTGGATGCGATCGAGCAGATGAATGGATGGGTTAGTCCTCGGTTGAGTATCCGGTTTGATTTATCTGGCGAGGAGTTACAGATTTATCGTCCAGATGGAAGCAAGTTTTATTCCTATGTTGAGATTTGTCAGCTTCTAGAGCAGGAAAAGCAGCGAGCTGAACAAGCAGAGCAGCGTGTTGAAGAGATGGAGGCGTTGCTAAAGCAGTATCGCGATCGCTTTGGGGATTTGCCGGAGTCGGATGGGTAGTGCAAGAAAGTGCGATCGCACGACTTCAAGCTAAAGGTCACAAGCCTGATTTTAAGAGTAATTCAGCGTTGATTCATTCAGCCGTTTTTGGGTTTATTAAGGAGAAAACGGGAAGAAGTTGGTCAGAGCATAGTTCACAGCAGCAGTACCAAGAAGCGATAAGATTGGCTCGTCAGTTTCTATTGCGACTCGTAGAGCAGTTACAATGGCGGCGGCGGTAAGTAGCTCTCCTCTCCAGATTGCTACTTCCTTATCAGTCAGTAAGAACAACAGCCCCTGAACTCATGGTGACTCTAAAGACGTAATAAATGACCCAAGCGGCTAGGAGTGTAATCGTGATGCTGAAGAAAACCACCCGACGTGTTGAGGGTTCGTAGGAATCATCATCAATGGTGCGGCGGATGATGAAATAGTATACCGTTGACAACAATACCGTGATGAAACCAACGAGAGAGAAGAGTAAACCTAACTTCCAGCCACTTCCTGGATGGGGCACTTCAGGAATTTGAAAGTAGCGAAGGCGCACGATAACGACGCCAAACCCCATCAGAGCGATCGCACTACGCATCCAGGCTAAGTAAGTGCGCTCGTTCGCCAAGTGGTCTCGTACGCGGGAAGGGTTCTGTTTCCCTTGCTTCTGGGTATCGTTCAACGCTTACCCTCCAACTCTAGAGGTATATGCTTTCACCGTAAGCGGTTTCAGATGTTAGCGAATCTGACTGTAGAACGAATCACTGTATTAGCTAAGGCTGATTCTGGCTTCTCAGTTACATGGATGTTCAAGCGACAATAAAAGTGCTAACGACCAAATAGCAACAACCAAATTGGTAGCGTCAACAAAAGACCCGTAGATCCAACCGCTAGCGCAGTAACCGCCAAATCACGTTCTAAATCGAAGACTTCTGCAAGTACCAGGGTGGCAAAGGCAGGAGGCATTGCCATTTGCAACACAATAACCAACTGAGGGGAACCCGTAATTCCTAACTGTAATAGTCCTATCCCCAAAATTAGGGGAACCAGTAGCATTTTAATTCCTAAACTCACCGATGCCTGCGGCAGACGACTCCAAGAATCTAACTGGCTCAGGCGCATCCCAATCAGCAGTAGTGAAAGCGCGATCGCACTCCAAGCCAATTTTTGTAAACTTTGTTCCCCCCACTCTGGCAGTGGGATTTGACGAAAAGCCAATCCTACTCCTAAACTCCACAGTGCAGGGTTTTGCAGGATTGCCTTGACTAATTGCCAAGGACTCTTCGCTTGTGTGCCAAACTGCGCGGCTAGGAGGACGCCCAAACCGTAGGCTCCAATGGTTGTACCCAGCATGTCATAGAACAGTGCCCAGCCAAAGTACTTTTCTCCCACAAGGGTGAGAGTCACCGGAAAACCTAGGTAACCTGTATTACCCACCATCGCCGATAAGAGGAAGCTGCCCTGTGCTGGCTGGTTCCAGGAGGCTAAAGACGCCTCAGATGCCTTCTTCCTGTCAGGATGAGCCGACTTGAGCGTCTGTCCTTTAATCCAAATCCAAGCTAATCCTGCCCCGAATAAAATTGCCACCCATGCGGCTATCGGTGCAATCCAAATAGCTCCGGATAAGTCGGCACGCCGTAGGAAAGTAATAATACTAACGGGCACTCCCAGCCAAAAGAGAAATTGACCAATGAACGTTGGTACTCGCTTGGGCAACAAGCGTCCCAAAACCCACCCCAGCAGGACACCGCTACCTAGCTGAATGTAGAGTTTAATTAAAGGTTGTAACCAGATAGGCATATTAAACTATTATTTGTAAATAAATGTAACTAACTACTTCCCCTTATTTTTGCATTGGTTTACAAAGTTGCCTTGAGCTGCGCTTACCTGCTAGCTCAGTGTAAAGAGTGGGCCAAATTGGCTGTGTAAATGAACACGAGTAATACCATTGGGGTTTAGACTTGCCACTTGGAATTTGTGAAACTACCTGCTGGTAAAGCGTTCAAAATCCCAAATCCAAAATCCAAAATGGTATAAGAGGCTACGCCAGTTTCCAGAAAAGGGTTTCCCGGAAGAGACACGCTCCAAGGGCGACTGCTAGACTAACTCCAGACTAAAATGCAGGTCAGTAAGTAGTGATTTCAGTGCAGGAGTGGATTCTTGAATAACGGGGATCTCCCAGGAAAACCAGTTAACTTCTCAGCGACCCCAGACGACGATATACCGGAAGCGCTGCGGGATACACCAGATATCCAACGTAGCCTTCGGATTAAGCCTATCTTGCTCATTGTGGGACTATTGGGAATAGGCGCGATCGCAGTTGGCATGAGTTTATTTTTCTTAACTCAAAAACCCCAGCCCGCTCCAGAAGCGGCGGGTAGCCAGACTCAACCCAGTCCCAGCACCGAAACAGTAGATAATCTCCTGGGACATTTGCCCTATCAAGAAGCACCAGCCTCGGAACTGAAGCCCATCACCGCCGATGGTCAGATTAAACTCCGCACGGCGGCGGCTGAGAAATTTAAAGCCATGTCCGCGGCAGCGGCGAGAGAAGGTGTGATTTTGGTGCCTATTTCCGGCTTTCGTTCCGTTGCTGACCAAAAGCATTTGTTCTTTGATGTCAAGGCGCAGCGAGGACAGGTAACCACCAAACGGGCAGAAGTGAGTGCACCTCCTGGGTATAGTGAGCATCACACGGGCTATGCTACCGATATTGGCGATGGGAAAGCACCTGCAACCAATCTCAGCCCTGACTTTGAGAAGACAGCCGCCTTCAATTGGCTGGAGAAAAATGCAGCTCACTACAGTTTCGAGCTATCGTTCCCCAAGGGCAATGCTCAAGGGGTAAGCTACGAACCTTGGCACTGGCGCTTTGTGGGTGATACTGACAGCTTAAAAACCTTTTATAGAGCAAAAAGCTTAATCCGTACTGCATCCCCTGCCCCCACAGAATCTTCAGCAACCCCCTCCTCTGTTGCACCGACGGACTCATCGACAACCCCCTCCTCTGTTGCACCGACGGATTCATCGACAACCCCCTCGTCTCCTGCCTTAATCGCACCTTCCGCAACCCCCTCCTCTCCTATACCCCCAGCCCCCTCGGTGACGCCTTGAGGTAAGACAGGGACAAGAGTAAAAACAACGGCGCGATCTGTCCCTATTGAGATGCGATCGCAATGCCTTGTAGCTCAACAAAGGTTGCGATCGCTGTTATAGCAATTCTCACCTTGGTGGAATACACGCTTGGTATCGGCGTTAGCGAAGCCATGCCGCTGATCATTTCTTGACCAAAATCTATCCAATAGAATATAGCTATTTGCTCATCACACGCTCCTTTGATAGAGGTAAGTGTTACTCAATTGGACAACCATAAAAGTAACGAACTCTAATTTGGAGCCAAGTCAATGAGAAACAGAATTCTTACAGCCTTTGGAGTTCTGGCAGCTATCACAGGGTTAGCTAGTTCGGTTCAGGCACAGCCATCAGTAGCGTCCAATTCAAGAACTGGAGAATTTACGTTATCAGGTACTTCTCTGGTTGGTATTAGAAATAGGACAGTAGACACTGATTTTAACCGATTCTTTTTAAGAAACTCTTCAACTCCTACATCTAATAGAGCAGGTACTGTACCTAATAGTATTGACAGCAATGATGTTGTAATCAATAGCAACATAGACCCTCAAGATTTGGGAGCAATACAGGTCAATGATGATGTACAATTAGTTTCCAACGAATCGCTTTTTTCCCCAATCATTCGTGTTCCTGGACAACAAAATCAACCGTTTCATAACACAGAACGAGTGCAATTCCAAATTAATCCTTGATTCAAATATTGGTTTGAATTTGTTTAAGGCAAGATAAGGAATGAAGATTAGAGCTAAGGGAGGGAAAGGGTTAGGAAAATTTTAGTCATACCTTTTCCCTTTTACCCGTCAAATTTTTCCCCTTTCACAAAAATCATAATCTCCTTAGCTTAATAAAAATGACTAACCTAAGAAGCTTGGAGGGAGAAACTTTTTTCGCCTAGCTCGTTGATGGTGGATGTGGCAGTGGTTGAATTGTAAAATCTGGGATCTAAATCAAGTGGAAACAGCGAAATATCAATCCCCGAAAGTAGTCCTCCCTGGTGGAGGTTAATAGCATTGGTCAAGGGATAGAATGTAATCGGAATCCAATCGTCTCTGTAAAAGTAGACTACGACTCGACTGGTTGCGTACTCCCCTTGCGGGAGCGGAAGCTGCCAGGGTGATTCCACGTAAACTCCTACGATAGACGTAACTATAGTTAATATGGCTTTAAAGGTGAGCAATGGTAACTATCTTTTGTTGTATGTCTAAGGGTTGAGGGCATTAATTGAGCAATGCCTGTTGCTGGGCAGCGATTACGTTCCTAGGAAGCACCCACGCTCCCAAGTGAAGATTCCAAGCTAGGCGGTTTTGAAGCCTCCTTCAGGGTAAGAGTTGGGAGGAGGAAGTCGATTTTCCTTATTCCCGATTACCAATTACCGATTCCCTTTGAACCTTTTTAGATTTTGACTTTTGCCTCGTTCATACGGCTAGGTTTATTGTCTTCC
The DNA here is from genome assembly GCA_036703055.1 of Waterburya sp. Classification (GTDB taxonomy): domain Bacteria; phylum Cyanobacteriota; class Cyanobacteriia; order Cyanobacteriales; family Coleofasciculaceae; genus DATNPV01. The sequence goes on from DATNPV010000205.1 coordinate 21,559, forward strand.
CCAGTTCGGCTGATTGACGTGCCGCATCCGCCACTTTGAGAGCGTAACAACTCTCTGTGGGAGACAGATACAGAGGTGTTTTTTCAGTTAAGTAGTCCAATACCATACCCGTATCTTTAGCAAACAAACCCCGCCGTCCACCCACTTCAATCGGTATCTTCTCTTCTCCTCGAATCAGCATCCCTCGCTCACCTTCAAACAGTAGCGTTCCTTGCTCTCCATGTACCTCAAAGTTACGTGAGGAATGCCAGAATGTTTCCCCTTTGCCGTAAGTCACTTCTCCAATTAGACCATTGGCAAAGCGTAGTTGAGCGGTGCAAAGACAAGCGGTAAAGTATTCAGCCGTATACCAAAATTGAGATTGACAACTAACTGCACTAACCTTGCCAAACAAGTCAGTTAATCGCTGAATGCGGGAAAGCGCAGCCGTTAAAGGAAACCCAAAGAGCTCTGGATGATAAGTCCAGCGCTTTGGTGCGGGATGCTGTGGAGTGATAGTAACGTAACGAGCATAAAAGGGGTTACCAATTTCTGGTAGCCATTGCCGCAGCGCTTGATGCAAACCGCCTAATAATTCGATATGTTCGACATGCAAGAGTTTGCCTTTTGTATGGGCAAGAGCAATTAATGATTCAGCTTCTTTAGGGTCAAGGGAAAGAGGATATTCAACAACAACATGCTTCCCAGCATTGAGGGCAGCACGAGCGACCATACCATGATCGAGATTAATCGTGCAAATCATAACCAAATCCACTTCAGGATGCACGACTAAATCCGTCCACGAATCGACTGCTGTGGTAAGGTGATTTTTAGCAAATTCTTGGGTTGCTTCAGGAGTATGACCGCTAACGGCAACTAAACGCGATCGCGCATCTGCCTGGAATGCCTCAGCCCGCCGCTGTGCTGCAAAGCCAGTACCAACAATACCAGCTCGGATGGGGAGAGTAGAATTATTAATCTGTGTCACTAGTGGTATCGAAGACGTTGGATGTTATTTATTAGCATTTCACCACTTAGTCGTCAGGACAAGCTAGAGTCTGCTAGCAAATCTAGTATTAATCTATTAATCCACAACCAAACCATCCTGAACGCGAATTGTGCGTTTTGTTTGAGCTGCAATATCTGGCTCGTGAGTCACAATGACAATCGTGATGCCTTGCTCATTCAATTCGGTGAGTAATTTCATCACCTCATAAGAAGTCTCGGTGTCTAATGCTCCCGTCGGCTCATCTGCTAAAACTAAAGCCGGTCGATTCACCAAAGCACGAGCAATAGCAACCCGTTGTTGTTGTCCGCCAGAAAGTTGGCTGGGACGGTTGAGCATTCTGTCTGCAAGCCCTACCCGTTTCAACGCTTCCATCGCCCGTTGTTTACGTTTGGGCTTGGGTACGTTGGCATAAACCATCGGCAGCATGACGTTGTCTAGTGCTGTGGCACGGGACAAGAGATTAAATTGTTGAAAGACAAACCCTAAGCGTTGATTACGAATATAGGCCAATTCATCGTCGTTAAACGTTGTTAAGTTTCTGCCTTCAAGGATGTACTTTCCACTAGTAGGGCGATCGAGGCAACCGATAATATTCATCAAAGTAGATTTACCCGAACCCGACATCCCCATAATGGCAACGTATTCCCCTTCCTCAATGGATAGGTTAATTCCTTTGAGAACTGGGACAGTAACTTCTCCCAAACGGTAAGTTTTAGTAATTGATTCCATCCAAATCATGGGATTTTAGATTTTAGATTAAAAATTATTTTTTTTAATTTTGAAGTAATTAGTCACTTCGTAAAGCAGCAATGGGGTCTAATTTAGCAGCATTGCGGGCGGGAATGACCCCAGCCACCAAGCCAACTACAAACGAGAGCCCAAACCCAACAATGACGGATAAGACAGAAATGACAAATGGAAATTTAAAAATCTTTGCCGCGCCAAACGCTATAGTGACACCAACCAGTATTCCGAGTCCTCCCCCGAACGTAGAAATCAAAATAGATTCTGCTAAAAATTGATTGAGAATGGCTGAATAAGTTGCTCCAACGGCTTTACGAATCCCAATCTCTCGCGTTCTTTCCACAACCGAAACCAACATGATGTTAGCAATCCCAATTCCACCAACCAATAAAGAAATGCCTGCGATCGCAACCACCATCAGGGTCATTAACCCCACTACATTACTAAAGGTACTAACGATATCTGCTTGGTTGGTAATCCGAAAATCATCTTCTTGGGGAGGATAAATATTATGGCGCAATCGTAATAAATTAGTGGCCTGAAACTGAGCGGCTTCTAACTGTTGTTGATTGCTGTTTTTGACCAAAATACTACTAACCGAAACACCCGTTAAGGCATTGTTCCCCACAATCCGCGCCGACATAATAGTAAGGGGAATATAGGCCGCATCATCTCTATCGAAAGAACCCTGCGAACCTTTAGCCTCCATCAAGCCAATCACTTCATAAGCTTCACCCTGAATCCTTATTTTCTGACCAATGGCAGTCGTTCCTGTCGCCCTGTCACCAAACAAATTTTTGAGGAGTGTAGGGCCAATCACCACAACCTGCTTAGCGGTATCGAGTTCTTCTTGGGTAAAAAACCGCCCCTCTTGTGGGTGAATATTTCTCACATCTGGATAATTCAAATCTGTCCCGTAAACCGTAGTTGACGTATTTTGACCGCCATAAACCACTTGTACAGACCGTTGCAAGTAGGCAGATACCATTTGTGCAGAGGGCGCGTTTTCTTGAATGGCCTTCGCATCCTGCCACGTTAATGTACTACTAGAACCCTGCCCCTGACGGACATTGCCACTTCTGGCTGCTCCGGGAAAGATTTGCACGACATCGGTACCCAAGGCTTGTATCTGTTGCTCGACACTCTTCTGTACACCTTGGCCAACCGAGGAAATTGCAATCACTGAGGCAATGCCGATGATCACACCCAGCATCGTTAGCCCTGTACGTAATTTGTTACTCCACAGGGCTTCTACTGCCATGGATAGGATTTCTCCCATGGGCATGGACATCGAGCGGGTTCGTTTATGAGCCGAGAACTTCATCGTTGATACACCTAAACCCATGCTTAAGGACGACCCCCACCGCTGGAACCACCTCCCGAAGCACCACCACCAGAGAAGCCACCGCCACCACGTCCACCACCACCTGGAGCACCTGGAAACACCCCGCCGCGAGGTTGAGATTTAGTCCGAGTACCGGGCGGGAAGCTAATCAACACTCTCTCGTTCCCTTGCAATCCCGACTTCACCTCTGTTTTGTTATTAACGGTGACACCCGTTTCAATGCGAGTGAATACAGGTTTGTTATCTGCTCCTTGCACAAACACACCGGTCGCTCTTTGTTGCCGGACAACCGCTACCGTTGGCACCACAATGGCATTCTTCAATTCACCGACTTGGAACTCCGCCTCGACATTCATTCCCGATCGCAGCAACTTTTGTGCTTCAGCATCGGGTATCGCCACTTTCACTTCAAAGCTGGTGACATTTTGTGCAACCGTTGCTTGGGCGGCGATTTGACTCACTTTCCCCTCAAACGTCCGTCCCGGAAAGGCGTCTGCCTTCAGCTTGACTTCTTGATTGAGATGGATTTGAGCAATGTTCGTCTCGGATAAATTCGCGACCACCTGATTAGTAGACGCTAAAGTCAAGATAGAATTCGAGGCAGCTCCTGCTACAGAACTGGCTGAAGTTGTTGGGGTCACAAAAGCACCGGGGTCAGCGAACTTTTTGGTGACGACACCATCAAACGGAGCACGCAGAACGGTGTCATTCACTTGAGTTTGGATACTTAAGAGCGTACCTTTGGCTGTCGTGACTTGGGCGCGGGCAGCGTCAATCTCTTCGGGACGGCTTCCTGCTTTGAGGAGTGCTACAGCTTGCTCTTGCTGCTTCACCTTGGCTTTAGCTTGCTCAATCTCTTCAGGACGGGAGCCAGCTTTTTGTAAATTCAGGGCTTGCTGTGCAGCTTGAACCTGAGCTTGGGCACTATCGCGATCTGAACGTTTTTGGTTTAAAACCTGAAGGGAAATAGCTCCAGCTTGGTAAAGTTGCTGATTGCGGCGCAAGTCGTCATCCTTTTGATTGAAGATGGCTTGAGCTTCTTGTAAACGCGCTTGAGCTTGGGCAATATCCTGGGGACGATTGCCTGCTTGCAACTGTTGCAAACTAGCCTGGGCTTGCTCCAATTGGGCTTGAGATTGGGCAATATCTTGGGGGCGATTGCCAGCGATTAATTTTTGCAAATTGGCCTCAGCCTGTGCCACTTGTCCCTTCGCTTGAGTGAGTTGCCCTTGAAAATTTGAGTCATCCATATAGGCAAGAATCTGCCCTTGTTTGACTGTATCGCCTTCCTTAACCAACAAGCGTTTAAGCACACCTGAGTTTTTTGGACTGACGTTAATGGAGCGTTCAGCCTGAACGGTACCGTTTGCCGAAATTGTGATGGGTAAAGTCTGCCGTTCTACTGGCATGGTGAGAACTTGCTTTTTTTGCTGCTCACTGGGAATGACAACGGCTAGGCGATAAGTTCCATACCCCCCTCCCCCTAAAAGGCAAGGAAGAAGCAACCACAACAGCCAGCGAGTTCCCAGCCGTTTCGGTAGGCTTGGCAGCCCTTGCCTAAACGTATCCGGCTGTGATGAGTCAAGTGTCATTTCCCGTTCTCCTGTAGAAAACAAGGGCTACTACATCTACTCGATAACGCTGGCAAGTATGAGTTGGGTAGCCCACCATTAAGTTGCAATTTGTAATATTTTAATCTTCTGACAATTGGCACTCAATCCCGCGACAGGGATAGGAGATTACTGACCTTGGGATGCTGAACTATCTTCATATTTCGACTTGTGTCGCCGATTCTGGCGCATCTGTTGCAATTGTTGTTTTTGTTCGTTGGTCAGTACGTTTTCTATGTCTTGGCGCTGGGACTGCCTTAAGTCTTTGAGTTGTTGTTTTTGAGAATCTGTAAGATTGAGAGACTGCATGGCTGCCCGGGTTTTACCTTGTTGCTGTGCCTCTTTCAACTTATTCTTTTGTTCTTCGGTGAGAATACTCTCCATCTTGGGACGATAATTCTCTAAGATGGTTTTGATTTTGGCTTTTTGCTCATCTGTCAAGTTTAAATTGGGAGGTAGAGGAGCACCCTGCATCGAACCCTTGGCATCAGGAGCGGGAGGAGCAGCATCAGGCATTCCAGTATTTTGAGCTTGGGCTGATGACCCCGTAGCATTGGAAGTGGGTGAGCTTTGTGTTTGGCAAGCGGCTAAAATCATTGCTGTAGCAGCAAACGTCACAGCCAGCAGGGGAATGGATTTAAACTTCATGAGCAATCCTGCGAATTTTTATCTGGAAAGCGCTTCCTGTACAACACCTTGATCATAGGAATCTCGCCAACTTATGACATGTATCCAATGTCCCAAATTAACCTATGACTAAAGTCATGAGTTGGCAGAGGCTAGAGCGTCGGTCAACTCATAACAACTTGGATGAGGAGTGTTCATGGTTCATGGTTCATGGTTCATGCCAAAATGGGATGCTCCCCGTTATTCCCCATTCCCTACTCTCAGCTACTATCCCCAAAACGATAGCCTTTTCCATAGACTGTGTGAATCAGCGGGGTTTCACCTTTTGCTTCAATTTTGCGACGTAACAAGCGAATCAAAGCCGCGACAACATTACTGCTCGGTTGTTCTTCTTCTGCCCATAAATGTTGATAAATTTGACCATGGGTCAATAACTGACCTGCATGGCGCATGAAAAACTCCAATAATTGACTTTCTTTTTCCGAAAGTTCAATCAATCGTCCATTTCGATCAGCCAGTTGATTATCCAAGTCCAGTTCCAAATTAGCCACTCGTAAGCGTGGCGTCACACTGCTCTCTGTTGTCCCCGAACGCCGCAACAAAGCGCGAACCCTAGCTAGCAATTCCCGTAGTTCAAACGGCTTAACTAAATAATCATCAGCACCTGCATCTAATCCCTCAACTCGGTCATCTAAAGTATCTTTCGCGGTGAGGAAAAGAACGGGTGTGGTTCGTCCTTGCGATCGCAACTGCTGACAAATTTCTAATCCTGACCGTTTTGGCAGCATCCAATCTAAAATTAGCAAGTCATACTCGCCTCTGCAAGCCAATTCACTCCCTGACGACCCATCATACGCCACATCAACACCATAACCCTCACGCCTGAGGATTCGACTTAGTGGTTCAGCCAGCTCAACTTCATCATCAACTAGAAGGATGCGCATTGGGTTTGCTATCAATTTCGGGCGATCTAGATCTAGTTTTTATTATCGTGTGGTCTGAGTTGGGACTTCATATCCAAGAACGCAACCACATCCGGCTTTGAAACTCTTGGGGAGACAACGGAAGACCAAGAAATACAGGCAGCCAGAACACAAATGCTACCAAAATTAGAAAAACTAGGGTAGCTCCCACCACGCGCAAAAAAGGGTCATAACTCCGCAGACATTGATCGACTAGCCACGCTAAACCTAAGAAGGCGAAAACAGACGCACCCATGTAGTAGTAGAGAAATGAGCAGCGACTCACCATCATCCAGGGTAGGTAGTTAGCCGCGTAGTTCAAAACGAGATACAGCACAATCCAGAACTCGACGGCTGCTCCTATGGGAATTTGAGACTGATGCACCTTAGCTCCCGGTATCGTTCCCCAAGCGCGAATTCTCAGAGCCAACATGGTGAGCAAAAGAACAATTGCGATTGCAGATAACCACCACAAGATGGGATTTCCCATGCCGTGTACATCATAGTAAGTCACCTTGGGCTGACCGGATGGAATGGGAAGCAAGAAATGTGTCGCAGGAGGGGGCGTCTCGTCTACTTGCTGGAAATAATATCCCATAGGACGAATCATCAAAGGCCAAGTGTACCAGAGTGAGCAGTAAGGATGCTCCTGTGGGCCACTGCCCAGGTGTTGATGGTAAGACAATATTTGTCGATGCAATTCCCAGAATCCCGCCTTGGGGTTGAGCAAGAGGTGGGGAATCCACAGCAGGCAGTACACCCCAATCGGGATAACACCCCAATAAATCAGCAGATGCTGCCATTTGATGGGTGCAAGCTTTTGCAGGAGAGTCTGGGTACGGGCTGGATTTTCCCAAATAGGGACAGGAGTATTTTCAGGGGAGGATGAGTTAGCGTTAGTCGTCATCTCTCGTGCACGAGTTGCCTTGGGTTGCTTCGACTGTAAGAACTGTACTCCCTGCACCAGCATCCAAACCAGGATAAGGCCAAGAAGAAATCCTAAACCATACCACTTGACAGAAATTGAAGCACCAAAACCAATCCCTGATAGGGCTAACCACATCCTACGCTGTTGGGCTGGTTTATCTAAAGCTATTAAGAAAAACCACTGCCCTAACAAGCCAAAGATGAGGATATAAACACTCAGTAGAGCATAACGGGACTCAACTAGAAACAGACCATCAACTGCCACAAATAGACCCGCAATCAAAGCATAACTGCGGCGGTGACTCAGTTGATAGGCAATACCCGCTACAACTAGCGGAATCAGTGAACCCGTCAAGGCATTGAGCCATCGGTAACTAAAGGTAGAAAGCTGAGAACCGGTAAGACGATTAAGCGACTCTTGCCCTGCCGGGATGTGACTGCCAAGCCAAATGCCAAAGGCGATTAAATACTTGCCCAGCGGTGGATGAGCATCAAAGAAGGGGGTATGAGTGAGGTAGTTATTGCCATATTTAGCAAAGTAAACCTCGTCAAAGACCAAACTATTAAAGCGGCTCAACCCCCAAAACCGCAAAGATGCTGATAGCAAAAATAGCAGCACCATTCCCATCCAGAACCAGGGAACTGACTGTCTAGAAAGCTTGGTTGTTATGGTCATAACGCTATCTCAACGTCGTATTGAACGGTTGATCAGACCCAAGATGGCAGCAAAAATCGCAGAACCGACGATTGCCCAAACAATCGGGAATGATCGACCCCCAACATTGAGCGCGAAAATGATAGGCAAGTGAAGTTCACGCGCTACCCATAGACCGATGTAGGCACCGATAATCCCAACAACAATTGAGGCTAGTAAGCCACCTGTGGAGTAGCCAACTAATACTTGTCCCAAGCTGCCACAAATGGCTGCAATGAGTAGCAGCAACAAAATCTCTACCAGTGTCATAGATACCTCCAGCAGCGAAAGTCACGGATATATTCGCATACCTGGGTGCAGATTCGTTACTGAAAGTCCAATAAAAGGTGAAGGATGAAGTCAAACCTATTATTAACAATGCAAGCCTTGCCTCAATAGGTTACGCCGTTCCCGGTTCAGTGATTGCACTCAGCATCCTCATCTGCATTCCTCAACTCGACAATACCCTCGGCGCTTGGATGCATTCAGAATTACGCGATCGCAACCAAGTCAGTGATCATACCGTTTTAACAAGGCCGTAGGGGCGCACCGACGTGCGCCCTTATTTACCAACCGATGAATTTGTATGATTTGTAACATCAAAAAAATCGATCAAATGCGTATCGGTTGGGCACACGGCGGTTGGGCGCACGTCGGCGCACGTCGGTTGGGCGCACGTCGGTGCGCCCCTACGGTTCGAAATGGGAATGATATGGTTGGTAGCCATCAATCCTGATTTTTCATGGAATATAATCCCCGAATCCATCATCGTCGTTCAATTCGCCTCACTCAATACGACTATTCGCAACCTGGGGCTTATTTTATTACCATCTGTACCTACAAAAAACAACCTTGGTTTGGGGAAATTCGCCATACCCAAATGCATTTGAATCAATTTGGCAAAATTGTGGCACAGGAATGGTTACGAACTCCCAAAATTAGACCCGAAATTATTTTGGATGAATGGATTATTATGCCCAACCACTTGCACGGAATTATCATTATCACTGATGCTGTACTGGCGCACCAACAAGCCTCCCATGAGCCATCGCAATCTGAATCCTCACAATTTTGCCGTAAATCTTATTCAATTCCTTCAATTATCGCCGGATTCAAGTCGGCGACGACTAAACAAGTTAATGAACGACGGGAAACTCCCAAAATCCCTTTATGGCAACGGAATTATTATGAATCTGTTGTGCTAAATTTTGATAAATTAGATGGGGTTAGAGATTATATTAAAAATAATCCTTTTAATTGGTATCAAGACTCTGAAAATTGGCAGGGCGACTCTATTTATGATATGTCTGCGTTGGATTTGCCATTTTGAGGGCGCACGGTGGTGTGCCCCCACAGTAAATTTGATGGTGTTTTCCTTTCGGGAACGTCTAGTTTCAGATTAGTCAAATCACCTTGGTTATTGGCAAGTTCACAGTCTCTCAGTAGGATGGGGGATGGCTAAAACCAGGGAGATCTGCCATTTCACTTATGCCTAATGCTCAGGTTATTGGTTTGGGACGATCCGGAATTGCGGCTGCACGACTCCTCCAGCAGGAGGGTTGGGACGTAACCGTTAGCGATCGCAATACATCCGAATCTTTACAGCAACAACAACACGCCCTCGCTGCTGAGGGAATTCTCGTTAAATTGGGTCATTCCCTAACACTCAGCGACTCAGACTTCCCTCAGTTGATTGTCGTGAGTCCCGGTGTGCCCTGGGATATTCCGATATTAGTGGAAGCGAGAGCCAAAGGAATTGACATGATCGGAGAGATGGAACTGGCTTGGCGTCATCTCCAATCTTGTCCTTGGGTAGGCATCACGGGGACGAATGGGAAAACCACCACCACTTCCCTGATTGCTGCGATTTTTCAAGCCGCAGGTTTCAATGCTCCCGCTTGCGGTAATATCGGCTATGCCGCTTGTGAATTGGCATTGAAGTCAGGAGTCAGGGGTGAAGACGCTTCCATCCAAAATTCCTTAGATTGGGTGATTGCAGAAATTAGTAGTTACCAAATTGAATCGTCGCACGACCTTGCCCCTAAGATTGGTGTGTGGACAACCTTTACACCCGACCACCTCAGCCGTCATAAGACGCTAGAAAACTACTACACCATCAAAGCGCAACTTCTGGGGCGATCGCAGCTACAAGTATTCAACGGCGATGACCCATATCTGCGTCAAATGGGGCTCAATCACTGGCCTGAGGCGTATTGGACGAGTGTGAATGGGAAAGATGATTTGGTTGGCGATCGCTCTAAAGGATTCTACATCGAAGACGGCTGGGTCGTTTTTCAGGATGAGCCAATTGTGGCGGCGTCGTCGTTACGCATGGTAGGCGCACACAACCAGCAAAATCTCCTGATGGCAGTAGCAGCGGCACAGTTGGCAGGAATTGAGAAAGAGGCGATTCAACAAGCCATTGCCAATTTCCCTGGCGTGGCTCATCGTTTGGAACACATCATTACCTGGCAGGGAATTGACTTCATCAACGATAGTAAAGCCACTAATTACGATGCCGCACAAGTGGGATTAGCCTCGGTTGCCAGTCCTGCCATTTTGATTGCTGGAGGTGAAGCGAAAGCGGGTGATGATACGGCTTGGATCGAGACAATTCAGGCTAAAGCAGCGGCTGTCTTACTGATTGGGGATGCTGCGCCTGCCTTTGCCGAACGGTTGAAGCAATCTGGCTATGAACAGTATGAAATTGTGGAAACGATGGCGAAGGCAGTACCAAGGGCAGCAGAACTGGCACAACAGTATGATGCTCGTGTTGTCCTGCTTTCACCGGCTTGTGCGAGTTTCGACCAATACCAAAGTTTTGAGCATCGAGGCGATGATTTCCAGCAGTTGTGTCAGAAGTTGGTAGATTAGGTGCGAAGCACTCCCTGCGGTCAGAATGGATAGAAGGGTTAGTGTCCTAACCCTTCTCAACCACTAGGAAAACGTTTATTTTTTCAAAAATTTGAGACAGTGTTTCTACGTTTGTCAGCTTAGTTTCTCTGGGAGACAGATAGTTCTTTGCCTATTTTTAATAGAGGAGTACCCACTATTATAGTATGACAAACTTCCTCTATCGAAACGCATCTTTATCCTTCTTTATGGGGAAACGTCAGACCTATTCATCGTGAAAAAGCAATGATAAAAATTCAATATTGTTAACAATTAACTTTAAGACTAGTTCTAAACTTGAAACTGTTTGATTCTAAGGAAAAACAGAACTTATTTTTAGTTTAAACTTTTTTTAATTTGTCTCTTGTAACACATTAATCTTGATAAGATTAAGCTCTTAAGAGTTCTTTTTAAAAGCTAATGATTCAAATTCTAGTTACGGTTATCTCTAAAACCAAAGCTCGCTTTTTGACCCTAGAACAAGCTCAATTGCCTGCCTATCAATCTGGCCCAAATTTGATTGAACACGAAGCGCTGTTGAATCCAACCCAAGATGTTGGTGGGAAAGACCTTTGGGCAACTGTCAAAACAGGGCGCAATCAAGGTTCAGCAGGGCAAGCTCATGCTTATGACGAGCATCGAGACAATCATTTGGAGGAATTTGAGCGGCGCTTTGCTCAAATGATTGCTACTCAAATCGTCAACTTAGCCCAAACTCATCAAGCTCAGCGATTAGTTTTAGTGGCTGAGCCTCAGATTTTAGGAGGTGTGCGGGATGCCCTAAATCCTATCCTTCCTAAAAACCTACAAATTCAAGAACTAGCTAAGGATTTATGCAAGGTCAAGACATCAGAACTGCATGAACATCTCGCTAGCAAAAATCTGCTGCCTGTTCGTAAACGAATTTTGCGTTAAACAATGTTCTATCAAGAGGTAGAGTTAACCGATTCCAACTCTTGAAGTCCTTGGAATAAAATTTAGATAGCGAAGCAATCAAGTGCTACTGGCGCTCCTGAACGTCCCTGGCTGTTCGCTTCAATTCATGCCTCCCTCAGATTGCCAAGGACAATATTGAATCTAAGGGAGTGGGAGGTTTTATGAATCACTCGGCGACTGTATCCTCCAGAACTCTGGAACCGCTGGAAACGACGCTACTACTCCCCTTGCGCAATATGGTGTTGCTGCCAGGGATTACTCTACCGATCATCGCGGGTCGGCTTCGTTCTGTTGCCGTTGCGGAGGCAACCTTGCTGATGCCGCACAAGCAGTTGATTGTCGCGACGATTCGCCCGGAGGCGGCTAAGCCGTTGGAAGAAGACGAGAAGGCTGAAATTGGCAGCTTAGAGGCGCTTTATCCGGTTGCAACGTTGGCAGTGGTGCAGCGGATGTTGCGATTACCGTTTGGCCCCATTCAACTGATTGTCCAGGGTCAAGAGCGAGTTCGGCTTGAGGAATTCCTGAAGATTGACCCCGTTTATGAAGTAAGCTTTCAACGACTGCCAAAGCTCACTCCAGAAATGGCGATCGCAGCAGGAACAGGGCAGCAAACTTTAGACGCTCTAACCAGTGCCATTCAATCTCTGTGGCGAGAAGCGGCTTCGTTGAATCCCAACTTTCCTGAGGAGATTTTGGGCGTTTTGTTGAATAGTGACGACCCAGCTCAGTTAGCTTACCAAACCTCTGTCTTGCTTCAGGAGGAAGCCTCCCAAATACAGGCTGTGTTGGAGCAAGAAAACCTAGAACAGTTGCTGCGTCACGTTTTGCTCGGATTGCAGCGAGAGTTAGAAGGGCAGCGTCTACGCAGTGAAATTATTGGAGAGACGAAAAAGGAAATTGACCAACAGCAACGGGAATTCTTTTTGCGGCAGCACCTGCGGAAAATCCAAGAAGAATTAGGAGAGATCGATCCAGAAAGCAAGGAAATAGAAGAATTGCGATCGCGCATGGCAGAGGCTCAACTGCCGGAACTGGTCGAAAAGCAAGCCAAACGGGAATTAGCGCGTCTAGAACGTATTGGCAACGGTTCCGCAGAAGGGGGGGTGATTCGCACCTACTTGGACTGGATTTTAGAGATGCCTTGGAACAAAACAGTACAAGACAATCTCGACTTACAAAATGCTAGGGACGTGTTGGATACTGACCACCATAGCCTGACCCAAATCAAAGACCGCATTATTGAGTACCTGGCAACCTTCAAGCTCAAACAAATGCAGGAAGCGGCAAAGGTGGAACAAACTGCACCCGACACCCAACTACGAATTGATGGACATGGAGAAACTATTCCCCCGTCCCTCCATCCTCGCGTCCCCTCACCTGCCAATTACCGATACAGCATCGGTACGGTAATCTGTTTCGCCGGCCCACCGGGAGTCGGGAAAACCAGTTTGGGTCAGTCGATTGCTCGTGCCTTAGGGCGTCCATTTGAGCGGATTAGCTTGGGTGGATTGCGAGATGAAGCGGAACTTCGAGGACATCGCCGCACCTATATTGGTGCTATGCCTGGTCGCATTGTTCAAGCGCTACATCGCTCTGGGGTGAACAATCCTGTGATTATGCTGGATGAATTGGATAAGGTGGGGATGGACTATCGCGGTGACCCCGCTTCGGTGTTACTCGAAATTCTCGACCCGCAGCAAAACCATAGCTTCCGCGACTTGTACCTTGATATCGACTTCGATTTATCTCAAGTCATCTTCATCGGCACGGTGAATGACTTATCTCGTGTTCCGCCGCCGCTTTTGGATCGACTGGAGATTATTGAGTTATCGGGATATTCTGAGCAGGAGAAATTAGTCATTGCCCAAAATTACCTGTTGCCTCGTCAGCTCACCAAAGCAGGACTCCCCGCTGAGGCTGTGCAATTGCCGACAGAAACGTTGCGGCAGGCGATTGAATACTACACTCGCGAGGCAGGAGTCCGCAAACTAGAGCAACAACTCGGGTGTGTGTGCCGCAAAGTGGCTGTCCGCTATGCCAATGGTGCAACGGAACCGATGACTATCCATCCAGAGCAATTGGAACAGATGCTGGGGCCGAGACGCTTCTTGCGGGATGAGGTGCGTCAAGTGAATCAACCGGGTGTGGCGACGGGTTTGGCTTGGACGCTGCAAGGAGGGGAAGTTTTATTCGTTGAGGCCGTTTTGTTGCCGCAGGGAGAAGATTTGACGCTGACCGGTCAACTGGGTGAAGTGATGCAGGAGTCAGCGCGAATTGCTCGCTCCTATGTCTGGTCTCATGCTGTATCTTTGGGGATTGACCTGGGTGTGTTCAAAGACAATGGGTTGCATCTTCACGTCCCGGCGGGTGCTATTCCCAAAGATGGGCCTTCAGCGGGGGTAACGATGGTTACTGCGATCGCATCTTTGTTGATGAACCAAGCGGTTCGCACGGATACGGCAATGACGGGAGAAATTAACCTGAGTGGGGAAGTTCTACCAATTGGTGGGGTGCGAGAAAAGGTGTTAGCCGCGCATCGAGCCGGATTCAAGCGTGTATTGTTGCCTAAGCAGAATGCTAAGGATTTAGTTGATGTGCCGGAAGATGTGCGTAAGGAGATGGAAATACGGGTGTGCGATCGCATTGAACAGGTGCTGGACTATGCTTTAATTCAGCAACAGGATGTTCATCACTCTCTAGTCGATGGCGATGGTCATCAACAAGTCGCGATCGCATCTCCATTTTCCTCAAGGCGAGAGGAACAGTAAGTCCTTACAGTCAGCAGCAAAGATACGATACCCTTGACTAGGACTGACTTTTTTGCTACAACCGACGCCTGTCGCTCACTCTAGCCATGACTGCAACTCTTGACTTCCTCAGCCACCTTAACCCTTCCCAACGTCGCGCCGTTGAACACTTCTGCGGCCCCTTATTGGTGGTGGCTGGGGCAGGTTCTGGCAAAACCAGGGCACTCACTTATCGCATTGCTAATCTGATTCTCACCCACAAAGTCGATCCGGAAAATATCCTGGCGGTCACCTTCACGAACAAAGCCGCACGGGAGATGAAAACCCGGATTGAAATTATTTTTGCCCAGCAGATGGCGCAGCAAAAGCATGGTCAACGGCTGGAATTACTGCCGGAAGAAGAACAAACGCAGTTGCGATCACGCGTTTACAAAAAATACATCAAACCCCTTTGGATTGGTACATTTCACAGTCTATTTGCTCGGATTCTGCGCTTGGATATCAACAAATATCAAGACGAAAAAGGACGCCAGTGGAGTCGTAATTTTTCCATTTTTGATGAATCGGATGCTCAGAGTCTGGTCAAAAACATTGTTACCAAGCAGTTGAATCTAGATGATAAAAAGTTTGACCCCCGTAAACTGCGCTACGCGATTAGTAACGCGAAAAACCAAGGCTTCTCTCCTAAAGATGTGGAGAAAAATCAGCCAGATTACCGGGGGCGAGTCCTTGCCGAAGTCTACACACTTTACCAAGATCAACTCGCTGCCAACAACGCCCTCGACTTTGATGACTTAATTTTAATACCCGTCAAATTATTTCAGCAGAATGAAACGGTCTTAGGCTACTGGCATCAGCAATTCCGTCACATTTTGGTCGATGAATATCAAGATACTAACCGGATTCAGTACGACCTGATTAGCCTATTAACAACTAACGGAGAAACAAGAAAGAGTGAATGGGATTGGCGCGACCGCTCCATTTTTGTAGTGGGAGATGCTGACCAGTCCATTTATTCATTTAGGATGGCTGACTTTACCATATTATTGGAGTTTCAGCAAGACTTTGGTGATGGTTTGCCGGATGAAGATACCCGCACAATGGTGAAACTGGAAGAAAACTATCGTTCCAGAGAAAACATTCTCCAAGCGGCAAATCATCTGATTGAAAATAACACCCAACGCATCGATAAAGTACTAAAACCAACACGCGGGTTAGGAGAACAGATTTATGTTCACAAAGCCGATGACGAAGTAGAAGAAGCGCATTTTGTAGTCAATCAAATCCGTCGCATGGAACAACAAAACCCAGAATTAGACTGGGGGAGTTTTGCCATTCTTTACCGCACAAATGCCCAATCTCGTCCGTTTGAAGATGCCCTGAGGGGTAAAGTTCCTTACATCATTGTTGGTGGCTTGAAATTCTATGACCGGAAAGAAATTAAAGATGCTTTGGCTTATTTAAGGGCACTCGCTAACCCCGACGATACTGTTAGCATCCTGCGAATTATTAATACGCCTCGGCGCGGCATTGGTCACGCCACGATTGACAGCCTTATGAATGCGGCTCAAGAATTAGGTGTATCGTTGTGGGAAATCCTGAGTGACCCAACTTCAGTGAATACGTTAGCTGGACGTTCTGCCAAATCCGTTAATAATTTTGCTCAACTTATTCAAAAGTGGCAGCAACAAGTGGAGAATCTTGCCGGGGCGGATATTGTTCAGGGAATTATGGAAGAGTCGGGTTATGTTGAGGATTTGAAAAAACAGGGCACCGATGAAGCCGAAAACCGACTGGAAAACATTTCTGAACTTTATAACGCAGTTCTCCAATTTCAGGAAGAAAACGAGGACACAAGTTTAGAAGGATTTTTAGCGAATGCTTCCCTGGCGTCAGATTTAGATGACCTTAAAGAAGGGCAAAAAGCTGTATCGTTAATGACTTTACATTCTGCTAAGGGATTGGAGTTTCCCGTCGTCTTTTTGGTAGGAATGGAACAGGGACTCTTCCCCAACTACCGCTCAATGGATGACCCTGCTTCCTTAGAAGAAGAACGCCGTCTCTGTTATGTGGGTATCACCCGTGCTCAAGAACAACTTTACCTGTCCCATGCTCGTGAGCGTCGCCTTTATGGTAACCGGGAACCGGCAGTGCGATCGCAGTTTCTTGGAGAATTACCGAAAGAACTGGTTAGCAGCACGTTGGTAAAAGTTAAATCCAACAAGCTAGCTTCCTCTAAAGCAGAGCCCAAGGAGCAAAAATCCAAGCCTTCAACCCAACAGTCGCAGGATTGGAAAGTGGGTGATTTACTGATTCACAATACCTTTGGTACAGGTGAAGTAACGCATATTTTCGGTTCAGGAAATAAGCTAAGTATCGCGGTGAAGTTTCCCGGCTTAGGTCAAAAAATTCTTGACCCCACACGAGCAAGCTTACAACGGGTGAACTAGTGTCGCTTACTCGCTGCGCTGCGTCCGCTACGCTAACGCTCCAAGTTAAAAGTAGGACTTATACCAAATCCGCACGTATAACCCCTTTTATCTTTTAATTCCCTCCGCATTCTCTCCTGTGCAAACTCTGCGCCTGGAGTGGTTCGTTCAAAAAGGTGGCAATCAATCTCTATATGATGTAGGGTGTGTGACGGTAGCGTAACGCACCATTACCTGATGGGCACAATCTTTCGGCAATTGCCGTCTTAGACAGTAATACCCAGTTGCGCAATTAAAGTAATTTTCAAATGCCCCATGCCCTATGCCCAACCTCCAAAGTTATACCTCTGAGTGCAACTAGGTATCTATGTAAGAGTATCTGGTGGTTACAGGAAAGGTGAAGACACAATAGAAGTCAGCCCATTGCAAGTGAGGCGATACAGCAGAAATAGACTCTCTGTACAATCCCACGCTAACCGTTCTTGTATATGACAAACGCATTATCAATTCAGGCTGTCTGCTGCTACATGAGAGTGAAGGCGAGATTTTCATGTGTTTGTCTAGTTAAACTCTCAAGTGCTTTAGGAGTTCACTGACCATTTTCTTATGACTTACAAAAAGCTTTCCAAACTTTTGATGTACTTTGGGATTGCTCTGTTTTTGGCACTAGCCATTACTCCTTTGTGGGGTAAATTAATCCCGATCAAGACTGAGCCAAGCTTATTAAACCAGATTCCTGCTGTAACAGCAACGAAAGCCGCTACTGTGCCCAAGACTATCATGACCAATCGTTCATTAGGGATAGGGCTTAGTGGGTTGGCTGAGTATTCAACACAAATCCCTTTTTTGGATGCTTTCAAAACAGCAAAACCTTGGATTACTCAGTGTGCTGAAGGTGAACCGGGTTGTAGCGACCCTTGGGATACTAGCGAACAAGACAAACTGGATTTAGATGCTAATGGCTGGGTCAAGTCATTGCCTAAACCTGGCAGTGGAGCCACCTATACAAGAGTGGGGACTTTACTCTTTAGAGACATTCCAGGCATGTTTCCTACGGGTAAGTATGTCGTTTTGTATGAGGGAGAAGGAAAAATTACCTATGGTTTTGAAGCTCAAAAAATTGACTCGCAATCAAAACCAGGGAGAGATGTTATTAATGTGTCCGGAGGGAGCGAAGGAGTTTGGATTCAAATTACGCAAACAGACCCCAAGAAAACTGGTAACTACATTCGGAATATCCGAGTTGTGCCGGAAAAATATGAGAAAACCTATGCTACCCAAATCTTTAACCCAGTGTGGTTAGATAAAATAAAGGGCTTCCAAGCTCTGCGGTTCATGGATTGGATGGCAACGAACAATTCAACCCAAAAGAATTGGGAAGATAGACCAAAACTTAAGGATTATACTTGGACGACTAAGGGATCACCTGTAGAAATCATGGTAGCTTTAGCCAATCGGCTCAAAGCTGACCCTTGGTTTAATATGCCGCATATGGCGACAGATGATTACATCAAAAAGTTCGCCCAATATGTGAAAGATAATCTAGATCCACAATTGAAAGCGTATGTAGAATATTCCAACGAAGTATGGAATTGGCAGTTTCAACAAGCGCAATATGCAAAGGAACAAGGCCAAACTCGATGGGGGGAAGATGTCGGGGATGCTTGGGTACAATTCAATGGAATGAAGGCCGCACAAGTGTGCGATATCTGGAAAAAACAGGTCTTTAAAGGAGCATCCAAGCGTGTATTTTGTGTCATTGGTGCTCATACAGCCTGGAAAGGATTGGAAGACCCACTTTTGAATGCACCTAAGTGGGTTGAACAAGGCAATGAGCCACCTTATAAACACGGTATTAATGGCATCGCCATTACTGGCTACTTCAGCGGAGATTTAGGTAAACCGGATAATGCTGATAAAGTACTCAGTTGGCGCAAAGACCGGGATGGTGGATTTTCTAAGGTCTTTAAACAACTCAAAGATGGAAGCTTATTAGGAAAAGACGACTGTGTCGCGAATACCATCAAGGACTTTGAATACTTCTCTAAGGTGGCAAAATCCAAAGGCTTGCAACTGGTTGCTTACGAAGGAGGTAGCCACATTGTAGGGGTAGAAGGTGCAGAGGGAAATGATGAATTGACTAAATACTTGATTGCCGTTAACAAGCGCCCAGAAATGTACGAGCTATACAAGGTGCTGTTGAACGCTTGGAAACGAAACGGGGGTACTCTGTTTAACCATTTTGTGGATGTGTCAGCCCCCAGTAAATGGGGAAGTTGGGGAGCTTTAGAATCTGTCAGTCAAAAAGGTTCACCGAGGTATAATGCTCTGATTGATTTTATGAAGAGCAATCCAACTTGGTGGACTAGATAAATAAAAAAGCGGGTTGAACTATCCTATTCAGCCTGCTTAAGCTAATCGGCATTCAAGTGGCAGAGTCAGGACTTACGCAATATACGCCGATTCGCCCCCCTAACCCCCCAACTTTGGAGGGAATAAGATCTGGCTCCCCCCAGATTTGGGGGGGGCAGGGGGGAGAGGGGGGCGACTGCGTAAGTCCTGAGAGTGATAAAGGTCTAATTAAAGGATGAAGAATGAAATTACCCCACCCTAAAGGGGCGGGGCAAGAATCATGGAGACTAGACGAGTTAACTGGTTAATCTTTATTACCCAACCAGCGCTCTAGTCTTATTCGCTTACACCCCAGCTAAGTTAACAGTGCGAAGCAATTGCTCTTTGGAATAGGGTTTAGTTAGATAAGCATCTGCTCCTTGCTTCATTCCCCAAAGACGGTCTATTTCCTGATTTTTAGAAGAACAAATTATAATAGGAATTTTAGCGGTAACCGAATTGTTTTTCAGGCGACGACATAACTCAAAACCGCTTAATCCTGGCATTACCACATCTGTAACAATAACATCCGGTTTGTGTTCTACTGCCTTATTCAAGGCTTCTTTAGGATTGTTGACGCGAATAACCGTGTGACCATGTTCACGTAGATAAGTCTCCATCAACTCCATCTGAGAGGGATTATCTTCAACGACCAATACTTTACTCATGCCTAGTTCTCCTCAAAAAATGACGGCTGGATACAAAGTGAATTTTGCTACTCCTAAGCAGCAAAATTGGAGAGTTGACTGCATAGTCTAGCTAGATGAGTCGCGATTGACCCATGTAAACGCTAGATTCAGTGAACTCGTCATTAGGAAAATACCTAAAATTAGTAAAATTGATTAATGTCTAGGACGCTGCTGGCCTGGCATCAAATCTGCTCAATTACCCGTAATAAAAACGTCCCATCTCTCCCCCTCCTTTCTAATTATGGGTAATCAACCAGATTTCATAAGATAGGCAAACACACGAAGATATATGACGGTCTTTCCTAGGTATGAAGAGCAGAAAAGTCTTTTTTCCCTATCCCAACCTAGTTAGCACCGACACAAAAATCCTTGCCGATAGGTTTACCGTATTGGGCAACTCACCTCTAGAAAGAAATCGTCTTTCCGGTCAATTGCCATTACATCCAATCAGGCATTTTTGCTGAATTATGTGGCAAGTAGAGACCACCACTGAGTACTGCTTGAAAAACTAGACGCCATGTGCTGCCCGCACAAAGGAAGGATGGAAGTTCCTCTCCCCTGATTCGGAGACTCGTATTTTCAAGATAGGATTTTCGCCGCTATTAAATGAGTGAGTTCTTAAACAATTGTGGAGATGCACAGAGGCGGCGATGTCTATTATTACACATACTACTTAGCGTAACACATGCAAAAAGCTGTTGTTTGTTGACGTACCTTCTACGATAACTGAATCTTCTATAATTGTCGGCTCCGTAGCCTCACGGATTTGACCTAAGCCTCATGGCTGAATTAAGCTTTACGAACCGCTATAAGCAGGTGGGCGTAAATAAACCTCATACTCAGAAGTCGGGTTTCTTAGAGAAGCCCGACTTCTCAATCCCCACGAGTTTTAGGTTTAATTGTGCCTATCTGCTTAGTTAGCAGCATTTCGGTCACGGGTTACTGTACACTACTATGTTTTTGCCTCGCCTCCAGAAACTACAGTACGAGCCACTGCTTAACTTTGTAAACCTCCTGGCTCAGAGTTGATGTACATCGTAGCCAGGGTGATGCAGATGACCAGAAGGGTAAACAGACAGACGATGTAAGCTAGCGATAAATTATCTAAACCTGCGGCTTTAACTATCCTTGTGAGATCGGGTTGAAAGATTGCTGCTCCCATTCCTGTGTAGTGCATCGACAGCACTGCTCCACCCATAACGCAAGCCGTGGCGATTTTTGACCATTGACGCCCAGTTCGTTCCCGAAATCTCAGGGAGAGCTTTAACGCAACTAGAGACACGGTGACGGCAATGATGACGGAGAGTAAAAATAAATGGGGTTTGTAACGAACAGTGGCAGGCATTTGCATCGCTGCCATACCTGTATAGTGCATGATGGCAATGCCCAGCCCCATCAAACTGCTACCTACCAGCAACGCCATAATACTAGGACGTGGACGACTGACGATGAACAATGCCTGCCAAGCTGCCAAGATGGCGGCAACGAGTGAAACGAGAACAATGCCCAGGTTGTAGCTGATAAATATGGGAATAGAGAAAGCGAGCATGGCAATAAAATGCATTGACCAAATTCCCGTGCCCATAGCGGTTGCTCCTCCCATCAGCCAAAGCTTGCGGGCTAAGCCTTGCGATCGAGTAACCCGACTTGCAAGCTCAAGCGCCGTGTAAGAAGCTAGCACAGCAATCACTGCGGACAAGACAACAAGAAGCGGATTATAGGTAGCATTCATGGGTGTTTAACGCCTATCTAATGTCAGGGAGAAGGATGAAGTTATACCATTGGGGTTTAAACTTGGCACATTTGAAGTACTGAAACTGCCTACTGGCAGGACTTTCAGAATCCAAAAACTAAAATCATTGCACCCAAAATGGTATTGAGCCTGTGGCGGTAGGAATTCATCCCGGTGAATTCCTACAACTTTTCATCCTTTAGTGATGAGATTTAATCTTGGTTCATCGGCAATCTTGAACCGACCAACAGATGTTTGTAATTGTTCTGCCACTGCTACAGTTTCTCGCAGAGACTTGGAGACTTTCCGAGATGAATCAGACGTTTGCTGAGAGGTTTCGGCAACATCTTGCATCAATTCCTTCAGGATTTGAGAGGTTTGGGCTTGAGAAACGGTTGCATTGGAAATCGATCGCACGATCTGGTCAATTTGATGAGAAACCTCAAAAATCTTTTGGAGATTTTGCTTGGCATCAATCACCATGGTGGTTCCGTTATTGACTTGGCTTCTGCTATCCTGCATGACCTCGATGACTTCTTTGGTACCCGCTTGAATTGTCTCAATCACTTGTTCAATCTCGCGGGTTGCATCGGCAACTTGCGTTGCCAGTTGACCAATTTGTTCAGCAACAACTCGGAAGCCTTGACCTTCTTCACCTGCACGGCTGGCCTCGATACCAGCATTGATGGCTAGTAAATTCGTCTGGAGAGCAATTCCTTGAACGATAGAAACGACTTTGGCAATTTCTTGAGACGATTCGCCCAAAATCTTGACTTTATCGGTTGTTTTGACCACTGTTTTTTGCAGCTTCACGATATTCTCTACCGTGTTGTCAATCGCTATCCCACCGGCTTCAGCCGCTAGGGCAGCCGTGCGGGCAACTTTAGCTGCTTGGTTAGCATTTTGAGCTACCTCTTGAATGGAATAGGTCATCTGTTCGATTGAGTCAAGGGTGCGAGTTATTTCCTCCGCTTGATTGAGTGCTGCGTTGGAGAGTTGTTTAACCGCTTGTTCGTCGTTTAGGAGAGAGGTATTAACTTGGGCAGAAGCTTGTTTGACTTGGGTAACGATCTGTCGCAGACTCTCGATAATTGAGTTAAAAAAGTCAGCAACAGTGCCGATTGTACTTTCTGTCACGTTAGCCCGAACGGTAAGGTCACCCTTGGCTGAGTGTTCAATATCATTGAGCAAATCGAGTACTTGGTGTTGTAGTTCTTCTTTTTGCTGACGCTGTTCCTCAGAAATGATTTCAGCTCTCAGACGGGCTTGTTCGACATGCTCAGAAACCAATTCTGCCTCCCGACGGGCTGATTCCGCATCCTGGCGCGATCGCTCTAACTGGTCGAAAAGATGAGCTTGGTTTAGAGCAAAGCTAATTTGAGCCGATAACTGCCTGAATAAATCAATTTCATTGGGTTGCCACTCTCGTGGACTAGAACACTGGTGAGCCCACAACAACGCTACGATATTCCCATCTTGCAAAATGGGCGCAACCATATAAGCTTTGACCTGAAGCTGTTCTAATACTTGACGCTGCGATGCCCACAAGTCTGCTTCATCAATGTCATTGCAAATCCAGACATGTCCATTTTTGTAGTTTTCAATATCCTCTGGCGCTAACATGTCAGGGATCGTTTGCCCTAGGGTAGGACTCCAACCGCTTGCCACTGACTCTGCAACGATTGTCCCACTCTGGTAGTCAGCATCCAAGCGATAAATGACTACGCGATCGGTTTGCGCAACGATACGAACCCCTTCAGCAGAGTTTCTCAGAATATCTTCCGATCGCAGAGATTTATAAACGCTACTGGTAAACTTCGCATATAACCGCAAGCGATCAGCTTCTGCTAACTGATGACGTGCCTGTTCTGCCAAGATGCCTTCACTCTTGACAATGCTTTGAGCTAAGTCATTAAACGTTTCGGCGAGTTGCCCAACTTCATCGTTGCTCACAATCTCCGCACGGACGGTGCGATCGCCACTGGCAAATATTC
Source organism: Waterburya sp. (assembly GCA_036703055.1). Taxonomy (GTDB): domain Bacteria; phylum Cyanobacteriota; class Cyanobacteriia; order Cyanobacteriales; family Coleofasciculaceae; genus DATNPV01. Next base: position 45,266 of record DATNPV010000205.1, read on the forward strand.
GGGCTGTACGCTGTAATCGTTTGATGGGCTGAGCAATGGTTCGCCCTAGCAAAATCGCTAGTATTACATCGATTGCCAACGTCAAGCCGGAGATAGCTAGCTGTACCAGTAAACTTTCTCCCAAAAGTTTATTGAGTGCATTTTCTTGAGTTCCCCGCACTAAAACGGCGACGGGTTTACCACTGAAATCAGTCAGGGCTTTAGCTGCCATCGTATAGCTTTGTGTTCCTGCCACCGCCCGATCAGTGGCAATTTTGCCTGGACTAGCAACCGCTTTATCCAGGAGCGAGGTATCGATTAAGGCAACCGGTTTGGCAGATTCCGACTTGGAATCATCACTTTGGTTTAACGCCGTCGCTAAGGCAAATTTCCCTGAAGGCTGGCGGTAGTAAACAGCACTGTACCCCCCAGAAAATGCTTTCAAGGTATTCTCAACAATTGGCAGCTTACCATTGACAATATCCCCAGCTACCAATGCACCAATCACACTTCCCGTTGCTGAATCTTTTACAGGGGTGACGGTGTAACGAATCAGCGCATCTTGTTTCGTCAAACCTTTAGGCAGTGGCGGCGACTCCTTTTCCAAGTCAGCCCAGCTCACAATTTGACTAGCTTCAATTTGCTTGGGATTTTTGAAGACTTCACTAACTAAATTGTTGGGATTGAAGGTTTCTCCAGTCCGATCTGTATTAGCATTGGCGATAATCCGCAAATCTTTGCCCACCAGAGTGGCATATTCAATGGTGTCAGCCTTCAGCTCATTGTGGAGAATTTGCTTAACTTGAGTTCGTAAATCGGGTGTCAGGGATTGACCTTGGGTATGGAGTTTTGCGGCTGCAATGATTGCGGGATTATCAGCTTGACTGCGAAAACCAACACCCAATTGGTCAATTTTGAGGTTGTAGTTAGTCGCCGTAACCGCTAATTCAGCCTCAGCTTGGCGAACTAACTGAGATCGCCCCGATGCCACAATCAAAACAGCTCCTACCCCCACTAGTCCAAGAACCGAGATGAGCTCAGAGGTAAACAAACCTGTGAGTTGCTTGCTTTTAAGAGGTAAATTATAAAACCATTGCAGACCAGAGGATGAGTGTTTCTTGGACTGCGAAAGACTAGATGAACGGAGTGATTCTGGCCGTGGTAATTCTATATCTGTCATTAAGTTCCTCACGGTGATAAGTTGACTAATTTAATGATGGTAGTAAAAGCCTCAAATCCCTGGGTGACAGCGATACAAATTAGGCGCATCCTCACCTTTGATTCCTTGATGCAGATGTACATTTAAAGCAACTAACCCATTCTGGGTAAAAACTTGCTATCCGATAAACTCAAAGTAGGATTGAGCCACATTTCCTCAGACAAATTTAAGCGATTGAGGAGTGAATTTTGGTGAAATGAAATTATGGAGAGAGAAAGCCAATGGTGCATTGTCATGAGTCAATCGGCGTTCTGAAATTTTAGTAATAGGGGTTCACGTTCTATCGCTAGCTGTTCAAGGGTAGACATTGCCCAGTGTGTAAAGACATCTTTAGAGAAATCAATCTCCCCTGTTTGTGAACTAGTTGGAGGCGATTGCTGCTCATAAATCTCCAGTGCCTTTTCATAAACGTGGAAAGCCAATTCAGCAATTTGCTTGGCCTCGGTTAAATTCACAATATTGGAAATATAGCAGTCCTAAATTATTTGTAAGATTGGTTTTCTTTTAACAAACCAATACAGGCACAGAGCGCCCAGAGGAGAGAGAAGGAGATTCTTATGAATCCTTTAGGATTGCTATATAAGAGAAGAGCGTATTCGTCATGAAATAGCTACCAATCATTCGCCGGGTAGTAGGAACAGGAATCGTTGAAGATGCTATCCTCAATTTCTATGTTTTTGGCAAATATGCGCCTATTTCCTGGCCAATAAGCGGTAGATCTTGGCAAACGAGTATGATTTATCCTCTAGACACAGCCAACTTCCGAGTCTTTGGTAGAGTAAATCCCCAGAACGATGGTTTCAACACCCAGTCTGATTTGTAAATTCCTGAGTTAGAGCTTAGTTTGAGCTACTAACCGGACTGAAGTTCACTGCCGACAGCCAGCACCCATGAAGGCTTTAGTTTTGTCCGTGATTTCCACGATAACAAATGAATGCTGCTCCTGCACTCCATAGATTAGCTGATGTTATAACCGTAAAATTACGTAAGCCATTAGCGCCATGCCTAATTTCTCCCGCTGTATAGTAAGTTAAGCGGGTAAAACACAAGTTAAGTGAATAGATCGCAAGTTAAGAAAATACCACCCTTGGCGGTAGCGCATCTATCACTTTTGTGCTAGCAAAAGCTTCTTTTTCGTTAGCTTTATCAGAAGAATATTTATCACTTTAAAGCCGCCTGCTGACCGATTTTCGACAGCTGCGTTGACCATGAGCAGCAATGGCCTTAGAGAGGCTTAGAAAGGAAGAAAATCACTATTTGCTCTTAACAGTAATTGTCCTGGACAATCCATCGGTCTGGAATCTACCAAAAGCTAGATCAAAGCATGGGCAGCCGATCAAACTGGGCGAGCTCGGCAGAAGTTTTCTACCCGTTACGAGAGCAGGGGAGGCAGGGAAGGTAGGAGGAGCAGGGGGAGGCAGGGGGAGAATTTTTACTGGTGGGCATTTCTGGCAGCTTGTACTAGTTGCTCAAGAGAAGTCTGAGTTTTAGCGGGTTGGCGGCAGAACGGTAAAATGAGATGTTTGGTTGTTTGTGACTTGTTTTATGACTGGCATCTACCCCACCCCGACGCAACTCGAACGCCATCGGCAGCAATTTCCAGCTTTAGCCAATAAAGCCTATTTTAACTTTGGAGGTCAAGGCCCACTGCCACAAGCCTCGCTGGACGCCATTCAAAACGCCTATACCTACATTCAGCAGCATGGGCCGTTCTCGGCTGGCGTCAATACCTGGATTATAGAGGAAGCCAGCAAAACCAGACAAGCGATCGCATCAGAATTAGGTGCGCCTGTAGAATCTATCACTCTTACTGAAGATGTTACTGTTGGCTGCAATATTGCTTTGTGGGGCATAGACTGGCAAGCCGGTGACCATTTATTGCTAACCGATTGTGAACACCCAGGGATTATTGCTACAGCCCGAGAAATCGCCCGTCGCTTTCAGGTTGAGGTATCCACCTGTCCCATCCTAGCCACCCTCAATCAGGGAAACCCCTCTGCCGTGATTGCACAGCATCTGCGCCAGAACACGCGACTAGTGGTGCTGAGTCACCTGCTGTGGAATACAGGTCAAGTTTTGCCACTGAGGGAAATTGTTGATGCCTGCCGTAGTGCTTCTACAGGTTCTCAGGTAATCAGAGTGCTGGTGGATGCGGCGCAATCGGTAGGTTCCCTACCTCTAAATTTAACTGAACTGGGGGCAGACTTCTATGCATTTACAGGTCACAAGTGGTGGTGTGGCCCTGAAGGCATTGGTGGTCTTTACATCCGACCCGATGCCTTAGAAAGCATCAATCCTACTTTTGTCGGTTGGCGTGGAATCGTCCTCGATGCAACGGGTAAACCCATCGGTTGGAAGTCTGATGCACAGCGGTTTGAAGTCGCAACATCAGCTTACCCACTTTATGCTGGATTGCGGGCTGCGATCGCAACTCATCAGCAATGGGGAACTCCTCAGGAACGGTACGAGCAAATTTGCCAAATCAGCGAGTCCCTTTGGCAGCGTTTATCTCAAGTCGAATTCGTCCGTTGTCTGCGTACTTCACCCCCACAAGCCGGTCTTGTCTCGTTTGTATTAACCAATGGACAATCTCACTTGCGGTTGGTACAAGTTCTCGAACAACGGGGTTTCCTACTCAGAACTATCACCGACCCCAATTGTGTCCGTGCCTGTGTTCACTACTTCACTCAACAAGAAGAGGTTGACCAGTTAGTTGAAGCGATAAAAGGCTTTTGACTTAAGAAGCATGAAGGATGAAGTGCGTGTGTAAGTCATAGCGAACAAGCTGAGTGTCAGCTATAGCAAGGTACTCTACTCTGACGTAGTGCAGCGAGTCAGGTTAAAACGTTTTTTAGTCTCTATGAGTAGGGGTTATTTTATGATTTATACTTCATGCTTCATGCTTCATACTAGAGTCCTCATTTGACAGCAGTTTTTCCAATCAGCGTGAGCCATTATTTATAAAATTGTCAAGATTAAAGCTTCATCCTTAAAGAGAATCTAACTTCGCCATAAGAAAGAATTTTGTATGAAGTGAAGCAGTAATTATCCCTACAAAAGCTCACTGTGAGTGCTGGGCATCGGGCATGGGATACGGGGCCTAGAAAAGAAGCAGTTACGTTTATGTATGTCCATCTGGTTACTAGAGCCTTAGTAGGGATAAATAAGCTAAAATATCAAATTCCTTTACTTGACCCTAGTAAAATCCTCTCCTCGTCTTCTAGTAGAAGCATCCGTTCTGATACCATCCTTGCGATAGAGGTTGCAACGAGCTATTACTCGTTATCTTTCTTAATAAGACAACAACTTACCGCAAACAGTAGTTGTCTCATGAATAGATACACGCTATAGGAAAGAGCGAGTACTCAGATTTATAGCGGTTTTTATTTGAGCTAATTTTGACAAGTTGGTGTGGGTAGAAGAACCGAGAACACCAGCTTAGCTTTCATACCACCGAACGGCATATGGATTTTGGGGATGAATCTTGGCAAAAAGATTCTATCTTCTTACCTTCCTAATTGCCGACCATTCCTGAATTGTTTGTCTTAGGAAAAGTTTCAAGTTCTTGAATGGCTAGCCTAGCAAAATTGTTCCCAATTATGAATACCACTCAATCCATAAAACTTACTCATTTTACCCTCTACTTTAGAAATGGAATTTGGCTCTTAGGTCTCCATTCTTGGTTATTTGGAATCACCGATAGAAGTCTAGCTTCATTAGCTGATGGTTATGTATCGGCAATAGAACTGACGCAGTTATTTACAGCTTCTTTCTTCTTTTTGGCTTGGCTGTCTTTGAAGCCGGAGGAAAGCGTTAATAGCGAAGATAACATCTGTCGATTGGGGCCAAAGCCTTATCAACGGGAGGGAGTTTTAGATTCAGCTCAGGCGAGAATGTTTGAGTTGCAAGCGCAACACATGATCAGTCAGGAGTATATTTTACCGTTTTCCCATCTCTGCCAAATTTATCATTTATTAAATTTAAAACATTTGGAGACCATTCATGCTTTTAGTCTCAACAACTTAAAAGTCATTCAGGTGACTCATTTTCAGACTACAGCAGTCGGTGGCACTATCAAATTCCAAACAATTTTAGATTCTCCATTCAATGTCCTGAGAATTTGGAGGTTACCGATTGTCGAAGTTATCTTAACCCTACATGCGCCCTATACGGTTGAATTGTGTATTCCGGTTTATAGGGACAAAAAAATAATTGTCATATTTAATGTGCTTCCTATCAGTCATACGGAACACAAATTATTTATCGACATTTACACCGATCTGAGGTGGCCTAAGCCCTTATTGCAAATCCTCTTGCACTTTGCCTCCTGCTTGACACTCTTTGAAGATCTGCCGTATCTGCGGCAACTCTCTAAAAAGAATTTATCAGGTTTAATTAGTTTAAAAAAGGTTTCAAATCACGAAACCATGCAGCTTTTTAGAAGATTCGTCGAGCTATATGGTTCTCTGGCAGAATCTGCTCAACCAACAGAGTTGTCTGAATCTACAATATAGCTAGCGCAAAAGACAGAGGGCAGAAGGCTTTTATGTTTATTACTACAATGGTCGTTTCAGCCGTTAAACAAAGTCTTAACCTTTATGGCGACAGCTATACTGCGCTACACATTGACCCCCCCTAATCCCCCGATATCTTGGGGGGAACCAGAAAAGCGTCTGTAGCAGGCTTTTAGTGAATTGCTATTACCCATTACTCAATAAGGCTAAATCGACATGTTTGAGTAGAGCTTCTAGTGTGGAGGAGTTATCCAGTACGACATCGGCGCGAGCCATTTTTTCCTGGAGGGGAAGTTGGTTATTGATGCGAGTTTTAGCTTGTTCTATAGAAAGGCTATCGCGTTCCATCATCCGCTGAAGTTGTTGTTCATAGGAGCAACTGACGACCCAGATTTCCGTGGCTAAGTCAGTCATATTGGCTTCAAACAATAACGGTATGACTAAGACGACGATGGGAGCTACTAAAGTATTAAGCTCGGATTGGAAGCGATCGCGTACATAAGGATGAATCTGTTGCTCCAACCACTGCTTCTCATCTGGGTGATTAAAAATAATCTCACCCAAGTGTTTGCGGTTAAGCGTGCTATCCGGTAATTTGACGGCTACACCATAGCGTTCAAAAATTTGGTTCAAGATAGGCGAACTTGGTTGTACGGCCTCTCTAGCGTAAATATCAGCATCCAAAACAGGTAGTTTGTAACCTTCAGCAAGGTAATTTGAGACGGTTGTTTTCCCAGTTCCAATGCCACCAGTTAAGCCAATCTTGCGTTGGGGTTTAGACATTAATTTGTTTCATTGAGGGTAGCTAGAACTTGTCCGCCCTTGGCGAGTTCCAATCCGATTGGCATTGATAATTCGTGTCTGTTGCCCACTGTACGATCGCGTGCGTTAATCCTTCTAAGGTATATTCCTGCGCTTCGATATCCACTCGCCCCAACAACTGACGACAGGCAGCTGTCGTTTGGGGGCCAATTGAGGCAATGCAGACGTTTTG
>DATNPV010000005.1:0-5371 GCA_036703055.1 Waterburya sp.
AAAATAGCCAACTCGACATCGCCATCATCGAACCGTCCGATAAGCACTACTACCAACCTGCCTGGACGTTGGTAGGGGGGGGTGAGTTCAAGGCAGAAGATACCGTTAAACCAGAAGCATCCTGTATTCCTAACGGTGTTACCTGGATTAAAGACTATGCTGCCGAATTCGACCCCGACAATAATACGGTGAAAACCCGCGAGGGTAAACAGGTTTACTACGACTACTTAGTGGTGTGCCCCGGTATCCAAATTGACTGGAATGCGATCGCAGGATTGAAAGAAGCTTTGGGCAAAAATGGCGTATGCAGTAATTATGCCTTTGACTACGCTCCCTACACCTGGGAAACCATTCGCAATTTTAAGGGAGGCAATGCCCTGTTTACCTACCCCGCTACTCCCATCAAGTGCGGCGGTGCTCCTCAAAAAATCATGTACCTTGCCGATGATACCTTTCGTAAAAATGGGGTGCGCAACCAGACAAATGTGATGTTTTGCAGTGCCGTCGGTGCAATTTTCCCCGTTCCAGCCTACGCTGCACCGTTGATGGAGGTGGTTAAGCGCAGGGACATCCAGCTAAAATTCCAACACAACCTTAAGGCAATCCGCGCTGAATCCAAAGAAGCCGTGTTTGATGTCACAACGGGTGATGGCGTGCAAGAAGTCGCCATCCCCTACGACATGATCCACGTTACCCCACCCATGAGCGCCCCAGATTTTATCAAAACCAGTAAGCTAGCCGTTTCTGAAGGGCCGAGTAAAGGTTGGGTGAATGTCAACAAGGATACCTTGCAGCACAACGTTTATCCCAATGTCTTTAGTTTAGGGGATGCTTCCTCTCTGCCTATCTCCAAAACAGCGGCAGCTGTTCGAGGACAGGCACCGGTGCTGGTGGAAAACTTGCTGGCTTTGATTAACACGAAATCTCTCACCGGCAACTATGGCGGTTACACCTGCTGTCCGCTGATTACAGGGTACGGCAAAGTCATCATGGCAGAATTTGACTATAGCAACCAACCCCTATCCACCTTCCCCCTAGACCCCAGAGAGGAGCGTTACAGTATGTGGTTGGTTAAACGTCATATTTTACCTTGGGTCTATTGGAATCGTATGCTTAAAGGGAAAGCCTTTGAGGGAAAAGCCCTGAATCTGCCAGGGTGGAGACCATCAGCCAAGTAAGAATCGAGGTTATCTGCTGACCTCTTTTGTATCATCTGCGGTTTGCAGTAAAGTAGGGGCGAACCGACGTTCGCCCTTACATCTGCGTGTTCCATCCAGATGAAAATTGCGATAAGTTGGTTACGGTTCACCTTGCAGCGCCCACTGTGCGTGAGATTCCCGCAGTAACGCGCTCGCTTCTTCAAAAGTATTCACGCAACGCGGAATCATCATGTCAACAGGGTTAGCCATTTGAGGTGTCACATTCACCATATACTCTTGCGCCCAAGCAACCAGCTCAAACCACATTTCCCCGACCATAATCAGAGGGATGTCATGGAGTTGCCGGACTTGCAAGAGTTGCCAAATCATCAACGCTTCGAGAGACGTGCCAATCCCACCCGGTACAACTACGAAAGCATCAGACAGAAGAACGAAGTGATGCAATCGAGAAAAAAATGTCCGATGTTGGTAGACTTGCTCCACAAAGGGATTGATTTGTTGCTCAAAATCCAGTCCTATACGGATACCGATCGATTTGGTGCGATCGGCTGGGTCAGCTGCTACACTCCCCTCGTTGGCTGCCTGCATCAATCCTGGCCCACCACCCGTTACAATATCGCATCCCATAACGGTTAGCTCACTCGCCAGATGCCTCACTCCGTCATACAGGGGGGTATCTGGTTGCAACCGTGCTGAGCCAAAGATAGTGACGCGATAACGCCTGTGCTTCGGAGGGCGTATGCTGGTCAAATTGTTGACAACACTCCAAAGTCCGAATACAGACTCCTCTATGACTTGAAACACGGCTTCTCGATCCGAAATACTCGCGGTATCGGATTGTTGAGGAGGGCTAGACTCTGGGTTCAATCGTTCACTCGCGTCCATCTATGTAGAAAATTGGGGGTAGGGTGTGGGGTGTAGGGAAGAGATTTTCATACGTTCTGGTGTACCCAGTTCATGACGGCTACTCACCACTCCAACTCCAAAGGTGTCACTTTCGTTTCATTGCGTTGGAGGTTCGGAATGTGGACTTGTTGCAAATCTTGCAACTTCCAGTAGATGGGATTGAATGATCGCAAAACTCGACAACCCAATCCTTTAATAATAGGGTTTCGTCGCTCAGAACCCAACCTAATCGAGGGAAAATAAGAGTCTGGAATCCAACTTGATACCCGTCATGTCCCAGCCTAAAGTCTTTATCACTCGCCGCCTTCCCACTGCATTAGAGCCATTGCAACAAGTCGCTACCGTTGAAGTTTGGACAGAACGCCAACCGCCTCCTTACGAAGTTTTATTGGAAAAGGTAAAAACAATTGATGGTTTACTATGCCTGCTGACTGACAAAATTGACCGACAACTCATTGAAGTTGGGACATCGCTCAAAGCCATCAGTCAGATGGCGGTTGGCTACGATAACATTGACGTTGCAGCGGCTACAAAACGGCACATTCCCGTCGGTCATACTCCTGGTGTTTTAACCGATGCAACGGCGGACTTTGCTTGGGCGTTACTGATGGCGGCGGCACGGCGAGTGGTGGAAGCCGATCGATTGACTCGTGCGGGTGAGTGGCGGACGTGGGAGCCAGATTTGTTGCTGGGGCCGAATGTCACAGGGGCTACTCTGGGTATTGTTGGGTTTGGGCGCATTGGTCAAGCGGTTGCGCGTCGTGCCAAGGGATTTGAGATGCGGATTTTGTATACTAGCAGACACCGCTGCAATCCAGAATTAGAACAAGCGTTAGGTGTGGAATTTGTTACGTTCGATCGCCTGCTGCAAGAATCGGACTTCGTGACGATCCATACGCCTTTGTCTGATGACACGTATCATCTGTTTAGCGATCGCGAGTTTGAGCGGATGAAGCCATCTGCTATTGTGATTAACACGGCACGAGGCCCTATTGTAGACCCAGATGCTTTGTATCGGGCTTTAAGTAGTCGTCAAATTGCTGGTGCTGCGTTGGATGTGACGGAACCCGAACCGATTCCCATGGATAGTCCCTTACTGACGTTAGATAACTTGATTATTGCGCCTCATATTGGCAGCGCTAGTCGTCAGACACGGGAAAAAATGGGCAATATGGCACTGGAAAATTTAATGGCGGGATTGAAGGGCGACCGCTTACCTTATTGCGTGAATCCTAATGTGTATGGTTGAAACGACGAGGTGGTAGGAAGTCGGTTTTTAACAAACCACTCCAGGCACAGAGTCCTCAGAGAAGAGAGAAGAGGAGGAAGTTCAGAGAAGAGGAGGAAGGAAAAAGATACGAGCAAAATGATCGGGAAATAGGAGCTGAGTAAGATGATGAGAACTCCTTGGCATCTAAGAGATTATGTATTTGCGGCTTTCATGACAATCGGCATGGTGATTGCTGTTTTCATTGTTGGTCCATTTGCCCCGCCTGGATTGCAACTGTTGGCTTGGGCACCGTTGGGTGGAATTTTTCTCACGTTGGGAATGGCACGCTTGCAGCGCCGTGGTAGTGTTGCGTTGATGATTCTTCCCCTGGCAATTTTGCTGGGATTGATTTCGCCGATTATTACACTTTATTTGGCTGCCACTGTCCTCGTGACGGAAGTGGTGATGTTCTTTTTAGGAAACTATCGCCGCAAAATGAACCGTTTATGGGGAAATATTCTATTTTTTAGTAGTGCTAATCTGGGAGGTTTGTTGCTCGGTGCTTACCTCATAAAAGGGTCTAGGGCAGACCCGTTTGTTAAACTTGTAACTCAGCCTGGAGTACTTATCTTATTAACAGTGCTGGCAGGAGTAGCAGGTACAGTGGGTTGGTGGCTGGGAGAGTTAGCGGTTCAGCAACTACGCAAGGCTGGGAAGATGGATGTTGACGTTTAAGTTGGCTAAGCCGGAACGTCGTTTTCTGCGACAGGTTAATCCCCTACTTAAAATTATTGTTTGTATTATTCTCCTAAGCGTTGCGCTTGTCCTGCATCGAATTGAGGCAATGGCTACGGTAGTAGGGGTATTCCTGATTTTGTTGCTAGCTTGCGTGCGTATCAACCTGAAAATCTTGGGATATGTGACGCTCTCCCTACTTTTATTCATGGTAATTTCCACTTGGCTGCGGGACTTCCACACCTCCCTGTTGAGTGCCCTGCGCCTGCTGGCGATCGCAATTCCAGCACCTTTGCTCGCTAGCACAACGTCGCCGTCTGATTTAGTCAGAGCATTACAAGCCGCACGTTTACCTAATTTTATAGTCCTGAGCCTGATGCTCATCTGGCGATTTTTACCCCTGATCCAACAAGAAGCGCAACGTATTCTTGAGGCGAATCAGTTGCGAGGAGTGGATTTGAGTCGTCAGCCCACTCAATGGTTTTCTGGTTTGTTTATGCCCTTGATTTTCCGGATTGTTGCCTATGCCGATGAGGTTACGGTAGGGTTGGAGACAAGAGGTTACGACCCAGCCGCGCCGCGCAGTATCAGCCAACCTTTGACTTGGCAGGCTAGGGACACGCTTTTTGCAGTCAGTGCTGTTGGGATGCTTCTGGTTGTCGGATATCTGGAATGGGTGGCGTGACACTATGACGTTCGATTCCCCACTCGTTGAAGTGATTGACCTTTCCTTTAGGCATCCCGGACGAACCCAGCCAACGATTGCGGGGGTTAATTTAACCCTCTATCCGGGCGAGATTGTCTTGATTGCTGGCGCAACCGGGAGCGGTAAAAGTACCTTACTCAACTGTGTGGCGGGAATTGCACCTAGTCATACTGGGGGAGAATTAAAGGGGAAGATTGTCTATCAAGGTACAGACTTGGGCGATTGGTCAGTCCGAAGGAGATCGCAACATTTCTGTATTCTCCTACAAAACGTGGAGACGCAAATCTTTACCGATCGCGTTGGGGAAGAATTTGTCTTCGGATTAGAAAACTGGAACGTACCCCCAAACCAGATAAAACAGCAGACAGATGCTGCCCTTAGAGAATTTGGTTTAGAAGCACAACAAAATTGGTACATCCGACAACTCTCGGCAGGACAAAAGCAACGCCTACTTTTGGCTTGTCTTTTAGCAATTGGTCAACCCGTTCTGGTGTTAGATGAACCATTGGCTTACTTGGATGCCAACGGGGTTGAACAGTTATTGCAATTACTGAAAGATAGGGCAGATCGAGGTCAGTCTGTGCTTCTGGTCGAGCATCGGATAGACGTGGTAAGGAAGATTTGCGATCGCGCTTATTATTTTCAACAGGGCAA
>DATNPV010000015.1:0-10106 GCA_036703055.1 Waterburya sp.
CGCACCTTTCTCATTCAATAGGTATTCTTCATTGAGTGTAAATAATACCTGATTCATACAAGCTACGCTGCGGAAACAGCAACCTGCAGCATAGGCAACATCACCCCGTGCAATTGCCTTTTGTGCAATGACCAGTGAAAAACTAATTTCCCAGGCAAACTTATTAATCGTTGCTTGTTTAAGCTGAATCGGATAGGGGTTTGTCTTTGCCTTTAAAGCGTCTAAAACGTTATATGGATCGTGAAGTAGCAGACCAATGGCAACTTCACCCATATAAATAGAGGACACAAAGCCGTGTGGATGTCCTGGTTGGTAATCAATCGTGATTTCCCCAGCATGACAATCATTAATGACACGATTAACCTGAACCACATCACGATAGAGAAAATCTACAGATACACCTTCTATCTTTAGCCAACCACCGCCATTAATCCATTTCCCCCATCCACCAATTGGGGTGATTCGATTTGCGCGGTGGTTGTCGTCAAGTTCAGAGGCGAGGTGATTTAGAGCAGTCACATCAAGCGGATTCTCGGGGTTGTAATAGATTCCCAGATCAACATCTGACTTCTGTGTATGGTTGCCTCGTGCCCTTGAACCACCTAGAGTAATAGCTGCAATTCCCTGAATTGACTGTAAACGTTCAACAACACGGTGGATGAACTGAGGCAATTGCTGATTCATGTTGACTCCAATTTTTACCACCGATTAAAAAAATTCACATTAGATGCTAACAGACAAGTTTCAAATAACACCCTCACTCATAACATAAGCTGCACAACTATTAGTTGTATCGCAGTCGCTATCAAACATCACCCGCTTCAACTATATGGTTATTATTTCAGTAGAATTTCAGGATCTCTCATGCTCTTCAAAGTTACCTTGAAGATCAGTTGAAACGAAAGAGCTGTAATTTGTAGATAAGATGCTACTCATAAAATCATCTTTTTGGAAAGGAATACCATACTTCCCTACATCTTCAAAATTTTTGATTTTAAATACGTGAGGATTAACTACAAAATGTGAATTCTCAACCTGTTTAACGCCTAGTATAAAACCTGGAAATAAAGCACCTTTTACAGAAACCTCAAGCTGTTCTGGAAATAATCCAAATGGCTGATATGTTGGTAAACCGTTACGCGAAGCGAGCTGATGATACTCAGAAGCCAACCATGGAGAAACAATAAAGTTATGGTATGGCTGTAGAATGAATCCGTACAATATGAGCGAGTCTTTGTTATTGTTACCTGAGAAACGTTCTGAGATTTCTAGAGAGAGACTTGTAGAAACTAGCATCGTTTCTTTTCGGACACCTGGAGTACCTGCAACATGTAGAAAATAAAGATAATAGTCCCGTAATTGTAATTTGTCTTTATCGATATCCTTGGTAGCTGAATTCACTAAATCAATAAAGTTTTGGCGATTTCTATTGTCGAAAAAGTAACTCACGAATCGCCTCGAACAAGACTGTTGAACCTTAGGTCCTAGATTGGGGTGCGACAAGACATTAACTATCCGTTCAAACAAAAAGCCAAATGTCTCATCAGAGATATCATTAATAGTAGTTAGTCCCTCTCTGCTAGAATCCTTAGTCTGATGCATAAAAAAGTGTCTCGCTTTGTCTCCAAAGATGAATAGTCGTTCGTATAGCTTTGACTCTGAGAAATCTTGCTCGTCTGAAAAAAGTTTCTTGCGGAGACCCTTAAGTGACTCACCTCGATACACAAATACAAGATTTCCTTCTTTATAAAGATCTATCAGGTGTTGCTCAAAGGAACGGCATAGCTCTTGATTCTCCTTGGAAATCTCATTTCCTTTTAGATCAACAAGCCTTAATGAATCTGTAATTGGCGTAATGCTAGTCCAATATGTCACTCTGTGCTTCCGTAAAACTGCTTTAGTTGATAACTTGACGAATACATAAAAGCTCAACACATTAGCTGCTGCACAAATACTGTATGTTCTGGTGCAGCCAATCCCTCCTGCAACACAGCTAGCACTCGCCCCATATTCCCACTCAATAAGTCATCCACTGCCAACCACAAACCTGGAAACACCAGACTCCGAATCACCCCATCCTCATCTACTGGCAGTGGAACATACTCCCCCTCTTGCAAATAAAACCAATCGAGTCTCTGCTCAAACACTTGCCAAACGATATACTCTCTAATCCCATTGCGACGATAAGCTCGTTTTTTATCACCCAGATCGATCGCGGCACTACTCGCCGCAATCTCTGCCACCAATTCCGGTGCCCCCTCTATATAATCATCCTCACTCAGCCGCGCTTGACCTCCAAAGTGTTCCTCAATCATCAGCACAGCATCGGGTTGGGGTTCATTGTCCAAATCTAAACGAACGGTGGGTTCAATTCCCAACTCAATACCCGGTGTTGCAACTTTGTAAGTCCACAACCAACCCGTCAAATCTCCGTGAGGTTGACCATGACTTCTAAAGCGCAATGCAGCGGGCACGTAAACAACTCCTTCAATCAGTTCAGCTTTCCTGAGATGGGACATGGCATTGTAGCGTCGCTCAAATTCATAGCGATTTAAGCGATCGCCACTTTCGAGCGGTGGAATTGGCAAAGGTTTTTGATGAGGAGGCGTTTTAACCATTGCTGGTGTAGTGGGTTTGGGTTTCTTGCCGGGTCATCCTCCGATCATATCTAATGGCGAATCCTCATCCTCACAAACAGCTCCACGTTAAAATCCCGGCACTCGTATCCTGAATGCCGGGAAAGATTTAAGTCGCTGAGCCTATATGAGAGATTTCCAGTTTCCGCAGAATCAATCTGATGCTGTGAGGTTTTTCCACTAAACTACCTCCCCGTACATAAAGGAGAGGGCAGGATTTGAACCTGCGTCTCGCTAGCCTTGTTCCACAGAGAATCATACAGGGAGCGATTTTTTAAAATGAGATTGGAGCAATAGCTTGAGCTTTATTCTGAGCTTAATGCGATAGGGCGGCTTTACCATTTGCCTACCCCCAGATAGTCTAGGGGGCAGGAGTCGAACCTGCAAATACCCTACTCGCTAAAAATGAACTTGTACTCCAAATCCAGTGTAGTTTAATCTGCAAATAAATAGCCAAAAATCGCATTGGCAACTTGCCGTTGCTGCACTTCCCTGCCATTGGCTTCTTCTCTAGCTTGAATCACGGCTTTTTGTAATATATCCACTCTACGTAGCAGTCGATTCACGCGGTCTTGAGGAAGTGCGCCTGAAAACTCAATCAAACTCCAGGTTCCTTCCACAATATCTTTGGAAACCTCCTTGATTTGAGCGGGGTGATGTTCCGTTGCTTCATAGGCAACAACAAAATCAGTAATTTTCTTGGTTTTCACAGTTTCTTTGGGACTGGTGACGTAGCATCCTCGATTGGGGTCATGCTGCCAGTCTTTATCAATCGAAAGCACGGGTAGTGAAGTAATGAATGTCTTCACATCCTGAAGCTGCTTTTCGAGAAATAATAGATAGGAAACAGGAACATCTGAAATAATAGTCTGTCCATCTACTGTTATAGATGCTTTAGCCTCAGTATTAGCGTAGTCCTGAGTAGCGGCTAAGTCTAAAAATTCAGAGCAAGATTGCACGAACTTTTCGATCAACTCATCAGCCTTTAGCGTCAGTTTTTGCGATTCAGGAGGATATACAAATCCATCCTCTTCTCTAGGCTGATATGTTCTGCTCAATCCTTGAAACAATGTACTCTTCTGACACAGTTGCGACACTTCGGCTTTGCCCTTGTTGGCATTTGCTTTAACAGATTGCAACACAGCGATCAACTGATTTAGCTTCATATAACTACCAAAATTGACCAATTCAATTATTGCCCAGCCAATAAACCCAACTTCTGACTTGGCACGCAAAGCTTATTGGAACGTGTTGCTTACAGATAACCACAGGTTAGACTGAATAAACGCCCCAAGCCGTCCGACGCATGAGAGACCCATGCATATTCTGTTCGTTGAAGATGAAGCGAAAATTGCCAACTTCGTTCGAGCCGGGTTGAAGGAACAGGGATTTGTCGTTGATTACTGCGACAACGGAGACGAGGGTTATACTCGCGCATTGGACAATGAGTATGATGCGATCGTGCTTGACATCATGGTGCCGGGAAAAGATGGATTGTCCATCCTCAAAAACCTGCGCCGGAAAGGACAGAATGTGCCAGTCATTTTGCTGACTGCCCGTAATGAACTGGATGACCGGATTGAGGGTCTAAATTTGGGTGCTGACGATTATTTAGCGAAACCCTTTTTTGTTGAAGAACTCGTTGCCCGCATTCACGCGGTGGTTCGTCGGAGTGCAGGAGAGCGCCAAAATCTAGTTTGTGTCGGCCCCATCAAGCTCGATCGCATCACGCGAGCAGTTACCTGCAATCAGCATGTTGTAGAACTCACCACCCGCGAGTTCAATCTTCTAGAATATCTGATGCGATCGCCTGGACGAGTCTTCACCCGAACGCAAATCCTAGAACACATCTGGGGCTATGATTTCAATCCCAGTACCAACGTAGTAGATGTGTGTGTGCAGCGAATTCGCAAAAAGATTGATTCCATCGGTGGAGCAGGTTGGATTGAAAGCATTCGAGGCGTTGGCTATCGTTTTCGTGAAGAAGACAGAAGGCAGGAGGCAGAAGGCAGAAGGTAGAAATACTAGTGTTTCTTTGTCAACAAGAGTTCTAACGGTGAAACTGCGTTCTTTCCGCATCCGAATTGCTCTATTGTCTGCTATTCTCGCAGGCAGCGCCCTAGCAGGGTTTGGCTTAATTTCCTGGTGGCTGATTTATGAGGCAAAGGTGAGCCGCCTGGATGCGGAACTAGAAAGCCAATTGATGCGAATAGGTCGCCCCCGACCGCGCGATCGCTGGCAGTCTTATGAAGCCTCACTTGGGCAGTCGTTTGGAACAAACTCAAAAACAGCGATCGCCGTGCTGGTTATAGGCGCAGATGGCAATGTGCTGTATCGTTCCAATCAATGGGCTGCTGATTTGGATGTCACGAACCTATGGACATCGCGCCCGCAACTACCCCCTTTTCCATCACCCCACTCCGAGCGACAAACAGCTCCATTTCCCGAAGCCAACCCGCCTTTTCCAGAACGACCGCAACCCCCTCCTGAAGTACCACCGCCCACTCCTCGATTCGCCACTCAGCACACCACAACCGGAACATGGCGGGTTGGTGCAGCCACGACGCCCCATGCTCAGATGGCAATCGCAGTAAGCTTAAATGCAGTCACGTTTGAGATGGAAGCCATCCGCAACATCTTCCTGATTTCAATTCCAGGGGTGCTTCTACTTGTAGCAGGCGGTGCATGGGGAATTGCAGGGAGCAGTTTGCATTCCATCCGACGGCTAACCAGGAGCATTGAGAATGTCACGGCTAGCGGTTTGGAACAGCGAGTTCCCATCGGTGCGACGGATGTTGAATTTGTCGAGTTGATTCAAGTGTTTAATCAGATGTTGGAACGTCTGGAACGCAGTTTTAAGCAAGCGTCTCGCTTCAGTGCAGATGCTGCACACGAACTCAAGACTCCGCTCGCGATTTTGCAAGGGGAACTGGAACGAACTCTGCAACAAGCTGAACCTGGCTCACAAGTGCAACAAAGTCTGAGCAATCTACTAGATGAAGTGCGCCGACTGAGTGGGATTGTGCGGAAACTGTTGCTGCTTTCCCTAGCGGATGCCGGACAAATGAACTTGCATCGAGTTGAAGTGGATTTGTCTAACTTGTTAATGGAGATGTTGGAAGATATAGAACTACTGGCACCCCATCTTGAGATTCAAACGGAAATTGCTGATGGTTTATGTGTACAAGGCGATCGCGACTTACTCGTTCAGGTCTTGCAAAACTTGATTAGCAATGCCATTAAATACAATCTCCCAAACGGCTGGATTCGGATTAATGCTTACCGTCAGGGCGCGACTGTGTTGATTACCATCACTAATTGCTCTCAAGATATTCCACTCAGCGATAGCGTTAACGAAGCGGTAGCGACGTTAGGAGCGTCAGCGCTGCTGCCAAGCGTAGATCGCAACCGCATTTTTGACCGCTTCTATCGCGGCGACCCAGCTCGGACGCGTACAGTGGAGGGAATTGGATTAGGACTCTCGCTAGCACGAGAAATCGCACGGGCACACCGTGGCGACTTGACGCTTGACCCGACATCATCTGGACAGACTGCATTCACTCTTACTTTACCAGTTGGGATGTAAGGAGGGTGCAACGTTTGTCTAGCGCAACACCTTAGGAAGAGAGTACTGATGGAATCGATTTTGGAGGAAGTAAATGCTCAAATGAAACAACAGTTACAGATTGTCAGAGTCGATAGTGAAAAGTATAGCGAGCTGGCTTCTCAGTATCACATTCATCCCCTGCCAACGCTGGTATTGTTTAAAACTGGTCAACCTGTTGAGCGAATAGAGGAAGAGAACACAGAGAATTTAATGTCAGCAGAACACCTCATCCAACGCCTGCAATCCTTAGCCTAGTCAGGAGCGGAAAACCCAGAGGCTTGCAAGAATTGGCTTCTGTATCCACTGCATCCTGGTAGAGGTACTTAGGGATTGATAACACCATAGTAAAGGGCTACAACAAAAAGAAGACTTGCTAGAAAAAATGTTGTTACAACCCTGAAATCAAATAGGTTCATGGCTTCTCTTCCACAGAGCTGAATCTTCTCTTATACTTCAGGAATGTATTAGAAACAGCATCCTACTTTAGAGCAGGGTGATATAAACTTTTCTAGTATTCCGTGATACAGAACGTGCTGGCGATCGCCTATTCCCTGATCGCAGCGCTCCCCTTAAATGACAAGCCCTCAGCACTACGCCGAGGGCTTTGTTTTTCAGTGTCATGTTATAGCAAAAGGTAGAAGGCTTCAAGGTAGAGAGCAAAAGGCTTATTACTAGTACGTGGTCGTTTGGGCCGTTAAAGAAAGTCGTAACCTTTATGGCGACAGCTATAGTAAGTTTTCCGTCTAGTTTAATAGCGCTAGATCGAGGCTTTGTCGTGACAACTAAAGCCAGAAATTTTTCTGCAAGCTAACTTCAGCCTAAGCTGTAAGTTTGATTTGAGAAGAATTCCATTGCTTGAACTTTTTGAGTCTCTCTTTCACTTCAAGAGGAAGGTTACTAAAAGCACTCCCGTGCCATCCTTTTGTTTCTTGATATTGCAGGAGTCCGAAGTAGGTGTTTCCTTTGTGGATGTGCCATCCAAACTTAGCTGGAATTACTTCATATCCAGCTAAGTTTTGAGTTAAGTAGCTTGTAATTGAATCGAGGCTTTGCTGGAGTTTCATGGCTTTTGAGTATTTTCTATTTTTATAATTAAAAAGCAGGAAATTTAATCTCATAATTTGATGCTATCCTCAAGAAGAATTCTCATACACCTTCTTTAGAGTTATTAGGTTACTGGCTAAAGAAGGATATTAATTTTAAGCTAGTTTGTGACGATAGATACTTAGGGCATTCGTCAGTTTTAATTCTGGACAAACATTCATTCAACTAGCGGATAGGGTCAAGGATTGGTTAGAATGTCATGCCCCCCCAATTCGGATGTTTTTGTTGCTCTCCTACAGCCCTGAGCTAATTCTAGATGAGTTGCTCAATCATGACGTTAAGGCAAATTCTGTTGGGCGAAAAAGGGCGAAAACCAAACGAGAGATCGATTGAGAATGTCTGTCGTCATTTGCGTCGTCGGCAACGTCAACCAAATGTTGTGCAACGCTTCTTTGGAGAGAAACATACCGCTTATGCAGCTCAGTAATGTGTTTATAGCGGTTCTTACATAAAAGCCCTCTGCCCTGGAGCCTTCTGCCTTTTGCTATATAACCCGATGAACCAGCGTGGAGGCGATCGCCTCTAGGGGCAACACCCAATCTACTTTTCCTGTGGCGATTGCCGCTCTTAGCATAGCGACGAGCTGTGAGTGTTATGAACTCGTCAAAGCCGAGTTCGAGCGCTTAATCAATGGCAATAACATGAATTGAAAATGGCTCCCGGGATTGTTGGAGCCACCTGCTACCGGCGCGAATTCTGCTGGCTGCGTGGGGCGCTTGATTGGGTACTTCTGGCCGAACTGTGTCACCTGTTCGTTTGGCATCGTCGCCGGAATCAAGGGCGTCCACACTGGACCCGGTGCGACACTGTTAACCCGGATGCCCTTGTCAGCAACCAACTGCGCTAACCCACCCGTGAAGTTCACGATCGCTGCCTTGGTAGCTGAATACGCCAGTGTTTCGGCTTCGGCTCAGATGCATTGATGGAGGCAGTATTGATGATGGCGCTACCTGGCTTCATGTACGGCACGGCAGCTTTACACAGATAAAACATCATCGACTGGCGACTTTACGATGTTGTGATTGTGCCTGTCCCCTCCCTCAATCCAGAGCAGGCACATGGCGGGAATGAACATCCGTCTGGGATTCATGATCGCTGACTGACTTAAGGTTGCGCCATCAAAGATGAACGGAACACAGGCGCAGATTCAGTGATTTAGACCATAGACCTCGCCAGCAACCACATGGCCACGCCGAGACCGGCTACAGTCATGGTTGCGAGAACCGGATGCTTTTCAGCCTTCACATATAGACTGCCCGAACGAATCCATCCCTGGTGAGTTCCCCTCTCATGCATACCATAGCCAGCCCGATAGAGCGCGTTGTCCTTCCGATCGCGCGAGGGGCGATCGGACTGCTGAGTGGGAAACGCCCACACTTCCATCAGCTTGTCCATCAGCCGTGGTGCTAGACCCGCCAATACGGCAAAGAACTTTGCCTGGAAGCCGACGAACATATCGCGCTTGGGATGCTCTGCCGCATACAGAATTGCCTCAGCCACTGCTTCCGGTGGGTAAATCATGCCGCGATGCGCGGGTTGCTTTTCCATATAGCTGCGGGCGTGTTCGTTGTAGGGAGTGTCGATCCGTCCGGGGTGGATTAATGTCACCGAGACAGGTGCTCCCTCTGCTTCTAGCTCCATCCGTAGGGCATCCGTCCAGCCATGCAACGCGTGCTTTGAAGCCGAATAGGTCGATTGCACAGCAGTTGCGCGATCGCCGAAAAAGCTGCCGACGTTGATCAGTGCACCACTACCAATCTTGCGCTGTTTGAAATGGTTGACGGCAGCGCGTGAGCCGTAAACAACTCCCCAGAAGTTGGTGTCAAACATACGCTTCATGTCGGGGATTGAAACTTCCATACAGCGTCCGAAGATGGAGACACCCGCGTTGTTCACCCAGGTGTCGAAACCACCGAATTCCGCGATCGCCGCATCAGCAATGCGATTAACGTCTTCTTCTCGCCCTACATCCGCAACGACGTAAATTGCCTGACCGCCTTTGCTGCGAATCTCGTTAGCAACTTCACGGAGGGCGTCCTCATTACGGGCGGCAAGGACAAGCTTCGCGCCTTTTTGTGCAGCCATTCTGGCACTCACCAAGCCAATTCCACTGGAGGCTCCGGTAATGACAATGACTTGGTCTTGGAGGGGTTTGAGTGAAATAGCCATGATTTCTAAACTTTAAACAAAATTTTCATCACATCAGTAGGTGGGTTAAACTTAGATGCAATAATCTCAACCCAGACTAGTCTTTTTCACTTAGTACTAACTGAAGAACACATTCAGTTAATTTAATTTAGGTTCACCTCCTGTAGGGAACTCTCTATTTACTGATTAATAAATAAAAGTAACTATTAAAGATTTAACAATCTTCTTATAAAAGAAGTAGATTCATGTAAAACTGTTTTGTAGCTATCAATACAAAGTAAAATTAATAACCCAGCTGATAAATAATTGGTCAAAACAATTCGTTTGAGTCCCGATAACTGACTCAATGCCTTCAGACTGCTGCGTCTGAGCTTGCTCAAGCCAAAGCTATGCTGTTTGGCTAAAATCAAGAAATGATGACAACCCGCTACAACAAACAACAAATCGAGTCCTTCGCCCAA
The DNA here is from genome assembly GCA_036703055.1 of Waterburya sp. GTDB lineage: Bacteria > Cyanobacteriota > Cyanobacteriia > Cyanobacteriales > Coleofasciculaceae > DATNPV01. Next base: position 9,957 of record DATNPV010000015.1, read on the forward strand.
TTGGTTCTAAAGGATGGGCATTGCGTGTTGCCGAATCACTTCTCCCCGGCAACTCTTAATGCTTGGCGTGAGGCTTTTGCGCCTTTGTTAGAGAATCATATAGTCCGCGAAGGCAAGCTGCTAAATCGAGGTGCAGCCCGCTATTATGTC
>DATNPV010000043.1:0-7781 GCA_036703055.1 Waterburya sp.
GAGTAACGGAAAATAAGAACTACCAACTGATAAAAGGCTGTGATTAAAAAAGTGGCAGTGCCAACATAGAGAAAGGCTCGTATTCGCAGGCTCAATCCAGCAAAAATAGCAATGATGCCAACAATCGCCGGAATGAAGCCAGTGTCATAATGCAAGAATAGAGCCGCTCCACCAATAAACCCACTACCGATCATGCGGAGGTAATGACGCATTTGCCTCTCTTCCGGTTGCTTTAATGTTGGGTCGAATTGAGCAATATAGAGTACAGAGAGTGCAAAAGGTGTAATGTACCACAAAAGGTCGTTCAGGTGTAAAGCTGAAAACTGCTTCATGATCACCCAGTCAACGAATGCCACACTGATGTAAGTCCAGCGTATGTTCGCGCCACGCTGGGCAATCCAAGCATAGAACCCAGCAACGATGATTAAACTGGCATCAGAAATAACCATTGCTGTTGCCAAGACAGCCAAAGTGGGTAGCCATAAGCTTGAACGTTTCCAAGGCGTTTTTTGCCATCCCAAACTGTCCCAAGGTAGCTCGTACATCACGTAGGCTAAGCCACAAGCAAGGATGGCTAACCACTCATCTAAAACGTTCAATTCTGTCCAAATCAGTCGAGCATAGAAATAAGTTGCCACCAGTTCTATCACGCCAATATATACCCATAACGCAGCAGCGCGACGGAAAGAATTGTGGCGTCCTTGCCCTAGGGCGTAAGTGCTCAGCAGGAGACATAGAGTAATCGCAATTCCCGTCAGACGTGGCTCCAATTCTGTCGTATTGGTAGCCATTGCACCCGCTATCACCATCAGGATGCTACCAATTACCCAGTGGATGTGAGCGGTTGCTTTAATTTCGGCTACACTCAAACTCAAAAGCGGCTCATCAGTCCGCAACTGCCACAACCACGCTAACCCACGATAGGTAAATGCGATCGCAACCGCTACCCCGGCTAAAACGGTAAACGCATCCGCTAAAGCACCGCCCTCTGCTTGGAGCATTTGGTAAATCACCAGTTCATACCAGGCAACAGAGATACCTGCCAGGGAAAGATAGGTAAGCGGTTTCAATGCTTGCTGACGACGCCCCACACCAATACTTGTTAAGGCTGCACCCAGCGTTAGCAGCCCCGTCCAACTGGTAAAATGACCCAAGCGCAACACCAACCCTAACAAGGCATACAGTAGCGGTACTATGACAACACTGCTTAAGGCAATGGGGCGGCGTTGCTGTACCACCCACCAATCACTAGCAAATAGCGTCACCAGTCCCAGGATAATGGTGACGGTTGCCAGTTCTAATGTTGAGCCACCCGTCAAAATCACCGCCTCAGCGACACCGAGTTCAATCGCCCAACTGATGTTGTAAATTCCCCTGTTTGTCGGCTGTTGCCATAAGCGGTAGAGATTAGCCACAACCATTAGGCAAGCGGCAATGAAATACTTCCAGCCGGGAGGGTAAATTAAGAACGATTGGGGTTGTGCGTATACAACGAGAGCGTGTAGCGTCAGCATGACTAATTCCACGCTACACAATGTAATTGCCCACCCATCACAGGCTTGAGCATACAAGGCGGCTAACGTACCGTTACGCTGCTGCAACCCGGTGCGTAAAAGCCATAAAATCAGGGTTGCGATCGCACCCACCACAAACCAATCGGCTACCAAAAGTCGCGGTAATCCCGGAATCCCTTCCCAAAGCGCTGTGCCGATGAACGAGAGGGCAAAGCCAACCGTGATCATAGCGGTGGCTAAGTTACGCAAATAGCGGGTGTTGACTAACATTAGCCCTGTGGCAAAACTCAAACCGATTAATCTCACACCCGGTATCGATAGCGTTAGGGCTTGCGCCATTCCCAAGGCAACTACACTGAAACCAGATGACTGCTGGCGTCGGGGTTCACTGGTGAGAGTGGCAACTCCAGTCAGCGTTAGGGGTGTCAACAGCCACAGCAGCATCGATTGCTGATGTCCTGGGATACCCATCATTCCAGTGGGATAGGCTTCGTGCCACAGAATTACATAGCTTAACCCGGAGAGTACAAAACCCAGATGCCATGCACTGCGTTGCCAGATGTGAGAAGGGGAGAGGGAGGGAGGGGGAGAGTGGGGGAGTGGGGGAGTGGGGGAAGGGGAGAGGGGGGGAAGGGGGAAAGTTAATTGAACAGCAATGGGAAGAGTGCTATGGCTCCACTCAATAACCATTCCAATGAGTAAAATACTTGCCCAGACAGTCGGGTTCAAGTTGGGGAATTGCCAATCAATGATTGAAGTGAGAGTTAGCCATCCTGTGATGTGGGTTAGATACACCAACCCTGTACGGGTAGGAGTCCAACGCCAGGTGACGGTGGTTAGGGTGATGGTTGATAAGAGCAAATGGAGCGATCGCACCGTGGGATTGAGCAGACTAATCAACGTCAGCACCAACCCTAAACAAAATGTTAGCCGTTCTCCGAAACGAGCTAACTGAGGTCTTGATGCACGATAAAGCCAATCTGTCAATCCCACCATGCCCACGAGATAAGGAAATAGCGCCCAACTCAGCAGTACAGCGGGGAGAGTTTCAGAATGCGTTAGATGAGTGAAAAACGTAACGATACCTTGCTGCCATCCCAGCGGTATCAATCGCCAAATTAGCCAATTAGCCTGTAAGCCAATCGTGAAAATTGCCAGTAGGTCAAAACGTCGGCTATACCGCTGCAAGCGATTTCCGAAAAACAATAAACCCAACCCACTGACAGCGGTTGCCTGCCAGGGAACTTTTTCGTTAACCGAGACTAACCAGCCAATGAGTAAGAAACTGCCCCCCAGCCATTCCCAGATTCTGGACTTAAAGGGGGCAGATTCTGGTGTTGCCCCCAGCGGTGTCGAGAGTCGCGCAAACAGCCAACCACAAATCCCAATAGCGAGTCCTAATTTGGCAAGAGGCAAATGTGCAACGAAAATCCCTCGTCCTAACAGTACCGTTAGTGCATAAATGACAATTGCACTACCAATACGAATGTCTGCTGTCGGCAAATTCCCAACGTTTTGTTCACTACGTCCCCTTGGCAGTAGCATTGCAGTTCCCACCATGCCGATATAAACCGCTATCAAAGGCAACCCTGGCAACTGCCAACCCCAATGCAGGTAACTCAGCAATAAAAGCAGTAAGGAGTCAGACGTAAGCCGTGAAGGGTGACTCCTCATGTCTGGGTGGAGAACTGTATTCGCCGTGAGGGTAAAAGCTGCGATCGCAACGACCAACCATTCCCAAGGATGACGCCACAAGCCAAAGCTATCCATCGCCCAGAAGTTCACGGGCACCAAGAGTAGTGTCACCAGTCGCAACGTTTGAGCAGTTAACTGCAAATTGCGTTGCTTACCCGCCCAAAAACTCCCGAACCAGAAAATCAGGGTGTAAGCCCACAGCACGCAATACTGTCCAACCGCCGGAAACTTTTCCCATTGCGTAGCGGCAAGCACCCCCGACGACACCACTACCAGGAAGACACCTAGAAATAGCAGCCACCGTACACTCAGTTCATCTTTCAGGGACTGCCACATCCGAGAAAAAGGCGACTGGCGAGGCGTTTTCAAAGCAGGTTTCTCAAAGTCGCCAGAGGTTGATGAGGTGAGGATTGGGGTAACTTCAGGTGCTGCTTGAGTCGTGGTGACAGCGGGTTGAGGTCGAAGACAGGTTAAATAAACTTGACTGATTCGCCTCACCTGGGTATCACTAATGAGACCTAAGCGTAACCAGTTATCCAGACCTTCTAGCAACTCTGGCTGTGACGCTTGTACAGTGACTTCAATTCTGAGTGGTCGGTCGGGTTGAGATACCATAACATCGCTACTCTTATAGAAGTCAGATTGTGTTCTATGGCAGTGGTACTTACTTCCCTGTACTGTGCCACTTATGCAAGCTGCTTGTACCATTTTGGAGGCAAGAATCTTAGATGCAAGACCCCCTATAAGCTACGCACCTGAGCATTTAAGGAAAGCCTAATGCCCCATTCCCCATTGCCCCTAATCCCCAGAGGGGGCCCCGAGTTCCCCATCCCCAACCTTCAAGAATTGTAGGTGACTGGTGAGCGATCGCATGACCTAAGAAAACTCAACAGGTACACCAATAACAGATAATGAATCCCTGACCCTTAACGATCGAATGACGCATGACTAAAACCGCATGGGTGTTCCCAGGACAGGGTTCTCAAGCTGTCGGGATGGGATTAGATTTAGTAGACCTGCCTTCTGCCAAGACTAAGTTTGAACAAGCTCAGGCGATTTTAGGCTGGGATGTTCTAGAAATCTGTCAAAGCGAGGAAGACAAACTTGCTCGCACACTTTACACTCAACCTTGTTTGTACGTTGTTGAAAGCATCCTCGCGGATGAACTCCTTGAGCGAGGCCATACACCCAATCTTGTAGCCGGTCATAGTTTGGGCGAATATGTTGCCCTTTACGCCGCTAGGGTATTTGATTTTGAGGCTGGATTACGCCTAGTCAAACGTCGAGCTGAATTGATGGATAGCGCATCTGACGGTATGATGGCAGCCTTAATCGGGTTTGACTGCGAACAACTCGAACAACAAATTCAACAAACATCCAATGTTGTCCTCGCCAATGACAACAGTCCGGCTCAAGTGGTTATTTCCGGGACACCAGAGGCGGTGAAGGAGGTTTTGGGGAAAATCAAGGTCAAGCGTGCTGTTCCCCTGAATGTTTCCGGTGCCTTCCACTCCCCCTTGATGGCAGATGCAGCGGCTGACTTCGAGCAAGTTCTGGACGCTGTTTCCTTTGCCGATGCCCAAATTCCAGTACTGTCGAATGTAGAACCCGTGCCAACGGTCGAGGCAGCCACCTTAAAAAATCGTCTCCAGCGTCAGATGACAGGTTCCGTGCGCTGGAGAGAACTCTCTATGCAGCTACCCCAAGAAGGTATTGAGCGAGTGGTGGAAATTGGCCCTGGTAAAGTTCTTACGGGTCTAATTAAACGGATGTGTCCTAACGTAGTGTTGGAAAATATTGGTAGCCTCGGCGAGTTGCCTGCATAACCCTTGAAAATAGGGCGTCGGGGGAAGAGCTATTTTCATGCATCGTGATGTTTGCCGTTCATGAGCGACTAATTGGCAAGTTCATCCCCTAAACCCTCCAACCTCTAACCTTCAACTTTCAACCTCCAACCTTCAACCTCCAACCTTCAACCCTCATGGGCAAAAACCGCGAACCCTTTGCCAGCTTAGTTCTATACCACGTCTTTAAGTGGTCTGTCGTCAGTCCGATGCTTCATGCTTACTTTCGGGGTCGGATTTATGGTGCAGAGCATGTTCCCCCAGAAGGGCCATTAGTAGTCGTGTGTAACCATGCCAGTCACTTTGACCCACCAATTGTGTCCTCTTGTCTGCGCCGTCCGGTAGCCTTCATGGCAAAGGAAGAATTGTTTAATATCCCCGTGTTAAAGCACGGGATTAAGTTATATGGAGCTTACCCCGTAAAGCGGGGGATGGCAGACCGTAGTGCCATTCGCTCAGCCCTCAGTTGTCTGGAAGAGGGATGGGCAATCGGGGTGTTCTTGGAAGGAACACGCACACCTGATGCTCGAATTCATGACCCAAAGCTTGGTGCTGCTTTAATTGCGGCTAAAGCAAAAGTCCCATTGCTACCCGTCAGTTTGTGGGGCACCCAGAAAATCCTCGTGAAAGATTCACCCGTACCGCACTCCGTACCTGTAACGGTGAGAATTGGTCAAGTGATTGATGCTCCTACCTCAACGAAACGGGAAGAATTAGAAGCCATCACCCAAAAGTGTAAGGAAGCGATTCATGAACTGCATGATTTAGGGCGTTGAGTTAGTACTCATGAGTCCGAAGAGGGGTTGAACATTGTTCGGCGTAGCCGTTCCCGTTTGCGGAGCATGCGCCTAGCGCGTAGGGTAGGTTAGCAAGTTAGAAGGTTGAACGTTTTAACCTTCTAACTTTTGAACGAAATCTTTGAGCGCAGTCCTACCTATAATTTTTAATTTAGGTAGGGTTAACGAAAACAAGTGAAAAAGCGCAGCAACAATACTCACTCTGGCTTTTCTTGATTTTTTACGAGTCGTAATCAAAACGGAATTTTTTCAAAATGCAAGATTTAAGAACACAGTTAGCAGAAAACCTAGATGAAGCCGAGTTTGAGTGGCTAAAACCTCACATCCGGCGTGATGTGGTTGTAGTTGTCAATTCTGAGTTAGATTTGCTGGATGTTGCAGTTGCGATCGCATCTGATGATGTATCCTCTGTACAACACTGGATTGATAAACAGCTAGTACACAAACCGTTTCCTGACCAACTGGCTGATTGGAACAGTGACCAGAACAAACGGTTCCAGGCTCTAATCGTACAACCCTATGTTTTAGTGAAAGAATCACCAGCGCAAGGAGCATGATGGCTCGCGCCGCTATTTTTTAGTCATTTTTTACTTATTCTTGATACTCGCTCGCAGGGTAGCACCCGTATAACCGGTTGTTACCCATAGGATAGCTCTTGCGCCATCTCGCAAGGTTTTCTCAATCGGCTCAGGTGAGCGTCCAGTCGGAAATTCCACCGGCTTGACTACAATGCCTCGACTACCAAATACAATTTCACCAATCACACGAGCACGGCGCATATGGTCTTCAGCCGTAATTAAATAGACGCAATCAATCCCCTGAGCTTGTAACTTATCCGCTAAGGTGGTGAAGTTGGTCACGGTATCCTCGGCTCGATAGTCGAGATGGATACGATTTGGCTCAATTCCTGCTTTCGCAAATACTCGTTTGGCGTACCACTGAGGGCTACCCGAAGACACCCAGATGGGTAGTCCTGGATGGGTTTGGGCAAACTTAGCCGCAAATAGCTCTCGCTCCTCTTCTCCCCCTAACACAAAAATAGCTTCGGGTTTTGCGAAATAGCTTTCGATTTGCTTGTAGCCACACAAAATTGAAAGCGCCAGTATCGGCATGAGGAAGGGAAATAATCTCACTCTGGAGCGCCGAGTTTGTGAAAATGGTTCTCGCTGCCTACGAGAAGAAATCCTTAAAAGCATGAATCAAGAGATGAATCAGGTGGTCTTGATGCCATTTCTTTATTTATGCGCTATGTTCAGCTTTGCCTCATCTGCCCTTCTCCCTAGCTCTCCAGGAGGGCTAGCATACAAAAGTGAGAAATGGTATGTAAAGGAGCGCTTTGTTTGAGTTGGACCAGGAAATTTCCTAAAGGTAGCAACTTAACAGTCTAAGAGTACCGCCAACCGCCTCGAAATGAAGGCAAGGAGCAGTTGAACTGACCGCCTCAACACTTTCCTTCAGGAAACTCTAGTAGTCCGCACAAATCTGGAGAAACTCGGTAACTATTCTGAATTAGTTGGCATGAAAGCATCAGCTCACCCTTAAAACATATCCTCAAAGAGGTACATCAACTGACATCATCCAGTTTAGGGTAATAGAGGACGGGACTGGCCGGATTCGAACCGGCGACCTAGCGCTTCAGATTGGTGTGAGTTTCCCCACTCTCTGGACTATCCCTTCACCATAGGCTGACAGCCTTTAGGTGGTGGCCATCTAGTCTCTCCACCTTCTTGACTCAAGTTTTGACGCTTAGATCGCTTTGAGTCAAGCTTGGCTCGGTATTGCCGTAGAGTGACCAACAGAAGGTCACCCCTTAGGGTTCACCGAGTTTGACCACATTCACTCATGAAGTTTCCTTCACGGTGCCCGATTATTCAGGAGGCGCTCGCTCTATCCATCTGAGCTACAGCCCCAATGTACGCACCTATTATAAC
>DATNPV010000071.1:0-33998 GCA_036703055.1 Waterburya sp.
ACTCTGCCATAGCTGACGAATTGTTGGTTGCGTTCGGAGAACCAATCGAAGGAGCAACAAAAGGCTGAAGCCTTTATCCGACAAGCATTTCAATCCCTACTTTGCGGCTGGTGTCAGCTTCGCTATATTTGCGCCTAATAGAAGCGGCTCATATTTTTCCGTACCGAGGACCTCAAACCGATTGTTTGTGGAACGGAATTTGGCTGCGTCTGGATTTCCACAGGCTTTTTGATGCCTATTTATTAACAATTGATTCCCAAGACTATCAAGTCCGCCTTTCTCCCAGCTTGATGAATAGCTCTTATCGAGAGTATGCCGAGAGAAGCGTCTATTTTCCCGAACAGCCGATTTCTCTAAATCGTAAGCAAGTGCTGCAATGGCATAATGCTCAGTGCAGTTGGTGGAACAACTCTTAAACCAAGAACATTACAAAGACCAACGGGAATGCGGAGCCGGGAAAACTTCATTAACTTTTTCCCTAGAGTTGCTGCAAATCCTGTTGTTTATTAGTTGGTTTTTGTGTAGCGTTTCAGCACACGCTCAATTGCCTCATCCACTAAATCCAAATCCGAGGCAGGGTAGATATCGTAGTACTTGTCTTTTGATTGTTCTTTGGCAGGAAGTTTAGAGTGGCGTTGTTTGTACGCTTCGGCTGCCTCCATCTCTATATGCAGCCTTTGAGAAGAGTTCACTTTCTTCTTTAGGGCTTTGATGCGCTCGCTTACCATCCAAGATTTCGATTCTGGGGAGGATTCTGGTAAGCGAAGTGTTCTGGAGTCAGATGGCGTTGGTACGTCTGAAGCACCATCTGCTTCAAGTGTCTCCATCCCAACTGACTTTTCTTCCTCGATGGATTCAAAATAATCAATCAGCAAGGGGATAACCGATTCCTGCCAGGTCACTTGTGGCCCTGACCAGTCATTGGTCTTCGATGTGGCGAGGCGACTGAAACCATATTCATGACCCGCCTGTGTCAATTGCCAAATTCGCTTCCCGTTTTCAGGACGCACCTGCAAGCCCAGTTCAACTAATGCCTCATTGACTTGTGCGGGTTTAATCTTCTTCCCCAAATCCTCACTGAGTCTCGACGCCAATTCAGTCGCGGTCATCCCCACAGAGGGGAGAGGTACATTAGAGCTGATAAGTTTTTTGGCATCCTCAATGATATCTGCCAAGTCAGGAAATTTCCGGGCTAAAGCATTGAACTTCCAGTGAGCGATAGCACTCTCATCTAGACCTGCGTCTTGCAACCACACCGCCAAAGTATTAATCGATTCCATTGCAGTGGCTATCGCTTCCGGTGAAACGATGCCTGAAGAGGGTGTACAGCGTTGCCCGTTGCTTGACATAAGGGGAGTTACTTTTAGCTTATTGGTATGCTACGCACTTTAAGTCAGTGATGTCTACTTTTTGTTGCACTCAAAAATCCGTGCAACAACATTGTTGTATCCAAAAATCCGTGCAACAATCGTGTTGTATCCAATTCTGGATGTAACCGTGTACATATATTGGCGCAAACGCAATAACAAAAACGCATCCCCAACGCTTGACGCCTACCTCTATGAAGGGAAGCGGCAAGGCGGGCGAGTGAAGACAACCAATAAAGGTTATTTGGGAACCATTAAAGAATTCAATCCAACAAAAGCACAACGGGCATTATTTTGGGAGGAAGCTCTTGCTCGACTGAAAGTCCACAAACTCTCCGAAGCCGAACAACAGAAGGTAGAGAAAGCACTTGCACAAAAAGTCGAACCGGTGGATGCAGCCAAAGTCATCCGCTATAGCCAAGACGATAAACGGGGTAGTCTCAAGCAGAGCATTAAAACCACACAACTCCCGCCCATTCCTCAGAAGAACTACAGCTTAATCGTTATCGATCCACCTTGGACCTATTCTCTTCGAGAAAGCGATCAAACGCACCGAAACCGAACTCCCTACCCGAACATGCGCGGCGAGGAGATCTTAAATCTGCCCGTTGGAGAGATTGCTGCTCGAAACGCCTATCTTTTGCTGTGGGTGACGAATAACCACCTACCTCTGGGGTTTCAATGCTTAGAGACTTGGGGATTTAGCTACAAAACTATGTTCACTTGGCTCAAGACGACCAAGGACCCTACATCTAAAGAAATCAAACCCAGAATGGGGACGGGTCATTATGGCAGAAGCTGTACGGAGCATTTTCTTGTCGCCGCTAAAGGGAAGCCCAAAAGCTTTAAGCGTCTGGGATTAACCAATATTCCCAATGTAATTCTCGCGAACAGAACCGAGCACAGTCGCAAACCTGAAGAGTTTTTCGTGATAGCGAATCGGCTGAGTGATGCTTTGGGCGGTCCCAAGATTGAGTTGTTCGCCAGACAATTGAGAGACGGTTGGGATGCTTGGGGTGCGGAAGTCGAAGAAAAGTCAGTTGGCGCAATATAACTATTGCAATAGGTGGAACCCGTATTCGGGTCAACTTTCATGTACGAGTAGATATATAAACGTACATAAATGTACATTTAAGGTACATTATAGGTTCCTTGACGGATAATGCACGTACATGAGTGTCTCCCTGGAAAAAACTCATAATGCTCCCCTAGTTCTCTCAACAGAGGATGAAAAGCTTATCGCTATGTGGGTTCACGGCTTATCCCCCCACACCAGGCGCTATTATTTGCGGGACGCGATGCTGTTTCTCGAATGTACGAGTAGATCTTTGGCGGAGGTCACTTTAGCTGATGTGCAACAATTCGCCACCGAATTAGCTAACAGTCGGTTGGCCCAGTCTTCTCAAGCCAAGATGCTCTCTGCCATCAAATCTCTACTCTCCTTTGCCTATAAGCTGGGTCTAACACCCGTCAATGCGGGAGCCGCGCTCAAATCCCCTTCGCCCAAAAACGCACTGGCGGAACGAATTCTACCGGAGGTGGAAGTGCAGCAGCTCATGACAGGGGCAACCAACGAACGCGATCGCTTAATTCTCCGCCTCCTCTACGGGGCAGCGCTGCGCGTCAGTGAGTTAACGGGTCTGAAATGGCGGGACGTAAAACCGCGTGGGGAAACGGGGCAGGTAACGGTGTATGGTAAGTGCGGCAAGACTAGGGCGGTACTGCTTGCGCCGAATCTTTGGCAGGATTTGATTAAACTCAAAGGGAATGTAGGTTGGGATGACCCAGTTTTTTTGAGCCGTAAGGGGGGTCATTTGACCACAACTCAAGTGCGACGAATTGTGAAAGCAGCGGCTCTTCGATCGCCGATTGAACCGGACGTTGCTGCTAAAGTATCGCCCCACTGGTTACGTCATGCCCATGCGTCACATTCTCTTGACAAAGGCGCACCGCTCCATTTGGTACAAGCTACTCTAGGACATACTTCAATTTCGGCGACCAGTGTCTATCTTCACGTCCATCCGATGGATAGTACCTGTCGGTTTATCACGACTTAAACAGGGTTGAACGATACCGATCAAGGAGTTCTTAATCCTGTTATGCTGACAGTCTAAACCGATGTGGCAAGCAGTGAGTCGATGAGCCGGATTATTGCCGTTTTCCATCAAGCAGGCGGCGTAGGGAAGTCAACCGGGGTACAAAACCTGGGGTATCAACTGTCCCAACGCGGTCATCGTGTCCTGCTCGTTGATATGGACCCTCAAGGCTCGTTGAGTACCTTTATGGGACTCGATCCAGTGGCGCTAGACAAAAAGCAGACGATCTACGAGGCAGTCGTCCGCGAGGCGTCTCTCCCCATTCATCGGGATATCTACAGCATGGACTTAGTTCCCGCTAACCTGGACTTCTGTGCTGCCGAGATGGAACTGGTCATGGCAGACTTGCGGGACTTTCGACTGCAATACGCCCTTGAACCCGTCAAGAACGATTACGAGTTTATTTTGCTCGACTGTCCCCCAAGTCTAGGTATTCTTACTTATATTTCTCTGGTAGCAGCCAGCCATGTGTTGGTGCCAGTAGAAACTCAGTTCAAGGCGTTCCAGAGTCTTGAGCTGCTGCTGCATACGGTTAAGCGGGTACAAGCCAGACCGAACCGGAATCTGGGAATTGCGGGCTTTGTTCCCACCAAGTACGACTCCCGGAATTCATTAGATAAGGAAATCCTACTAGCCATGCAAGAGCAGCTGACTTCATTGAGTAAGGTTTATCCTCCTATCGTGCGTTCGACGGCACTGGCTGATGCCACCCGCGCCCGTAAACCTCTGGCGTTGTACGACCCCAAGCACCCCGCCGTTACTGCCTTTAATCAATTAGCCCAAGGAATTGAGAACCTGTGAATCGCAAACGAGAGAAACTGCCGGACTTGACCATTCGGGGGGTGGACAACCTTACGGATGAATCTAGCACCTTTGTGTTGCTGGAGGATTTACGTCTCCCGGAGTGGCAACCCCGGCGTTACTTTGATGAAGCGGCGATGCAGGAACTGGTGGCTTCGGTCGAGCAGCACGGGATTTTGCAACCGCTTCTGGTACGCCCTCTAGCTGGAAATGTCTACGAAATCGTGGCGGGAGAGCGGAGATTCCGGGCAGCTGAAAAGGCAAGACTGCGCGATGTGCCCGTCATCGTCCGCTCGATGAGTGATGCGGAAGCTTTGCAGTATGCTCTGTTGGAGAATCTCCAACGGGAAGACCTGAATCCCGTAGAAGAGACGGAGGGGATTTTACAACTGCTTGCCCTGCATCTGGATAAACCGACAGCCGAGGTGACATCGATACTTTATCGGATGAATAATGAGGCGGTGAAAAAAGGTAATCACAACGTTGTGATTACCCCAGAGGTTGAGGTAGTTCAGGGGGTGTTTGAGCGTCTAGGACGCATGACCTGGGAGACGTTTACCCGAAACCGCCTCCCTCTGTTAAAGCTGCCCGAAGAGGTTCTCGAAGCCTTGCGCTCTGGACGCATTGAGTACACAAAGGCGAAAGCGATCTCGCAGGTTAAGGATGAAGCCTCTCGTCAATCTTTGCTAGAAGAGGCGATCGCACAATCTCTCTCTTTAAGTGAAATCCGAGAGCGGATCAAAGCTGCCCAACCTCCGACAGAACCCCCTCCTCTGGCGTCTAGGATAGAGACTATCTCCAAGCTGGTCAAGAAGCATCAGGTGTGGGATGACCCCAAGAAGCGTAAGAAGCTCGAAACTCTGTTGGCAAAGATTGAGGAGTTAATCTCTCCGAGGGGGTTAGATGAATCACAGCCGGAAAAAGAAGCATCAGCCACTCAGAATAAGCCTGAGCTTACCTCTCTTGGGTTACAGGATGCTTCTCCCCTTGAATCGGAAAAAGATTTCTTGGAGAGCCGCCAAGATGTCACCGAGCCATTGACGGCTGAACTACCGCAGCCGTTAGAGGAAACGGCATCAGTGCTTTCGGAGCGAGAAACTCCTTCAAGCGAACCCCTTGATGAGTCTCGACCAGATGCCCAAGAGGAGCCGACGCAGAAGGGCAGCGATGCAACTAATGAGTTGCTCAATAGCTCGCTGACGCATACCCAGATGGTAGAGCGACTGGGGGTCAAGAGTTCTACGTTGGGCGATGCCAAGAAGAAACCCAATTTTCCCGATTGGAGTAAGAGTAAAGACCCAGACGCGATCGCGTGGCAATGGGTTCCAGAAGCTAACCGTTTTGTGGCATTGATGAAAAACTAGGGGGATGAACCCCAAGGCAACATAAGGTGACTAATATCTGAAGGTCAGCCCATTATACTGGTGTAGCTAAATGTGATTCATTGGTAGCTGCTCTTGAAGACTCAAGGAGTGTGGTGAGTGCGTGATTGCTTCTAGAACGTGAAGGTCAGCCTGTAATCTCCCTTGGAGTTGGAGGCAATTCATCAGTGGTTGGCAAGGAGGAGGTTGAAGGAGTAGTTTGTCCATACCGAGGCAAGAGATGAGCGAGAAACTAGCGGATGTGATGGCTGTAGGAGAAGTTGCTGAGTACCTGGGAATATCTCGACCTTCAGTCTACAATCTCGCTAAAGAGGGCAAGCTTCCTTGCAAGAAAGTCGGGCGGTACTGGGAGTTTCGTAAAGAGGAGCTCGACCACTGGCTGCACAAGAAGAATTTGAAGCAAACCCGTCACCCCAACCAGGAAGCTACTAAGCAGCAAGTCGTTAAAGCGATCAAACTTCATAAGCCCCTGAAAGAGGTGCATCTCGATGATGAGACAACAACTCTACTGCTCCCTCGTTCGGCTTGGGTTACTGAAGGTGACCGTGTAGAACTCACTGGGGATAGTGCCTGGGTTGTTTGTAAGAATGGTCATGCCCAAATTTTCCCTTCCTACGCAGCGCGTGAGCAGCTACAGGTGGGGGGGTTAAACCTAGAGTTCTTGATTAAGGAAATTACCGACCTCGAAGAGTTAGCTGCCTATCAAGCACTGACGCAGTTTCACTATCGGAGCCGTACACTCTATGGTCGGACGGCACCACTAATCATACGTAACTTTCACCCAATTTACCCCAAGGTGATTGGTTACATTGAACTCACCAGTTCGTTTTACATGAATAAGGTACGCAGTGCTATCTTGAATGCTCCCTTTCAAGCTAACAACATCTCATGGGAGGTATGGGATAAAGACACTGGGCGTTCCTACATCCACATAATCGCCCGTATTGCTCGTTGCGTTGTCTATCCAGAGTTTCGCGGTCTAGGCTTGGGACAATTACTGCTCAAACATGCTGCGGAATTTGCCCGCGAGCGCTGGCAGGTAGCAGGATTGAAGCCTTACTTTTTGGAAATTTCGGCGGATATGCTGAAATTTGTTCCCTTTGCCGAGAAAGCTGGCATGGTTTTTATCGGGGAAACAGAGGGGAATTTGAAACGGGTAGCAAAAGATATGGCTTACTTGCTTCGGAATAGAGAGCGAGTGCAAGCTGGTGAAATTGTAAAAAAAGAAGATTCTTTGGGGATTGTGGATAAGCAAATCTCTCGAATGAAAGGGGCTATCCGTTTAATGGAACAGGAAAATTGGAGCGCAGAGGAGCTAGTAGCTCGCCTAGAAAAGCTGTCTAGTACATCTGTATTAAAAAACTTCAATCTTTTCTACGATATTGTTAGCCTTCCCAAGCCAACCTATTTGCAGGGATTAATTCCAGAAGCAGAAAATTTCTTACGAGATAGGGTTGCGAAAATTGCACCGAAGAACGGTCACATTTCTCCTCCCTTGAGGGTAGAGCCTCTCAAAGAGCCAGTTTTCCTTAAAAAAATATCACTAACTTACCAATCCCGTGTGCGTCGCACCCAACAAACCCACGCAATTCAGCAAGCATTCGGTATCTCACCTGACGATATATCTCACAAAGTTGTGCGTAATCTGTCTTTAACGCTGAAGGCTGGTGAGGTTGTGCTTCTTACTGGTCCTTCTGGGTGTGGCAAAACAACACTCCTGAATCTTCTCTCTCAGACAGAACACCTTGGACTAGAGGGTGAGGTTCTTTTGCCGGATAACTACCTTCCAGGGGTTTTTGCACCTATCAATTCTCAGAAAGCCTTGATTGAGGTACTGAGCAAACGGGACATCCGAGCTGCACTGCACCTGAT
Source organism: Waterburya sp. (assembly GCA_036703055.1). Lineage (GTDB taxonomy): Bacteria > Cyanobacteriota > Cyanobacteriia > Cyanobacteriales > Coleofasciculaceae > DATNPV01. The sequence goes on from DATNPV010000071.1 coordinate 7,519, forward strand.
GGGACTTGTCGGTCTATCAGATGCATTTATCTATCTAAAACGCTTTGAGGAATTAAGTAACGGTCAGCGATACCGGGCTATGCTAGTTGAATTGATTACTAGTGGTTGTAACGTTTGGATTGCTGATGAATTCTGTGCCAATCTTGATCCAGTCACAGCCAATGTTGTTGCGGATCGTTTGCAGAGGATTGCACGGCAATTGCAAGCGGCGTTGATTGTAGCGTCATCTCAGCCAGAGATTTTTGCAGCAGCGCTTCGCCCTGATCAAGTTGTTCAACTTACTACTGCTTGGGAGCATCGAGTAATGCCTGGAACTGAATTTGTTCGCTCTTTTCCAAGTCATCATAAAACCTTCGTGGCACCAACTCTTTCCATCGCTGCTGAATACTTACCAGCAATCCGATCAGGACGCAAATGTACCACCATTCGCAAAGGTCGCCTACCGATTAGCAAAGGAATGCTTCTCCTAACTGCCAGAACAGCAGACTTTGTAGCTGTCAACGTCACGGATGTTAGGGTGACTAGCTTCAAACGTCTTACAGAGGAGGATGCAAAGAAAGACGGTTTCAGTAGTTTAGCCGAGTTGCATAGAGCACTGCTGAAGCACTATCCTAAGCTGAATTACACGAGTTTGGTAACAATAGTGTCTTTTGATACAAACTGTAGCCTGCTCAGCTCCTGTGAAGTGTGGTGATTTCTAATTTCTGGATGATTGACAGACAAAACTCCTGAAATTCCTGTCCTATGAGCCTTGTAGAGAAAGCTAGCAGGATGAAAATAATCTCGCGCTGTTACCTTGGAAGAGATTTTCGGGAACTCTATAACTAGAACCCACTAAAACTTATCAGTCAATTAATGTTCTGGTCATGGATTGCCGATTCCTTTGCTTCGCTATCAGGCTGTGATGATGATCTCTTCAAAAACCTTTGGATACGGAAGCGGCTAAGCTTCGATGACCAAGGAGTTGATGCAATAGATGAATACAGCGCAAGGTTAGTATGCGCCACCCTAAGCAGACGAGAGCATCTATTGCTGGTACTTCCTGACTTACAGTCTCGCAGACCAGCCCTTCTATTTGCCACAGCTTTGATTCGTTACTGGTACGATTCGCAGTGTCAGCAACCTCCTTATAGCCATGACCTCAGTAATCAGCGAGTGCTTTACTTTGGTTCAACGGTGGGCATTCGTACACAACTCCAGCAAGTCACAGTAGGGGAAATCGGTCTAAACTTAGCTGATGTGTTTCGGCAACAGCATACTGGTAGGCAAACTCGTAGCCGTAAATCACAGGTGAAGACAGAGTATCTGAACTCTACTTTACCTGAAGTGCTAACTATCTACGCACCAGTAGATCCAATAGCGGCAATCGAGCAGTACAAGCCCCAATGGATTGCCGTTGATTGCGGTAATGCAGAAAATCTGAGTTGGCTACGACCCCTGTTACAAGGAGCTATCCAACACAATATCACTGTTATTGCTTGGGGTCAGAATCCTTTATCAGAGTGTGTGGCAAACTTTTCCGAGCAGGGTCAAGTGTTTATTTGGCCTATACAAGCATCCTTAAACAAACCTTCTAGCAATCAACTTCCAGAAAATCTTCTGTCTGCCCCACAAACTCGTCGTACTATCGACAGTCGAGTTGTTTGCCACATTCCTAACCCGACTCGGATACTAGAGTCAGCCTTAAAAACTGATAGGACTACTCGAATCCAACCACTGGTTATAGAAGGCACAGCCCTTGATACATTGGACACTTTTTTTCGAGAGGCATATCTTCTCCTGTGCCGTAGTACTCAAAATTCTTCCGGGCGGTTGGCTAGGGACACCCTGAGATTGCATTGGAAGTACCTGCGGTCGCTAGAGTCATTGTCTATCCCTTTCGACTTTCATGAAGCCGAAGCACCACAGTTCTGGGGCATGAAATCTTTTGGACAGTTGTCAAATGAGTGTGAGCATTTCCGAAATGCGTGTTACCAGAACTATCCAGAGCTGGTTTCAGATATTGAACAAGTCAGTACCTTGATGGAGGCGGCTCTTGAGCAGATAAAAACTTCAGGCTCACCTCTGTGGCGTGCCTTATGCAATCTCGCGATAGAGGAGCTTCCTACTGGAGAAGCACGCCTCATTACTTTTACCAGTCGTGCTAGGAAGCAATTGTTTCTGTTGGCGCTATTGGCACGTTACAACTGGACAGAAGAAGACCTTCGCGCTGTCAGAACATGGGTTTTCAGTCTGGATGAACTTCGCCAGTTGGTGTGTCAAGACAATATCTCCCAAGAAATCGACGAGACTCCAAATCCGCTAACTATTGACAAAACACTGCGTTGGCATCCTCTTGTGGTGGGTTTACCCAGTCCTCTACTAACCCCCAAACTTCTGCCTATCCTCTTACAAGAAACAGCTGATATTCTGCTCTATCGTCACCAAACCTATGCCTTAGCCCGCCAAGCAGACAAGTGGACACAGCGACTTGGTTCTGACATTTCCAGGGTAGTAGCCGTATTGAGTAGTTTAAGTGGTCTTCCAACACCCCAAGAGCTTCCATACATACCATTAAGCATCGATTTAGCTGAACTATCAGGGCTAGATGCTGGAAATGGCAAAAAAACAAGAGATATAGGAGTTAAGCCACTCTGGAAATCAGAAGATCCAGTAAGTGAAGTTGCTCGTTTACTCAAATCGGATGAAGAGGTAGCTGAAGATGAATTGGCATCTGCCAACCAATTTCAGGAAGCCGCTGAAATAGCGATAGCGGGAGAGCAGGAATCATGGTGTGAAAGTGCAGTTGAAGTTTACTTCGACTCCGGTTGGTATGCTTGTTTCGCAGCAGACGACAGCATCAACGTCATTGTGACTGGTTCAACTGATCAGCAGCTCGATAAACGTTATGTACGTTCGCTAAAAGCGGGCGATCGTGTTTTAGCCATTCCCGGACAGCGGCGGCAAAGTCTCTACGACCTGATCATCTCGCGTATTCATGGACATCCCACTATTGAGTTACACCTAGCACTTATCCGTCGTTGGCAAGAAGATTTTGTAGCAGCCTATCAGCGTTGGCAGCAACACGGAGTACTGAATTTAGAAGAGTTGCGAAAACGAATGCAAGAACGTGGTAGCACTCTCAGTTCCACCTTTACCCTACGTCAGTGGCTATGGGGTAATACGCTATGCCCAGATGATCCTGAAGACCTTTACCGCTTAGCAGAAGTGCTGGACATGGATTTTGTACGCTCCTACTACCGCAGAATTTATCAAGCTGCAAAAAGGTTGCGTGGTCTACATCGGGGATTATCTCGTCGTCTAAACAACTGGCTGGAACAGCAGGCTACGGGGTCAGTTGGCAGGGGCGATGAGGACTTGATTGATTCTGAATTAGGTTTGACTTTTAACGACTTCCGCAGTTCTCTGCTAATTTTGCGCGTGACAAAAGTGCAGAGCATCACCGGTCTTTTTTTACGTGACAGTTTAGGGAAATTTGAAAAGGAGTAGTACTCAGGACTTAACATGAATTTAATGATGTGTATGCGTTAGTCTTCCTGTCTGAGGTGTTCCAAAATGAATTTGTAAACCCCTTGAACCTGCTATTTACGTAAAAACACGCACGCATAGCGTTGTGCTGATGGTAGGCATTGTAGATTTCCCTTAAATATTGAGGGATAAACTTTAGTAAAAATCCGTAAAAATACGGTCAAGGGAACTCAAGAAAATTTTTTAAAATTAAGGCGGCAGGTGAGACGCGGTTTGATTAGGCGAACGAACACCAATGACTTTGACACAGGTTAGCTTGTTCAGATTTGTACAGTGCGTAAGTCTTAGGGATATTCAAAGATGACGAACGCAACATGGAATTCTTCACAGGAAGAGACGGCACTTGCTGAGTATTTAAGCAGTCGAGTTTGCGATCGCGCTTCAGGACGCAGTGAGGACGAGTGCCTTCGTAACTCTCCCCGCGATGTGTACTTCATAGGCAATCTGCGACCTCGACCAGAGGATGATGAGGATGACCCAAGCCACCTAAGTGAACTAATTACGAAACTAGCACCTGTGGCATTTGGGGCTGAGTTCCGTTTCCAGCCTGAGAGCGATGAGGTAGAAATTACTGTTAAACTCCGGTGGGCTTGCTATTACCGCGTTTTTCCCACACTTTCCCAACAACAGGCACAGTTGCGACTAGCTGCGGAAGATGAGGCTAGAGATGACAATAATACTGAGGTAGCCGAAGCGAGTCCTAGTGTCTCCGATAATCAGCCCCCTACTGCTCAGGAACCTCCTCTCCCCAGTGCTACGGCTGCTCAACCTACAGCTAGTCAGGAAGAACCAAGCGAAGCAGACAGCACGATTGAAGCTGAACGAGAACGAGAAGAACAGTTAGCAGAGTTAGAATCTCCCGAACTGGGTGAATCTAGAACTGATCGTCGCCGTGGGCGAACTTCGAGGGATTCATTGTTTATCCGTTTTCGCAAGATTTTATGCGGAGCTGGGGGTCAGGTTACTCTACGTCGCAATGCCGCAGGCAAGTGGACAACCGATGATCAGAATTTGCGAGATGCACTGAATCAGGAGAAAGCGCGAGTGCAGCAAGTTGTCCTAAATGACCCTGATCGTGTACGCACTGCTGGTGCTACCGATGCTAGAATCAACGTTCCTGATAGAGTGTTAGTCTCTGAAGCAGACTATAGGGGCTTCCTCCAGTCACTCCAGACTGATGTAGTACCAGAGTGGCGATGGGAAGTTGGCGCAGAAGTGCGTCCAAATGATGACGCTAATCCAAGCGACCAAGTAGTCTCGATAGAGTTTGTAAACGCTTCACCCAGACAAGCTCCTCCAGCACCTGCACCAGACAACCCAAACATTGAGGCATTTTTATTTGATACAGAAGCCACATTCATCTTCACAGGCGCAAGGGTACAACCCTTTGAGCTAGAATTAGCCCCGCGTGGGTTCCGCTATGACCGAGAACTCTGGGGTCGTGGGTTCAATTGTGCAGTAGAACGCTTGGAAAATTTGCCTGAAACATTCGCTACTACCCACACACCAATCTACCGCCAAATGCGGTACGTGACGCAAAACAACCCACCTGCTCGGTTTGCCGACCTAGCGAATAATCCTATACCTACGCTCAGAGCCATTGTTAATTCAATGCAGGCATATCGACAAAATTGGGAACAGAAACGGCAAGAATATATTGCTAAAAATCCTAGTTGGGAAGCTGAATTTGGGAATGAGTTTGATAATGACTTCCAACAGTTTGCCGATGAAATCCGCCGATTTCGCCGTGGCTGCGAACTCATCCGCACCAACCCAGATATACGACTCGCCTTTCAGCTGACCAATGAAACCTTCCAGCGATTAGGTAATCATCCCCGCCCCGAAAAACGTAAAGAGAGTTGGCGTCTATTTCAGATTGTTTTTCTGATCAGCCAAATTCCCAGTATGGCTGCTTTAGCCGATCCCCATAGCCCAGATGCTAGTGAACGGGAAATGGTAGACATCATCTACTTCCCTACTGGCGGGGGTAAAACAGAAGCCTACCTCGGCACAATTGTCTTTCACTGCTTCTTTGACCGCTTGCGTGGTAAAGCTGCTGGAGTAACCGCGTGGACACGCTTTCCCCTACGTCTGTTGACACTACAGCAGACTCAGCGCATGGCTGATGTGATTGGCGTTGCTGACCTAGTACGACGGGAGCAACAAGACCCGCGTCTGAGTGGACGAGGTGTGGATGGATTTGCAGTTGGCTACTTCGTAGGGGCTGAAGCTACTCCCAACGAAATCGTGAATCCGTCCTATCGTTATGCGAATCCCAAAGACTCTGTTAACTGGAGTCAAGCCAGCGACGCAAATGCTCGTCAGCGTTGGAAGCGAGTCATTTCTTGCCCACACTGCCGTACAACCACAGTGCTGGTGGATTTTGACCCGAGTACAGTGCGTGTGATCCACCGCTGCACCCAGCCGAACTGTGCCTTCCCCAATGGCGAAATTCCAGTCTACGTCATAGATAACGAAATTTACCGCAAGCTGCCTTGCGTCATCGTTGGCACGATCGACAAACTAGCTAGCCTAGGCAATCAGCGCAAGTTATCACAGGTCTTTGGACGAATAGACGGACGCTGTAACCAACACGGCTACTACAAAGGTAAGTGCTGTCAAAAAGAATGCTCAGGTGGGCGACTGTTGCGGACAGGGAGACCGCATGGCTTATCTGGTCCGACACTATTTGTGCAAGACGAGCTACACCTGCTTAAAGAGGGATTAGGGACATTCGACGGTCATTATGAAACTTTCACGCAGCAGTTGCAACGAAGATTTGACCAGACTACTCCACCACTGAAAGTTATCGCTTCTTCTGCCACAATTGAAGCATTTGAAAGACAAGTCGAACACCTCTACGGACGCCAACAAGAGCAGGCGCGTGTCTTTCCGGGTCTTGGTCCCACACTTGGGGAATCATTCTATGCTCGGACGCTGGATTACCCTTCTCGGCTGTTTGTGGGCATCATCCCGCACAACAAAACCATCTTCAACACCATTTTGGAACTAATTGAGTTCTATCACCGCGAGGTACAAGACCTACAAAGCCTTCAACCAGGTCAACCGAATCCCTACAGAGGTATTCTTTCTCCTGGCACCCCCGAATGGCATCAACTGTTAGACCTTTACGTTACTTCCCTTACCTACTTCCTAGCTAACCGAGAACTAGACTCAATCCGTACAGACTTGGATGGGGATGTCAACCCAAACTTGCAACGGGATGGCTTACGACCATTGGACATTCATCAATTAACAGGCGGCACCAGCACCGATGAAGTAACGCACATTTTAGCAAGATTGGAACAGCAAGCTACTCCTAATTCAGTTGCCGATACTGTATTAGCCACCAGCATGGTTAGTCACGGTGTAGATGTAGACCGTTTTAACGGCATGATTTTCTATGGAATGCCACGCCAAAACGCCGAATATATCCAAGCATCTAGCCGTGTTGGGCGATCCCATGTTGGTATAGTCTTTAACTGCTTGCACCCAGCACGGGAACGCGATCAAAGTCATTACACCTACTTTAAGAAGTACCACGAATTTCTAGGTCAGCTAGTAGAGCCTGTAGCCATCAACCGCTGGGCAAAATTCAGCATAAACCGTACACTTCCAGGGTTGTTTATGGCTGTTCTGCTACAGGATCTTGCTACTCGTCCCGATGCAGGTAATCCAGGCAGTTACTACAGGTTTGATTTTATTAAACAGAAAATTATTAATGGGGACTTGGGAGCCAATGAATTTATTCCCTTGTTAGAGGAAGCCTACCGTGTTGTAAGTGCAACATCTGTTGAACAACAAGCTTTTCGCAACTACATTCAGCAAACAGTGCCTCTGTTCTTAGATGAAATCATTGGGAATAACTATGTAGAGAACAATATGGTTTCTAATGCGTTATCTAACAAACCCATGACGAGCTTACGGGATGTGGATGAAGCAATTCCCATTGAATTAGTGACTGGTAGCCAATGGGCAGCACTGTCTGGCGAGCGTTAATAGGAGGAGACCGTATGGGTCGCAAGATGACTAGAGGGAAACAGCAAGTGCTGTTTAACTACCTACCGGGTAGAACTTTCGATTTTGAGGGCGGTATTATCTCCCGCGTAAGCAATATTCGCGGGCTTCAACGCAATGATTTGAGTGTCGGGGTACTACTTCGCCGAGTAGCCGAAGATGCACGAGCTTGGCCTCCTGAAGCTCGCCCTGCCTTGGAAGACAGGGTATTAAACGAGCCTAGTCGCTTTGTCTTATTAGAGCCTAAAAACGTAGAGGCTGAACTGTTTCCCAAAGTCTTCTGGTGTCAAAACCGAAATTGTGGACGAGTATTTGACTACAGTAACAGTGACCATTTACCTGGACAAAATTGCCGGGTTTGTCGGACTGGAAAGCTAGTGCAACTGCGGTTTGTCAAAATCCATCGTTGCGGTGAATTACAGCCATTGTCACCTCCGTTCTGCCAGCGGTGCAATACCTCCAACCATATGGCTCTGGATACTCGTGGCAGTGAACGAATTTCTAATTTTCGTTGGATTTGCCGTAACCCACAATGCAACAAAAGATTGTCGCTCTTCTCTGGAACTTGCAGGGCATGTCAGTGGCCAGGAGACGACAGAATGCGGAACATGAGTATCGAAGTCCATCGGGCAGGACGCACTTTCTACGCTCACACCGCCACTCTACTTAATATTCCAGACCGCGAGTTGAACCGTTTTTTAAGTCTGCCGGAGTCTGAGTGGTCTGCGATCGCAGCGGCGAAATTCCTTGGTATGCCGGAAGTGGTCAACCGCTCATTGAGTGACTTTAGTCCCTCAACCGCTGGTCAGCAATCAGCTTCAGATACTGGATTATCAGGGGCTGATTTAGACAATTTGTTTCGCCGACAAACCAGTGGTGAGTTGACAGCCGAGCAGATGGTTGCAGAAATGCAAGCCTTGCGACAACAGCGACAACAAGAGCAGCAGCAGAACTCATCTGCTGCTATTGCTCAACAACTTGAGCAGCGAACTGGAGTTCGTTTAGCAACTTGGCAGCAAGCTGGCCAGGAAATGCTGGAGGCTGTTATGCCGTTGGAGAGTGGACAACCCAGAAACTTGTTTGACCAGCCCCCAAACACTCCAGCCATACGAACTGCCCAACAGATTGCTCAACGGATGGGTCTGTCACGGTTAGCTTTGGTAACAGACTTTCCCATGATTGTGGCAACATATGGTTACAGCCGTGCTGAGTCCGCACCTAGGAGGAATCCGCAAGATCCTGTTCAGTGCCGCTTGAATCCATTTCCTGCACAGCGAGACTACGATGGCAAGTTGCCAATCTATGTCGATGAGGTTCGAGCCGATGCGTTGCTCCTCAGCCTGAATCCAGACCGTGTCCATACTTGGCTGGAACTTAATGGCTTTCAGCCGCAAAACTTACCGAGGGGGAGCGATACTAACCTTTCGCGTCGTGCCTATTTTGTGCAGTTGTTTGACGACGCATCGCTACTACGCCAAACCTTAGATGTTGACCGTTCACAGGCACGAATGGTATTTGGTCTGCTGCATACTCTCAGTCACCTTTGTGTTCGGCAAGCTGCATTACTCTGTGGTCTAGACCGCACCAGCCTATCAGAGTATTTATTGCCTCGCACACTCTCGTTCGCAATTTACTGTAACCACCGCTTTGGTGCGACAATTGGTGCTTTAACTGCCCTGTTCGAGCAGTCGCTAAGTGAGTGGCTAAATGCTGTGAGAGATGCACGTCGCTGTGTTTATGACCCAGTGTGCCGTGAGCGTGAAGCTAGCTGCCATGCCTGCACACACCTTGCCGAAACAAGTTGCCGCTTCTTTAATCTCAACCTCGGTCGTTCCTTCCTTTTTGGTGGTCCTGACCCACAACTAGGAGATATTGAGGTAGGTTACTTTGACCCTACCCTGCCTTAGGCCACTTGATGTCAAGCAATACTGAACCCCTAGTTCAACTGGTCATCACTGCACCTGACCCTTATGGCGCAGCTTTAGCTCATCAGATGCGTTGCCGGATGACGCTAGGTGTATTGACGCAACTGCTGGCTCAGGCAAAAAGGTATGTTGTAATTGCCGCACCTTTCATGCAGTCGGGATATGGTCTGTCAAGTGGAACATTAGCAGATGCCCTACGGGCAGCCCTGCGACGCGGTGTCAACGTCGATGTAGTCAGCACTGGACAAAGTTTGAAAACACTTGACGTGGCTTGGTTGCGGCAAGATGCTCAGGGAAGGTTGCGGTTATTTCAACCAAAAGCAAATATGACAGACGAGCAGCGCCTTGGTTCACATGCAAAATTCTGTGTAGCTGATGGGCAACAAGCCTATGTCGGCAGTGCTAATTTGACTGGTCCTGGATTATCTAAGCACCTGGAAATGGGATTGCTAGTACAAGGAGATGTGGCACGGCAGATTGAGGAGTTTTGGAGGTACTCCGTCGAGATTGAGATGTTCATACCCGTAGAATAAACAATTCAAGTAGTTCAAGTAGTTGGGAGATACTGGCTCTACACTTCTAAGCTTGGAAAAATTTCGGGTGTTTTAAAGCAGCCATTAATCAGCCATCTCGCGGAGAAGATTAAGTTTTTTTACTGAGGCGACTGCTCTTGAGAAGAGAGGAGAATTAAAGAGGCAAGTACCGCATCTATACGGAAATTTATTGACACAAAGATTAACTTGAAAAAAAGCAACAGTCAAGTTAAGTGAATTCATACGACTGCAATTTCTCCCGCTAAGTATTAAATGAAAGCGGTAACAGACAGCAGTGCTGTATTTTCCGGCTTGCCATTTTAGGAATTCTTATCCTATATCGTTAGTCTGCCTTCTTCGGTTTCAAGAAGCATAACATTACCATGAAACTAAGGTTATTGACCGAAATGCTCACTGGGTTGGCAATTGCCCTCAGCACTACTGCAACTATCAATTACCCTAGCTATGCTCAACAGACTACCTTTTTCTGCGGTACGAGTCGAGGGGCACCCGCAACAATCGCTCGCACTACACGGGGAAATATTCCAATAATTCGTTGGATTTCCACCAATTTCCCACCACCAGCGACTCCTCAGCAGCGCTGTCAGGAAGTATCTCGAAGATTCCAGGTTTTCCACGACAATGGTACGCTCAAATACATCACAACTGGGACTATCAACGATCAGTCCGTCATATGCGTAGCTAGTCGCCAAGGTGGTGATTGTACAGACGTGTTGTTCACTCTCAAGCCTGGAAGTAATCCAAAGCGTACCCTCTTAAGGCTATTGGATCGACGTGGGCTTGCCGGAGGAAATACACTGGACGAAGGTGGAACCAAACGCATCTATGTCGATGTGGCTGATTACCTAGGTAGAATTCCCCTTGATTAAAATAGATTCCCTAGCTATCAACCGGAAGTGGTATCCCTTGTATAAAAGAGGCTATTTTAGAACCGGGTCAAACATTCTGGTGGTGTTCAGATTAATCATTGCTCAAACAAATATGGATTGGCGATCGCTGATGCTGGTTGTCTCTATGAGCGGTTTAGCGCTTGCGCTGCCAGCATCAGTAGTGAATGTTAGGGTTTCTACCGCTAGTGCATCACCAGAACAACCACCACTCCAACTGTCAGTGGAACAACTGCGTCAGCTAGCCCAGAAAATCACTGTCAAAGTGTGGTCAGCAGACTTCTTAGGGTCAGGGATTGTAATTCAGAGGCAGGGAGCCATTTATACGGTATCGCACTTAGCTACTACTTATTGAGCCTGAGGAGGTTTTGTGTTCAGAAAAGCTAAATTTTTCAGTAAATTCATCTCATCTGGAATGCTGTCCTTATTTTTAGGTACGTTGAGCGCACAAGTTGTACAGGCACAGCGTCCTATCTCCTTGCTAGACCTTAAGTGTATAGAGACAAGGTCTTCAAACTGGCTCAGAGCATATAACGAAGAAAGTAAAGACATTTCCATAGGTAGAACAATCTACACAACTGTAATGTGGGTAAATTCGAGTGGCGAATTTACCTGTCAACTCCCAGCTACTAAAGCCGCATCTCTGCGACTGAAATTCGGGATGGAAGACCGTGTTAAAGGTGCTGCTCCTGTTACAATCGATGTCTATTTAGATGGAAATCAACTCAAGCATCGGACGGCTTCCCCTGGTAAATTAGGAACTGAAGTTGTGGATATTAGCAATGGAAAAAGCCTGACGATAGAAACCAACTGTGCCAGGGCAACAAATTGTGGGGAAGGTGTCTTCTTCATAGAAGCACAAATTGAACCAGCGGCTGAATCTCCAGGTCGGAAAAACTAGCCATGAGTATTAGCCGACGTAAATTTACTCGGATAGCTATTTTCGGTGGTGCGTCTTTTGCCACTTCCTCTGGCATCTTTTTTCCAAAGCCAGCTGAAGCGTATTCTTTGGAATTTCCCTTGAAGGCGTTGTCAGCTAGTAAGGTTTTTGACGCTCTTCTCCGGTATTCAGCCGCCAGAGCTATACCAGGTGTATTGTCTCCAATATTGCAGGGCAGCTCAAACATTGGAGGTCAGATTGAGCCTGGAGCTGCATCAGTGATTCGCTTAGCTGATCAAGTCCTTGTCAATCGACAATTTACCAAAAACAGAACTGAATTGGCACGGGCTGGCGCTGGTGCTGCTACCAGTCTGTTATGGGGTAGACAAAGACAGGAGAATCTGGGCCCCAATGTGGGTTTCGGCTTTGTTCAGAAGTACGAAGATAGTTTCACCGATGCCAAAATTTCCGGTCCCACCATGACTGGTATTTACAATGCTCAGAAAGTCTTAGTTGACCAAAGGCTGACTCCTGATGAAATTGCTGGCTCACTCTTGCCAGTGCGTTCCACATTGGATGATTTGGGGAGTTGGGCTGGGGATAATGACCCATCTGTGGGAGTGAAGTCTGGAGTAGGTTTCACCCAGTATCAAACAGCTTCGGGAATCGTTACCTCGCGCTATGATCTCGTCGTACCTGGTCCTAATGGCTTTGGTACAGTCCAGATAATAATTGAAGCGGATGAACAGCCCCGTCGAAACATCACTATTACCGTCAAATTTGGCTAAGAGGGCTAGTAACTATTATTGATTTTGAATCTCTCTGATTCGATCTAACGCTCTTTGGTAATCAACTAGTTGTCCTTGGGCATTAAAGAGCTGTGCAGCTTGCTGTAAATCCGCGATCGCACTCTGCTTATTTCCCAGTTGTGAGTGAGTAATCCCTCGGTTGCCGTAGGCTTTGGCATAGTTAGGATTTAAACGGATTGCTTGAGTGTAATCGGTGAGTGCTTGCTGGTAATCTTTAAGTCGAAAGTGAGCTAGCCCTCGATTGAAGTAGGTGTTGGCTCTATCTGGAGTAAGCCTCAGCGCCTGATTATAGTCGTCAATCGCTCCCGGCTGGTCTCCTAAGTCAGAACGAGCAAGTCCTCGGTTGTTATAAGCTGCGGCAGAGGTGCTATCCAGGCGGATTACCTGGCTGTAATCTGCGATCGCTCCCGGTTTATTCCCCAGTGCCGAGAGGACAACACCGCGATTATAGTAGGCGTCGGCATAACGGGGACTGAGCCGGATTGCTTGAGTGTAATCGGCAAGGCTCCCTTGCAAGTTTCCTTGATTGAAACGGGTCAGTCCTCGATAGAAGTAAGCTTCAGCATAGTTAGGCTGGTTCTGGAGTGCCTGGTTAAAGTCGGCGATGCTACCTGGAAAATCTCCCAGATCAAAGCGAGAAAGTCCCCGAACGTAGTAGGTTTTGGCATCATTAGGATTATTCAACGACACCGGACTAGTAGCGGATGGAGTATTATCTACCGTCAAGTTAGCGATACTCTGCCCAATTTGTGACCTCAGCGACATGAGAGTGTTAATCGGAATTGCAGCATTAAACCCAGTTTTGACGGTTACTTCTCCTGTGGTTTGTCCCTGGTTATCTAACACATCACTAGGCTGCCTATCACCCTGTCCATGAATACCAATGACGCGTCCATCGCCATCTATTACAGGACTCCCACTCATGCCGTTCCAAGTCGTGGCACTGTATCGCAGGGTGTACCCCCCAGGACGGCTCCGAGGGCAACTTGTAATACTTCCCTTTGCCAATTCCGGTTCCCGTTCAACACCAACTCGATGACCATCTTCCGGGAAGCCATACACATAGATATCTACTCCCGGCTGTGCTAGAGCGGAATTGCCAAGGATTGCCACCGGATATTCCTCTGGACTATTAAAAGTTACCACAGCTAAATCCGGGTCATTCTCGCTTTTCTGTATACGCTGTACTGTAGTTACTGGATAGTTTTTGCCTTTGTAGGTACGAACGGTGTAGGTAAGCTCGTCGCTGCACTTGGTCGGATTCTCAGGACTGCAAACGACATGATTATTTGTCAGAACGGTATAAGTATTCCCTTGCTTGGCAATAATTACCCCAGAACCGTCACTAACTGAACTGTTAATTTGCACGGTAATCGGAATAGCAATCTGATAAATCTCTGAGCCAGTTTTAGCAGCCACCGCTATCTCTTGGCTGATTACAACAGCCGCTATCGTTGCTGTCCCTACTAGTAAGCTCGTCAAAACTTCAAACCGCCAAGAATTCAAGCTCATACTCATACAAATCTGTAGCAACTTCCCTAAGCTAGCCCAACACATTACAGATTCGCATTGATGGAAAAAATACTCACTCTGAGCTAATTGACTGACCCAACTAGCCGGATACAGGCAGCAAGTCTTGAAAAGGTTAGTAGCCAAGGTATCTTTACAGTCTAGGTTTCTATGTGCGACAAATACACAAAGAACGTGAATTCTCAGGTTTTTACTTTGTCAGTTAATTAATCTGACTTTTGGTACGTCCGTTCACAAGTGCTATCACAGCAAGGATATCACCAAGAAGCGCTTGCCTCCTTAGATAAAGCAATTCAAATTCAGCCCAACTACTATATCCTTTGGTTTGAGCGGGGTTCTGTACTGGAAAATTTGAAACGTTCTCAAGAAGAAATTGCTGCCTATAGTAAAGCTATTGAACTCAAGCCATCTGCCATACTCTATGCAGGACGAGGTACTGCCCACCTTGTTATACTTCTCCGGAAAATATTCAACTCCAACCCTGTTGGTGATACAAAGCTCTCAGAAGAGATTTTGGATAGCTCTAATACAATTGAGGATTTACAAAAAGCTGCAACCCTTTTCCGTGCGGAAAGGGATATGGTTGCCTATCAAAGGGTACTAGACATGCTCGGAGAGCTTCGGCAATAGCCAGATATACTCGCCTAAGAGCCAATAATTTCAAAGGACTTAATCATTTCTTTTGCTGTTTTTAAAAACTGAGAATATTTATTTTCTTTAGCTGTATAGGTAATAATGTAAGCTTTGTTATTTTTTAATGTCCAAATTTCCATTTTCTTTAAAGAATATGGCTCCTTGTTGCTTGTATAAACTACCAGGTGAGCTGGTCTATTTGCCAAGGTTGCTGAACGCGAATCAATAATATTAGCCTCTTCTGTATGCTGCTTAATTTCGTTAATGGATAAATTTGTATATTCATTTAATGTTAAAGGTTTGTTTGATAAATCTTCAACGGTTATGCTTAACTTTTCTTGCTCTGAATTAGTTTCTTGAGGTGGAAGAAATCTAACCATCTCTTTGGTAACTGAATCTTGGATTTTTTGTTTTTCCCAATTTTCAGGGTATTTTATCTTTATTCCTTCGGTAGGAAAAGCATAGATTGACCAATTATTGACTATCTCTTGGCTAAGCGTTGAGGATGAAGCTGATGACTGGCTCAGTAGAAATGGCTCTCTCACTTTGGGAACTACAAGTATAGTAGCTGTACTTGTTACGAAACCGATAACTAGTAGCACCAGCCCTAGTCGATTACCTTTTAAAAGTTGGCGTGATGACCAGACAACCTTCGCCGTATCAGTGCGAGGAATATCTTGAGGTATTTCAGTAGGGGGATTTGACTTTGCCCGTTCCCATTCGGGCGCTCCTAGTCAGAAGGTAACACCCCCGTGGATAGTACTTCCCTGGAAGACGGCTTTAAGGTTTGGAAGTTCTTCTGCCAGCTTCCCATAATTATGGACAGTTGACAGTTGAGACTTCATAGCATCCTCAACCGCTTGGACGGCTTGAGGAAATTTTGGATCTGCCTTGGCAGCGACTTCTACTTCCTGAACGGCTTCAGCAATTTCTGGGTCTGCCTCAGCAGCGGACTGCACCTCCTCAAGCACTGCTTGACCATAATCCAATGGTTGTTGCTGGGCTAGTTCTATAGCAGTCGCCGTACTCGGAGATTTATCCTTTAGCAATCGAGTCAACTTACCGCCTTGCTCAACCACCTTCTCCCCTAACATTTCACCTGTCTTTTCAAACGCCTTCGTTAAGACCAGAGTTGCGATCGCAGTAGCCGTCAGTGTCACAGGTTCCATAGACCACATCGATAATGAGTGAGCAAAGGTGATTCGGGAATCGCCATTATCCAATTATTGTGCTTAGGAGTAAGGGCCGTCATCCCCTATTTCTAAGAAATTGATGAACTGTAGACGGGCGAACGCTACCTTGATGAAGAATTCCTGCTACCAGAAATTCTCTGGCTAACGGGAAAAAGTATGAAATTGCCTCCCCCCATTATCGCAGCTCCTCCCACTGGCACTCTAATAGCCACTACTTGTATCAAACGAGCCGGCAAACCCTGACTCATCGGCAAGAGTACCAAGTTGGGGTACGACCAACAGATAGCCCCATGACCACACTGCCGCATTATTACCTGTTGGCAGACAGCAGGCATCACCCGGATTGAAGGAAGCGCGTCCACTCGTCACCCATCGTCCCCGGCAACCAATAATCTCCACTGCCTTTGAGATCACGTATGTACTGCTAGTTAGCATATCCAGAAGCTCTCAGATGCCGGAATATTACAGGTAATCGACCACTAATCCGCCTGGTTTGTCTTTGAAGACGCGGTTGACTCTGGCGAGCGCCTGCATTAATCCATGTCCGCGCATCGGTTTATCGACGTAGATAGTATGCAGACAGGGAGGCGTCGAATCCGGTTAGCCACATATCCCGCACAATGACCAGTTTCATCTCATCGGCAGGGTTTTTAAAGCGTTTGGCGAGGTCTTTTCGTTTCTTTTTACTGCGAATGTGGGGTTGCATCTTCTGGTCAATAGAGGACTTTATGAATGACTTTCCTCTTCATCACAAACTCCGCTAATCAGTTTCTGTTCTTGAGCTAGTTCGTGATTGATGACTGCAACAGAAGTTGGAGATAACTTCCAAGTTTTAACCGTCGAATCGAGGACTTTTTTAAGTTCATCTTGTAGCGGTGGCAGCCAGTCTTTTTTGTGTCCCTTTATCACTAATATCAAGCGAAAATCGATTCTTTCTAGATCGATCTCCTGAAAGGGAGTAGGCAATTCTTGCCATGTAGAATGACGTTTTAAGCAAGTTGTTACATATAGAGTCAGTGCGTTAGTTAATTTGTCTCGAATTTCTTTGATGAATTCATCGAAGTTTGGTTGTGTTTTGGGACGGGGAGAGCTAGATTTTGCTTCGATAATCAATACCTTTGGCACACTTGAAGGATGTAGCAACAAAAGCTCCGCGATCTTCACGCCCTTCTGTATGCATTGGTATGTTTCGCTTTTTTCAATGTGGAAGCAATTCTCTTCTGAATAGGAATCGAATATCATTCCAGACTCAATAATCGGTTGAGTGGTCATTGCAACACTAGCTCCACTTCTTCTTTGTAAAGCTGAATGGATTCGTCGATGATTGGATTATTAGGTAAACCATCTCGTAGATTTGCAATGTCCCACTGCTCTGTATTTTCTGCATTTGCAGAAATGATTGAGATTGAGAAATTCTTTTGTTTTTGAGCAATGAGAAATAGTTTTTTAATGACAAAGTAAGAGTGGCTAGCCATGAAAAATTGGATTCCACAATCTGCTAACATAGCTACAATGTCGAGGAATTTTGAAATTGCAGTTGGATGAAGTGCTGATTCTGGCTCGTCAATGAAAATAACTGATTTTGGATCAAGATAGCGGTTGCCGAGTAAGGTATCGAGAATTGAAATTTTCTTGATTCCTTCTGCGGTAATGCCTATTGGGAATTTTTGATTGCCTTTCTTAAATTGCCAACCTCCTGATTTATCATCATACTCAACTTTTCCGTCAATTATATTTTTTAGACTAGTTCTTGACTTAGCAAAACCCTGATAATTTTTGCCTCCTTTAGGGGCTTTGCGCAATGCTCGTGCTAGGTCTAAGTAGGTGTCATCGAAACCAAAGCTCTTGTTCTGTTCACGAGATTCTAAAATTATCTGATGGAGAGAAAGAACTTCTTTAGTTGGCAAAAAAATTGAGTTGCTTTCACGAGGTGGGATGTCATTTTCCAGATTTTGAATATTCTTGGTTGTATCTTTGCCAAAGCTATAGAAAAATCTTTTATCATCAAATTTCATCTGAAACGATAACGGCTTATCTGCTCCTTTGCTAACGAGATCGCCGATTTTCTCTATCTCGAACGTCCAGTACAGTTTTTCTGCCAGAATTTCGGAAGCGTTACGCGGTTCGTTGCCCCGTTTATATTCTTCTAGGGTTCGCATAGCACTGTAGAGAGCTTTGAGCAAGATAGTTTTCCCAGTACCGTTACCACCAATAATCAGATTGATTTTGCCTAAGTTTTCGCACTTAAGCTGGCGTATCGGGCCAAAGTTTTTGAGTAGAAGGCTGTTTAGCATGAGTCATTGCTCCAGAGTTTCTACACTATATTGTTCGGCATCATTCACGCGGATTTTGCCGAATAGCAGTTTTGGGAGTAGGGCATCACGGATGGCTGCCAGAGAACTGGACTCATTAGTATTGATTTCAAATCCTCCAACTTTGCCCTCAACTGCTGCATCATCTCCTCACGCTTCCCCCAACTCCTGCAATATCCTTTCCACCGCTACCTTCAACGGAGGTAGATTATTTTGCACGATCGCCCAAACTAAATTCAGCGATACCCGGAAATACTCATGCACCACAACATTTCTGAACGCCACAATCTGTGCCCACGGTACAGAGGAATATCGATTTATCAAATCACCAGATAACGAAGAAGCCGCTTCTCCAATAATCTGGAGATGATGAATCACCCAAACCTGAATTAGTTCTTGCTCATCAAATGCCTGTCTGCCCTGACTGGCATATCGCTCAATCGCCGCAATTGCATCTAAAATATCTTGCAATCGTTCAGCGTCTCGCCTCATAGCAGCACAGCCTCACGGCATACGCGCTCGCGAATACGTTCCTTCAACATATCCACCGTCGCAATATCAACCTTGCGATTGAGTAGCTGTTCTAAATCAATTAATAGTCCTGCTGGAAACCAGGGCGTGATTTTCCCCAAATCATAGTCAACCAAAAAATCAATATCGCTCTCTTCGGTTGCTTCTCCCCGCGCCACCGAACCAAACAACCGCACGTTGTAGGCTCCATGCTTTTCAGCAATAGCGAGAATTTGCGAGCGCTGCTCTTGTAATAACTCGTTAATCCCTAACCCTTTTTTGCTAGTCATGCCCTTACATTCCTAACCCCTTAAACCCCTTTACTCATTCAGCCTCTCCTTCACCCATCGCCGAAACGCCCTTAACGCCTGAGAAGTTCCTGATTGCCGCCCATAAGGTTTGCTCAAAGCCTAACTTGGCACCGTTATTGGTCTTTGCACCGTTACCATTGATTTTACTGGTTGTTGATTTCCCGCGTGGCACTCTTCCTAATCCTCAAGATATTCTGCGATTGGCTCCGCCACTGCCCCTTGGGCAATCGTTGTTAAATCGTCCATTGCTCGATTCAACCGATTTATCATAGCTTCTGCCACTTCGCTTGGAGCATTGACCGTCTCCAACCGTTCCCGTAAATGACGGTCTAAAGCTTCAATCCACAGCGACACCTCTGTATTTTGGATGGCGGCTAATAGTCCCATGTTGGTCAGGACAGCTAAATGAAACCCCGTTTGGTCTTGTCCACCATAGCCCAGGTAGCCGTTTCTCAGTTCCAGCTTCTCTGGAGTAAACTCCGCGTACTGGTCAAAGGTGATGCCAGCAGGTTCTAATTTGGGTTGTGGTAGTGGTGGGTTAGATTGCGTCATGGCAATTGCGTTTAACTAAAGATTATCGGCTGCTGGTTGCAGATAATATTGTTCGCGGACACTTTTTAATATCTTGGTCTTTGAACCATTGGGTTTTAGTTCTTCCCCCACTTGCCAAAGCTCTCGCTCGTGCTTAAGGTTGAGTACCCGACGAATTTCCTTCACCTCCTCACGAGAGATACCTAGCTTATCCGCCATGCGGTTATGAAGTTGTAATTCTGACCCCTCGATTTTGCCATCCGCGAGCGCAATTTCCCAAGCTGCACACAATAGCAGGCGATGCTTCAACCGTTCGTTATCGCTTTGACTACAAGTTTTCTCCCGATGTTCATTATCGAAAAGAATCCTTGATTTTTGCATAATTTCGTCAAAAGTTTTGCGTTCTTCTATAGCTTCCCAAACCAGAGATTGCTCTTTCTCTCTGATGCCGGAGGTAGTTATCAATCTATCTACGGTATCTTTCTCCTGGTCAGCTAGTTCACCATCTATCCAAGCCATCGGTAAAGCCGCGATAATAATGTCTGATAAAAACTTACTCATCTTGGCGGCTTCTTCTTTATTCTTCCAGCCCATCAAGCCGCTGTAAATCCCAACAGTTGCCAATACTCCCAGTCCCACAGGAGCTGCAAGCGTCAGTAATGAATAGGTTGATGCACTGACAACAACACCCGTTGATACCCCAAAAAAGCCTTGGATACCTGTCCAAAGACTAGCTTGTACAAATACTGATGAGGCAACGGTTGAAGTCCCAACACCTGCTAAGGTTCCTACAGTTGCACCTGTCCCAAAAGAAACTGCATCTTTTGTCCAATCCGTGTCTTTAGTTTGATTTAATAAAGCTGGGCTTAGACCTTGATACTCGGTAACTGAGGCTTGACCCACATATACATTCAATCCCTCTATTTCATGATTGAGATAGTTATGAAAAGATGGGTCATGGAAGTTAATCTTCTTACTCCCTTCTTCGTAGATTTTCTGAGTTGACTCATTAATAGTCGCTGCCACTTTCTGCCATGACTTGCCAAAAATATCTTTCAAACTCTTAATATCAGCTTCTAGGTCATCCAGCCCAGCAAAACCTTGTTTTCTCAGTTGCTCAAGGTAATAACCTTTATTCATAGTAAAAATTGTATCTAAGACAGCCAGTGCGACGACAAGAGCTATAGCAGCAGCGATAGGACTGGTAACAGCACCAATTAACGGAACACCCGTCCAAGGTATAAGAGAATAAGCCATAAAAGTCAAAATACTGCCAATTACCAGAAGTCCCCCGGTGATAATTTTGCGTTCTTTGGCTGATGAATCAATATCAGAATACAAAACTTTGATAAGGCGAATATATGAAGGAATTCTAGGGATACGAGTCAAAGTGAATTTGATAACAGTAGCTAATACAGGAACTAAAAGAGCAAAAATACTGGTCAGAACAGGTAAAACAGCCTGAAGGACAAAGGGAACAATGATGGGCATAGCGAATTACCTAAAAAAATTGATTGAGTCTGTTTGAACTCTTGACAGTTAATTTGAACTAGCTTACAGTTTTCGTTACAAATAATCCGGTTTACCGATTATTTTTAGTAACTCGACAATTTCTGTGTTTGCATAAATCCCCGCTTTGTCACTAAACTTCTAAACCAGCGCCCCATATTTAAAACAGAAGTAGAAAGCTAGCAATCATTTGCAGTAAATGGATTAATGCATCAGCCGAGACTCCTAATGCAGTAGCAAATTCTACTAAGGCAGATGCTATTTCAGGTATTCCCGCCCCTGAGCTGATTAGAAGTAACAACTGATTGGCTACTTCAACAAGAGCAGGTGTTTTGGTAATGACTGTGGCAATCGCTCCAAATGAAGCAGCTCCGCTAGCAATCATTTGTAAGAGTGCGACAAGATGGGTGAGCGCGTCAGGACCTTGACTGAAAATGTAGCTTAAAATCTGTTCAATTACTGTTTGGAGTTGCAATACATCCATGAGCTTTTACCCTTTAAGTTTTTCCGAGTCAGGCAATGCCGTTGATTCAGTTTTAAATTGATGGATAAGTATCAGCCTGAGAAGATTGAGTATCGATAACAATCTTTTTGTACCCAACGCTGCGAAGGATTGCTCGACAGTAGCCTTGGCTTGAGCATTAACAACTTTCAAGAATCCTTCTTTACAGACAGCGCTCTCCAAGTAGGGATAAGTCTAGGCAGCTCTGGGTCTAACTCTTTCGCCTTTTGCCACGCTCCCTCCGCATCCTTCAACTCGTCTTGGGCATAGAGAATTGCTCCTTGGTAGAAGTGGGCTAGAGCCTTGGTAGGATTCAGGGCTAACACTCCTTGAATCGCTTGGTTAGCAGCAGCCTTGTTGCCCATATCTTGCTCTACCAGTGCCAGCCCTATCTTGGCTTCTGGCAAGTCGGGTTTTAATTTCAATGCTTTTTGATGAGCTTTACGAGCACCGTCCAAATTGCCCAAGCGCCGCTCAGCTTCCCCCATATTGGTATAGGCTACTGCGTTGTTGGGATGCTTCTGAATTCGATCGCGATAACAGCTAATTTTATTCTCCAGGTATTCTTTTTCTTTCTTAGTAGGAACAGCGTTCATTTGCACGTAAGCTGATGGATCGTTAGTCAAAAATCCGTCACAGCTGCTAGCACCTTGAATATCCGTAACTATAACTGAGCCATAGAAATAGACAAGAATTCCAAAAAAAGCCCCAATAATCGTTGCAATACTTACAGTAATATCAAACCAACGCTTAGTCTTTTTAATTACTTGTTGATGTTTAGACACTGTCAAGCCTCCTATGTTGGTTCTGGAAGTATTACCCTTAACGGTAATGCCATCAAAATGGTTGCACTTGCCCAACTAGCCAGTAGTTTGCCTCTCGTGTGCCTATTCCTTGGAGATGTAGCATCAGATAGCTTATGCCTACACTTTAAAATTCTTGGGCTTTACGGCAAATGAGGAATTTACTGAACTTTCATCAATGCAATCTAAAACTCTAAGGGAAATTACGGTATAACCTCCATCATGAAACTCCCCTCATCCCAAGTTCTTGCACACTAACTGTCCAGCGTTTTACTGGCATCCCTTAACGGCTGACCATTGTAAGGTATAACTTTGTACCTTACAAAAGGGATGACTTACAATGTAAGGTACAATTTTGTACCTTACAAGTATGTACCCCAACTGGAAAAAGCGCATCGGCAAACAGGAGATTTCGTGGTACTGTCATCTTTGCTTCTCACAGCGGGTAAAAGGCAAAGTTACAACAAAAACAGTTGGGTATCTAGGAAGCATTTCAGAAAATCCTACCAAACCAGAGCGCGAGATTTTCTGGGCACAAGTCCTCGCCAATCTGGAACGGTACAATCTTTCGGTTGCCGATAGAGCAAAAATTGAGGCGAAAATAGCGCAGAAAGTGCCACGAGGCAAAAACCCACACGGCGATTCCGATGCTCCGGTCGAATGGTACACGCCTTGCGAACACATCGAGAGAGTCCGTGAAGTGTTAGGCGGCATTGACCTAGACCCCGCCAGCAACGCTCTGGCACAAAGCTGGATTCAAGCTGGAATTTACTACACTGCCGACCAGGACGGTATAATACAACCCTGGTGCGGGCGGGTATGGTGCAATCCACCCTATGGTAAAAAGCAGCCTAAAGGCAGGAAGGCACCAAATTGGTTAGAGAAGGCACTCTCATGTTATGAAAACGGAGAGATAGAAGCCGCTATACTTCTGCTCAATCGCACAGGCGCTGCATGGTATCGGGAGAAAAAGAAACGGGCATCAGCCATTTGCCAAGTGTGGAAGCGAATCCCCTTTGTTGATGCCACCGGAACGCCCCAGAAATCTCCCCCATGCCACAACGATTTCTGGTACTTGGGGCCGCACCCGGAAAAGTTCGCCGCCCTCTTCAGTAGCATTGGCGATGTTCGAGGAAGTGTTGGCAACAGTTCTTCTATGTAGCGCATCATCCAAACGGTTGCTTCATCACTCCCAACATTCTTGATTAAAGAGCGCTCGCTCCACGCATTGGCACAGGGCGGTCTTTCTCAAAAACGGTCGATTTCCAGAACCAAATTGATGAGGGAATTGAGAAGGCGCATAATTTTCTATTTATTATTGCACCCCATTCGGTAAATTCTCCCTATTGCTTGAAAGAAATTGAGTTAGCGATTAAGCGTCGTAAACGGATTATTCCCTTGTTGCACGTTGAGCAGATTAGTCGGGAAACTTGGCAGCAGAGACTTCCGAATGGTACGGATGAGGAGTGGGAAGCGTATAAAGCGAAAGGGAAACATACGGTTTTTACAAATATGCACCCGACAATTGGCAAGATTAACTGGGTGTATTTTCGAGAGGGAATTGATAATTTTGAGAATTCATTTATCGGTTTAATTGAGTTAGTTCGTCGTCAGGCGGATTATGTCGAGCAGCATACCCATTTGTTAGCCAAGGCACTGGAGTGGGAGAGGCACCAAAAACAACATAGCTGGCTACTAATTGGGGAAGATAAACAACAGGCTCAAGATTGGTTAAAGATACGGTTTAAAGATGAGCAACCTCCTTGCAATCCTACTGATTTGCATTGCGAATACATCACCGAAAGTATCAAGAATGCTAATAACTTGATGACTCAGGTAATTATCTCCTACGCCGATGAGGATAGGGCAACGATGGAGAAGATTCGCAACAGTTTAAGGCGGGAGGGTATTACGGTTTGGACGAATACAACAGATATTCAAACGGGAGAAGCATTTGAGGAAGCGATTAAGCGGGGGATTGAACAGGCGGATAATGTGGTTTATTTGCTTTCGCCTGATTCGGTAAAGTCCTATTTTGCTCGGAAAGAATTAGAGTATGCTTTGTCGCTCAATAAGCGGATTATACCTATATTAGTGCGAGAAACATCATCAGAATCGATACCGAGTGCGTTGCGGGATTTGCAGTATATTGACCTGACGGACAATCTAAAGGAAGAAGATTATCATCTTGATGAAAGCCAACTGCTGAGGATTTTGCATCAGGATGAGGCTTACTATAACGAGCATAAGGTTTTACTAACCAAAGCCTTGAAGTGGAAGCGGCAACATGAGAATCCGAGTATTCTGCTGCGGGGGTATAACCTGCGGAGTGCCCAGTCTTGGTTGAAGGTGGCAAATAAGAGAACGCTGCATCCGCCGACACCGTTAATGGAAGAATTCATTGATGAAAGTTTGCGGCAACCGCCTGCAATATCATTGGATGTATTTATTTCTTATTCTCGTGCGGATTCGGACTTGGCTCGTCAGCTGAATGATGAATTGCAACTTCAGGGGAAAACGACGTGGTTTGACCAAGAAAGTATTGCATCGGGGGCGGATTTTGCCCAGGAGATATGCCAAGGAATTCAAGCTTGCGACAACTTTTTGTTCATTCTCTCGCCTCGTTCTGTGAATTCGCCCTATTGTGCCGAAGAGGTGGAGTATGCGGCGCAGTTGAATAAGCGGTTTGTGACAGTGCTGCATCGAGAGGTGAATTCAGATGAGCTGCATCCGGAGTTAGCGAAGGTGCAGTGGATTGATTTTAATCACAATGAGCGGGATTTTCAGGCCAATTTTCGACAATTGGTG
Source organism: Waterburya sp. (assembly GCA_036703055.1). Taxonomy (GTDB): domain Bacteria; phylum Cyanobacteriota; class Cyanobacteriia; order Cyanobacteriales; family Coleofasciculaceae; genus DATNPV01. The sequence goes on from DATNPV010000071.1 coordinate 32,761, forward strand.
AGAACCCTGGATACGGATAGGGAACATTTACGCCATCATACGAAATGGTCACAGAGAGCGATCGAGTGGAAGGATAAAAACCATAGTGCTGATTTGCTGTTGCGGGGGAGTGAGTTAGCGGTTGCCCAAGCTTGGTTGAAGGAGACTCAAGAGCAAAAGAAACAGCCAGCGGCGACGGAGTTACAGAAGGCGTATATTGCGAAAAGTGGGGGGCATAAGCGTAAAAATCGCCTGGTGTTAACAGGGGCAGTCGTCTCGGTGATGGGGGTAGTGACGACAGCAGCTATTGCCTCTACAGCGCTATGGCTAAAGGCTCAAAGGCAAACTCAAATTGCGACGCTGCGAGAAAATGCTGCCCGTGTGCAGAATTTGCTAGCTGTTAAACCAGTGGAAGCACTCATTCTGGCAATTAGGGCGACGGGTGAGAGTCAAGCCTCGTCGCCGGAGGTTCGTGAGCAGACTTTTTCCCAGGTGCAGTCTAGTTTACGGGATGCAAGCGAAGATGCCAGAGAACGCAATATCCTCCAAGGTCATGAGAATTGGGTCAACTCAGTGGCATTTAGTCCCGACGGCAACAAGATTGTTAGTGGCGGTGGTGACGGGACGATTCGCCTGTGGAACACAAGCGGCAACTCCATCGGTCATCCCTTCAAAGGGCATGAGGAGCGGGTCAGATCAGTGGCATTTAGTCCCGATGGCAACAAGATTGTCAGTGGCGGTGGTGACGGGACGATTCGCCTGTGGGACACAAGCGGCAACCCCATCGGTCAACCCTTCACTGGGCATCAGGGTTATGTCAGCTCAGTAGCATTTAGCCCTGACGGCAAAACAATAGTCAGTGGCGGTGGTGACAAGACGATACGCCTGTGGAACACAAGCGGCAACCCCATCGGTCATCCCTTCAAAGGGCATCAGGGTTCGGTCAGATCAGTGGCATTTAGCCCCGATGGCAACAAGATTGTCAGTGGCGGTGGTGACGGGACGATTCGCCTGTGGGACACAAGCGGCAACCCCATCGGTCAACCCTTCACTGGGCATCAGGGTTCGGTCAGGACAGGAGTTTATACCCCTGATATCGTAACTTTTATCGATGGCGGCGGCGATCCGGTCACTACCTCAGTGGCATTTAGTCCCGACGGCAACAAGATTGTTAGTGGCGGTGGTGACGGGACGATTCGCCTGTGGGACACAAGCGGCAACCCCATCGGTCAACCCTTCACTGGGCATCAGGGTTATGT
>DATNPV010000084.1:0-25832 GCA_036703055.1 Waterburya sp.
AATGCATGGGTACATGGATCAGGTAATGCAGTTGACGACAGAAGATGCCAAGGTACGTTTTGTGTTGCTGGAAGTCTTGAATATGCTCAAGCCACCGACTGCATTGTTCCGACCCAGCATTTTGATTCAAGTATTAAGGGAGATGTTTAGGTCTACCTTTGGTTTGCAACCAAGAGCGTTGCATGGAGAGTTGAACAGATTCTTACTCCTAATGATTTTTGTAGTGGCTTTCCATCCAACACGAGAGTGGGTGTGGTCAATCCAAAATTGAAAATCGATTGACATTTAAGCAAATGCTTATGTATTCTAATAACAGTTAAGCATTTGCTTAAGTATTTCGTTTCTCTGTATGAGTAGACCTGCCGCTAGTGCTGATATTTTTCAGGCGATCGCAGATCCAACCCGACGCGCTCTCCTGGATCGGCTACGCAATGGCGAACAATCAGTGAAGCAGCTTGCTGAACCCTTTGACATGTCCATGCCAGCCATTTCTCAGCACTTGCATATTCTTTGTGATGCAGGTTTAGTGACTCAACGCAAAGTTGGACGTCAGCGCCTCTATCGACTCAATCCAGAACCCCTTAAGGAAGTATCTGACTGGGTGAACCCTTACGAGCAATTCTGGCGAGAGAAACTGGATGCCCTTGGCAAGTATTTGGAGGAAAATCCATGCTCCGAGACTTAAAGCTAGATGTCTTTTATCCCTATTCTCCGCAGCGGGTTTGGCAAGCGATCACCAATCGTCAGGTGTTAGCCCAGTGGCTGATGGAAAACGACTTTGAACCACGAGTCGGACATAAATTTAGGTTTGAGCCTCAGCCTACCCAAGGGTTTCATGAAGCCATCCACTGTGAGGTGATCGAACTGGATGAGCCTAGAAGTCTTTCCTATACCTGGCGCGGAGGTTTGATAGGCAAGCCAACAATTGTGACGTGGAGACTACTGCCGGTTGAGGGAGGAACACAAGTGCAACTAGAGCATAAAGGTTTTGAGAGCAATGTACCTGCACTGAGCCAGCCAACGCATCTTTCGCAGACACGGCAGGATAATTTTAGGTCAAAAGCAGTTCTAGAGACTTACATGCTAGAGCCAGTTGCACCCAGCAAATCGTTTTCTGTGGGATTTGCAAGAGTCGAGAATTTTGGTACCGTTACTCTCAACTTTTATCTCGATGGTGGCTGGCACGCGGCGCTGAACAGCAGACTTCAAAATCTGCTAAGTACAGGACTTTTTCAATCTATAGTGAATGGCTCAACTTACTAGTGAATTTCACTCTCTGAGCCATGAACCAAGCCAGTGAACAACGGCTGGCTTTGGCGCAAATGGCGATCGCATACATCCGTAATCCGAAAGTGATAACAATAAGGAAGTGAGTGATGTCTAGCCTAGAATCACTAGAGTTAGCTGGCGTACCTGTTGTGGTTCGTCCGCCTGCCAATCCCAGCTTAAGCGCCCCGCTCATTGTCCTTTGGCACGGTGCCGGTATACCGGGAAGCGAGAAGGAGCTAGCTGAAACATTGCCGCTTGAACAAGTGCAAGCCTGGAAAGCGTATCTCGGACTGCCACTGTTTGGGAAGCGCCTGCCAGTGGGTGGGATGGATGAGATTATGCGGCGACAGCTAGAAGACTACGTGTTAAAATCGCTGCTTCCTGTTATCGAACAAGCTATGCAAGAGTTACCGACTGTTGTTCGTGCGTTGCAAACGCAATTTGGCATTGATGACAAGGAAGGGATTGGTTTGTTTGGCTTCTCGGTTGGTGCTCTCACTGCATTGCTTACCTTGGTGGAAAGCCCTTTGCCAATTACTACAGTCGTGCTATCTGGCGTCACCAAAGATCTTGTATCGGCTGTGAATAACTATGAACGTAGAGTTCAAGCAGCCTATCCTACACTCAAAGAACAATTTCCTTGGATAAAGGAGCAGTATCACTGGACTACGGAGTCAGAAGTAGCTAAACAACGTTTAGACTTTGTTGCTCGTGCTTCAGAAATTACTCAGCGCCAACCCATGCCTGCTATTTTGTTCGTGCATGGTTCGCAGGATGAGATATTTGCTGTAAGCGAGGTAGAGGAACTATACGGGTCTCTTGCGCCGTACTATAATCAATGCGATCGCGCAAAGCGTCTATCCCTAAAAACCTTCGATCACCTGAATCATAACCTCGATTTGGAAGCAGCTAAGAACTCTCCTGATGTGCAACAAAATATAGCTGAACTTCAACACATTGTAACGACATGGTTCAGCCAACATCTAACGCCATGAACTAATTGATTTTAGTCATTCGATATTCAAACTCAACCAAAGTTGCGATCGCAAGGTTTTGTCAGAGTATGAGCAAACAAACTTTCATTGACACCGATACGGCGTCCTGGTTTGAGTTCGAGCAATTTCCAGGAACACAACTATTACCCCTCGCTGAACCTGTGCCCCAAGGTTCTATTCATCGGTTACGAATGGCAGCGGGCACGATAATCCCAATTCACTACCATCCTTGTGGTGAGTACGTCTATGTTCTCAACGGGAATATCAAAACAGGAGAACGTCAATGCGCTACTGGAACGTTCTGGTTTACACCCGCTAATGCCAAAAATGGCCCCCACGAAGCTATTACAGATGTTGAAATTTTTACAGTTCGTTTAGGGGCGATGGGAGCCTGGTAAAAAAGGTAAGCTTAGCTTTTAACTAAAAATTTCTAGAGGGCTATCTATGCTAACACTTTATCATATCCCCCATTCAGCTAACTCCCGGCGAGTATGGATTACGCTACTTGAAAAAAGGCTTGATTTTGAGGAAATTGTACTGAAATTAGATGGCGATCAATACCACCTGGAATTTTTACAATTTAACCCATTTCACCATGTTCCAGTTTTAGTTGATCAAGGCTTTAGGGCCATCGAATCCTTAGCAATTCTTGATTACTTAGATGCCAAGTATCCCACACCGCCGCTAATGCCTACTGAGCCCAATGCGATCGCAACTATCCGGATGGTGCAACTAGTAACCATTAATGAATTGCTCTCTCCTACAATTCGGTTGACAAGTCAAGCACTGGGGTTCTTGGACAATGAGCCACAAAAACTAGAAAAGGCTCATCAACGAGTTGCCACTGTGTTGAAGTTCTTAGAAGATTTATTGAGTGATGCTCCATACTTTGCTAGTGATTGCCTCACCCTCGGTGATATTGCCGCAGGTACAGTAGTGCCTCAGCTACCTAGTATTGGTGTGTCTTTGGATAACTATCCAAACCTCAAAGTTTGGTGCGAACGTTTGATGGAACGTGAGTCATGGCAAAAGACTCAGTCAAGTCCCGCAGCGATTGAAGCTTCTCTACCTCAGATTAAAGCGCTGATGACAGCTTATCTCACTGAAAAATAGGTCTTACGATCTTTACTTCTTAAGCCTGATTCTGTCGCTTGGCACTTCTCAAAATTTACCCTAAAATTGACGATATCGAGAAATCACATACACCATTTTTACTAGGTATTGCCCTCTCATAGAGGGGGCATTATCATACTGCCTGTTTTTTCTCGCTTTCTTAAGCTATTGTGTGCTTAACCCAAGAAAAACCGGTTAAGCATTATTTGTTTTTTAAGGGGACATTTGCCATAAAAATTTAATCTTTTCGATACGCAATCCAGGAGTCTCTCATGGCAGCACTAATTTCTCTTGTCATTACTGTTTATAATCGAGAGCGTTACCTAGGAGCTGCTATTGAGAGTGTTCTTTCACAAACGCTGAGTGATTTTGAGCTATTAATTTGGGATGATGGCTCAACCGATCGCTCGCTGAATATTGCTCAGGAATACGCCCGCAAAGACAGACGTGTGCGAGTTGTGGCAGCAAACCATCAAGGGCATACTCTAGCTCTAAAAAGCGCGATCGCTCACACAGATGGAACTTACCTGGGTTGGGTAGATAGCGACGACATCTTAGCTCCAACAGCATTGGCAGAAACAGCGAGAGTACTGGAGCAAGAGCCTGAAGTGGGTATGGTTTACACCAGCTACCTGGATATCGATGAACACAACAAAATTGTTAGCTACGGATATCGTTGCCTTGTTCCCTACTCCAGAGAAGGGCTACTGCACCAATTCATGACGTTTCACTTCCGGCTAATCCGTCGGCGTGTCTATGAGCGTGTTGGCGGCATTAACAGATTTTTAGAACACGCTCAAGATTATGACCTGTGTCTGCGGCTTTCTGAACAGACAGAGGTGCGACATGTTAATAAACCTCTTTACTACTACCGCACTCATCCACAGACTCTGTCCCGCCAGCATTACCCCAAGCAGAGGCGTGATGCACTTTTAGCGATCGAGCAAGCTTACCAACGGCGAGGGAAGAAGAGATGGGGAGAGAGGGAGAGGGGAACAGAGGGAGAAATTTGTCTTCCGACCGCTCTACCTTCGTATCATAGAAAGCTCAGGATAGGGAAATTAAGCTTCAACGTTTCTTCTCTTGCTGCATCCCTTTTACCTTTTACCTTTTGCCTTTTACCTTCTCTAGTTGCTGCCCAACCCGTCTCAGATGGCAGCACAAATACTAGCGTCATCCAACAAGGGAATCGTTACGACATCAATGGGGGTCAGTATTCTCAGGATGGCACAAATCTCTTCCATAGCTTTAGTCAATTTGATCTGAACCAAGGTCAAATCGCTAACTTTTTGTCTAACCCATCCATTGCCAACATCTTAGGACGCATCACGAATGGTAACCCCTCGCTGATTAACGGCCTGATTCAAGTGACGGGCGGCAATTCCAATTTATTTTTAATGAATCCGGCGGGTATTATATTTGGCCCAACCGCTAGCTTGAACGTTCCCGCTTCCTTCACGGCAACAACGGCTAACGGTATTGGATTCAACGGTGGTTGGTTCCAGGGATTTGGTAACAATAACTACAGCAGTTTAACCGGAACACCCAGCGGTTTTCGCTTCGATGCCGCTCAACCTGGAGTAATTGTCAATGCAGGAAACTTGGCAGTTCCATCGGGACAAAATCTGTCTCTCATTGGAGGAACAGTGGTTAGTACTGGAACTGTGCAAGCCCCTGGAGGCAACATCACTGTCAGGGCGATGCCAGGAAGTAGTTTGATGCGAGTTAGCCAAACCGGACAACTCCTGAGTTTGGAAATTGCACCGCCTCAGAATGGGCAGGGGAATGCCTTACCAATCACACCTCTAATGTTGCCCCAATTGCTCACTGGCAGTGCGGCTAATCTGGCAGCGGGGGTAACTGTCAACACCTCTGGACAGGCGCAACTCACGAACACTGGAGCACCCATACAACCCGGTGATGTCGCGGTCAATCAGCTCAGTAGTGGGACAGCTACTCTATCAGCTCAGCGCAATCTTACCCTGAGCGAAAGCCAGTTGGTGACGGCAGGAGATATGAACTTGCTGGCAGGCGATACCTTACTGGTACGTGATAGTGTTGCGAAGCCTGTTGTGGTTCAATCTGGCGGCAACCTTTACCTTCGTGGCAATCAAGGAATTGATGTCTTAGCGCTCAATCACCTGAACCAGACGCCTTTTGTGAGTGGAGGTGACCTCACTTTAGTTAGTGATGGCAAGATTTCTCTGGATGCCCACTTTGCGAATCAAGGTCGTTTCTCGATTCTTAATTCCAGCGGAGGCGGCGGCAGTTTTGTTAGCCTCTACGACCCGATTATTAGCTCCAATGGAGATGTTTTCATCGGCAACTACACAGGCCCATCGCTCAAGATTGAGACTCGTGGGAGTATCACGGTTACTGGAAATATTACAATCACTGATACTGATTTTGTTCTAGCTAGGTTTTGTGGTCTGGTTATTGGAACAAACAACTTCAGGCAGCCAGGAATTCTAGTTGCTAGCCGAAAGGCTATACCTTTATCCCGCCTGCTGTCAAAACGTCAGGCTAATCTGGACTCCAATTCCTTACTTGCCCAAGCAGTGGGCTGCTCCGCCGATGCTTTCACATTGGCGAATCAGCCAGCTTTAATTCTGCGAGCTGGGGTGAATGCCTTAGAAGAGCCTGCTTTTAATTATCCGAATACTGTTTTCGCTCAAGTTCCTCCTAGCGCTACCTTTTCGGGAACGACGTTTAATTCAACAGGAACCGCCTCCTCACCAGGAAATGTCACCGTTGGTGGAAATATTAATGTTGGTTTTAATCAGACTCCGTATGGTGGGCCGGTTAGAGTAGGAGGGCCGGCAACCATCAGTGCAACAGGTGATATTCAAACCGGCGACATCAACACCTTTGCCATTGATGGCAGCTTCGTGAATGACGTGTTTGCGGTGAGAGGGGGTAACGTTACCTTAAATGCAGGCGGCAATATCACCACAGGCGCAATTAATGCCTCTGCTATCCCCACACCTCAAGCCAGTCCTGCTGCTACTGCTACCGGCGGTCAAGTCAGCTTACAAGCAGGAGGCAACATTCGCTTCAACAGCATTGACACCCAAGGAACGAATAATGCGACATTTGGCAATGGAGTTGGTACAGGTGGTCGGGTAAATGTCACGACTAACCGAGGCGTTGTCCAAGGAACAGGAGTACTCGCTGGCACTACCACCACGATTAGTAGTCGGGGCACAACTCAAGGCGGTTCAGTTAGCATTCAACACGGTGGTGGCCCCCAGAATTTTCGCTTTATTGTAGGGGATGCAACCAATAACGGGCTAGCTGGCGCGATCGATACTCGCGATGCGGCTGGCAATGGTCAATTCCTTCAAACAACACAAACTGTTCCCAATATCAATACTCAGATTCCTAATAACAACACGTTTGCGGTGGGCAACCCAACTGTCAATGGAATTAGCATCACCTTTATCAACCAAGCACCTACTCTAAGTGCGAACTCGCAACTAACGGGGGGTCAGCAAAATCAGACCTTTTCGTTTACCTTAGCAGCTTTGAATCCGGCGGTAAGCGATACCAATGCGGATATCACCTCCATCATTATTGATGCCATTACAGCCGGAACCCTCAGACGACAAGATGGAACACCCATCCAGCCTGGAGCGAGCGTGTCTCCCAATGAAGTTTTGCTCTACACCCCACCTCCGAATGCGACAGGTCAGATTCCCGCTTTTAGTATTAGGGCGAGTGATAACGTTTCCTTCTCAGCGCCACAACAGATAACCATCAACATTACTCCAACACCTGTACCAACACCAATACCGACACCCATTCCAACTCCGATACCGACACCGATACCGACACCTATTCCAACGCCTATCCCAACGCCTATCCCTACACCGATTCCAACTCCGACTCCTACACCGCTACTGGGCAATCCATTACCCGAGCAGACGATACCATCAGCACCATTGCTGACAGTGAATTTACCTCTCGTAACCATTGACCCAATCGTTTCTCAGCTCGAAACATCTTTCACTCGCCAATTTAAGCAGTATATTGGGCAACCGATCGAGCTACCAATGAAATCATTGGATCAGGAGCGTGAGATTCTTAACCAAATTGAACGGGCAACGGGCATTAAACCCGCCATGATTTATGTCACTTTTCTGCCCTCAACTCTTCCACCGACATCAGCGACTGAACAGACAGGAAAAGACGCCTATCTCGCATCACAGTCTAAATCCGATTACTCAAAAATCAGCGGTTCGTTGAAGGCTCAATCGGGGCATAACCTGGCGCAGCAGCCTGCTAAAGACCCAGAAAATCCTCTCCCCCAAAACACCGACCAACTCGAACTCGTGGTGGTGACGGGGAAAGAGCCACCCATTCGCAAACGAGTTACGGGTGTGACGCGAGAGCAAGTCCTGAAAATAGCTGGAGAACTTCGCAGCAAAGTCACTGACCCTAGAGATGCTCGTGGCTACCTCGCACCAGCTCAACAGCTTTATAAGTGGCTAGTCGCCCCCTTGGAGCCAGATTTACAAGCACGAAAAATCGATAATCTGGTGTTTCTGATGGACGCGGGTTTGCGCTCCTTGCCTGTTGCCGCTCTCCATGATGGAAAAGGTTTTTTGGTCGAGCGCTATAGTATGGGACTGATGCCCAGTCTTAGCCTCACCGATACCCTCTACAAAGACATCAAAAATGCTCAAGTTCTGGCGATGGGAGCGGAGACATTTAAAGACCAAAAATCCTTACCCGCAGTCCCCGTGGAAGTTTCAGCCATTGCTGGGAAGCTATGGCAGGGCAAGTCTTTCCTCAACAGCGGCTTCACCTTGAGTAATTTAAAGACAGCACGGCAACAACAGCCATTTGGCATTATTCATCTAGCCACTCATGGTGATTTCAAACCCGGCACTCCTGGCAACTCCTATATTCAGCTGTGGGATACAAAACTTCGCCTCGACCAACTCAGGCAACTGGGTTGGAATAATCCTCCTGTAGAGTTATTAGTTCTCAGTGCGTGTCGCACAGCGTTGGGAGATGAGCAGGCGGAGTTAGGCTTTGCTGGTTTTGCCGTGCTAGCCGGTGTTAAGTCAGCGCTAGCAAGTCTTTGGTACGTTAGTGACCAAGGAACCTTGGGGCTAATGACAGAGTTCTATGAGCAGTTGAATAATGCCCCAATCAAAGCCGAAGCACTCCGTCGAGCTCAGTTAGCGATGATTCGAGGAGAGGTGCGGTTGGAGGATGGACAACTCCGGACTCCCAAGGCAGATATCCCCTTACCGCCTGAATTGCTCAATCTGGGTAATCAGAAGCTGGCACATCCATACTACTGGTCTGCTTTCACCATGATTGGTAATCCTTGGTAATTGTCAGCTGAAGGTTGGAACTCGAGAGTTCGACGGTAGTAGTGGTGTAGGGTGCGTTGCAACGCACCCTACGAGTAGAGTGGCGGCGTCAGTCCTGAGCTATTATTGCCTTCGCTTAATGCCTGTTCTTCTTTCTGGATACGCTTTACCATCAACAAACCATTCACTACGCTGAAAAAAATAGCGGTTATATAGGCGCTATGAATGAGTGGCAAAGCTGCAATTTCGAGAATGACACCTATCCAGTTAGGATGTCTCAGGTAGCGGTAGATTCCTGATTCCACTAAAGGAGTACCTGGAAGCGTCACGATCGCAAGAGTCCAGCGTCGTCCCAGCGATCGCATCGATAAGTAACGCAAGCACTGACCTGCAACCACGGCAAGCAGCGCTACTGCTGCCAAAGCTGGCACAAAGGGTCGATCCAGCCACCAAACCTCTGCAATCATCGCAATAAACCAGCTCATCTGTAGCACCTTCACAACCCAAAGGGAGTTGGAGCCGTGTTCCCGTCCTCCGTGAGCCAGAAGGTAAGCGGTATTACGTTGGCTAATGCGGACTTCGACGAGTCGCTGTAAGAACACAGCAACGACAATCCCGACAAAGACAGCTCTATACCAAATCGGCATCTATAATCTCCTTTATAGCAGAAGGCAGAGGGTAGAAGGTAGAAGGCAGAAGGCAGAGGGCAGAGGGTTAATTATTAGTACATGGTCGTTGGGGCTGCTAAAGAAAGTCCTAACCTTTATGGCAACAGCTATATCTGTTTATTTCCTCTTGTTTCCTCCTGTGTGAACTCTGTGCCTGGAGAGGTTCTAATCACCCGGATTTAATAGGATTTGTTGCCATAGCCAATTACCACTGCAAAAGAATCAATTCCTGAGAAAAACCCGGCCCCATACCCATGAGCACACCATACGCTCCTGCTGGCGGCTGCTCTCCAGCAAGGACTTGATTGAGTACATACAGGACTGTCGTTGCCGACAGATTGCCCACCTTCGCCAAGGTTTCACGACTAGGCTGAAGCGCCTGCTCATCAAGACCCAACTCGGCTTGCACGGCATCGAGTACCTTGGGGCCGCCAGGATGTACAATCCAGCGAGAGATTTTATCGACTGATAGATTGTGAGCCTCAAGGAGTGGGTCAATCGCTTGCCGCAAACCCGCTTTGACATAATCGCCGACTTGAGGTCTGAGGATATTCCGCAGGCCAGTATCCACGATATCCATTCCCATAAGATGTATAGTATTGGGCAGCCAGCTAGCTCGAGAATCAATGACCCGAGGTAGCCCAGGCTGAGCTAAAGGATGATCGCGACCGACCATTAAAACCCCTGCTGACCCATCTCCGAAGAGTGCAGCCGTGACAATGGTAGAAATAATGTCGCTGTAGAGAGCCGGATTTTCTGGCAATCTCTTAATCATCGATTGCAAATCGGCTTGCAAGGAACCCTGCCAGAGTGCTGAACTCAGCTCAACGGAAAACAGAATTGCGGCATCCTTGGGATGCCCTTCTAGATAATCGGCAACTCTAGCCACACCTGCCGCCCCACCCAAACAGCCAAATCCGTACAACGGAAACCGTTTGAGATGAGGCGAGAACGGAATCCGGTTCATCAAGCGGGCATCAATGGATGGAATCGCAGCGGTGAGGGTTACAGAGGTGAGTTGCGATATTTCCTTGGGGTCGAGGTTAGTCTTCTCCAGCAACCTCCACACGTTTCCTTCGGTCAAATTCACAGAAGTCTCGATCGTTTCGCGGATAGTGGCTTCGATCCCCGGCATGTCGTAGAAGGAGTCGAGCGGCAGAGCAAAGTAACGCCCGTCGATCATGACATTGGTGAAAAAGCGGTCAATGGTATCAAGATCAAAATCCAGATCCATCGCCATGCAAAACTTACGCAGCGCTGTGGCTAGCACTTCCTGAGCATAATATTGCGGAGGAAAATTGGTAGAAGTAGCAACGATAAAAGCCATACTAATTTTTATCCTTAAATTACTGAAGTACTGGCTTGTAAAATCTGCTGTGCGATCGCCTGCAACAGCGACTGGCGATTGTTGTGCAAGAAGAAATGGTCACCGGGAAACAGTTGCAGCTTAAATTCACCGTGAGTCTGGTTGCGCCAAGCGTCCAGTTGCTCATGGCTCACTTTGCTGTCTTCCCTACCGCCAAATGCACAGATAGGACACTCAAGCCGTTCCTGGGTGGCATAAATGTAGGTTTCCAAAATCGCAAAATCCGATCGCAACGCCGGAAGTAATACCTGCAATAGCTCCGGGTTTTGTAGAACCTCCGGTCGTGTACCATTAAGGCGACGTAATGACTCTAAAAACTTAGGTTCAGGTAGTCGATGGATTGGGGCATCCAAATCCGGTACTTGAGGGGCACGGCTACCGGAAACAAAGAGGTGAACTGGGCTGGGAAATTTTTGTTTGCGAAATTCACGAGCGAGTTCAAAGCTGAGAAGCGCCCCTAAACTGTGACCAAAAAATGCAAAAGGACTATCCAGATACGGACGGAGCAGGGGGGCTAGCGTCTGAATCAGGGGCGAGAGGCGAGTAAAGGGAGTTTCTTTGAGTCGATTTTCCCGTCCAGGTAACTGGATAGGGCAAATCTCGATTTCTGGCGGTATGTCCTCTAACCAAGTCCGAAAAATTGAAGCACCAGCGCCAGCATAGGGGAAGCAGAACAAGCGAAGGCGGGCTTGCGGATTTCCTTGTAGAGGGGTAACCCAGAGGTTGGCTTCTTGGGTTACAAGGGTAGAATCTAATGCTTGCACAGATTCTGCCTGTGCTTTCCCCTCTACCAGTAGCAGAATTTGCTTGACAAATTGGGCAACGCTAAAACCCAGGAAATCTTCTAGGGGAACAACCACTCCCAGATTGGCTTCGATCCGGTTCCTCAGCTCGACAGCCATCAAGGAGTCGAGCCCCAGGCTATAAAGAGGCTGTTGTGGGTCTATTTTGGCAGCCGGAAATCCCAGAACCCTGGCAAATAGTTCGCGTAAGCCAGACTCCAGCAGTGGCTCCCGCTCTCCTGCTGTGGTAGCCAAAATGCGATCTGCGCTTGGCAGCAGCGCTTCGCTATCGCGCGTGAGGCTCCATTTCTCTTCTGGTTCCGTAGCCTTGAGGGGAGAGGATTTGCCATTGAAGTTGGACGCCCCATTTCTGTGTTCATGCGGCTGCGCGCGATCTGCGCGACGCTTCGGCTTCTCCAACGGAGTACGCAGCAGCGCTTCGCTATCGTCTTCAAACCAGTAACGCTCTCGCTGCCAGGGGTAAGACGGTAAGGACACACACCTGCCCCCGGACGGATAGAGTCGCTTCCAGTCGATGGGGTAGCCTTGAGTATAAAGAACACCACAAGACCCCAGCATCACGACTCGTTCGCCTTCGTTACGCCGTAGGGAAGGAAGCACAACTCCCTTTTGACTACAGTCGTGCAAACATTGGGAAATATTCATCGCCAAGACTGGGTGAGAGCCAATCTCCAAAAACAGGTTATGCTTCCTTTGCACAAGTTGCTTGATCGCACTAGCAAAGCGGACTGGCTCTCGGATGTTGCGTGCCCAGTAGGCAGCATCAAACGCTTGCCCGTCACAGATATAACCCTTGACCGTTGACATGATGGGAATGGATGCTGTTCGAGGATTGACGCCCTCAAGTGACTGCCTTAGTTCATCCTGAAACGGCTCCATCTGAGGACTGTGGAATGCATAATTCACCTGCAACAATCGACAGAAAATCTGCTGCTGCTGGAGTGATGCGAGGACTTCTTCAAGCGCGGCTTTCTCGCCAGATAGAACGATCGAAGTGGGGCTATTGACCGCAGCAATGGACAAACGCCCCTCATATTGAGCAACTAGCGGTTCTGCATCAGCGAGTGACAGCTCCACAGCCGCCATTTTCCCTTGCCCAGTCCCCCGTTGCATCAAACGACTCCGATGGAAGACAACCCGCACCGCATCCTCTAGACCTAGAACTCCAGCGACGTGAGCGGCTGCCACTTCTCCCAGGCTGTGCCCTACAACGGCAATAGGCTCAACTCCCCAAGATTTCCATAAAGCCGCTAAAGCCACTTGCAGTGCAAAAATGGCTGGCTGGGCAACCTCAGTCTCTGCCAAGCGCGAGTGCGACTCATCAGCCATCAGTTCGTCAATCAGCGACCATCGGGTATAAGAGTGCAGCAACTGATCGCACTGTTCCAGAGAAGCGCGAAAAATCGGTTCACAGTGCCAGAGTTCACGCCCCATAGCCCACCGTTGCGCTCCTTGACCCGAAAAAACAAAAACTAGCTTGGAGCTGCGATTCCATTGCTTGTGACCAGAGGAAAGTCCGGAGCGGGATTCTCCCTGCAAAAACGCCTCCAGACGATCAATGAGTTCCTCACGGTTGTGAAACACGAGGCTAAGGCGGTGGTTATGATGAGTGCGCCGGACACTGCCGGTGTAACAGATTTCCTGTAATGACGCAGTACTACCAGATGCTGCCGGAGTCAAAAACTCCTGGTACGACCGACCTAGCGATCGCAAAGCCTCAGGAGTGCGAGCTGATATGGGTAGCAAGTAGACAGAGGGGCAAAATTCTCCCCCACTCCCCCACTCCCCCACTCCCCCGCTCTCCCACGGAAGTATCTGGGGAGCTTCCTCCAGAATGACATGGGCGTTAGTCCCGCCAAAGCCGAAGGAACTCACCCCAGCTAGAGCCGCTCCATCAACCTCAGGCCAAGGCGCCAAAGTCTGACTCACCTGTAGGGGAATTTTGTCAAGCGGAATATAGGGATTAATTTGGTGGAAATGCAGACTCGGTGGTATCTGTCGGTGATACAACGACAGCGCCACCTTAATCAGCCCAGCAATGCCAGATGCGGCTTCTAGATGACCGATGTTAGTTTTGACCGAACCCACAACGCAGCGACTGTCAGGAGGACGACCTGTAGCTAACACCGCTCCCAGTGCCTTCGCTTCAATCGGGTCGCCTAGAGAGGTGCCTGTGCCGTGAAGTTCAACATAGCTGATCTGGTCTGGTCTCACCCCAGCGTTAGCCAATGCCTGACAGATAACCGCTTCCTGGGAGGGGCCATTGGGGGCGGTGAGTCCATTGCTCAGGCCATCTTGGTTAATGGCTGAACCCTTAATCAGAGCTAATATGGTATCGCTGTCCCTGAGCGCATCAGCGAGGCGTTTGAGAACTACAATCCCGCAGCCTTCTCCCCGCACATAGCCGTTTGCCCTGGCATCAAACGTCTTGCAGCGCCCATCAGGAGCTATCATCCGAGCCTGGGAGTATGTAATGGTCGGCTCTGGAGACAGCATCAGATTGACGCCACCGACCAGACAGAGATTAGCCTCCCCCTGGAGCAAACTCTGACAGGCCAGATGCACTGCAACTAATGACGAGGAACAAGCTGTATCGATCGCTATACTAGGCCCACGGAAATCGAACAGATAGGAGAGGCGATTAGCGGCGATGCTCAAAGCGTTCCCCGTGCCCATGTAAGCGTTGATGCGGGCTAAATCCCTGTTAGCTAACAACCTGCAATAGTCGTAGTTACCGATGCCGATAAACACCCCTGTACTCGTGCGTGCCAGTTGTTCTACCACCTGTCCGGCATTCTCCAATGCCTCCCAAGCGACTTCCAATAACAGCCGTTGCTGGGGGTCCATGTAAACAGCCTCGCGGGGAGCAATCCCAAAAAATTGGGCATCGAACTGGTCAACCTGCTCCAAAAAGCCGCCCCAGCGCGTGTTCATCTTCCCACGGCTGCCAGGTTTGGGGTCGTAGAGAGCGTCTATGTCCCATCGGTCTGCTGGTACCTCAGTAATGGCATCCACCCCGTTACACAGGAGTTGCCAAAATGCTTCTGGGTTCTTAGCACCGGGAAAACGACAGCCAACGCCAATAATCGCGATCGGTTCCATTTCCTAATCCAAGTGATGTGAAAATCCTGGAATGTTGGCTCTTTTGAAAGAACCAACTTAAAATTTTGAATTTTAGAATCTTTAAATTTTGATTGCTTTCGGGTTAGCTAAAAACTGTTTTTACTGAAACGAAATCTATTCCATTCATGGTATGATTCTGACTAGCGGTCATAAAAAACTCTTTGTTCAAGTAGTTCTAGCCAGGCTAAGAAAAGCTGGAGTAAAATTATTAAAGAATGTATTACTTAACCGGACTAAAGGATACAAAGCCAAATGCTCTTAAAAGAAGCTTATAAGACATGGGATGAGGTGGCAATGAATAATCTTTCGATCAACTTACAATTTTTTCGCTATTAAGAATTAAGCCAGAGAATTCGCAATCACTTCCTGAACCAGCCGACCATCTTCCATATGGAGGATACGGTCAGCAATATCTAAAATACGATTGTCGTGAGTGACCAGCAAAATAGCACACCCTTGTTCCTTAGCCAGATGCTGCATTAAGTCTACGACCTCGCGACCCGTCTTACTGTCCAACGCAGCAGTAGGCTCATCCGCTAAAACTAACTTGGGACGGTTTACCAAGGCACGAGCGATCGCAACTCGCTGTTTTTGTCCCCCTGAGAGATTATGAGGGTAGTAGTCCACTCGTCCCCCCAAGCCGACAGCCTTGAGGATAGCCTCAGACTTGGCACGGGCTTGCCGATCAGAAATATTCTCGTGCAGTTCAACTGACATTTGCACATTTTGTCGAGCTGTCATGAACTGCAACAAATTGTGAGCTTGGAAAATATAGCCAATTTGGCGACGTACCAGTACCAATTTGTCTTCACTGGCTCCCTTAAGTTCTTGCTCTAAAACCCTAATACTTCCTTCTTGGACAGAGCGTAACCCTCCAATCAAGGATAATAAAGTGGTTTTCCCTGACCCCGATTGCCCAGTTAGAATAACTATTTCTCCAGGCTTAATTTCCAGGTCTATGCCAAATAAAACCTGTTTGCGGAGTGCCCTTTTCCCAAAGTAATGGTTGAGATTGTGAATACTAACAATGGGTTGTATAAACATTAACGCTTTGACTATGCACTAATTATTGCGAAATCAATTCAGTTTTTATCTCAGCTTTGTTATTCCCTTTGATATGTCGAAGGCCATTCGGTTATTTAGGAACCTAATTGAGACAGAGGCATAAAGACTCATCAATGGGTTTACTCAATCTAGACAAAACTCGATGCCGACAAAAAGGCATCGTAAGACCCTGCATTGACTCCCCCCAAGGAACCATCAGTAACTCCCGCAACATAAATCTGATCGGGGAACGTTGCGTCGATCCCATAGGCGTTGTCAACACCGGAAGTCCCGAACTGATCGATGTCTAACAAGTTGCCATTGCTGTCGAACTGAGCCACGAAAGCATCCTCAGCGCCCAAATTAAGTCCGCCAAGCTCGCCGCTAGTCAAGCCCGTCACGTAGACCAAGTTATTGCTGTCGATGCTGATATCGTAGATTTGGTCAGCACCAGCACTGCCAAATTGCTTAATCCACAACTGGTTACCATTTGTGTCGTACTTGGCCAAAAAGCCATCATCCAACCCGGCATTGGGCCCCCCCAAGCTACCCAGTGTCCAACCCGTAATATAGACATTGCCAGAGCTGTCAGTGGCATTAGCCCATGGGAAGTCATAATTAGGAGTTCCAAACTGCCTAGTCCACAACAAGTCGCCACTACTGTCGAGCTTGGCTACCCAGACATCGTATAACCCAGCATTAGACCCCGCTAAGTCCCCGTAAGTCCATCCCGTAACGAAAACATTGTCATTGCTGTCAGTGGTAACGCCAAACGTGTCCTCAAAATCGGGACTCCCAAACTGCCTAATCCACTGCTGGTTGCCATTACTATCGAACTTTGCTACATAGGGATCGCCTGTCAGTGATGTTAATCCGGCATTCTTTCCCCCCAAATCGCCCGTAGTCGCTCCTGCAATGTAGACACTGTTCTGGCTATCCGCTGCGATATGGTAGGACTCTTCAAAATTGGGACTCTCAATTTGCCTAATCCACTGCTGGTTGCCATTACTATCGAACTTTGCTACATAGGCATCCATTGAGCCACCAGGATTGGGTGCGGCTAAACTGCCCGTGGTACCTCCTGTAATGTAGACATTGTTATCGCGATCGACTACGTTACCAAAAGCGTATTCAAGAGCGGGAGTCCCAATCTGCCTAATCCACTGCTGGTTGCCATTGCTATCGTACTTGGCCACATAAGCATCAGGTGAGTCCGCCGCATTGAGTCCTCCCAAAGAGCCACCCGTCAATCCCGAAACGTAGGCATTGCCATTGCTGTCTGTGGCAACATCAAGAGCTGCGTCAAAACTGGCAGTGCCAAACTGTTGAATCTGCGGCTGTATCTCGTTTGGTGGGGGGGTACTAACGTAGTTGAAGTATTTTGCATTTAGACTTAGGCCAGAAACTCCAGGCAACAGAGCGATGAGATCGGGTTGAGAAGTATTCAGAAATATGGCCGTTCCGGTTTCTGCACGTCCTGTAATGCCATCTACATTAAAGTTCACCAGACGGTAGTCACTCGCCGTACCGTGGAGCTGAATGGTATCTGTGCTGGAGTTGAAAAATGGAAGAAAAGCAAAGTCCTCAGTACCCAAAACTCCCTGGTTACCGGCGTAGTAGGAATTGTTATAATCCCCCAAAATATAGAGGTCGTTGTTGAGTTCAGGGGGGGTTGAGGTGTTGGGTCCACCAATTAAAATATCTATCTCATTTTTACCAGGAACAATATCACCAGGATTAACACCAAGGAGCCTATCGCTGCCACTCCGACCGATTATCAAATTATTGCCGGGTTTCCAGGGATAAATATTGTCATTGGCAGGACTGGCGGCTTCGATTAAAGAGAAAGCATTGTTGGGAAAATTTTCTATATCTCCCGTGGAAATGAGATACTCCAGACCTAAGCTAATTAGATTGAATGTGTCTATTATTTCTCTTAGCCAAGGTTCAGAAGTTTTGTTGCCGATTTCATAGAATATCGATAAGGTATTGGAAATTAAATCTGCATAGTTAAGGGTTGGGCTATCGAACGATGCGCTCCCAAATAAGCTCCCATCTTCCGGATTGTAGAACCTGTATTTAAACGCGTTTGTAGTCGCCGTATTTATTCCATCACTCATGTCTATTAAGGTGGGTGAAGTTGTATCTACTGTTTTTGTTACCAACTTTTTCATCAGAATTCAATTCCTATAAAATTGGCTCCATCAATTTATGCGAATTAGCATTGGACTCGCATTTTTGCTAGGTTACCATTACTAAAGAGTTGTCTTTTACTTACTAAGTATTTCGATTTAGTAAAATTTTATCCAGTGAAGATTGTGGAGTTAAGGACTAACTTAACTTTTTCAATGAGTAAGAGCGTACTAAAAAATATCAGCGGGGTCTGCCTCTCCTAGTTTCCGTACAGCTATCACACCAGATATGAAACACATCATAAACGTTAATACTAGTACGAAGACAGCTCTAGTAGGTGCCATCAGAACTGGTAGAAGTGTGGCATACCTAGCTAATTTATACATTCCTAAAGTAATAATGAATCCCGGAATGTAGCCTAAAATAGCTAGAATTAGTGATTCTTGAAAAACAATAGACAGTAAATAACCATGCTTGTAACCTATAGCTTTAAGAGTAGCGTATTCAGCCAGATGCTCGGAGACGTTACTATAAAGGATTTGATAGACAATGATAATCCCCACAATTAATCCTAAAACTACGCCCAAAGCAAAGATGAAGCCAATTGGAGTACTACCATCCCAGTAATTAGTTTCAAATTTAATTAATTCTTTCTTAGATAAGATTTTGACATCTCTAGGAAAATACTCCCTCATTTCCTGAGTCACTTCATTAACATCGTATCCAGGTTTTAATTGAATTACTCCTAAATTGATAAACCCTTTATGACGTTGCATGAAAATCCTCAAAAAATTCAGGTCGCTAGTAATTAAATTACCATCTGCTCCAAATGAGGTTCCTAACTTAAATAATCCTTCTACCGCAATTTGACGATTTCCAGGGCCTCGGTCTCCTACTTCTGTATTGACGATTCCTTTTCGTTTAAATTCAGAAGCAATAGGGCCAAATTCTGATCTAGACGCTTCGTCAAATAAAACAACATCTGTAAGTTTAAGTTTATCTATATTTTCTTGGATGCCTGGTAAATCAAGGACTGGATAACTAATATCAAAGCCAATTACATAAATATTGCGCCAAGAATTTCTAGTTTTCGGATTTTTCCATTGGGCAAAGCCTAAATAGATAGGAATCACAGATTGTACTTCGTCGAACGCTAGAGCTTGGTATAAGCGGCGTTCAGAAAAGTTATCCATAGCAATTGAAGCTGTAGACCGAGGACTGAGCAAAAAAACATCACCTTGTAAGCTCTTGTGCAGGGCAACAGCACTGTCGAATAAAGCAGCTCGTAAACCAAGTTGCATAAATATCAAAACTACAGCGAAACTAATTCCTCCAATCGCTACTAATAACCGGAGCCTTTCGTATTTAAGTTGTAACCAAGCTGTCGATATTTTCAGAATCATAGTTCTGTAGATTGCGCATGAATGAAGTTTTCTAAAGGATGAAATGAAATTTTCATCAAGCAAGTAAGCACTTTAAAACAAACAAGTTTAGTTTTGATATTTTTGTTCAAAATGAACCCTTTTTTACCGAGGGTTGGATGTATCAATGACCAACTTTACCTTTAAGTTAGTCAGGTCAGAAACTCGTTTGCTATCTGCTGAATTGAGGCGGATTTTGACTTCCACGACTCTGGCATCTACATCAGCGACTGGGTCAGTACTAAGTACATCCTTTTTGCCTATTTGCAAACCAATCTCGTCTACCGTTCCTTGTAATTTCCCGGTAAAACCAGCGCTAGTAATGATGGCTTTTTGACCGAGATGAACTTTACTGATGTCGGTTTCATAGACTTCTGCGATCGCATACATCTGGTCAGTTCCCCCCAGTTCAACAATGCCTTTATTGCCGATGATTTCTCCAGGCCAGGTGTGAATTTTCAGAATCTGACCGGCTCTGGGCGATCGCACATAGGCTAAATCTAACTGTGCCTCAGCCTGTTGCACGGCGGCTTTAGCATCTTCGAGTTCGGCTTGAGCTACGGCCACATCTACTGGACGAACTTCAGCAATTTGGTCTAGTGTCCCTTTATCCGATGCCACCTGTTCTTCAACCGTTTCCACAGTACGCTTGAGAGTCGCTTTGGCTTCTTCCAGCTGCTCTCCACGCGTCATCACTATCCGGTTCAGGGTAACTTCAGCCTCGTTGACGCGCTCTCGTGCGGTTTTCTCGTCCAAGCATTTGATATCACGTTGAGAAGTTGCTACCGCACCTTGTTGGTGTAGGCTTTGATAGCGCCTACACTCTGTTGTGGCATTATCCAATTCAGCTCTTAAGCGCTTAATCGTTGCTTCTTGAGCTTTCCTTTCCCCGCGCAACTCAGCCTCTAAGCGCTCAATAGTGGCTTGTTGAGCTGTAATTTGTCCACGCAGTTCAGCCTTTGAACCTGCAATTTTCGCCTTCTGAGCCTTAATCTCGCCTTCTTTAGCTCCAGCTTTGACTTGTTCTAAACGAGCTTGGGCAATGCTAACCTGTTTTTGAGATTTGATGAGAGCGGCTTGGAGGTTATCGTGACTGTCCAGAATGGCGATCGCTTGCCCAGCCTGAACTAAGTCTCCCTGTTTCACAAGGAGTTGGTCAACCCGCGCCCCTGTAGCGGAGGTTGCCCCTGTAGCCGAAGCCGGAGCCGACAGGTGTATCACTTCTCCTTTAGGTTCCAAATGTCCCAAAGCAGCAACGGCATTAGGCTCTACTCTACGTTCTGTGAGAGTCATCGATGAATTTTGTTTAGAAGTCTGAGCTCGCAAGACAGTGTAGACAAGGATGATGCTAGTTGTAGAAAGGGCAGTGACCAATAAAAGCGTTACCCACTGACTTCTTTGTTTGCCAAAAAGATTGAGTTCCATTAGAAAAATTGACCTAATCTACAGCAGAAAGTAGCTGTCCTCAAATATTGCACCACCCGCTAATCCCCTTTTTCCCTAACTGGTAGGAAACGTTCGCCGGGCTACGCTAGACGTTAGTAGCCAATTCATTTTTCAAGAAAGGCTTCAAGTCTTCATAGCTGCCATAATATGGCCTGCTTTTCAAGTTCATCAGAGCCTGGAAATAACCGTTTAGCACCAGATAAGGCTGTTTGCCCTGAGTCGCTTGAAAAATTGCTGGAAAATATCGGTGAGACAAATAGGGATACCGATGGTGAACCTGATGATAATTGACATTGCTCCACAGCCAAGTTATTACGGGGTTCGTCAATACAATCCAGCTATTGATATTTAGCTTCTCGCTCTGATTAGTACTTTGCTTGACCAAAGGCGGAATGGCATGATGCTCCGATACAGAACGGACGGTGAAAACCAAGGGCACTAACAGCAAGGTTGGGACGACTGTATACCAGAGCGAAATTCCTGCGATCGGAACAATCAAAAAATAGAAGACTCCAGCAACACTTAAGAAAAACACATCTTTTAACCCCCCATATCGCTTGGTCGATCCACTCAACAAGTTGGTTACCAGTGTTTTGTAATGAGTGCCAAGACCAATCATGCTTCCTACAGTAAAGATCGAGAAAAAGGGGCGGTTATGATTCACCGGTTCCTCTGGATCTACACCAGGTTGATGCGTATAAGAATGATGAGTTAAATGAAACTCCCGGAATGCGTAAAAAGGAACTAAACTGAACGCCGTCAATATCCCTCCCCACCAGTCATTCCAAAACTGATTATTAAATAACAACCGATGAGTCGCCTCATGTCCCTGCATCGCTATACCCACAATCAGTACAGCATTAATCAATGCTAAAACAAGGACAAATGCCCATTTACAAACAAACTGAACGCCGTCAATTCCATCGAATAAATAATTATCAATCACATTGACACCTGTCTGTGCCCAAACAAACGAACCTCCCAGAAGACCAAGCAACACAATTGACTTGAACAGATTTTGTACCTGTGGAATCACTTGCTCTGTATGGGTAGGAATTTTGAAATCCTTCATCAGTTAACTCCTTGTTCTTTCCAAAAACTCTAAGCTTCACCCTCACATCTAACCCAAATAACCAGCTAAAAATTGAACGCAAAGCCTGTCTGTTAATCTCTATTGGCAATTGACACCTAAAACTCAATTAATCTCTCCTCTCGCCTTTTCTTCTCTGCGTTCTCTGTGCCTCTGTGTTCGTCCCCAATCAAAGTTATCCACAGTCCCCAGCTTTAAATCGCATTCCCAGAACCTACCTCCAACAGCGATTCAACCTCTTCATGACTGGAGTAATATTGCATCTTTCTCAACCTCAGTAAACAACAAAAATAGCCTTTTACAACGGCATCAGTCTGCTCATTTTTCGTCGCTTCAAAAATCTGTGGAAGGTATCGGTGAGATAGATAAGGATACCGATGGTGTACCTGGTGATAATTAACATTGCTCCATAGCCAACTGAGTAAAGGATTTGTCAGAATGACCCAGCTATTAGCCTGTAGTTTCTTACCGGAAAAGCTTGGGTACTCATCTTCTAAACCTGCTGCCTGATGAACACTTTTTTGAACAACAGGTGGGAGAGTAGGTGCAAAAGCATAATGATCGCACAGGGCGCGAAATGAATAGGCAAGTGGCTGTAATAGGAGAGTGGGAGCCACTGTATACCAAAAAGAAATTCCTATCCTTGGAAGGAAAGAAAAATAGAAGGCGACAGCTAGACCCACAAAACAAACATCTTTCAGACCTTGATATCCCTTATTCCAATGACCTGTAGAAAAAGAGAAGAGATTGGCAAAAACTATTTTGTAGTGTTGATAAATGCCGATTAGTCCGCCCATGATAAATGCATACCAAAAAGAGTGGTTATGCAAGGGTTCTTCCGGATCTAAACCGGGTTGATGTGTGTGACGATGGTGGAGAAGATGAAACTGCCGATTAGCATAGAACGGGAGCAATCCAGCTAAAGCCGATAATATCCCACCCCACAAATCGTTCCAAAATTGACTTTTAAATAACACTCGATGGATGCTCTCGTGTGCCATTACCGCCATACCCGTCAACAAGATGCAATTGAGTACCGCTAGACCGATAGTTAACGCCCATTTTACGATTAGATCAACTGGCTTATAAAGATAGAAAAATGAACTATCAATAGCGGTAATTCCTAGTTGCTCTATAGCCATAAAAAGGACTAGTAATCCTATAAATAAAATTGATTTAAATAGATTTTCTGATTGGGGAATTACCTGTTCTGCTGATTTAGGAATTTTGAAGTCGTCCATGATTTAATTCCTTGGCTCCAAATAGAGACTGAACCTGTCAATTTTCTGTAGACTCTTATCCTGAATTCATAAAATTTCCTGCGTGTTGAGATTGTTTTTAACACCGAGTTTGCATAGGGAGGCGTAAAGGGAACGCTTCGCTACACTGCGTGAATGCAGAGGTATTGGTGTAAGGTCTCAATTTTGAGAGAGTTTTTCAGTTTTTGAAAAACTTTTGCAGAGTTTTTAGAGTAGAGAATTAGCTGATGTGAAGTTGTTGTTCAAAATGTCTAGACTGGGTGTCAACACAGAGCGTTGCAATGAGTCATCTACCATCGGGACTTCGGCAGCGTTAGCAATGGATGGAGTAGACCCCATCAGCCAGGATGTTAAGGTTCCGGTGGTCAGAAATTCGGCAGGGGTACTAGCCTGAATAGGCTCAGCTCCAATCGAGCCGACATTTGCACCGATACCCGTAGTTAGGAGGTTATAGCCAGGAGTACCTGTAAAGTTTTGCAGGTTTCCCTTTTCAGCGTCGAGTTTGGCAATCCAGGCATCATAAGACCCTGCATTGATACCGCCCAGAGAGCCTTCAGTAAATCCTGTAACGTAGACGTGCCCAGCGTTGTCAACCGTCAGATTGTGCGTATAGTCAAGTTCGGGGGTTCCGAACTGCTGAATCCACACCTGATTACCGTTTGTATCATATCTAGCAACCCAGGCATCGTAATACCCCGCATTGTCGCCTCCTAAGTTGTGGTCGGTATAACCGGTCAGGAAGATGTTGTCATTGGAGTCAAGCTTGATGCCAAGGGAGGCATCGTCACCGCTAGTGCCAAACTGTTGCATCCATACCTGGTTCCCCTTGCTGTCAAACTTGGCAACCCAGGCATCATAAGACCCCGCGTTCTCTTTCCCTAAACTGCCTAAAGTCCATCCTGTAATGTAGACATTACCTTGAGTGTCGGTATCTATCCCCCAGGGAAATTCATAATCCTGTGTCCCAAACTGCTTAATCCACTCTGCTTGACCCTTGTTGTCATGTTTAGCAACCCAGATATCATAAAGCCCAGCATTCACTCCTCCCAACTCACCCAGAGTCCATCCTGTAGAGTAGACACTACCATCGCTACTGACAGTAACGCCGTAACCTTCGTCACTAGCGGAACTCCCCAATGTTTGAAACCACTGCGGGTTGCCATTGCTGTCATACTTGCCTACCCAAGGATCATCCTGAAACGATAGTATTCCCGACTCTTCCTGAACAGCGAATCCCGATAGGTAGACATTGCCATTGTCATCGATATCGATGCCAAAGGATGTATCAACCTGGTTCGCCCCAAACTGTCGAGTCCACACTTGGCTGCCATTACTGTCATACTTGGCTAGCCAGACATCATAATTTCCTGGTAATTGGTTGGTTCCCCCCAAATCGCCTTTGGTAACTCCTGTTAGGTAGGAGTTACCATCCTTATCGGTGACAATATTCAAAGGCGCGTCAAAATTGGAACTGCCAAACTGTTGAATCCATAACTGATTACCATTGCTGTCATATTTGGCGAACCAGACATCATCAGACCCAGCATTGACGCCTCCCAAAGAACCAGTGGTTACTCCCGTTACATAGACATTGCCAAAGCTATCCGTACCTGGAGCAACAGCGAGATCATAACCGGAAGTTCCCAATTGTTTCGTTTTCTCTAGAACTGGCCCGTCAGGCGGCACATTGCCCTCGAAGTGGAAGTAATTACCATCCAGACTCAAATGAGAAACTAAAGGCAAAACGGTGATCAGGTCAGGTATCGTATCTTTATCCGGTTGCCAAAATAGGGCAGTTCCTAGAGGAGTGTCTAGTAGTTGGTAGTCTTTTGAAGTACCGTGTAGCTGAATGATATCCTGGTTGGGATTGAAGTCTAAAATTAGAGAAAATTGGTTTAACCCCCAATTAAGTCCTTTGCCGTCAACATAGTAGGGCTGCTGCCAATTACCCAGAATAAATCTGTCTTTCCAATCAGCCTGACTGTGTCCTCCTATTAAATTTGCCTCACTCAAGTCACCGAGAAAAAGATCGATTTTCTGGTGTTCAGAATGATTAACACTAGAGTCAAAGCCAAGAAGACTATCGTTCCCAGAGCGGCCCCAAACAAGGCCACTGTTTTGATTTCCGATACTAACATCGCTGCCAGGAGTGACGACATTGAGAATCTCTAAAAAGATGGTATTGATGTCACTTGCCAATGAAAGAGATGGGGTGTATACGTTAGTGTTTGCCATGATTGATAAACGGCAATAAAGATTAAAAATGGACAACTAGCGCGGATATCCGTCACAGTTTACACAGCCGTTAGATGCATATAAGCGTAGGAGAATCTAGCACTTTCAGGAACCATGCAAAGGATTTTATCGCCTTGTTGAATTTTCCCTAACGACATCAATTCTTGTAGCATGACAAAGATAGAGGCCGAGCCTGTATTCCCCTTAGAGCTGAGGTTAGTAAACCATTTCTCATAGGGAATAGTAATTCCCATCTTCTCTATATATTCATAGAGCGGCTGTCTAAAATATTCCGATGAGTAGTGAGGCAAAAACCAAGTAATATCATCCAAGTTCACGTTATATTTCTCTCGAACTTTTGCAAAGGCTTTTGGCCCATAGGAAATAATATTTTCCCCTAGAAGTCTGGTATCTTGCTTTAGGGCAAAATAGCTCTCTTTCCATACTTCTTCTGAATTTTCGACATCCGGCCAGCCTTGTAAAGAACCATCTGCTCTTTTTTCAGCTCCCAAATACATACAAGTCTCTAGCTCATTCGCAAAC
>DATNPV010000211.1:0-8086 GCA_036703055.1 Waterburya sp.
TTGAGGTGGTATCCAGTACAGCAGAAATTGCGCCGACTCCTGAAGAGAATCGTCAACCTAAAACTCCAGCCAGTACATCATAAGTTTCGCAGAGTCGTTAGGGAAGGTTCACCCTAGCTTGAAAATAGACGGGGAGAGGGAAATTCATTCTTTATATTGTGCGCTTCCCAGGGATTGTGTCTATTTCCTACTGGGTGTCTTGCGACCTATCTCAGCGCGTTAGACTGTCGGTAAGGATTGGTGGGATGAGAGCGATCGCTTCTCGATAGAACTATGTAAGCAACAGAACAGCAATACTGCACCCCAGAGGAATATCTGGAACTAGAGGAAGCCGCTGACTACAAAAGTGAATACATTGACGGACAAATTATTCCCATGGCGGGTGGCTCGACAAATCACAACAATAACGGCTTAAAGATATCTTCCGGGTTTGTCTACTCATTGAGAAGATAGAAGAATCTCCCCATCTCCCGATCTCCCGTCATTTGGATAATTCCAATGATGCAACTTAAAGGCACATCCGCTTACCTTTTACTCCTTATTACCGCATCCCAACTCATCTCCCTTGCTTTCCTCCTACAGATGGCTAAAATTCCGCTGGGAATAAAAGCGGCGTCGGCACAGACACCAACCACTCAAAACCGAGCAACAGAGGCGTCGCAACTATTCCAGACAGGTGTTCAGCAATATCATCAAGGTCAGTTTCGAGCAGCCTTAACAACATTTCAGCAGAACTTGAGCATTGTTAGAGCCATTGGTAAGCGTCAAGACGAAGCCACTCTCTCCAACTATATTGGGCAGGTTTATAACAAGTTGGGACAGGTGACAAAGGCAGTGGAATTCTATCAACGAGCTCTAACACTTTTTAGAGAAGCGGGCAACCGTTCTGGCGAAGGCACTGTTTTGAGCAACTTGGGGAAAGGCTATCAAGATCAGGGAGAGTATGCCAAGGCACTGAAATTTTATCAACAAGCCGTGGCAATTTTCAGAGAGGTGGGCAACCGCTCTGGCGAAGGCACTACCTTAAGCAGCATGGGGGAAATGTATAACATGCTGGGAGAGTATGCAAAAGCACAGCGTTTCTTACAGCAAGCTCTGGCAATTTCCCAAGAAGTAAGCAGTCGCTCTGACGAGGCAGTCACCCTCAGAAGGATTGGGGAAGCTTACAATCGGTTAGAACAATACCCAAAAGCACTGGATTTCTTACAGCAAGCTTTGGTAATTAATAGAAAAGTAGGCGATCGCTCGGAAGAAGCCGCTATCTTACTCTCTACAGGAATAGTTTACAAAAACCTAAAGCGGTATCCGAAAGCCCTTTCGTTCTATCAGCAAGTTTTGACAATTTCTCGGGAATTAGGTCAACGTCGGGTAGAAGGTGCAGCCCTTCATGAAATGGGTATAGTCTACAACACCTTAAAACAGTACCCGAAAGCACTAGAACTGTATCAGCAAGTTTTACCCATTACTCAAGAAGTCGGCGATCGCCCCGCCCAAGCCTTGACTCTGACTAGCATTGGTAGCGCCTTATTGCACACCGATCAAGCTGCTGCCGCCGAAAAACGGCTACTCAGCGCAGTAGAAATTTGGGAATCTATTCGACCCGGATTAACGGATGTTTATAAAGTCTCCATCTTTGAAACACAAGCTAAAACCTACCGAGAATTGCAACAAGCGCTAGTGGCTCAAAATAAGATTAATTCTGCTTTAGAAATTGCCGAACGGGGTAGAGCTAGAGCATTTGTAGAGTTACTATCATCACGGCTATCCGATCAGCCCAACAAGCAACTGTCGGTAAAACCCCTCACCATCGAGCAAATTCGGCATCTTGCAAACGTTCAACAGTCTACATTTGTTGAGTATTCCATTGTTTCTAATGCACTCTACATTTGGGTAGTCCAGCCTACAGGTGTAGTAGCGTTTAAACGAGTTGAACTTACATCTCTAAAGACATCCTTAGAAGACATTGTCAAGGCCAGTCGTAGATATATCGGCATTAGAGGGCGTGGTCAAGAGGTGGGGGAAACTGTTGATTCAACTCGTCAATACCAGACTCTACGGAAACTGCATAAACTTTTGATTGAACCGATTGCTGAACTGTTACCTAGCCAATCCAATCAGCGGGTTATCTTTATTCCTCAAAACGAATTATTACTAGTCCCTTTCCCAGCCCTCCAAGATGCGAAGGGTCAATACTTAATTGAACAACACACCATCCTCACAGCACCAGCACTTCAGGTGTTACAGCTGACACGCAAAAAACGGGAACGGTTAGGGGTAGGAAACTTTACCGTTCTAGAAGGTAAAAATGCCTTAGTCGTGGGAAATCCCACTATGCCCAGCATCACAACCCAAGCGGGAGAAACCGAGGTATTACCTCCGCTACCGGGTGCACAAGCTGAAGCAATGGAAGTTGCCAAACTCCTCAAGACCAAAGCCCTTACAGGGAATGTTGCTACCAAAGCATCTATTGTGCAACAGATGCTTAAGGCTCAAATTATTCATCTAGCAACTCACGGGTTACTCGATGATTTTAAAGGGCTGGGCGTACCTGGCGCACTTGCCTTTGCCCCTGAAGGCACGGGACAGTTAAACGACGGGTTGCTCACAGCCGATGAAATTGTAGATTTGAAACTCAATGCTGATCTAGTGGTCTTGAGCGCCTGCAATACTGGTACAGGACGCATTACGGGTGATGGAGTTGTTGGATTGTCTCGCTCTTTGATTACAGCAGGAGTTCCCAGTGTTGTTGTTTCCTTATGGTCTGTACCTGATGCATCAACTGAGTTCTTAATGACTCAGTTTTATCAAAGTTTTCAGCAAAACTTAGATAAAGCTCAAGCGTTGCGCCAGGCTATGCTGATGACGATGAAACAATATCCTAACCCAATCAACTGGGCCGCTTTTACCTTGATTGGTGAAGCTGATTAAGCTCATCCCCCGCTTTCTCATCAGTGCGATGCAAGCGGGGATGCTGTAATCATGTACCGATTGGATTCCAAGGTGCAAAGGCGTTTTTGACACCTCGGAGTGTAGGGCCTAGTTTTGGATAGTGCCGCAGGAGAACGCTAATCATCGTGTTGTTGGCAATCCAATCGAAACCAGCAGGGGTATACACCTCAGGCGTGAAATCAGTGGTGAAGAAGCGATCGCTATTGAGACGGCGTGAAGCCATTAAAATGAAAATGCGAAACGCTGTATCACTAAAGCCGAATCCCTGAGGGGGTTCTTCGGCGAACAGACCTACCATCAGATCGACATCGTTAATGTTGCCGCTATACAGTGACTCCATCTTTTCCGCCAGTTCGGGGTCAGGCGTTAGCTGGCTGAAAGACTCGACTCGTGGTAAGCGAAGCAGTTCCCGGAAATCATTGTAGCGAGGGACGCCCCGCTCTCGATCGCGAAGAATCTCTACTGCTGCCAGATCGACAATGCGACCATCACGTCTGGGCAGGGTACGTAAAAAGTTCGGGTAGTTTTTGAGGGTAATGGCTCCGGGATTGGCAATACCAAGCGAGTAAAACAGGTCGCTAGTATCGATACGTTCCATAATCGCACGCGCACCTGGACCTACAGCTTCCCCTAATGTTGCCTCGCCCATGAAATCACCCGTTTGGGCAGAATGGAAGGTAAACAAGTCGGGTACCAGTGGGTGCATACGGTAGACAGATACGAATTCCTCGGTGAGTGAGTAAGGAACGCCAAAGTGATTGGTGGGCGAACCCGGAATGCCACTAATCGCTTCACTAGAACTGATGCGACCGATGAGTTTATGGATTTTCTCTCCAGCAATTCCCCACCAGTTGGCATTCATTCCAATTTGTAGAGTTGGATGTCCCAGAATAGCTGGAGTCCACTCCACCGTATGAATCTTGGCGAGTAACCCAGCATTAATCAGACGGGCTTTTTTGAAGAGTTGGTCATCAGTCCAGGTCGGATACTCGGCTTTGAGGCGATCGCAAATGGCATTATGTTCCAAGGTAAACAGCACATGCATCAGCCCTAATCCTAGCCACCAGTTATCCCTCACAGCGGCTTTATCCACTGCATCAACGCTGCCTCGCTTGTCCCGATCTTCATCCTCTGTATCATCCTCGTTAGCCAGTGGGAGTAAACCCCGCTCATCAACAGAAAGCTTTCCATCTTGATGAGAGCGCAATGTCTGTTGAATTTCCTCGGTGCGACCGTAGATTTGTGAGCCGTCCCACCAAGGACTCTCGCGGTTTAAGAAGGGCGTTGGATGCCCCGATGGATCGCCTGAATGGGATGGGTCTACCTTAGTGCGGCGAACGATCATCCGCTTTTGGTCGCTCGACCAGTCGTCATTCTCATCGATCGGAATCTCGAAAGGCGGCACTTTACCCGTTGTGTAGTGGGCAAACCAGCCGTGGATCATAAACTGAATCCACCCCGCGGCGTGGATGTTGAGCGCTGTTGCTGGCTTGAAGCTGTCGCGAGTCATAAGTTCGCGGGCGATGTTGCGGGGATTGGGCGTCAAAATCCGCTCGTCGCTCGGTTGCTGGACATGGTCTAACGGCATGTTGCGACCAAATCGCCTGTCTGTGCGGCCCAGATCTGGATAGTGGAGGTCGTTGTAGGAGCCGTCAGGCGTCCGATTGGTTAGGGACTCGGCTGGACAGGTGAGGGGGAGCGGATTGGCTCGGGAAGCGTCGGTTTCTGTGTCGTAGAGATTGTGTTCGCGCAAGGCAGTCCGAAGCTGGGCGAGGCTGAGAACACCGAGCCACGGGGGTAGCTTGTCCCAATGGACGAATCGATTCACAATGGCGAAAATTCCCTCAACAGCGCGGGTGAGCGGCGATTGGGGTGGCCCTTGAGGTGCGACCTTCCACAGCTCTTTCTGCAAATCTTTCATAAATGCCAGAAAAAAGTCTTTGAAAACACAGGCTCGATCTGAAGTGCCAGTGCCGAAAGTAAAAAATATGTTGTGGGTTTTAGCCGCAGCTTCGGCAATTTTATGGATGATTACTGTTTCTCCTGGCGTTGTGGGAAACGACAGCAAACCATCAAAATCTGATGAATTGACGGCTATTCGAGGCACTTGAAGGGTTGGAGCATGTGATGTAAAAATTTCCTCAACTGGCTTGTCGAGGTTCTCTTTCAACCTTCTTAACGCGCCTGCTGTTGCCTGCACAACTTCTCCAATATTATGTCCAACATCTAAAATATGGACATTTCTGTCTAGGTTCTCGGCACAGTAATCCATTATTTGCTGCTGCGCTTCTCTGCCACGGATGTATTTCCAAGGAAAGATAGCCTCGCCTAAACTCTGTAAGGGACATTTCGCCGCTTGGGTAATAGACAACGGAACCTCTTTGCCAAAGAATCTCCAGTTGACGATTTGAACCATTTCATGTGCAAGAGCTTCATCTGAAGCATTTTGTTTCAACAATTCTGCAATTTTTTTAACATCTTCTTCGCTATACCCTATGTCTACTTTTTCCTGAAGATAGGCTCGTCGTTGGTAATAGGTGGGATTAGAGGTCGATTCAAAGGGACAAAACCACAAATCACGCTGATCATCATGAAACTTTGTAGCTCTGAAATAAAACTTTACCCACCAGGGCAAGGATGCCGTTTCGTATTTATGTAAACGGTCTACATCCCCAGAAGTCTCGATTTTCTTGATGTGTTCTGGGTCAGAGACTACGATGATGTCTAGCAAAAATGGAATTTTAATCCGAAGCGGATTAAAGAAAGATTTAATAATGTTTAACATGCTCTTATCCTTGCTTTACTAAGACCTACACCGTGACAAAGCGAACAAGATATCCTTAAATCAAAAAAGGTCAGGTAAGCGAGCTCAACTACTTATCTCATCAAAGATCAAAAAAGTCTCTACCTTCCTTCAATTAATCTAATAGGTGAACCTAAGGTTCGCTTATGCAGCGACCGGAAAAAAAGTGTCACAATCGATGTCCGGGGTAAGATGCCATGCGCGATGGCTTTGATGGCAATTTGATATCAGAGCAATTAGTCATGGTTTGTCGAAATACTCGATATCATGGCAAATGAACTCCTATACTTGCTAACCCCGAAACTTAGGTTCCACAAGGATTTAGGTGCAATTATTTTTAACACTTCCTTAGCAAACTGGTATAAAGGCCAGTTAGTGCCATCTAACCCACCCAACCCCGATGAACGCCGATTGCAAACAAGCCCCCGAACTCACGCCCCTCTCCTGGCAACGACCAGAACTACTCGCCCCAGCAGGACATTGGGACTGTGCCAAAGCAGCCGTAGAAAACGGGGCAGATGCCATTTATTTCGGTCTAGATCGGTTTAATGCGCGGATGCGGGCACACAATTTCACAGAGGCTGACTTGCCCAAATTGATGGAGTTCCTACACCGTCGGGGAGTTAAAGGCTATGTCACCCTCAATACCCTAATCTTTCCTAAAGAACTAGCAGAAGCGGAACAATATTTGCGCACCATTATTGCCGCCGGCGTGGATGCGGTAATCGTTCAAGATGTGGGAATTTGCCGTCTGATTCGCCATCTCTCACCCGATTTTCCCATCCATGCCTCTACCCAGATGACAATCACCAATGTAGCTGGGGTGGAGTTTGCCAAGTCCCTCGGTTGTGAGTTGATTGTCTTGGCGCGTGAATGTTCCCTCAAGGAAATCAACAAAATAAAGACGCAGCTTGCACAACGGGATGTCTCACTGCCCCTAGAAGTTTTTGTTCACGGTGCTCTGTGTGTCGCCTATTCCGGTCAGTGCTTGACTAGTGAAGCGTTAGGAGGACGTTCTGCTAACCGGGGCGAATGTGCTCAAGCTTGTCGGATGCCCTACGAGTTAATCGCTGATGGGAAAGTAGTGGATTTGGGGAATAGGAAATACCTGCTCAGTCCTCAAGACTTGGCGGGACTGGAGGTTCTCCCAGATTTGGTTAGGGCAGGGGTAAGCTGTCTGAAAATCGAAGGTCGCCTGAAAACACCGGAGTATGTTGCCAACGTCACTCGTGTTTATCGACAAGCGTTGGATCGGGTGATGGCAGAGTTCGCTTCGATACCGTTAAATTCAGATCCCCCCCAGCCCCCCTTCAAAAGGGGGGAGAATTCAGTCAAAGTCCCCCTTGTTAACTCTGATTTAGGGGGATCTCCGGGTTTGAACACAGACCTGGCGCCCCCTTCAAGAAGGGGAAACGGCAAAGCCCCTCTGCAAAAAAGAGGTGTCGCAGACGCAGGGATTGTGGGCTTCGGGGATAATTCACCTAACCAACATCAAGTTACAGACCAAGAACGCCACAATCTGGAAATGGCCTTTTCTCGCGGACTCTACACAGGCTGGTTTCGCGGCAATAACAATCAAGAATTGGTTCATGCCCACTTCGGCAAAAAGCGGGGAGTTTACTTGGGTGAAGTGACCCGTATCTATCAAGATAGAGTCACGCTACGGCTACAAGCCCCAATCAAGCCTGGGGATGGCGTGGTCTTCGACTGTGGTCATCCCGAAGCACAAGAAGAAGGCGGTCGTGTCTATGCAATAGAGCAGCGAGGTCAAGAGGCGGTGCTGACCTTTGGGCGACGCGATATCAATTGGCGACGGGTACATGTGGGGGACAAAGTTTGGAAAACCAGTGACCCAGAATTAGATCGACAACTGCGTCAAAGTTTTGCTGGAGAGAACCCTCAATTTCAACGTCCCATTCAGGTAGAAATATATGGAGAAACGGGTCAGACTTTAATTGCGATCGCTCGTGATGAACTCGGTCATGTTGTCCAGGTAGAGTCCTCCATGCCGTTAAGTGAGGCACACACGAAACCTTTGACCACAGACCGTTTGCAAGAACAATTCGGTCGTCTCGGCAATACTCCCTTCTGCTTGGGTTCTGTGACAAATCACCTCACCGGTGCCGTTATGTTGCCTGTAAGTGAGTTGAACCGGATGCGGCGAGACATTGTCGCGCAATTGGAGGAGTTGCGATCGCAACCCAAGCGCTGGCAGCTGAACTCCAAGGCTTCCCTTCCAGACTTACTCCCCTCCCCCACTCCCCCACTCCTCCCCTCCCCCACGCTAATTGTGCTGGTACGAAACCTGAAGCAACTGCAAGCAGCACTCCAAGC
>DATNPV010000101.1:0-29720 GCA_036703055.1 Waterburya sp.
ACTATCCCTCCCACCCAAGTTGGAATCGGTTTGCACTGTGGTAGAGCGGTGACAGGAACCGTCGGTTCTACTTTACGCCAAGAATATACAGTCATTGGAGATGTTGTGAATCTAGCCTCTCGTATCGAACAATTAAATAAACAATTCAGATCACAGGTTCTAATATCTGAAGATGTTTGGGAGGCTGTGGGTAGGAATATTAAGGATGTTGCTGAACTGGGGAAAGTTCAAGTTAAAGGACGTGAAACACCCGTTTCAATTTATCAGCTAGTCTAAAATTAATCGAAGAGGTAGGTGGGGATTGAATTATTAAGTTTCCCTTATTACGCCTATGGGATGTAGTAATTAGTCTTAATTTTGGTGTAGGGGCACATTTTACCTACGTGGCTAAAGCATCAAACTCTATATGTATTACTAGTTTCGTTGTATAGACGAATACATTGCGATTTCAACTTATATAAGCAGGTGGGCGTAAATAACCTCACACCCAGAAGTCGGGTTTCTTAGAGAAGCCCGACTTCTCAACCCCTGCGAGTTTTAGGTTTAATTGTGCCTATCTGCTTATCTCCTATCGGACGGCGAAATTTATAAATTTAGAAAATTTAAAACTGGAAGAATTCCTGAAAAACGCCACTCAATCCTAGAGAATTTGTACCATGTGTTTGTACGTATCCGCGATGATGATGGCTTGCCAGCAACCGGATGTTAAACCAACCTACAAAAGCCTTCATGGCATAGGAAAGTAGTGTTCGCTAAGCTGCAAGCGGCCTAAACCCTTGGGGCTCAATCAGCGATCGCCCTCATAATTGAAGCCAGCTCATCAGTGATTTGTCCATTGCCATTGAATCAACACTCTCTACCCGAACGGCTTCCAAACTCTAAAGTCCAAAAGGCAGGAATATTAGTATGATTCAAGCGACTGCTCCCAAAGTCCAACAACACCCCCTATCTGCTGAAGAATTGCGGAAGATGAACGCCTATTGGCGTGCCGCTAATTACCTTTCGGTTGGACAAATCTATCTATTAGATAATGCGTTATTGAACAGACCCCTGAAAATAGAGGATGTTAAGCCTCGTCTCCTGGGACATTGGGGTACAACGCCAGGTCTTAACTTCATCTACGTCCACTTCAACCGCATTATAAAAAAATACGATCTAAGCGCCATCTACATTGCAGGGCCGGGACATGGTGGCCCAGGCTTAGTGGCGAATACCTACTTAGAGGGTACTTACAGCGAGTACTACCCGAACATTTCCCAAGATGCCGAGGGAATGAAGCGGCTGTTCAAGCAATTTTCCTTCCCGCGTGGCATTCCTAGCCACGTTGCCCCTGAAACGCCTGGGTCTATCCACGAAGGCGGAGAATTGGGGTATGCCGTTTCTCATGCTTACGGCGCAGCCTTTGACAACCCTGACTTGGTGGTTTGTTGTGTTGTGGGGGACGGGGAAGCGGAAACGGGCCCTCTGGCTACGGCGTGGCACTCCAACAAGTTCCTCAACCCCGTCACCGATGGTGCAGTCCTACCCATCCTGCACCTAAATGGCTACAAAATTGCTAACCCGACAGTGCTATCCCGCATTAGCCATGAGGAACTAGAAAGTCTGTTTGTCGGCTACGGCTACAAGCCCTATTTCGTGGAAGGCTCTGAACCCGAAGCTATGCACCAGTTGATGGCGGCTACCCTAGACACCGCCATAGAGGAAATTAAAGCGATTCAGCAGGAGGCGCGGACGAATGGCTTTACTAAGCGTCCCCGTTGGCCCATGATTATTCTGCGATCGCCCAAAGGTTGGACGGGGCCGAAGGAAGTAGATGGCAAGAAAACTGAAGGCTTTTGGCGTAGTCACCAAGTTCCCTTTGCAGAGATGGCGAGTAAGCCAGAACATGTCAAACTTCTCGAAGACTGGATGAAGAGCTACAAGCCAGAAGAACTCTTCGATGAGAACGGCAAGTTCAAGGATGAACTGACAGAACTGGCTCCCAACGGGCAACGGCGCATGGGTGACAACCCCCACGCTAACGGAGGCGTTCTGCTCAAAGACCTGAAGATGTCCGACTTCCGCGAGTATGCCGTTGAGGTGACGAAACCCGGTACAGAGTACGCCGAAGCAACCCGTGTCATGGGCAACTTCCTGCGGGATGTCATGAAGTGCAACCTAAAAAATTTCCGGGTTGTGGGTCCAGATGAGACAGCATCCAACCGCTTAAGTCCAGTGTTTGAAGCGAGCGATCGCACCTGGATGGAGGACATCTACTCCTACGACGATCACCTATCTCATGACGGGCGAGTGATGGAAATCCTCAGCGAACATACCTGCCAGGGATGGCTCGAAGGCTATTTGCTCACAGGGCGGCATGGCTTCTTCTCCTGCTACGAGGCGTTTATCCATATCGTTGACGCCATGTTCAACCAGCACGCTAAGTGGTTGGAAAGTTGCAACCACATTCCCTGGCGCAGGTCTATTGCTTCTCTCAACTATCTCTTGACCTCTCACGTCTGGCGGCAAGACCACAATGGCTTTAGTCACCAAGACCCCGGCTTTATCGATGTTGTGACGAACAAAAAGGCCGGTATCATTCGGGTTTACTTACCACCCGATGCCAACACCCTATTATCTGTCACAGACCACTGCCTACGCAGCCGCAACTACGTCAACGTCATCGTTGCCGGAAAACAGCCCGCGTTGCAGTACCTCGATATAGATGCTGCTGTTAAGCACTGCACCCAAGGTGTCGGCATTTGGGAATGGGCCAGCAACGACCAAGGCACTATACCCGATGTGGTAATGGCCTGTTGTGGAGATATTCCCACCTTAGAAACCCTAGCTGCCGTTGACCTGCTGCGTCAGCACTTCCCCGACTTAAAGGTACGGGTTGTCAACGTGGTGGACTTGATGAAACTCCAACCTGAAACTGAACATCCTCACGGTTTGAGTGATAAAGACTTTGACTCCATCTTTACGCCCGACAAGCCGATTATCTTTGCCTTCCACGGCTACCCCTGGTTGATTCACCGCCTGACCTACCGCCGGACCAATCACAAGAACCTGCACGTCCGAGGATACAAGGAAGAGGGAACAACAACCACGCCCTTTGATATGGTTGTCCGGAACGATTTGGATCGCTTCCATCTAGTCATGGACGCAATCGATCGGGTGCCAAAACTCCAGTATGTTGGGGCACATGTCAAACAGATGCTCCGCGACAAGCTAGTCGAACATGTGCATTACATCTCCCAATACGGGGATGATATGCCAGAAATTCGCGACTGGAAGTGGCCTTATTCCGGTGGTGCTCATCCAGAAAGCCCAGGTGAAACTAAATCAACGGGTGCAGCAGATGAGTCAGAAACAGTGCGTTCTGGAGCTCCTGTTGAGAAGTGAGTAGATACTTGAATGGCACTGACTTAAGTGAAGAGTAGTCATTGTTTGGAAAAGCCAAGATTGGGGGGGTTTCCCCCCAAACCCCCCATTGGGGGACGGAGTGCCTCCCCCAAACCCCCTGCACAAGGGTTGATTGGTGAGGAATGAGAGTTCTTAAGTTAGTGCTATTCGTAGATAGTTAGTAGTAGAGTGCGCTAATTACGCACGCTATAGATAGAACAAACAAAAGACTATGTCATGTCACTAACACGCGCTGACCTAGAATCCAAACGCTTACAACAGGTCATTTCACAGTCTGGACGAGGGGTAAATTTTTTAAGTGAAGACCAGTTGCAAGAGTCAATGCGCCAAACGCTTGGACAATTGCCTCCGTCCTCTGATGTCTGGATTTTCGCTTACGGCTCACTCATCTGGAACCCCATTTTCAAATTTGTCGAACAGCGCGTTGGCACAATTCACGGGTGGCATCGCCGCTTTTGTCTATGGGTACCCAGAGGTCGTGGTACTCCAGATAATCCAGGGTTGGTACTGGGTTTGGATAAAGGGGGAAGTTGTCGGGGTATCGTCTACCGAATAGCGGCAACTGATGTACCGTCGGAACTGCTGCTGGTTTGGCGAAGGGAAATGCTTGTGGGTTCTTACATTCCCCGTTGGGTGAGAGTGTTTGATGGTACGCAAAAACTGGAGGCGATCGCCTTTGTGATCAACCGCCATCACCGGGCTTATGCGGGTGATATTTCGCTGGAAACGACCGTGAATAGCATTGCCACAGCCACAGGAGAACTTGGTTCTTGTGCTGAATACCTCATGCAAACCCTCAACGGACTGATGAGTGTGGGCATTCAGGATAAACAATTACTGCGGTTGTGCGATCGCGTCCTGGCACAACAGAATGCAAGCATTAACCCCGAACAAACGTAAATGTTGAGAGAACGGTTTTAAATACCTCTTCAAAAATCCTCGAAGGCATCCATTTACCGCCCGAATACTGATAGGGAACTGAGATAGTAATCATGTACCTGCGATCAGGAGTCAAGAACGAAACATTTTTTAGGTATCCCATAACTTCAGTGGTGTAAACGACAGCGGGTTGGTTAGCCGCTGTCGTAGTTTCAACAATCTTGGCGGTAGGTTTTTGCTTAACCAGAGTGCTTAGGCTACGGTTTCCGGGATTTACAGGTTCTGCATAGACAGAGATACTAGCCGGATACTCCGTAGGAGCTCGGTTTCTCAATAAGCACTGCGCCCTTTCAAAACTACTAGGGTCAAAGACCAATATTCCATTTTCCCGAATTGCCATTGTTCTGTAGTTTTCCGGTATGCTAAAGCGATAAGCAAATCGCTGGTTACGAATGATTCGGGTTGGCTTTGCAGGAGGAACAACATTCCCTTTGGGACACACTTCAGCCTGTACAGAATTGAGGGGCGCGACAATCGTCATACCGACTAAGGCAGCTCCTAGTAAGATAACTTTAAGTCTCATCATTCACCGAGTTAGCGATATATCTACTGTCTTAAAAATAGGGGTTAAGATTTCCCAAACCACCCAAATGATTAAATAAAGGTAGGTTCAACTGACATCTTGCACCTTTCTCAACAACTGTAGGGTGGGCACTGCACACTAACCATAGACCTAGCTTTTCCAGTTCTAGCAGGCAGTGCCCACCTTACAGGCGAAAGCTTTGTTGAATAGGGTGCAAGCTCTGAATTCAAGAGAAAAGGTAATGACATATTCCTCTTTCTTATCTGCCTATTTTCCAATTTAAAGACATTCGCTTTTTTCCATAGACATACCTTTTAAGCAGGTAGGTGAAATAAAACATCAGCGTCAGAGCTGAGCATAGGACATTGGCATAGACAAGAAACAGTTACATTTATTTATGTCCCCCCACTTAATCCCGCTTTATATCGCCAGAGGGATTATCAGTAGAATTTCCCGTGATATAAAAGAATTCTCTATACAGATTTAAGTGAGAAAGGTTTAGTTTGCTCTCTTTTAGATCGGCTGGTATATCCGTCTGGCTTTGCACAAGGTTGGACGGCTGAGGCTGCTTTTTGAGTTACCCAAATACCATTTCCCTGAAATATTTTACCAACTAGCGACTTAAGTTCAGAAGCAATCGCTAGTCTAACTCAGGCAAAATCCAACTTAATAATTACGCCCAATAAATCTCCCCGATTTATCTAATCCATGTAATCGATTATAAAATCATGTTGACTAACAATACTGTAACTAAGCCCAATACTACGTATGTCATTCTAATTGCTTGCTCTGCCGCACTCGGCGGCTTTTTGTTTGGTTATGATACTGCTGTTATCAACGGTGCTGTTGCAGCGTTGCAAAAAGCGTTCAACGCCAGCAGTGGGATGACTGGTTTAGCTGTATCCTCTGCATTGCTAGGCTCTGCGGTTGGAGCCTTCGTCGCCGGATCGATCGCGGATCGGCAAGGACGCGTCAAGACAATGATCGTTGCGGCGATTTTGTTTACCCTGAGTGGTATTGGTTCCGGTCTTGCATTTGGCGTTGGAGACTTCATCTTTTGGCGTGCTTTGGGTGGGGTAGCGATCGGTATCGCTAGCGTGATTGCACCTGCTTACATTGCGGAGGTTGCTCCCGCTCACTTACGGGGAAGGCTCGGTTCGCTCCAACAAATGGCGATTGTCGTTGGTATTTTCCTGGCACTGCTATGCGACTACTTCATCGCTTTGGGAGCAGGGGGGTCAGCTCAAGGAATATTTTGGTTTGGGGTTCCGGCTTGGCGCTGGATGTTTTGGTCGGAAGTCCCGCCAGCTATACTTTATGGCGCAGCCGCGTTGATGATTCCCGAATCGCCTCGGTATTTGGTTGCTCGAGGTCGAGACCAAGAGGCCGCTAGAATTCTCGCTAAGGTTGAGGGGGGTGACGTACAAGCGAAAGTCCAGGATATTCGGCAGACGGTTCTCATGGAGCGCAAACCTCAATTTTCTGACTTGTTGAGCCGACGGGGTGGACTGCTGCCGATTGTTTGGGTGGGAATGGGTCTATCTATCTTCCAGCAGTTCGTTGGCATCAACGTCATCTTCTACTACAGCAGCATTTTGTGGCAGGCGGTTGGATTTTCAGAACGAAATTCCCTGTTAATTACGGTAATTACGGGTGTTGTTAATATTGTGACAACGTTTATTGCGATCGCGACCGTAGACAAATTTGGTCGCAAGCCTCTGCTGCTGTTAGGGTCAATCGGGATGACCGTTACCCTAGGAACGCTGGCGCTTGTCTTTGCGAATGCCCCGATCAACCCTGCTACAGGTACCCCTACCCTGCCCGGTTCTTCAGGACTTATCGCTCTTTTAGCCGCCAACCTCTATGTCGTGTTCTTCGGTTTCTCGTGGGGGCCAATCGTCTGGGTGCTGTTGGGAGAAATGTTTAATAATAAAATCCGAGCGGCGGCACTTTCAGTTGCGGCTTCGATTCAGTGGATTGCTAATTTTCTTGTCTCCACTACATTCCCTCCCCTACTCAAAACCTTCGGATTAGGTGCGGCCTACGGTCTTTATACCATCGCCGCAGCCATCTCAATCTTTTTCGTGCTGCTTTTAGTTAGAGAAACTAAAGGAAAAGAACTCGAACAGATGTAAGCAACTCGCTTAGCATGATCAAGTGACTCGATAAGCTCGAAAGAGTTCAGGAAATGATCATGAAAATCTTAGTACTCAATGCAGGTTCGAGTAGTCAGAAGAGTTGTTTGTATCAAATCGGTGATACGTTACCAGAGTCGCCCCCAATACCTGTATGGGAAGCAAAGGTAGATTGGACTCGACACCCAGGAATGGCAGAACTAAAGGTCAAAACGTCGGGTTCAATCTTCTCTGGATTGACTAAAGATACGGTTCTGGAAGAAGAGTTACAAACTAGTTCCCGACCTGATGTGATTGCTCACATGATAGAAACTCTGACGAGTGGATACACTGAGGTGATTGAGAATCTCGCTGAAATTGATATTGTGGGGCATCGGGTGGTGCATGGGGGACAGGACTACCAAAATCCTGTGCGAGTCACACCAGAGGTTAAGCAAACCATTTATCGTTTATCTGCGTTAGCTCCAGCCCACAATCCCGCGAACTTAGAAGGAATTGAACTGTTGGAGAAGCTGTTGCCGAATACTCCACAAGTGGCGGTATTTGATACAGCCTTTCATTCCCATCTCCCTCCAGCCGCCTATGTGTATCCGCTTCCTTACGATTTGTTAGAGCAGGGAATTCGTCGCTATGGATTTCATGGCATTAATCATCAATACTGCGCTCACAAAGCGGCACAATTGTTAGGAAAAGATTTAGCCGATTTACGACTGATTACCTGTCACTTGGGGAATGGTTGCTCGTTAACAGCTATCCGCGAAGGTCAGAGTGTGGATACGACAATGGGATTTACGCCCATGGAAGGCTTGATGATGGGCACTCGTTCCGGTTCGGTTGACCCTGGAATCCTAATTCATCTGTTGCGGCACGGTGACAGTGTGGAAAAATTGGATGAAATGCTTAATCGCGCTTCCGGATTAAAGGGAGTTTCTGGCCTATCGAGCGACTTACGGACGATTATGACAGCAATTGAGCAAGGTAACTCACGCGCCCAACTCGCGTTTGATACCTACGTGCATTCTCTGCGCCGAAACATGGGGGCGATGTTGGCCTCACTGGGAGGATTGGATGCTGTAGTGTTTACGGGAGGCGTGGGAGAAAATTCGGCAGCTGTTCGAGCCGGTGCTTGTCAAGCGTTTGCATTTCTCGGTTTGAAACTCGACTGCGAAAAAAATGCCCAATCTCCTAAAGATGCCGATATCGCAGCACCCGATTCAGCGGTGCGTGTGTTGGTCGTACAGGCACAAGAAGATTGGGCGATCGCGCAAGAGTGCTGGAATTTAGCAAAAGCAAACCACCTCAATCTAGAAAAAACAACTGTGG
This sequence comes from Waterburya sp., assembly GCA_036703055.1. Lineage (GTDB taxonomy): Bacteria > Cyanobacteriota > Cyanobacteriia > Cyanobacteriales > Coleofasciculaceae > DATNPV01. The sequence continues at coordinate 8,326 of DATNPV010000101.1, forward strand.
ATTAAACAGAGCGATTACGTCCGGCAAGGGTTGCTACTAAAGCGGCTAACTCCCCTGCCTTAATAGGCTGAGGGATGTGCATCTGAATCCCGGCAGCTTGCGCCGATGTAGCCTCTTGCTCGTGAGTATCAGTAGACAGAGCAATTACGGGAATCTGCCCTCCCTCCTCCACGGAGAGATTTCTCATCGTGGACAGTAGCCAGTAAGAGTCTGACTCTAGTAGATGACTGCTGCGTATCAGCAGGTCGGGTTTGAGATGCCGCAGTACCTCCAGCGCTTCTTTAACCGAAGCCGCCAAAGTTGTATCCGCTCCGTATTCCACCAGCTGAGAGGCAATCGCTTCTCTAGAATCCGGTTCATCATCGACAATCAGCAACTTTAAACCTGCGAGTCGGGAGCGTTTGGCTGTGTTCTTACTTCTTACTCCCAATTCCTTAGTGTCGAGCAAGAGCGGCAACTTCACTGTAAACGTTGCTCCCTTACCCTCTCCCTCACTCCATGCCTGAATAGTACCCCCGTGTAATTCTACCAACTGACGAACCAGTGTCAGTCCTAGCCCCAATCCTTGGTAGGAGCGTGTTGTTGAGCCATCTGCTTGTCGGAAGCGGTCAAAGACATAAGGTAAAAAGTCTGTAGGAATACCTATTCCTGTATCACTCACCTGCATCTGGGCATAGTGATCGACTCGCTTGAGTTGAATCTTGACCTGTCCACCCTCGTCAGTGAACTTAATCGCATTGGAGAGTAGATTCCATACCACTTGCTGCAAGTATTTCGGATCACCTCGTACTAGTGCCACTGAAGAGTCAATCTCAAGCGTTACTTGAATCGATTTAGCCTCAATCGCCACTTCCAAGCTATCAATCGCTTCCTGAATGATGGTGTTCAGCTCAACCCCACTCGGATTAAGACGAAGCTTACCTGTTACGAGGCGCGACACATTAAGCAGGTCATAGATCATCTGCACCTGTGCCCTGGCTTTGCGCTCAATCGTCTCAATCGCTTGACGAATCATTCTCTCATTCAAGCTGCGCGTCAGCAGCATGTTCGCCCAACCCAAAATTGCATTTAAGGGGGTGCGTAATTCATGAGACAAGGTTAATAAAAACTCTTCTTTTAACAGGTTTGATTCTTGAGCGATGTGGTAGAGTTGGGCATTATCCAGGGCTGTAGCGGTACGACGAGCCAGGTCAAGCAGCACAGATAAGTCAGATTCACCATAACAGGGGTCTGATTCTGCTCTCGCCAGCACCAAGCTACCCAGAATTTGCTTACGAGCAATCAGGGGTAAAATGACCACTGACTTGGGGTTGAGTTGGGCGTACAGTTCCGACAGTCTGGGGTTTTGGGCCACAGCGTGACTCATCCTCGGAGGAGCCCCAGAAACCAGCATGGGTTCTCCTATACGTAGCACTTGTGCTGTAAAGCTATTAGGGTCTTGAATGTGGGTTAGCTCAAGATGTGCCAGCTCCTCAATCAGGGCTTGCTTTTGCGGGTCGTGATGCACTGCTGCCACCATCCGCAGTTGTCCCTCTGGGTTTAATTGATGAATCAGACAATAGTCGCCTAAAAATGGCACGACTAAACGGGCAACCGTCTGGAATGTGGTTTGATAGTCGAGGGAAGAGGCTAAAACTTCACTGACTTGGGAGAGAAAAGTACAGCGCTGCTCGGCTAGTTCAGCCTTGGCGCGTGTTTCTTGCTCACGAGCCAACAATTGTTGTCGTTCTGCTTCTATCCGTTTGCGATCGCTGATGTCTTGAAGATAAATCGAAAGCCCATCATGAGAAGGGTAGGCACTAATTTCAAACCAGCGCTCAACCCCAGGACAAAAGGCTTCAAATCGAACGGGAATTCCTGTTTTTAGTGCTTGGTGATAGTGAAAGTAAACTGTTGAGTGGTGTGCCGGGGGAAAGACCTCCCACATATTTCTTCCCAACAGTTCTGTTTGGTTTTTCTGTAAAATCTCCTCCGCTTTTTGATTGACGTAAGTATACCGCCAGTCTCGGTCTACAGCACAGAAGCCATCAGTGATGCGTTCAAAGATACTGGCGAGTTGCTCATTGGTCGTTCGCAATGCCTGTTCTGCCCGTTGACGTGCAGCGGTTTGCATTTTGAGTAGGGTATCGGCTTGAGACAACTTTAATGTACGTTCTAAAAGTCGCTTTTCTAATTTTCCGTAAGCCGTTTGCCATGCTTCTTCAACTTGTTTTTGCGAGGTAATGTCCTGATATAAAACAATCAACCCCTCTGGAGCCGGATAAGCATGAATTTCCAGCCAACGGTTGAGAGACATATAAAATTCCTGGAAATGGACAGAAACCTGTTGAGCAACAGCTCGATGGAATTCATGGTAGCAGTCTGAATCAAAGGCATCGGGATATAGGTTCCACACGTTCTTTCCTATCAACTCTTCTGGCGCTTTTCCAATAATCTGCGCTCCCTGCTGATTGACAAACGTAATGCACCACTCTGGATCGTAAATTACAATGCCATCGGTAATATTCTCAATAATGTGGGTCATTTGTCCCGGTATAAATTTAAGTTCCATTAGAGTTACCTGCACTTGAATAGATGAGAGGTTTTTATCAATTTTTTCAAAATAATCCGAAATACAGTGAAGTTTTTAATTTCTATCACTCAGCAACAAGATATCCAGAACTAGCTATCCTGTTGACAAGACATTATCATTTTTTTTATATTTCTTAATAAGAGAACAGAACAGCAAATTTGTCTTACTCATTTTTGTCACCTACTCCTTATAAATAGACGCCATCTTATAGGATGTTCAGGATGATGATACTTAATCTTTAGCTTCTCTACACCATTCTTTTGAATGAATTTGCTGAAGAAGGAACAGGAGATCGGGAAGATAAGCGGAGAATTTATCAGAGACGCCTTGAAAAATTGGGGAAGTTAAAGATAGATGAAGAGATGGGATAACGGTGATAAAAGGCGCAACGATAAAGCAGCGAAAACTTGGGAGCCAAGGCTTGATAGTTTCGGAACTGGGATGTAGGGGAATGTCCCAGTTCTACGGCTGTGGTGACGAAGCGGAGTCGATCACAACCATTCACCGGGCTTTGGAACTGGGAGTAATACCAATTCACGAAATGCTTGATACAAATACTTTTCTTGCTCCCCCCTTAGTAAGGGGGGCTGGGGGGGTCGATGTGTAGCGCATTAAAAGTGAAATGATATAACCTTGCTCGATACTGCCGACATGTAGAGTTCTGGCGTCAATAGACCTCTTGCATAAATCCTGGAGTGCCCCCTCACATCCCCCAATTGTGAGGGACGCGAGAATTCAGGTTCCCCGCAGAATTGGGGGCGTCGGGGGGCGAAAATCGAATGCAAGCAAGAGACGCCCAGGAACTGGCGTTCACAACCAAGGATGAAAATGGATTTTCAAGACAGGTTCAATGTTCCCATTGAGGAATAGGGGCAAAACAGTTGGGGCAGGCAAGATGCCTACCCCACCAGAAGATCTATTGAGTAATAAATGGTATTAGTCGTAGTCGATCGGGTCAATTTGCCGCTCTATCACTTGAGGAGGCATATACTCGGCTCGCCGTCTGGTTTGCAGAGTTGGGGGGAGAGCTGTATAAGAGGGATGCTGTACCACATAAGTGGTCCGAGGCGAACGCTGCTGTCGCGAGAGTACAGATAAGGCGCCAATCACCACCACACCACCACTAATTGTGACTGCCATGCCTCCTAGCGCCCAGACTAACCCAGAAAGCAACGGATTATCTGGTTGCCCGGCTTGTGGATTGGCTGACGCTGGTTTGGCTTGTGCAAACAGACTATTGGCATTGGGATCATTTTGTGGCGTCGTCGTTAGCTTCTGCATGAGCGACTGCTGACTTTGCAACTGAGCTTTGAGTTGCTCAATTTCAGCACGTTGTTGATCGATCAGCCCGACAAGCCGCTGTTGGTCAGGATTGTATAATGCTGAACCGGGTGAAGCTGTAGGCTGCACCTGCGGTAAGGTACCATTTGGATAAGGGCTGGTCATCGTGTTTGGTGAGATTGGCTGAGTTTGAGCAACGGGCAAATTCGCTGCGCTCAGATTTGTTCCTCCTCTCATCAGAAAAAGAACTGCCACTCCAGCGAAGGCAGCCCCTGTCAGAAAAGCCATACCATCACTCATCGCCCTTTACCTCTAAACTGCAACTGAATCGTCAATAATGGGAACTGATGCACTCTGGAACTCCTCACTTTGACATCACTTTACTCAGGTTAATACTTGATCTATTCCCTGCAAGAGGGTAGTCGTTTTCGCCTTGTTGATGTCTGCTCATTCATTCAAAACTACATTCGTCCAATTGTCCACCTGATCAAATCTACTAAGTTTTTTAGCTCTCATGAGCCATGGTTATACCCATTAACTCTCTTGTAATGTTACACTGACAGACTTTACGCCATAGTGTTGATTGGCAATGCCCTGAAAATCATACACCCATGCAAGGTATAGCGGTTAAAGCCTTGAGATTTTTTAAGCCTCAATTTGGGTTCCCTACCAGCACAAGGCTGATACCCGTAAAAGCTAATATCAGCCAGGTAGTTGACCTACGCATTCTTTTGGAGGACGTACAACCAGTCAAACTCAACGTTATTGAGCCGGAATGCCACAGATTGATCAAAGCCAAGGCTCTTAGCATCTGGCAGGAGCATAAGTCCTAATTTCAACGTCAGAAGGTTCACAGCCTTGGTGCTACTTTTTTGTAGCGAGGTTTAACACCCATTTATTCAACTGTTCACTGTTATCCTACTCAACGCCTATGCATCAGCGGCACAACCAAGATTTTAACAATTCTCCTCAGCCAACTGGCAATAATCTTTGGATAGAGGGGTGTAAGACAGTGGCACTGAGTTTAGTGTTCGCTTTTGGCTTCCATACCCTGGTGGCTGAGTCTCGCTATGTTGCCTCTGGGTCGATGCAGCCCACCTTGGAGGTGAACGATCGCTTGCTGATTGACAAACTGACTTATCGTTGGTCAACCCCAAAACGCGGCGACATCGTTGTCTTTTCACCCACTCAGAAGCTTAAAGAGCAACACGTCCAAGATACTCTGATCAAGCGCGTGATTGGGTTACCAGGGGAGAAAGTCGAGATTAAAGAGGGACGGGTGTACATCGACAATCACCTCTTGCCGGAAAAGTATACGGCTGAACACCTCAGGTATCAGTGGGGACCGGTTATTGTGCCCGCGCACTCGTATCTAGTGATGGGGGATAATCGCGATCGCAGCTATGACGGCCGTTATTGGGGTTTTGTCCCACAGGCCAATATTATCGGCAAAGCTGTTATTCGCTTCTGGTCTCCGGAGCGCATGGGCAAAATCGATCCATCGCCGCTTTACCCTACCTCGGAGCGCTCATCTCCCTAAACCGGGACGGCAGGAGTTTTCCACCCGTGCCGAAAGCAGGGAATGCAGGAGAGGCTGGGGAAACTCATGAGATCGAACTGACAAATTCTTAGTCACATGAGTATCACACTCTCTGAAAGTTGTGATGCTCCTGCCGCTTTAACAAAATATACATAATTGGCCTGGCATCAAATCATAATATCAATTGTTTATTCCTCTATCTAAAGGATGATAAGATTAAGCAAGTTTGCCTAAATATCTAATTTCTCGAACCATTAGTAATTTTCCAGTACTTTAAGACTTACGCCGTGAAACGAAAAATCAAAGGTTTGCGTCGGGTGTGAGGCGTAGAAAGTAGGGAGTGGTCGAGTTTCCCAAGTCCCGCCCCCTGTCTTAACAGATAACCTTAGCGCGTAAGTCCTGACCTCTGTTGCAATGGACGTACTGCCTACATTGACAATTGATATGTCTACCTCTTTATTTTCAAAGCAGGGTGTTGAATCTGAGCCATCAAAATCAGATTCATTTTCAAAGCAGGATGTTGAACCTAAGTCATCCACATCCGACCTTGATGGAATTGTCGAATTGCTCGAATTATCGGACCTGCAAAAGCATTTTCTGCGATCGCGTTTGCTGGAGCAAGTGAAGTGGATGGAAGGAAAAGCGAGTCATGCTAAAAACCGTTACACCCTCTTGCGACTAACCAGCATTATCGGTGGCGTACTTGTTCCGATATTAATCAGTTTAAATTTCAACAATAATCAGAGAGCTAACGATATTGTTCGCGGACTATCCATTACCCTTGGTGGAGTGGTGGCTATCAGTTCTGCGGTTGAAGAGTTTTTTCATTACGGCGAACGCTGGAGACATTATCGGCGCACGGCAGAATCTTTGAAGATTCAAAGTTGGCAGTTTTCTCAATTGAGTGAGCCTTATCAAACGTATGAAAGTCACAAACAAGCTTTTCCGGCTTTCGTTGGACAAGTTGAGAGCATCTTGCAACGCGATGTGGAAGTTTATATGACCCAGATCCAGCAGGAGAAAAAAGCCAATAACGAAGAAAGTTCCGAACAGAACGGAGACGACACGGATAAAAATAGCGCGTCTCAATCGGATGGAAAACAATCAGCATGAACAAGAAAGGCAGAAGGCAGAGGATAGAAGGCAGAAGGTAAAACATAACAGCCGAAAGCACAAGCGGTCTTGCGACGGATAGGGAGCAAGGGTCACAATCCCCCGCTGAACTTTCGTTGAGTAGCTCCCATTCAGGAGGGGTTAGAATCCCCTTCTGAACGGGATATAAGAGCCTTCTGCCTGACATCTTCTGCTTTCCTGTGAAACTTTGAGCCGAATAATGGCACAGATAGCCAGAACTATGAGCTAGCTCAAAGACTTTATCAAACACTTCGAGCAACATAAGGGTAGCACCGATTCAGGAGGTCAAATCGATGACCAACGCTACCCTTAACTTTAAAACGGCATCCGGTCATCAAGTTCTAGCCGCCGCGGGTAAGAAAATTTTACGACCGGGGGGACGTGCTGCCACAGAACAGTTATTTCAATGGGCAAACTTCCAACCAGGGGAGACAGTACTAGAGCTCGCTTCTAGTTTCGGCTACAGTGCGATTGCATTAGCAAAACGTTTTGGCGTCCGAGTTGTTGGCGTCGAGAAGAATCCCGATAGCATAGCACGCGCACGAGACAATATCCGTGCGGCTGAGCTAGAAGGACAGGTGGACATCATCGAAGGCGATATCTTTCATCTGGAAATGATACCCGGACAGTTTGACTATGTATTTGCAGAAGCCATTCTGTCGATGCAATCTCCTGCGGGGAAAGCCAAGGTTTTGCAGGGTATTCATCACAAACTCAAACCAGGGGGTAAGTTTCTTTCTCATGAATTGTTCGTTCGCAACCATGAGGAAGAAATTCATCGCACGCTGTCCCAAGTTATTCGGATGAATGCCACACCGCTGTCGGTAGAAAACTGGAGTCAAGCCTGTGCAACGGCTGGACTAAACGTGCAACAGTATCAAACTGGAGCGATGGGATTATTAAATCCCGTGCAAATGCTGCGGGATGAAGGTGTTGTTGATACGGCTCGAATTGTGTGGAATGTACTGACGAAAGCGCCAATTCGCGATCGCGTTTTCCAAATGCGCCATGCCTTCAAGCAATATCAGCAAGATTTGGGCTATGTCGCGCTATGTGCGGTTGCCAATTAACGAGAATTCATTGAACTGACTGTTTTATATCTTGTTGCTCACCACAAACAAGATTGTCTCACACTAACCTCAAGGAGATATATTCATCATGAATTCTACAATTCAAGCCAATTCATCTTGTTACTTTCCCGTAAAAGAACGAATTGAATATCCAGCGAATGGAGTGCTGAGTAAAGTTTTATTCAAGGACAAAAATTGTCAGTATACTCTGTTTTGTTTAGCCGCTGACACGAGTATTTCCGAACACACCTCAACTCATAATGCTGTTGTCAATGTCATTGAAGGTCGGGGAACCCTGACTCTAGAAGGACAAGAAATTCAACTCGAACCAGGTCTGTTTATTTTCATGAAAGCTCACGCTCCTCATGCTTTAAAAGCAGAGCAAAACTTAGCGTTTATCCTAACGCTATCTGAAAGTTGCTAACAGACTTCATAACGTTAAGCCAGTTTCATTAATTTAGGTCTTTGTTAATGCTGAACATTTTTTCTCAACACCTTGGACTATCCACTACTGAGTTAAAAACGCTCCTCTCGCTCAGTTTGCCAAAGTTTCTGAATTTGCCTACTGTTAAGGAATTATTAGAAAGTTTAGACACTCAGCTTCTGCAAGAATCCTTACCGACAGCCGGACGTGTTTTGGCGGAGCAATTACCGGCTTTTTATGATTGGCTCAAAAATGAGTTAGACCTCCAGCGAGTTCCTGATAGCCCAGACCATACAACCAAGTGGGTGATTGGTTTCCTCAACCATCAAGAAAGTTTGACTCGCTTAGTTGAACTGCATCGACCTGTACCTCGTCCCGCTTTAGAACGCTCAATTCCTCGCCTGATAGCGACATTTGATGGAGTTGAAGAGGATAGGGTACGTAAGGAATGGCAAAAAGCGATCGCAGCCCTTTGTTTAGTCCTCGTTGTTGCTGCACATAACGAAGAACCGTGCGTGCAAGCTGCCGCTTAATGAATGTTACATCAGCAGTTGTACTCATCCAATGTTCGTTTTGAGGATTAATTTTCTACCTTTAGGCAGTCTCCTACGGAGCTATAGATGGATAGCGTGGCGGGAGGAGAGCCTACCCAACAGCAATAGGCGCTACTCAGTTGGATAAGTATTAAAGGTTACAGCCATCAAGGGAAAACTCAACAATGATTCGACTTCTGGTTAACGTCTTAGAGTGGATTTTAAACAATTTTTACCGCGATCGCATTTATCCCCGGTTCTTTGTTTTAGAAACTGTAGCGCGGGTTCCGTACTTTGCTTATACGTCCGTGCTTCACCTCTATGAAACAATGGGTTGGTGGCGTAAAGCTGACTGGCTCAAGATTCACTTTGCCGAAGCTTGGAACGAGCTACACCACCTGCTGATTATTGAGGAATTGGGTGGCAATCAATACTGGATTGACCGCTTTGTTGCTCGTGGCGGTGCCTTTGTTTACTACTGGATTATTGTTTTGGTGTACATGGTTGCACCACGCTCTGCTTATCGCTTTATGCAGTTGGTAGAAGAGCACGCTTACCATACCTACGACACCTTTCTCCAAGAGCATGGGGATGAACTGAAGGCGCAACCAGCACCGCCAGTAGCCATTCAATATTATTGCTGCGGCGACCTCTATTTGTTTGATGAATTCCAGGCTAGTCGCCCACCGGAGGAACGTCGTCCGAAGATTGATAACCTCTATGATGTGTTCGTTGCCATCCGCGATGATGAAATGGAACATGTTAAAACAATGATTGCTTGCCAAAGAAATGATGCTCAAGCTACCTTCAAGAGTCCTCATAGTCCTGATCGTGTAGCTCTACGGGAAAGCACCAAAGTGGCAATTGACGCGCATACCGATGACTTCGAGCAAGAGGCTGTTAAGCAAGAGCTAGTAAACATGCCTTAGGGATTTTGGATTTTGGATTTTACTCTCTTCCCACCCCAAGATTACCTATCTCTCCTATCCCTCTTTGCTCCGTGCGTCCTCTGTGGTTTGTTAAAACAATTAGGTATTCTTCAAGCAGGAAGGGAGTAGATAGCGTGCAAATAATGCGATCGCGAGAACCCGCAAGCAAGATTTAAAGAGAAGAGAGGATGTTGAGACAATGACTCAGCCAGCCATAAACACCGTTACAGAACAGCCCTCATCCATTAAAAGCACGGCTAAACCAAATTCTCAAGCCTGGTATCGACCAACCCTTTCCCACCAACACGGGGTTTATGTAGTCTTACTGGTATCGTTCCTGACTGGCGCAGCATTAGCGCAAGCTTGGACGCTCTCCACCACACTAGCTTTAGTGTGTGCGTTCTGCGGCTTTCAAGCTGAGCATCCCATTGTCCTCCAAATTAAGCAACGGCGGAGTTTCAAGCCTCGTTTTCTGGTGTGGGGTGGCTTGTACTCGGCTGTGTCAGTTGCGATCGCAGTTTGGCTCTATCTCAGCTTCCCAGTATTACTTTGGCTCTACTCAGGAGCAATTGCTGCACTGGTTGTGGATGCGGTTTCCGTTTTCCACCGCGAACAAAAATCCATTTTCAATGAGTTCATTACCTTTGCAGCGGTTTGCCTCGCTGCTCCTCTCGCCTACGCCGCTACCACTGGCACCCTGTCAGCTACAGCAATGGGATTGTGGGTACTCAACACGCTCTACTTTTCCAGCACCATTTTTACCGTCAAGTTGCGTAAGCCGAAAACGAGTTCCATCATTCCGGGAGTGGTTTATCATGCGATCGCAATTCTCATGATTGCCACCCTCTATTACTTCGGTTGGCTACCTTTAATTGCGGCTTTGGCATTTGGATTAGCGCTGCTCAAATTTGGCATCATCGCCTTGAATCAGGAATGGTATCGCACGGCAAAAATTCAATGGGTAGCGATGCTGGAAACTGGAACCGCCTTTAGTTGTCTGATTATTGTTGCTCTCTCACTTCTGCCAGCTCGGTTGACAGCGCTTTAGCCGCATCAAGATTGGTTAATTGTAATTCTCAAAAAGCTCCGTTCTAAGATTCATCTTGTGAAAGGCGAGATACCCGACTTCTCTAAGAAGTTGGGTATCTGAAGTACTAGAGACTGTTGAGGAAATGCGATCGCTTATTCTAGCGAGGTAACTGAATGCTATATTCAGCGTATCAGCGCCTATCTGTGAAGGTAGCATTTATGACTCAGGAACTAATCGACCTAAGAACAAGTATCTTAGAAGGACGTTATGCAGATGCTTTGGCGATTGTAGATGAGCTAGAGGGGGTGAGTAAACAAGCAATCCTCAGGGAAGAGAGCTAACCCACCCTACCTTGCTGCCGCTTCTCAATTTCAGACATCGGCAACAGCAATGTATCCTCAATTCCCTGCCTGACTTCCCGACTTACATAGCAATCGCTATTTAGGCAATCAACCAGCAACTTATTAGCATTGTAATAGTGGTGCAACAATTGTAATTGTGCGTCACTGAACTGCCAATCATGCCCAATATTGCGATGCTCTATCATCACTGCTTTGAGTCGCCTAGTCCAGGCTCGACCATTTGCTTTCCACCACCTCTCAAATTTTCCAATATTTCCATATGATGGGTCAGCTAGTTGGTCTTTTAAATGTTGGAGAGATCGCTGTAAGTTAGGAAAAGAAGTATATTCAATCTCAAGGCTTGTGATAAGGCGAAAAGTGCATTCAAGGGCTTCGTCACTGAAAGCATTACTGAATACCTCGTTTAAGAAGAAGGTACTTTTGAGAGTGCTGTTGAGGATATAGTCGATGTCAAGGGGGTTATTTAAGTCAATTTCAAGATTAAGATACTCATTAAAGTAATCATCAAGGACACCAGCAAGATCAATATCTAGATTGAGATAAAACTCTTCATCGAAGTCAAAGTCTTCATTGTGGGCGAGGGGGAGAGCAAAGTAGAATGCGCGGATTGCAGATGGCTTGCAGGGAGTTTCAACTAAACTGGATTTTTCGCTTACCCACTCCAGAAAATGCGGCAATTTCGCATCTGAAGTAACTAGCCTATCAATACTTTAATACTGATATCTGTCACTCCGCAGACTGAAAGTTGTTGAGCAATATACTCCAGCACATCCGGCTGTTTGGGTGCTTCTGCAAAGTCCTTGAGAGTGATAAACAAGGGAACTCGGTTCGCCTGAAACTGCCCCTCAATGCACTGCATCGCCAAATACTTTAAAAATGTGGTCTTCCCCGCTCCGGGTTTCCCCAACACCATCAGCTTGCTGTAACGCTGCACTGCTTCGAGTCCTGGCACTCGTTTTTCAGACACTCGGTTGAGTCCAAACCGCTCAAAGTCCTCTGGATTGCAGTTTTGCAGTAGTTCAGCGATATCCAGCCGCCTGCGTCCCGTGATTTTTTCCAGAATGTTGACATTGGTATAGATGCCCCGCTCTCCAGTCAATTCAATCGGCTGATTCATATCCAGCACCTTCATCGTCCCTCATTTTTTTGTAAGGTTGGAGGACTTGACCTTGTTGCGGATTTCTTGGACTAGAGCATCCATGTCAGAGCCTTCGTTCAGGTTTTGCTCTACCTTCAGTTCATCATCTTTCTGTGCGATCGCCTGCCAATCCAGCTTCAACTTCTCACATATCCGGACAAACAGCTCACAAGCAACAGGCTTACCGTTAAAAAACTTACTAATTGGTTGGCGAGTGACTCTTAGCGCATTAGCCAATTGCTGCTGAGTCAGACGAAAGCCAATTAACGCTGTTTTTGCTGCCTTTATGCCCTCTGGAGAAGCCCGAAGCGATCGCTCAACCATAGCCTAATAGTAATCTTTCGCTCAATTCTAACCAGATAAGGCAAAAGTCACCCATAGCACGTACATAACTCACACACAGCGAAAGCCTTGCTATTACGGCATTTCAGCGACTTTAGAAGGGCAAACAACAACAAGGTCATTGAAATGGTTGAAAATCTCGTAGTTCTGGCTGTAGAGAAGTCTGCTGAAATCGTTCTGGGAATGCTGCTAGAGAAATTCTGGAAGTGGCTACTGAGCGATCGCAACCTTCAGCGTGCAAGCAATTTTCTGAAAATGCAGATATTCATCCTCTATCTCGATTGGGTTTTGCTCAAAACGCCGCTCAAATCTTTACCCGATCAGCGAGAAGAGAGGCAAATGCCCACAGACTGAAGTCTGGGGCTATACAAACAAAACCCGCCTGTGCGGGTTTACAAGCCAGTCCGTGAAGGCGGACTTCGTTTGTGTAGCCGCGATTTCAATCGCCAGGTATTTTTCTAGTGATCGCGCTTCCCCTCTTGGAGCAACGAAAAGGGCGATCGCTCCCGCACACTCAGGTGCTTTGATAGGTACACAACTCAAAGCTCAATGTCTTTAGGGTGCCTCTATAAGAGACACCCTTTTTAGGAAAATTAATTAAAAGCTGAAAATTCCGTAATAAGCACTTGCGGCTAAAAGGATAATTAATAAAACCCCGATTGAAGTGCTAACGACATATTGAAAAGCAGGTTTTTGGGCAGGGTTAGACTCAGGGGTATTAGAATTTGTTGTTTTTTCAGTTTTCATTGTTTTTTTCCAAACTAATATTCATTATCTATAAACTTTTTTATTAGACTAGGTATTTTCTCTCCTCTTCCTCAAGATATAAAACTCGGTTTCGACTTTGCCGTAAAACCAAGAAGCTTATCTAATTGCTGGTCTGTAAGCGGCTTCTTCTGCTAATCAATCAGTAGCAGATAATCCTCTATCTTAAGGAATCTTATTTGGGTAACTCTAGCCTGACTCAGCGTATAATCTGCCACTCGTGAATGCCTTAACTTTAGGGAGAAGTTGGAAAAAACAGGAGCTTTTATCTGGAACAGTTATAGTTGTGACCTACTCTTCTTCTAAACAGAATTCAATAACTTCCTTAATATTTGCCAGTAACTCATCAAGAGTTTCTCCTTGGCTATAACAGGCTTTGAGCTGAACAACTTCCCCAACCTAATAGCCATCTTCATCGCGTTCAATAATGAATGACGTAGAATTCTCGCTTAGTGCAGCGTGGCGGAAATAACTATCCAGTTGAAAAAGGTTAAAAAGCTTACTGTACAACCTTCTTTCCTCCTGGCTTCTGCCTTCTGCCCTCTGCCGTCTACCTTTTGCTATATCAGTCTTGTGACTTATGAGATTGTAGGCAAGATATCTCACATACACCGAGGAGAGCGATCGCATTTGTGAGAAAGCTCACCTCAAACATTTATTAACCCCTATGCCACTGTTATTGCCATTGACTTAGCGCCAGAAGATGCCGAGGGTTAAGACTCTACCGATACCGCTTCGATAAAATCGGGAAAGTCTTAACTCTTAGATTGCAGCATCGCAGCACAGCGCTGGCTTCCCTTCTCCCAGAAAAATCTACAAGCCAAACAAATCCGGATAGCAACGTTTTGGCAGGAACTGCGTATAAGTACTGCAAGAATCCCACTGCCAAGATGAACCAAGCTTTCGCCTTGAAGGTAATGGCGTTGTATGCTCAAATTGACCAACTTACAGATACGTTTTTGGTGACAACTCAATTACATTGTCCAAGTGGCTGCGGTTGGTGCTGCACTAGTCCTGATGTAGAAGCGACACCACTGGAAATGCTGCCAATAGCGTTTGAGCTCTTTCGGCGGGGAGAAGGAGAGGTTTGGATCGAGCGAACAACCAGAGAACAGGAAATAAAGACTTGCTTGTTTTATCAGCCTAACCCGCTCATTCCAGATCAGGGTCGCTGTCAAGCCTATGCAATGCGCCCTACTATTTGCCGGTTGTTCGGTTGGTCTACAGCAACCAACAAGTCAGGTCAACCCGAACTAATCGCTTGTACCCGTCACAAAGCATTGATGCCAGAGGTTGTAGCTTGTGTTGCTGCGGCGATCGCCAACGGGTTAGAAGCCCCCAATATGGCGGCACTATCCCAACAGGTGGCAAACCTCGACCCGGAGTTAGGAAGGCAGAGGATGCCAATTAACCAGGCACTTCGAGTTGCTCTGTTTCGGGTTGGTCTTGAGTTGCAACTGACTGGAGATTCTCACGCCAGAACAGCCGCCGATTCAGGCCAACGTCCTACAGCTTTGCCAATTACCGCCATTTCTTGCACCAAGCGGTCAAACCGTTCGGGAGTCAAAGATTGAGGGCCGTCCGATAAGGCTTTGGCTGGGTTGGGATGGACTTCAATCATCAACGAGTCCGCACCCCCTGCGATCGCAGCCAGTGCCATTGCTGGGACGTACTCATAACGACCCGTACCGTGACTAGGGTCAATCATAATCGGTAGGTGAGTGAGCGATCGCAGCACGGGCAAAACAGACAAATCTAGGGTATTCCGGGCATACTGTCGATCAAAGGTCCGGATACCCCGCTCACACAAAATCACATTGGGGTTGCCTGCTGCCAGAATATACTCTGCTGCCATCAACCATTCATCGATCGTGGCTGACATCCCACGCTTCAGCAGCACAGGTTTCTCCTGCGCCCCAACTTTTTTGAGCAGCGAGAAATTCTGCATGTTTCGGGCACCTACTTGCACCACATCAGCTACCTCAGCAATTTTCTCGACGTCTGCCGTATCCATCACTTCGGTAATGATGCCCAACCCCGTCTCATCTCGCGCCGCCGCCAGTAAGCCCAAGGCACTCTCACCGTGGCCTTGAAATGCATAGGGAGATGTCCGGGGTTTGTAGGCTCCTCCTCGCAGAAACTGGGCACCGGCTGCCTTGACTCGATGTGCCGTTTCCACGATCATCGCTTCGTTTTCTACTGAACAGGGACCAGCCACCAGCACCACCGGATGATGCTCCCCAAAGTGAACTGGCCCATTAGGCGTGGACACCACAACATCACTAGCTTCCCCATGCCGGAACTCGCGACTAGCCCGTTTAAAGGGTTTCTCAACCCGTAACACCTCTTCAATCCAAGGACTAACTTCCTGAATTTGCAACGGGTCTAAATCAGCCGTTTCTCCAACCAGGCCAAAGACAACCTTGTGCTTCCCAACAATTTTTTCCGGAGTCAAGCCCCATTCGCTCAGTTCCTGGCTAACACGAGAAATCTCGGCTTCTGGAGAGCCGACTTTCATGACCACGATCATAGTTTTAGACTCCCTGCCAAATAGATTTTGTGTTTAATGATAGGGCTGGAATGTTGCCGTTGGAGAGGTTGGGGGTCGCAAGGTTTAAAGGTTGAAAGTTGTCACTTGCTAGCTTTCAATTCTAGTTTTTCTGACCTAGTCCTTCTGACCAGCCGAACGCCATGCGGCTGTCATCCGTCCCAGGTTGGTTGTGAATTCTTGCCAACCTAATAGTGTCCCTGGAATTTCCTCATCCCAAGAGGCGGAAAGAACACCGTAACTCAACCCCAATACCCCTAAGCCAAAAAAGCCCATACTCACCAGTACCACTGCCACATGGGGAAACTTTAACCCCACTTGGGTGACTAAAAAATAGCTGACAAGAAATGTGGAAATGCCCAAAACACTTGGGATACCACACAAAAGAGCCATCCTGCGCACCATTCGCTTACTCACGGCATCGGGAATGGACATTGATTCCCTAGAGCTGGGTGCTTTTTGCTCTTGCTGAGTAGCGTTTTGACTAGCTGCTGGAGTTGCCTGGGCTTTAGCGACTTTTTTACGCTTGTGACGCGGTTCAAAGGGCAAGCGCTGGTCACTGCCGCCAGAGGGCTGGGTTTTGGAGGAGTTATTGCCTTTTGCCTCACGGGCTGGTTCAGTAGACATAAGAGTTAATATCGTCTAGCCGCGAATACCTAAGCGTTGAATCAAGGCTTGATAGCGCTGTGTACTTTGTTTTCGGATATAGGCGAGTAAACGCTTTCTGCGACCAATGAGCTGCAATAACCCACGCCGGGAAGCATGGTCTTTGCTATTACTTTTCAGGTGCTCACTCAACCGATTAATGCGTTCAGTAATGATGGCAACTTGCACATCGGCCGAACCCGTGTCGGTTTCGTGGACTTGGAAGCCGTCAATAATTTCGTGCTTTCGCTCTTGCGTCAGAGTCATGGATAGATTTTGGTGTTTGTAATAATCCAGCAGTTTTCCATGTTATCACTCTGGTGAGGGTGGTTGAAAGGAGAGATGAGGAGAGGGGAGAATAAGGTGTCACACTTGTCTCATTGCCTACTCTTGACTGATGGGGAACTCCGGAGACGGGGAGAGGGTTTGACAGCTCTGTTCTAAGTTATGAAATAGACCTATCTTGAAAGTCGGGAATGGGGAAGAGAGATTTTCATCGCAACATTTGTGAACGCCAGTTCATGATGTCTCTTGCAAAAGTCTTTTTCATCGAACTTTTGGGCAGGCGGGACGCCTACCCCACAAGAAAATAATGACTCTTGTGGGATGGGCATCTTGCCCGTCCTAGCTATTTTTGCAAAAGGTGTAATGCTCAGTGTTTTACGCCCGTTAGCTTATCACTCCATTACTCGCTCGTTGCCTAGCTGAGCGACGCACATCCAGCCACCGTTGCAGAATGATGGCAGCCGCTTTGCGGTCAATGAGACTTTTATTCCGGGAAGGCGATTGCTTTTGAGCTTTGATTAACTCTTCTGCCTCTACGGAGGTTAACCGTTCATCTACATACTCAATCGGTAGTTGGAGCACTTTAGACAAGCGATTCGCATAATTTTGCACCTTGACGGCCTGAGCCCCTAAAGTTCCATCCATGGAATAAGGCAATCCGACAACGAGTGTCTGTACGTCTCGCTGCTCCACCAACTCTCGCAGCTTTTGCACATCCTGCTCAAAGCTGGCACGCTCAATCGTCGTCAAGCCTGTCGCAATTAAACCCGTACCATCGCATCCCGCCACACCGATACGCTTGCTGCCTACATCTAACCCCAGTGCCGAAATTTTTTGCATCACTCTCCTCGAATGTGAGTTTTCAGCTTCTAAGATGTAGGGATTAGTTGAAAGTTGGCAAGTTGAACGTTTAAGTTAAACACCTTCAACGTTCAACCTTCAACCCTCTAATCTTCAACCTTCAACCTTCAACCCATCTCCCAATCCCTAGTTTCTCACGTCTGGAGAGTTAGCGGGTGGCGTTACCGTCTTGGACATCGCACTCTTGGCGGTTGAAGCTGGCTGAGCGCCATTTCCTTGGGCAGCGGCTTGAGTTTTCTTGGATATGGACTTCCACCAAGCAATACGGCTAGGTATAGGTGTGCGTGCTGGCTGTAACCCCTGAAGCACTTCAGACAACTGCAATCCTTCCAAAGAAACTGGCTTAGCCTCTCGTAACTTATGCCAGACAGAACGGGACATCAGTAGGGTATGCTCGATCCGCTCTGCTCCTAATTCTTCCAGATATTCTTCCCTCTCAGGTTGATAGTCAGCAGAAGCGATTTGCAGCGACTGTGGAGGAACTTGTTGAACTACCCGTGCCATTTGAGCAAGCAACTCTGGATACAAGCAGGTATAGGCGGGGTGGACAGTCAGCTCACCTTCATGGCAACTAGAACCATTCCGGCTCAACCGAACCTGGAAATAGCCAATGGCGGCTTTACGCTGCGGTTCAAATACATAACCACTGACAACCTCGGTATGAGTGAACCATTGCTGGATATGAGAGGCGAACGCCTTGACAAACCCAGTTTTAAAGTCTTGGATATGGCGGTCAAACACTTGGCGCACCAAGGGGGGCATAGATGCTGTATCGAGTTGATACAGCAGCTGAGCATCGGCATTACTGACAGGCAGCAGGTTAGGTAAATCCGGTTCATGAGCGGCTAGTTCTTCCAGGATTTCTGGTGCGAGTACCCAATACGTCAGCTGAGCTAACGGCTGAAATCCATTTTGCCGATAAAGCGCCAGTGTGGTTTTGTTATGAATATTCACTTCCAGTAACCAGGTTCGCGCCTCCCAAATGGTTTCAAAACAATGGCGCAATAACCCAGAACCAATATCGGTCGTGACAGGTTTATTTCCTTGAGTGTTAGCCGCGGTTTTGACTAACACTTGCTCCACTCGCCAAGTGCTACGGGTGCGATTAAACGGCGCAATTTTGATCATCCCACGCATTTGCTGGAATGCTTCAGCTACATACACACAAAATGCATATTGGCAAGGGTTAGGAAACCAACTCAAAAACTTGAGCAGGCCATACCAGCGTCGAACTTGCTGTAATTGCTGAAGCAAGTTCACAGAGCAACTGTTGCTATCTGCATCAGTTGCCTCTGTGACAAGCTGTTCGACTGCCTCCAAATCACGGTATTGAATGGGGCGAATCACTGTCTTCGCGTTTTCTGAAACAGGTGAAGTCATGTTGGGTACAGATGCCTTGAAGCAGATAGCAGCAGACTCAACCGACAGGCTTGCGCTACAACAAAAACAATGGCAAGACTGAGGTTACTGCCAATATATTAACGATTTTCCCACTTTTCCACTTTTACCGCCGTGATAAATGACCTTTCGGGCTTGAGGTTTTTAAAGTTTTGAATCGTTTTGTAGCAAGTCTAGTCCCGTTTACGGGTCTCCTTGGAAAAATTTCTGGCTCCTTCTTCCCTCTGCCCTCTGCCTCGTGCTCTTGGCCTGATGACGCCTCCTTGCCGATTGAATTCACAAAAGTTAAACAATATCGCCCCTGAACCCGAGAATTGTTCATAAACATTTGTAAACTAATAAACAACTATGCTTTTGCTTACCCATGTTTCCTTGCCGCCTTCAACCAAATGCGGCCTTTTTCCGGGATAGTGCAACCGGGCTTTCACTTGTTAGGAGTCTCTGATGAAGCAACTTGTCAAACTGGAGCGCTACTTACTCATTGGTCACATTGTGGCAATGGCATTCGGACTAGCGGGACTGCTCATTGTCCTGCCCCATCCAGAACTGATTGCCAGCTTATCTACACTGGGGCAGACCTTGTTTCAGTGGTCAATGGCTGGGGGTGGGGTCGTTTACATTATTATGGGTGCGACAGCCGTAGCCATTTATGCTTACCGAACATTAGGACTGTGGCACTGGCTGACGTTTATGGTGCCGGCTGTCTGTATTTCTTTAAGTAGTGAACTGCTGGGAACCAGTACCGGCTTCCCCTTTGGGGAGTATAGCTACTTAAGTGGCTTGGGTTATAAAATTGCGGGTCTGGTGCCCTTCACGATTCCCCTGTCTTGGTTTTATCTGGGGTTCGTCTCTTATCTCATTGCTCGTGTCGGTTTGGAAGCGAGTGTAGAAACCGGAAAAAAAGTTAGCTGGTTACGCCATCTAGGTGCGATCGTATTAGGTGCAACCCTTCTAACGTCCTGGGACTTTGTTCTTGACCCAGCTATGAGTCAAACCGTAGCTCCCTTCTGGTTCTGGGGCAAACCCGGAGCCTTTTTTGGTATGCCCTATCAAAATTTTGCGGGCTGGATGGGAACAGGTGCTCTGTTCATGACAGTGGCAACATTGCTGTGGCAAAAGACCCCTGTAGGCTTGTCTAGAAAGCAACTCGGACTACCCTTGGCTGTTTACCTGAGTAACTTTGCCTTTGCGGCAATCATGAGCATTGGTGCTGGGATTTTGATTCCTATAGGGTTAGGTCTTGTATTAGGCGTTGCTCCAGCTTTGATCCTCTGGTGGATGGCTTCAGATACACCAACGGTTCCTTCAGTGCGCGAAAACGCTCAATCCAGCCAAACTGTACCTGTGCCAGTGGCACCAGTTAAAGGATAAGGGATGAGCGGCTTGGTATTACTTTCGTTGCATACTTTATCGTTCACCGTTCACACATCGTTTGGCTTCCTGGCAACAGCGCTGTTACTCCTGCAAATTCCAGCCGCGTTAATCCTGCTTTCGCGTTTAATCAAAGGGCCAGGACGCCGTCCACCCATTGTTCCCCAATCTGCTACCCCAGAGCAACTGGATACAGTGAGTGTGGTCGTACCTACCCTTAATGAACGCGATCGCCTGACTCCCTGTCTTGTAGGATTAAGTCACCAAGGCGATGAAGTGCGAGAGGTCATCGTCGTAGACAGTTACTCGACGGATGGTACACCGGAACTGGTCAAGGATGCCCAAGAAAAAGACCCCCGATTCCGTCTAATTAATGATGACCCCCTGCCCTCGGACTGGGTAGGGCGTCCTTGGGCTTTGCATACAGGCTACTTACACAGTTCCCCTCAGAGTCAGTGGTTTCTGGGTTTAGATGCCGATACTCAGCCCACGCCTGGATTGGTCGCTGGTTTAATCAACGTGGCTGAAGCGGAAAAATTTGACTTGGTTTCCCTTTCACCGCAATTTATCCTGAAGTATCCAGGAGAGTGGTGGCTACAACCTGCATTATTGATGACTTTGGTCTACCGATTTGGCCCAACTGGCAGCAATAGTGAGTCAGCAGAACGAGTGATGGCGAATGGACAGTGTTTTTTGTGTCGCCGTGATGTGTTAACTCAAGTAGAGGGCTATTCGAGTGCTAAACGGTCTTTTTGCGATGATGTTACCCTGGCTCGTTATATAGCCTCTTGTGGGTTTAAAGTCGGCTTTCTAGATGGGGCAACGGTTTTAAAGGTGCGGATGTATGAAGGGGCTGCCCAAACTTGGAAAGAGTGGGGACGAAGCCTTGACCTCAAAGATGCTTCTTCCCCAGGTCAGCTGTGGAGTGATGTATGGTTACTTCTGTGTGTGCAGGGTCTTCCTATCCCAGCCTCCTTGCTATTTTTGAGTTGTCTGGGACTCGGAATTGCTTCACCCTCGGTGATGGCAGCGGCTGGTTTAAATGTATTGATGGTGTTGATTCGCTTTGCCTTGCTCTTTGCGATCGCGCCATCTTATGATCGCACTCAGCGATCAGCCGCTTCTTGGTTATTCTGGCTTTCTCCCTTAGCAGACCCTTTAGCCGTT
>DATNPV010000124.1:0-32312 GCA_036703055.1 Waterburya sp.
CAGGGATGCCAAAGAAAGCACATTTAGTCAACCACTATAATTCAGAAGAACTCAAACAAAAATACTTTAAAAGTCAAGATGCTGTGGAATCGCGAAGATGGCATTTACTGTGGAAAATATCATTGGGGTGGACAATTAAGATAGTGCCATCGCTGTAGGGATTAATTATGATTATGCCAAACAAATTGTCAAGAAATATAACTGTTTAGGAGCTGAAGGACTGACCAATCTGAAAAATAAGCAGCCACAGCAACGAGGGGGCAAGAAAGCTCTCTTAACAGATGCTCAGCTAGAAAAACTACGTCAACTCTTAGCATCGAAACCATTAGGCTGAGGTGGGGTCAAGACCGATAGCCGTGGTTAGTCATCGTTATGAATGGTTATATGTCTATGGATTTGTTAAGCCTCAGACGGGAGAAACGGTCTTTTACTTAATTCCACGAGTCAATACAAAATGGCTGAATTTAGTCTACGAAAGTTTGGCTAAGGATGCCAAAATTTCTGAAACCAGACAGGTTTTACTAGTAGAAGATAATGCGGGATGGCATCGCAGCAACAAAGCCACCATCCCAGCCGGAATTACCGTTGAATTTCTCCCAGCTTATTCACCAGAATTACAACCCGATGAAAGACTCTGGACATTAGTAGACGAACCGTTAGTCAATGAGTATTTCGAGACGATTGAGGACATCGAAGAAGTGTTAGTACTTCGTTGTAACGTGCAGAGCCATATGAAAGCAGAAATTAAAAGCTTAACTCACTATCATTGGTTAAAATTTGCTTGATACGTTAAGGGGGTATGACAACCGGATTTGGTATCATTAGTATCCGCGTATACACCAATTCCGATACCCGCCCGCTCGCCTGTACCCGCTCGGCGTGATTTCCCGCTACCTTCCCGACAGCCGACGCAACAGCTAACCACCAATCCTCTGGTTCCGGCTCAGCCTTCGATGAGTAGCAACCGATAGCAATATCTTTTATTAATACTGTGTCTTACATCACATCTTGCACCTGGCGGTTGAAACCGCAGCTACACAAACAAATCCTGCCGGGAGCAGGTTACAAAACCCTTGATTTTTGGTGAGTCCGCACAGGCGGACGAAGGTTTGTATATGCCCCTCCAATTCCATTGGAGAGGGCTTGGTGCAAGATGTCAGTTACCCCATTGTGTGAAGCAATTGCTCAATTGTCTGCACTAATGCCTCAGGCTCAACAGGCTTTGAAAGATGCCTTTGAAATCCGGCTGCCAGGGCTTGCTGTTGATTTGTCTCACCTGCATACGCGGTAAGTGCGATCGCTCGAATCTGTCCTCCCTGCTCTGGAGGTAATTGTCTGATTTGACGAATCAACGTATAGCCATCCATTTGTGGCATCCCAATATCAGCAATCAAAACATCTGGCTTAGATTCATTCAGTTGTTGTAGCGCATCTGTTGCTGAAGATACACAGATCGTTGTGGCTCCCGCCTGCTCCAAGATAAATTGAATTAACTCTAAATTGTCTACTTCGTCATCGACTGCCAGGATACATAATCCAGCCAAGGGCGAGGTGTGAGCATTGAGGAATAAATTGCCCTTCTGGTTAATGTTCACGTCTTTGCTCGGGGCTAACAAGGGCAGCGTGGCGGTAAATGTTGCTCCCTGTCCTTCTCCCGAGCTTTCGGCTTTGACAGTTCCACCATGTAGCTCAACGATGTGACGCACGATCGCTAATCCCAGCCCTAACCCACCAAATGTTCTCGTAATACTGCTATCGGCTTGTCGAAACGTATCAAAGACATAGGGCATAAATTCTCGCTTAATCCCTTTCCCTGTATCCCTGACTTGAATCTGAGCAAAGGAATCAATCGTTTTTAGCTCAACTTCAACTCGACCTCCGGCAGGGGTGAACTTAATGGCATTGGTGAGCAGATTCCAGACAACCTGCTGCAATCGGGCAGCATCTCCTAACACATTGCCTACACTGGGTTCTAGCTGGGTTTGAATTTGAATGTTCTTCGCTTCGGCAGCTAGATGGACTGTTTCGATCGCGGCTGTAACAGTTTTTTTCAAATTAGTTGGAGTAGAGTCCAAACTCAGCTTGCCTTGCAAAATGCGAGAGATATCGAGCAAGTCTTCAATCAGTTGAACTTGCAACTGGGCGTTGCGTTCAATCGTTGCGAGAGCTGCCGCCATCTTGCTGGAATCGAGAGTTCCCCTTCGCAGCAGTCGAGTCCAACCTAAAATTGGATTTAACGGAGTTCGCAATTCGTGCGACAAAACAGCTAAGAACTCATCTTTAATTCGGTTAGCCGCTTCGGCTTGTGCCCGTGCTTGCTGTTCTGACTCGTAGAGCTTTGCTCGGTCGATCGACTGCGCCGATTGCTGTGCCAGTGCCAAAACGAAAGCGCGATCGCTCTCACAAAGTTGGGGAACCGTCGAAAAACTAAGCGACAGTCCACCAACGGCTTGTCCTTCAATCAACAACGGCACCGAAATCCAGGCTTTAGAGCCAACCTTGGCATACGCTTCGGCTAATTGAGGATAACGGGCGATCCGGTTTTCGAGCGTTTCTACCCAAACAGGCTGCCCAGTTCGCACGGCTTCTGCTAGAGGAAAGGGTGCATGAATCGAAAAACTACGCAGAAACTCTCCTACATGTTCATACCCGATCGCTTGAATAATCTCCAGTTCGCTGGCATCCTGATTTAATACCGCAACCAAACCACAACTCGCTCCCAGTGCGGACATTCCCTGTTCAATAATGACCTGGGCCACTTGAGCGGAGGTTAGCGATTCAGACAGAGCTGTCATTACCGCGAGCAATCGAGATGTTCGGTTAGCAGCCAGTTCTGCGGCTAATTTCGCTTGTTGTGTTTCATTATAGAGACGAGCGTTATCAATGGCGATCGCTGCCCGCCGAGCCAGATCTCCAGCCAGGGCAATGTCTTCCACGCAATAGCGGCGATCAGATTCAGCATACACAAACGTAATGCTGCCCAACACGCGCCCGCGTGCCTGTAGTGGGGCAAGGATGCAGGACTTTAAGCCAACGCCACGCAAGATTTCCAGATATTCAGCATTCGGCACGGCGGCAGCTAACTGTTCATCTTTAATCTCAATCGCAATTTCAACCTGTCCTGTTTGCATGACTTGAGAGATGCCATACCCATCATCTAGATGTCTGGGAAAGCGTTGAGCCAACTCCCAACCAAACTTCACTTTTTCCGGATCTGAATGAGCCACTGCAACACGATTGATTGTGCGATCGTCATTCAGTAGATCGACACTACACCAATCTGCAAAATAAGGCACTGCCAGCTTGGCAACGCTTTGGAGGGTTTGTGCATAATCCAGCGAAGAGGAAAGGACAGCACTTGCTTGGGCTAAAAATGCTGATTTTTGCTGAGAAACCTCTGCTACAGCACGGGCTGCCTGTTCCTGAACAAGCTGTACCCGTTCTTCTTCGATTTGCTTGCGCTCAGTAATGTCACTCAAAGCAGCAATGACATTGATAATTTTCTCTTCTTCGTCAAACAAAGGGGAAGCATTGATCGAGAGAATTGTACGGGTTCCATCAGTATGGTTAATGGCATGTTCAATGCCATAAATAGCCTGACCTGTTTGCATTACCTGTGCAAACGGTAGCTCATCTTCTGGGAAAGGATGACCATCCACAGTTGTAATGAACCAGGATAAATCGTTATAGCCTCGCTCCACAATGTCGCGGCGAGTCAATCTTAAAATCCGCTCTGCTGCTCTATTGGCGGCAATAATCTGTCCGGTAGAATCTAGAATGGTGATGCCATCGGGAATAGTTTGGAAGATGCTCGATAATTGCGCTTCGCGTTCATGCAGAGCCGTTTCTGCTTGCTTACGCTCTGTGATGTCGTGCATCACGACAACTGCACCCTGTTTTTCCCCGTTTGGGGCTATAATTGCCTGTCCAGTCGCTAGCAGCATTCGGGCAGTTCCCTGCTGCGGAACAATCATCATTTCCACATCACGAACGTTCTGTCCTTGCAATGCCCTAAACAGTGGAATATCCTCTGTATTCATGCGTGTTTTGCCGTCGGGCAAATACAAGTCATAATAGTCAGCCCAGCGATCGGGTAGGACTGGTAGCTGAGATAATCCATGAAAATCTTGAGCGACTTGGTTAAATACAGTCAATATGCCATCTGCATCGCAAGCTACAATGCCAGCTTGAACGTTGTTTAGAATTGCCTTCAAAAAGTCCTGTTCTTTCTGAAGAGTGGCTTGCACCTGCTGGGACTTGGCGATTTCGGCTTTCAATTGTTGCTCGGCTTGAGATGTTTCAGTTGTGTCTTGGAAGTAGAGGAGTAAGCCTTCTTCACTATTTATGAGGCGAATTTTTAACCATTTGTTGAGTGAGGGATAGTGTTGTTCAAACTCGATCGCCGTTTGCGTTGCAGTTACTCGATGACAATGCTGATATAGCTCAGAGGTAGGCTCGACCGAAAAAACTGTCCATAACGTTTTGCCGATTAGATCTTGCCGTTTCCTATTTAAAAGCTGCTCTGCTTTACGGTTGACATAGGTGCAGTGCCACTCTAAATTAATGGAAATGAATGCTTCAGCCATGTGATCTACGATCGCCGCGAATCGTGCTTCGATCGCATAGCAGTCCGCACAAAACTCCTGAGAGAAATTTAAAGTAAACTCTTTTCGATGATTTAAGGAGTTTGTGCGATCGACATCCATCGGGGTTAGTCCTAGCTTATTTAGTTATTGTCAGGGAATCAACATATAATCAACCTAAACGGTATTCACTGTCTCAGCAAATGGGCGATCGCTTTTACCAATTCCTCAGGTTCGACAGGCTTTGAGATATGCATCCCAAATCCGGCAGCTAGGGCTTGGTGCTGATTGATTTCTCCAGCATAGGCAGTAAGTGCAATTGCAGGAATCATACCTCCCTGTTCAGGTGACCACTTTCTAATTTGCCGAATCAGCGCATAACCATCCATCTCTGGCATCCCAATGTCACATAACAGCAGATCGGGGACAGATTGATTCAGGAAAGTTAACGCCTGTGCAGCCGAAGCGGCTGTCGTAACTTGTGCGCCAGATTGCGTTAGGGTGAAGGCTGCCAACTCCCGCATATCTGCATCGTCGTCCACAACCAAGACATGAGTACCTGCCAAATCTGTCACACGTTCTGGGTGTCTGTCATCAGAAGAGGGTTGCGGCTCTACGATATTTAACGGTAGCCGGATGGTAAATGTAGCCCCTAAGTTCTGTCCTGGGCTGTCTGCTTGAACGCTTCCTCCATGCAGTTCGGTAAAATGACGGACGATCGCCAGCCCCAATCCCAATCCGCCGAATTGTCGGGTTGTTGTGCCATCTTCTTGACGGAAGTAGTCAAACACATAGGGTAAAAAGTCTGGAGTGATGCCTTTTCCAGTATCTTTGACTTGAATCTGAGCATACGTGCCAACTTGCTCGACGCGCACCTCGATTCGTCCTCCAGTTGGGGTGAACTTCACAGCATTGGAGAGGAGGTTCCAGACTACCTGTTGGAGGCGATTCGCATCGCCTGAAACTGTTCCTGAAATCGGATTAAATGTAGTCTGGATTTGAATCTGTTTGGCTTCGGCTGCCAGTCGTACCGTTTCCAGGGCGGCTTCAATCGTTGCCGCTAGATTCACACTCGCGACGTTTAACGTCATTTTTCCTTGCAGAATGCGCGAGACATCCAACAAGTCTTCAATTAATTGCGCTTGCAGCTTGGCATTGCGTTCGATCGTTTCTAGGGCTTGCTGGGTTTTTGTGGCATCTAGTCGCCCAGTTCGGAGCAATTTTGTCCAGCCTAGAATCGGATTGAGGGGCGATCGCAACTCGTGGGACAATACGGCCAAAAATTCATCTTTAATTCGGTTAGCGGCTTCTGCTTTGGCGCGATCGCGTTGAGCCACCCGGTATAACTGAGCATTGTCGATCGCCAAGGATGCCCGACGTGCCAATTCCTCTGCCAGTTGCAAATCTGCCGAGGTGTACCGTCGTCCGGATTCCGCCGAGATAAAGGAAATAACCCCTAGAATTCGTGCTTGCGAGCGGAGTGGCACCGTCATTACAGAGCTGAAGCCAACCTGCCGTAGAATCTCCAAATGTTCTGAATCACGCGCAGCCTGTACCAACAGTTCATCGGGAATCTCTGGCACAAAATCAGATTCTCCAGTTCGCAATGTGTATGCAGCACCGCGAGGGTCATCCGGGTTTAGAGGATACTTGTCTCTAATCTGATAGGCCCATTCCAGTTTGGCAGGGTCGATGTGAGCCACTGCAATCTGCGCGATCGCACCATCCTCTTCTATCATGTGAACCGTACACCAGTCCGCTAATTCCGGCACTGTAAGCTGCGCGACTCGCTCTAGAGTCGTTTGATAATCGAGTGAAGATGCAAGGACGGCACTTGCCTCAGACAGAAAGCGTTGGGCAAGCTCTAATCTGACGCGCTCAGTTACATCTACCACATAAACTAAAACCCCTTCAACCTGAGCATTTGAGTTAACAGTCGGAAGATAGTAAACGTTGTAGTAACCGGGACGGCGATCGCTGCGTCCGGGAACATTTACCGCAAAGTTGGGTGAGATGAAAGGATTGCCTGTGGCGTAAATCTGATGAAAGATTTCGACTAATTTAGGATCGGATTGACCAAAAAGTTCTGCAATGGAATATCCTAAGTTTTGCTCGCGGGTTAATCCATTAATTTCTGCTAATGCTTCGTTGATAGCAAGAAATCGCTGCTTTTCATCTAACAGAGCAAGTCCAATTGGAGACGTGTCAAAGATGGTTTCCAGTTGGCTCTGTGCGGCTTCTGCCTGAGAACGGGCAAGGCGTTCGCGTTCTAACAGTTGTTCTCGTTCTTGTTCTGCTTGCTTGCGCTCCGTCACATCCAGCACAAGCGATAACACCGAAATCATCCGTCCCGATTCGTCCCTAAGGCTGGAATTATACCACTCGCAATGCACAATTTTGCGATCTTTCGTGTAATTGCGGTTGTATGAAAAAATATGGGCTTCTTCACCATAGACTAGTTGTTGACAGACTTCAGCAACTGGTTCCAGGTCTTCCTCAAAGACAAAAGGTATCTCTGTTAAAGATTTGCCCAGCATTTCTTCGGCTTTCCAGCCCAAAATGCGCTCTGCACCAGCAGACCAGCGAGTGACTCGAAAGTCTCGCTCCCATTCAATGACTGCCATTGGAGAGTTTTCAAAATGGAAGTTGAGCTTTTGTAGGGCTTGACGCAACGCCTCTTCCGCTTGCTTGCGTTCTGTGATATTAATGACGACGCCGATCGAGTGCTTAGGATTTCCCCGAAGATCGTAAGTAAACTGTCCTCTCACTTCGACCCAGTGAATTGAGCCATCTGACCAACGCAGGCGATATTCATGGTGATACTCCTTCTTGTCAGCTATGGCTTGCTGAAATTTCGCCTCAGCTTCTGCTAGGTCATCGGGATGAACCCGACTTGCCCAAACCTCGTAGCCTGGTTCGCACTCATTCGGTTGTAGACCCAGGACAGTGAAATGTCCTTCTGACCAGAGCAATGCGTCCGTCTGCATGTCCCAGTCCCACGTTCCCATGCGTCCGACTTTCAGTGCTAGTTGCAGGCGAGCTTCACTTTCTCGCCATTCTTCTTCCGCCCGCGATCGCTCCACGGCTAGCCAGGTTTTTTGAGCAATTCGCTCCATCAGCACCACCTCTTCCTCCGTCCAGTGGCGAACAGAGATATGGTGCAACACCAACAACGCCACAAACCGCCCTGCTTTTACCAATGGAACACATAGCAGAGACTTGGTTTGGATGGCATCAAAAGCAGCCGCCCCAACTCCGGCAGTCCGAGGATCGGTATCAACATCATCGACAACGATCGTTTTGCCCTGCTTTAATTCGGCGATCAGTTCAGAACCAAACGAATCCATGTGATGGCTACCGACGACACTGACTACACTATTGCAATAGTCGCGATCGACAATGACGTATTCCTGAGTGGCATCAATTTCACCATAGGTACAACGAGTAACTTGGAAGTGTTGCCCCGTATCGCGAACTACCTGCCAAATAATTTCCTTCGACTCTTGAATAGCACGAATCGCATCATTCAGCCCAATCAAAAACTGCTGCTGTCGTTCTTTTTCCTGTAGCTCTGCCAGCAGTGACTCAATCTGTCGCCGAGCCTGTACCTGCGCTGTCACGTCAATGTTATAAATCAACACGCCCTGAATGGTTCCCTCAGCATCCCGCCAAGGCGCAAAGATGCAGTTGAAAAATCCCTCTTCCAACACACCATTGCTGTTTCGATCCCAGTAAGCAGGCGACTCATTTCCAATGAACGGTTCTCCTGTCCGGTAAACGCAATCAATCGCTTCAAAGTAAATTTGTCCCTCTAGCTCCGGGAAAAGCTTCCGCATTGATTTACCGATAATGTCTGGAGTGCGCCCAGCCACTTGCAGATAAGTTGGATTGGCAAATTCATAGACCAGATCAGGGCCTTTAACAATGCCAATCATGGCAGGCAATTGCATCAAGATTTCATGCAACCGCTTGCGTTCGCTTTCTGCTTCTAGTCGGGCAGTTTGTTCTCGTTTCAAAAGGCGATCACGCTCCGCTGCCATTTGTTTGCGTTCCGTGATATCTACGGAAACGCCGATTAGACGAACTCCTCGCCCAGCATCATCCAGATAGGTTTGCCCTTGACTATTGATCCAGCGCGTAGTGCCGCGTGGATCGATGACTCGGTACTCCTGCATATAGGGCTCTTCTCCAGCCATTGCGCCTTGGGCCGCTTGCATCACCCCTTGGCGATCGTCTGGATGAATGACTGCAAAAAAGTCTTCTGCCGTGCCTTCTTGAAGACCCCAAATGTCTAGAGCATTAGCAGAACACAGCACCTGATGGCGCTGCAAATCCATATCCCAGACAACCATCTGAGCCGCTGTCAGTGCCAATCGCAGGCGTTCTTCGCTCTCTCGCAATGCCTGTTCAACCTGTTTATAATCCGTCACATCTTTGAAGATCACAACGGCTGCAACAATCTGTCCCTGGCTATCTAAAATCGGGGCTGAATTGATGTTAATGAAGACGCGGCTACCATCATCTCGATGAAGTTCCATTTCTTCGCTGGTAACGACCTCACCTGTTTGTAGCGAGCGCGCTAGAGGATACTCATGAGGGGCATAGACTCGACCATCTGAGCTAAAGGCTTCAAATGGAGTAATGGGAACATATTCCTCAAGCTCAAGCGACTCTTCGTAGTCATACCCAACAATCTGCTTGGCTTGTTCGTTCGCCAGGACTAACTTACCGGATGCCGCATCGGCAATGATGACGCCAGCAGGCATCTGTCGCAAAACCGCTTCAAATCGAGCGCGTTCAATTTCCAGCTCGTGCAACAAGCGTTCTCGTTCTGCCTCCGCTTGCTTGCGTTCTGTAATATCGCGAAAATAAACGGCTACTCCTTCTGCTGAGGGATAGGCATTCGCCTCTAACCAACGCTGAACCGGCTCCCCAAATTCTTCCCAGGAAACAGGGGCTTGTTTGGCTACTGCCCGATGGAGTTCCTGATAGGCAAGTCCACCAACCAACTCAGGAAAAATCTCATGCCAAACGTGCTTTCCCAATAGCTCGTCTGGCGTTCTATGTAGGATTTGAGCTGCCGCCCGATTCACGTAAGTGTAGCGCCAGTTGCGATCAAAGGCGACAAACGCATCTGCGATGTTTTCAAGAATTGTTGCCACCTGGTACTCAGTTTCTTGGGCAGCGAGCAACTGTTCGCTTTCAAGAGTGCGGGCAAAGCGTTCAATGACTTCAGAGCGAGAAATGCCTCGCTTGTGAGCCTCTTTATCGAGCGATCGCCATGCGGTATTGGTCAGAGATACGCTAACTCGTTGTTTCGTCTCTGAGTTCCAATTGCTAACAAACTTGCCTGTGGCGTCGCGCTTCATCAAGAGCCATCCGTATGCATACACGGTCTTCTCTATTCAATCTGAGTTACTCACTGAGGAGAATCTGCCTTAAGATTGATGCGTTGGCGAGAGGGAACATGGCTTAGGGAGACTTAGACATTTTCTAGAAGATATAAGTAATGCCATTACTGTGCCTGCGACAATCGGATGAGCGTTTCTTTAGCACCAAACTCATTTACCCACTGGATGAAAGGCTCCGCAACGACTGGAAACGCATCATCAATCCCAAACTGTTGGGCCACCATTTTGATATCTGCTTCTGTTGGGAGCGGAGTAATGCGATCGACCATGCAGCTGGGAAACGCAACGTGTTCAGCAATCCAACGTCCCAAAGCCGGATCGCGCATTTCGGCAAATGTCGTTAGCATTTTCCGCACCATGTTGCCGTTGCCCTGCACGTTGTCGCAGGACAGTACTGTAAAGGGTGCCAACCCCTGTTTACGCCGCTTTTCGAGCGCGGCTGTCAAAAAACCGTATGTTCCTAGTGGTTGGTCAGGATGTTGCAAATCGTGCTGCATCGTCGGGTGGTTTACATCGAAATTGCCACTTCCTTCAATGTAGTAGTAGCCGCTTTCAGTAACCGTTAGAGTAACAATTCGGCATTCCTCTGCTGCCATTGCTTCGATGACGGCTTGACGATTGTCTGGTGCAAACAGGTATCGAGCGATCGAACCGATGATTCGAGCACGATCGCGAGAAGGCGATCGCTCAACTAAGGTATACAAACAATTTTGGGACAGCAGCGCATCCCGCATACGCCTGTCATAGTCATTGTCCAGCAATCCAACACCACAGATGCCCCAGTCACTACCAAGATTCTGATGGAAATAATCATCGAGATAGAGCGCTTGGTGCGATCGATGAAATCCACTCACCCCAACATGCACAATTCCATTCGTGATTTGATGGCGATCGTACTTGGGTATGCGAACGTTTCCAGGTAAACGAGATAGGGATGCTTCATTCAGCTTGATTGTTAAGCCTGTGTTGGTATTGCTGTTCATCATTATTTGTGTTACAGCGACTGTGGCTGGTCAAGCTTTGGGCTTCAAGCGTGCGCCTGAAGCCGCCTGTCTTTAGACTGGGGTTGCTGACAATATCCCGATCAGATCGTGCATCCGCTCGATAACTTGCTGGGCACCAGCCGACATAAGAGCATCGGCACGGCTTGTTCGTTCATCCTCGCTGATATGAGTTCCCCCTACATAACCGATAATCTCCCCAATTCCAGCGGCAACGGCAGCCCTTACCCCACTGAGAGAATCTTCAACTGCCACGCAATCCGAAACGTCAGCGTCCAGACACTTGGCTGCATGTAGGTAGATGTCAGGAAGCGGCTTGGGACGAGCAACAGGGAGAGAGTCGTGAGCGCTAAATATCTGCTCACTTGGGAAATAGTCGGTTAGGGCAGCAGAAGTCAGGCAAGCACTCAGCCGTTGTCAGCTGCTGTTACTGACTAGTGCATATTCAAATCCGCCGTCGCGCAGGTAAGAGAGTACTTCAGGCGTTCCTTCAGTCGCTTTTGCCTCTACACTAAGCCGCTCAATCGCTCTCTTTTCTTCTTGAGCTACTAGCCTGTCAACATCGCGCTCATTAAGAGTGGTTAATGAGTCTGCGTAGCTCTTCTTGAGTATTTCCCTGTAAGGTTTCCCGGCAAAGCTTTTAACAAAGTCCTCAAGCTCATAGTGTTGAGCGCCAGGGAACTCACGAGCCACTTCATTGGTCAGTCTCCACGCGCTCTTAAGTGCTATGGTTTCACTATCAACGACGGTTCCGTCATGATCGAAAAGTACTACCATTTCATGCTGAAGCGGTTTCATTTAAAAAGCATCCCTCAGTGTAATTCTTAAGCGTAGTTAATAGTCCGTGGGTCTGGAGATCTCGCAAAGCCCCGTGGCATTCATTATCTATAACCTCTGTCTGTTCGCAATTCTCCAATCCCAGAATCTGGCTAATCACTGCGCCTTCTTGAATCGCTGTAATTGCGCTTTGGGTATCCTTGGCATGATAGGGCTGACCCGACTCGCTCGCCCCTTCTCTGACTGCAAGCAGCCACGCCGCAACGGGAAGTATAAGCCGCTTCATGCTGACCTTTCGGCTATAAGCATCCTCAAGTATCGGAAAGATATACTTGCCTACTTTCCTCGCTGTTTCTGAAAAGATTCTCTTAGTAGTATCGGGAAGATCTTCGTTACTCAGCCTGAGTAACACTTGCTCCATATATTGTTCGCACATCTCGCTCGGCACTGGTGTTGCTGCTGCGATGTCGTCCATGAGAAGCCGAGTAAACATGTGAAATTCCGGTAGCCGGATCGCCTCATGCATATACTCTATACCTGCTCTTACCGCTAAACAGGCTATGAAGGAGTGTACTGCATTCAAGAATCTGGACTTCATATATAGGAAGGGAGTGATGTCTTTGGTCATAATGACCCCTGCATCTTCCCACTTGGGTCGATCGCCTGTGAAGTTGTCCTCCACGACAAACTGCCAAAATGGTTCTGTCACAATGGGGCTGCGATCGCGAACTTGCAACAGTCGGCTGGGGTAGTTATAGTCGGATTCCTGTTCTTGAGGCACAATTCTGTCTACAACCGTATTAGGAAACGTCGCGTTATCCCTGATGTATGCTGCAAGCTGAGGATCGATCAGCTCACCGTAAGCTAGTACTGCTTTTCGCAGGATTTTCCCGTTTCTTGGGAGGTTGTCGCAAGAAAGGGTGGTAAAGGGAGTCATTTTGCGATCAGCGTTTCGCTGCTGCGCTAGCTCCTCCGGAGCCGCTTCGCTAACGCGATCGCGTTAGCGACGCGCCTCTACTATAAAGCCAATTGCCGTGGTTGGAGTGGAAGGATTTTGCCGATCGTGCGCGATGTCTTCATTCGCTGTGTCGAGATTAAAACTCTTGTCTAGATGGTAGCCTCCTTGAGTAATTGACTTTAGTAAGTTAACCATGAGTTTTCTTAAATAAGTGGATAATCAGGTAAAAGAGTAGGTCAGTGTGGGTATAGCCCATGACCTACAAATAGGTATTTCAACGTGTGAAAATTTTAGGCATACTCTGTGGCATCTACAAGGAAACGTTTTGCCACAGGGTAAGTAGGGGGCGACAGGTAGAACAAAGCAAGAAGAAATCAGGTAAACTTAATTAATTAAGTATCAAAGATCGAGTTGTCATTACCTGGATTAAGGTACGATACCGGACATACTTCTACCTTGTTCAACCTTGGAAATTCCGTGATTCAAGTGTCTGTTTTATAAGGATGAGAAAAGTAGATAAGAGGCGTTCTATTATAGGTTTTCAATCTGCTGAAAAAAGCAATTACATGGCCCCATAACTCTGTACACATTCATATTATTTGCCTTAGTGGCTGCTATTTTCTGTCTTCAGGGGAATCTACCAGAAATTCTTGAGAGAGACTTATAACAACGATCGAATGTATACTTCACTACTTACAGAGAACTGATGTGAGTTTCACTAATTGACTAATAGTCATTCGGTTACTAGGAATACCGAATTGGGTCAATACTAATCCAACTCTTCTAAGAAAGTAATTATCTACATTTCGTTGATTTCATGCTTGATCAAGCCCGGTTTTAATTAGAGTTATTTGTTATATAGCGGCTCTCAATTACATGAGGTACACCTTGAAGCTCAGTGTGAGGTTCCAGGCGCGTTTATTGCCATGAACTATGAACTATGAACTATGAACTATGAACTATGAACTATGAACCATGAACAAAAACCTAGATGTTTGTACTTCACCAAGGTGAGAATCGCTATAATACGCTCTCTGATATTTAATTGTGTCCGCGAATACAAGTTAATTTAATACCAATCACACCTTTAGATAGACGTTTGGTAAAATAGTAAAAGTTATTTCCTTTGAAAGTGATGACATATTTAAGAATGGTAAATAGCAATGAAAATTTTTATAGAGAAGTAAAAATGATTATCTAGGCTTTCACTATACATAGTAAGTTCGCATAAAAATAGCCAAATAATCTCTTTTGCTTTATCCTCAAAATTAGTACTTACGCACGGCAAGTAGCTACTTTAATAAGCTAAATAAAGTCATTAATCAGATTGAAAATCAATGCAATACCATAAACCTTTAATTCCTCCCAGATATATTTATCCCCCCAATCCTTGGCGCTGGGTTGAAAAGCAGTTCTACCCAAAACTCCTGGTACAAATGGAAACCTTGTTTTCAACAGCGAATGGTTACTTAGGGATGCGAGGAGTATTTGAGGAAGGCACTCCCGTTGGACAAAATGGCACTTTTATCAATGGCTTTTATGAATCCTGGCCTATCGTCTATGCAGAGGAAGCTTATGGCTTTGCTAGGACAGGACAAACCATTGTCAATGCCACCGACAGCAAAATTATTAGACTCTACGTCGATGATGAACCGTTTTACCTACCGACGGCGAATCTGCTCAAGTTTGAGCGGGCACTTGATATGCAAAACGGGACGCTTGATCGCGAAGTTCTTTGGCAAACGCCATCTGGTAAGCAAGTATCGATTCGATCGCGCCGACTCGTTTCCTTTGAACATCGGCACTTGGCAGCGATTTGTTATGAAGTAACCATCCTCAATGCCAAAGCGCCGATTGTCATTTCCTCCGAAATGCACTATGACGCTTCTGCTCGTGCTAGTGAAGGCGATCCTCGTCTCGCGAAGGGCTTTAAAGAGCGGGTGTTGTTACCTCAGCAGCACTGGGTTAAAGATCGTCGGATCGTACTGAGTCACATCACCAGAAACAGCCGGATGACGTTAGCTTGTGGTGTCGAGCATGAATTTGAAACGAAATCTCCTTACTTTTATGACAGCCAGTGTTCAGAAGACGATGGCAAGGTCGTTTTCTCGGTGGATGCCCAACCCGGTGTCCCAATTCGGTTAGTCAAGTACATGACGTATCACACCTCTGACCATTTTCCGGCACAAGAGTTGTGCGATCGAGCTGGACGCACCCTCGATCGGGCTGTTGTTCATGGTTTTGACGATCTGCTCGTAAGCCAACGACAGTACCTGGATGATTTTTGGGATCGCAGCGATGTCAAAATTGATGGTGACCCGCAGCATTCCAGTGACACAGCAGAATTGATGCAGCAAGTGCTACGCTTCAATTTATTTCACATCCTTCAAGCATCTGCGCGATCGGAAGGAGTGGGTGTTCCAGCCAAAGGACTCACCAGTCAAGCTTATGAAGGCAATTACTTCTGGGACATGGAGATTTATCTTCAGCCGTTTTTGATTTATACCGCTCCGCGAATTGCTAAGAACCTACTGCTATTTCGCTACAGCATCCTAGATAAGGCACGACAGCGAGCACGGGAAGTTAACCAAGACGGAGCACTATTTCCTTGGAGAACCATTAATGGGGAAGAAGCTTCTGCTTACTATGCGGCGGGCACGGCTCAGTATCACATCAATGCAGACATCATCTATGCCTTGAAGAAGTATATTAACGCGACTGGGGATGAAGAATTTCTCCTCAATGAAGGCGCAGAGATGTTGGTCGAGACGGCTCGGATGTGGTACAGCCTTGGATTTTTCTCAAATCGAGTTGCAGGCCAGTTCTGCATTCATGGCGTCACCGGACCCGATGAGTATAACGCTGTGGTGAATGACAACACCTACACTAACTTAATGGCACGCGAGAACCTATGGTACGCCGCGAACACCGTTGAGATGCTGCGCGATCGCCATCCAGACTGGTTCATTGTTTTAGTCGATAAGACCAAACTGGAACTTAGTGAGGTAGAAAATTGGAGGAAGGCAGCGGATAACATGTATCTGCCTTTCGATGAACGATTAAAAATTCACATCCAGCACGATGGTTTCCTGGACGAAAAAGTCTGGGATTTTGAGAATACACCTGCTGATAAATATCCATTACTCCTACACTTTCATCCCTTGGTGATTTATCGACATCAGGTGATTAAGCAAGCTGATATTGTGCTGGCAATGTTTCTATTAGGAGATAAGTTTTCACCGGAACAGAAGCGACGTAACTTTGACTATTACGATCCATTGACTACTGGAGATTCCTCCCTTTCTGTCTCTATTCAGAGCATTGTTGCCGCCGAAATCGGTTATTTGGAGAAGGCGACGGACTATGCCAAATATGCTGTGCTGATGGACTTAGGGGATGTGGCTGGTAACGTGAAGGATGGCTGCCATATCGCAGCGATGGGAGGAACCTGGATGGTGGCCGTTTATGGATTTGCAGGTATGCGAGATTACAACGGTCACTTATCGTTCCATCCAAAACTACCGGACACAGTTAAACGTCTACGATTTCCATTAACGATTCAAGGACAGCGATTAGAGGTTGATATTCAAGAAGAAACAGCAACCTATTTGCTGCGGCAAGGAACTCAGTTATCAATCACTCATCAAAGTAAAGATATTCAACTGTTTGAGGGAATGCCAGTGACGGTAGAACTGAAACCCGTACTTGAGGCTAAGGGTGAATCGATTACATCAAATATTCCTTCCGATCCAGCAGTTAATCCAAATAAGCAGGATGAACGCTAGAGAGTCCCACTATCAACAAATTCAGCTCCAGAAGATTTTGGGTGATTTGCCTATTGGAGCTATATTACCTGCGATCTGCTGCAAGCAGCAGCGCTGACGCTCCTAACGTCGCTACCGCTTCGCTAACGCGATCGCACTTCTCAATCTCCCTAACTGGTGGTTGGCAGGTGGTGCGGTGCGAAATACGGTTTGGCGATCGCTACGATAGCTTCAAAGTTTAGCAGAGATTGAAGTTATAACTGAGTCTGTAGAGGATTGAGCAAACAAACAGGAGTGGGCGATGGCAGGAGATGAGGCATATCGGGAAGCCGAACAGCGCATCGAAGCAGCACGGCAAGAGGGAGCAACGGAACTCGATCTCAGCTTCATGCAACTGACCGAACTGCCGGAGGCGATCGCAGCCCTCACCCAGTTGCAAATGCTTGACCTCTCCGGCAACCAATTGACGGCAGTGCCAGAGGCGATCGCAGCCCTCACCCAGTTGCAAACGCTTGACCTCTCCGGCAACCAATTGACGGCAGTGCCAGAGGCGATCGCAGCCCTCACCCAGTTGCAAACGCTTTACCTCTCCCACAACCAATTGACAGCACTGCCAGAGGCGATCGCAGCTCTCACCCAATTGCAAACGCTTTACCTCTCCCACAACCAATTGACAGCACGGCCAGAGGCGATCGCAGCTCTCACCCAATTGCAAACGCTTAACCTCTCCCACAACCAATTGACAGCACTGCCAGAGGCGATCGCAACTCTGACCCTGTTGCAAACGCTTCGCCTCTCCGACAACCAATTGGCTCCAGAGGCATTAGCGAATCTTGGTAAATTGCTGACCAATCTCACCCAATTGCAAGAACTTTACGTTTGGAGCAATCAGTTGACTATGATACCAGAGGAATTTTGTCAACTGAAGCAGTTAAAGGAGCTTCATATTGGCGGGAATCAAATAACTTCGTTACCCGAGACAATTGGCAAACTTCATTCATTGAAAGTCTTAAATATTCAGGACAATATACTGTCTGTTTTGCCAGAGTCACTTGGAAACTTACAGAATTTGGAGAAGCTGGTATTTGGGTGGGCGGCAAGTACAAATCCTGAGAATCCGGGTAATCCTCTTGGTTACTTACCTGAGTGTCTGCTCTCTTTGAAGAAACTTAAAGCGCTATATGCTAACGATTGCCAATTGTCTTCATTGCCTGATGATATAGGAGAACTTACATTACTTGAAATACTATATTTACAACAAAATCAACTAACTGATTTACCCGTATCGTTGGGGCGACTCCTCAATTTGAGGGAACTTGATCTTAATGCCAATATCCTTAACCCCGACCTTGCTGCTGCTTACGAACAAGGCACTGAAGCTGTCATGCAATACCTACGAGCGAAGGCAGAGGGACAGGTAACGCTGAATGAAGCTAAGCTGATTTTGGTGGGTGAGGGGGAGGTGGGTAAGAGTTGTTTGTTGGGGGCGTTGCGGGGGGATGAATGGGTAGAGGGTCGCCCGACGACTCACGGAATTGAAATTAAGCCTGTGATTGTCACTGCTCCCGTTAACAGCACAGAAATTACGCTGAATGGTTGGGATTTCGGCGGACAAAGGGTTTATCGACCCACACACCAATTATTTTTCAGTGCGCCTGCCGTGTATCTGGTGGTGTGGAAGCCACGGGAGGGACCGCAGCAGGGCTTTGTCAAAGAGTGGATTACGCTGATTAAGCATCGAGAACCTGATGCCAAGGTGCTGGTGGTAGCAACCCACGGCGGACCTGGACAACGACAGCCCGATATTGACCGCCAAGAACTGATCGACCGGTTTGGCAGCGATACCATTGTTGGTTTCTTCCATATCGATAGCAAACCCAATGAAGAAACGCAGTGTTGCAATGGAGTTGCGGAATTGAGAGAGGCGATTGCTAACATTGCCGCCACCTTACCCGGTATGGGTCGAACCGTTCCTACCAACTGGCAACGCATTCGGGAAATCTTGGAAGCATCAGGCAAGACCCA
The DNA here is from genome assembly GCA_036703055.1 of Waterburya sp. Taxonomy (GTDB): domain Bacteria; phylum Cyanobacteriota; class Cyanobacteriia; order Cyanobacteriales; family Coleofasciculaceae; genus DATNPV01. The sequence goes on from DATNPV010000124.1 coordinate 18,520, forward strand.
TTTACCTTACAACGAGGTGATTGCAATCTGTGAGGAACAAGGTCTGGAAGGATTTGCCGCCGAACTATTTGTCCGGGTTTCTCACACGCTGGGGTATTTGATCCATTACCATTACGACCCTACCCTGCGCGATATCGTCATCCTCAAACCCGATTGGTTAGCCAAGGCAATCAGCTTCGTGCTGGATGACGAAACTACCCGCCGTCGCAATGGTTTAGTAGAGTTTGACCATCTCAGCCAGTTGTGGAGCCATCCCCCGTTTGCAGGCGAGGTAGGCTATCCCAAAGCCCTCCATCCCGTGTTTCTGCGACTGATGGAACGCTTCGATCTGTCTTACAAGGTGGTGCTTGACCCAACTCAACCCAGCACCACTAGCCTGATTGCTCAACTCGTTCCCGACAATCGCCCAGAGCAATTACCCAATTGGGGCGAACAACCAGAAGCCGGAGACAGACAGCAGGTACAAATCTGCCGCATCGTAGACGATCGCGGACAGCTTGCTAATGCCGAAGGGTTGTTTTATCAGCTCATCGTTCGCCTACACAAATACTCTCTGGGACGTGCCAACTACGAAAACAGCGTCCACTGGCAACGGGGTTTAATGCTCGACAACGCCTACAACGGTCGCGCATTGCTAGAACAGATTGGTACAGATGTAAAAATTACAGTTCGAGCCGCCTACCCAGAGCGATTTCTGTCCTATCTCACAGAAGAGGTGAAATGGCTGGTCGAGAATTTTTGGGAAGGATTGCGCTGTAACGTCATGGTATCTTGCATCGAACCTTGCGGGATGAATGCACCCGGACAAGGGCTATTTGAAGTGCAAAAGCTGATTGAAAGCAAAAAGAAGAATCGCCATGAGTTTCCCTGTCCGATTTCAGGCTGTGATGAATGGCAAAACATTGACCAACTGCTTTACAACGCACCAACCGCTCCACCCCCTTCCCAAGAGATTGGTCTTGATCAGTTCCGAAGCGTTGTAAAAGACGAGCTAAAAGTTATCCGCAGAGATTTGGTTACGCTGGATCGTCGAGAGCAGGAACGATTTCAAGTATTGTCTCAAGAACAGCGTGCAATCCTGAGCCAGATCGATCAGCAGTTTGCTGAACTGATGCAAATGCTCACCGATGAAGCCAAAGATGGGCCTCGATTGTTTAGCTTTAAGCCAATCGATCCAGGATTTTTCGATCGCCCCAAATGGATGAGCGCCAAGTTTCAAATTACCCTCTGGTGCGAACATTCTCGCCAGCCGCTGCCGGCTTTAAATCCACCTGGAAGCAAGGATGGAGTTTATGAGTTGGATTTACCCCGTGAGTGGTTTGTCAAAGCAGCGCCTCTGCTCAAAACTATGTCTGTCACCTTGGGGTTAATCTTGCCTGTCGCAGGTTCTGCTACCAAACTAATGCTGGACGACACCACCTACAAAGGTATTGAGGAACAACTAGATTTGGGGCAAAAAAGCCTGGAATTTGCCCTCAAGGGCAGTGATGTTGCCGTTGATTGGCAATCTAAAACCAATACTCCCGATTTAGAACACGGTGAAGCGATTCGAGCACAAGGCGCAATCTTGCGAAAACTTCACACTCTACTGAAGGAGAAAGACCCAGGTTTTGGCGGATTGGTGCAAGTACAAAACAAACGCCGCGAGTTTTTGTGGGTACATCCCCAATTTGTGAATGAGTATTAAATTGGGGTGTTGCCCCTCAACGCCAAACAGTTGATGATTAGACCTTAGATTCGCTTCTCAGGTTTCGGTTGGGGTCGATATTTTTCAGCAATGATATTTGAAATTAACTATATCCAAGACCAGGCGAATGGAATTCGCGTCTACACAAACGAAGTCCGCCTACGCGGACTAACGAAAAAACAAGAATTTTAAACCCGCGTAGGCGGGTTTTGTTTGTATAGCTGCGGTTTCAACCGCCAAGCTAACCACTAGGCAGTTCCCAATCAGAAAACACTGATTTATTCCGATGGTGAAATGCTTGATTCCTAACGTAGTTAGCCACAGTACCAATATCGTTATGGCTGACGGTAAATGCTCCATAGCTGCCTTGCCATTTGAAGAATTCACCAGGATTAATTTTATGAGTAATTAAATGAGAGGAGCTACCCTTAACATTTTTGATGAAATCAGATACACATAAAGTAGGTGGAATTCCTGCTAATAAATGTACATGCTCTTCAATACCACCAATAGCGATTACTGTACCTCCTAACTGATGGCACTGCCCAATGATTGATGCATAGATTGCCTCCTGAATATGTGGCGTAATCAAAGGCAATCTATCCCAGGTTGCCCAAATACAATGGACATACAACTGCGTGAAATTTGCTCTCATGCTTCTTTAACCCGCGTAGGCGGGTTTCGTTTGTGTAGCTGCGGTTTCTAACCGCCAAGCTTATTGTTCCCAAGAAATATGTTTGAGAAACACACAGAGATGTAATGTCCACAGCAGAGCATCAGGAGATGCCCACAGATTGAAATCTGGGGCTATACAAATCAAACCCACCTACGTGGGTTTCAGATTGTTCATCACTCTAACTGATCAAGAGATTGGGATGCATCGAGAGATTTATCCCCTTGCCGTTCAAACAACTCGTCCCAAGACATTGTATTATTTAAAAATTTGCCAAATGTTGAGGTAGCTATCCTCAATGGCGCCCACTCCGACCCTGCCTCTGTAGCGGTTGTTCCATGAATACAAGACAAGAGCATCTGACGCCTCCATCCACTAAACCTCACGTTCCTCATTTTTCCTCCGGCCCTTGTGCCAAACGCCCTGGCTGGTCTGTTTCTAACCTGCAAAATGCCTGTGTTGGCCGTTCCCATCGCTCGGAAGACGGCAGAGCCAGACTGGCCGAAGTTATTGAGTACTCCAAGAAAATTTTGGGCGTTCCTGCCGATTATCGTTTGGGTATTGTTCCTGCTTCCGATACAGGAGCAGTTGAGATGGCCTTGTGGTCGCTGCTAGGACAACGACCCCTTGATATCTTGGCCTGGGAAAGTTTTGGTCAAGAATGGGTCACAGATGTCGTAGAGGAATTAAAGTTACCTGATGTTCGCCTGCTCAAAGCCCCCTATGGCAGTTTGCCAGATTTAAACCAGGTTGATTTTAGCCATGATGTAGTGTTTCTGTGGAATGGCACAACATCAGGGGTCAGAGTCCCCAATGGCGATTGGATCAAGGATGATCGCCAGGGGCTAACAATCTGCGATGCTACATCTGCTGTTTTTGCCATGGATGTCCCTTGGGACAAATTGGACGTGGTGACTTACTCCTGGCAAAAAGTTTTGGGTGGGGAAGCCCAGCATGGAGTCATCGTCCTCTCGCCCCGTGCGGTCGAACGCCTCGAAAGTTATCAACCGGCTTGGCCCATCCCCAAAATCTTCCGCCTAACCAAAAAAGGCAAGCTAATTGAAGGAATTTTTAAGGGGGATACCATCAATACGCCCTCCATGTTATGTGTGGAAGATGCCCTGGATGGTCTGACCTGGGCAGACGGTATTGGGGGACTTTCGGGTTTAATTCGCCGCAGCGAAGCGAACCTGAATGCGATCACTCAATGGGTGGAACAAAGCAGTTGGGCAGATTTTTTGGCAGAAAAACCCCAGACTCGCTCTTGTACCTCCATTTGCCTGAAGATTGTTGATAGCTGGTTTACCAGCCTCAGTCCAGAAGAACAAGCCAAATGCGCGAAAAAACTGGCGAAACTTCTGGAAAAGCAGGAAGTGGCTTACGATATTGCACCCTATCGCGCTGCACCGCCTGGATTGCGAATTTGGGGAGGAGCCACGGTAGAAACGGCTGATATTGAAGCCTTGCTTCCTTGGTTGGATTGGGCCTACGCCACCGTGAAAGCGGAGTTAGCTCCTGTGGCTTAGTTGACCACCGCTTTAGCTTAAATACGCTCTCAGTTGGGTTGAGGTTACGAAACCCAACGTTTTGCTAATTTTTTTTGCTACTTGGCGAGGAGGGTACGTCTACGCCTGCGCTCCACCTCAACCTACATTTTTCCTTAACTGAGCCGTAGTAGCCCATACCAAGCTGTTTGCGAGTTCGTGAACGGCTTGGTATCAATACCTATTTGACCCGTTTGGCAGCCTTGTATTCTGGGTTAGCGCCCTGGTAGGCACTATGTAGAAGACTGGGCTAACACTACCACAAGGCATACTTTTTTTTGAGTAAAGATAAATTAGAATCTAGGGTATTAACTCAAACCTGCATTGATAGGTGATTCCACAATGGGGCTGAAGAAGGGGCTTTGCCAAAACCGTTGGACTAATTTTGGATTAAACCGCCAATGTGTTAGTCCTTTGCCTCTCTTATCAGCCAATAAAGCGCTAGGTTAAGGCTACAGTAAAAATGATCAAGCTGACGGGCTCGTGCTAGATGGCAAATGAGGAACATCTCGCTTTGCTCAGGCAAGGGGTAGAGGCTTGGAATGAGTGGAAATCAAAAAACCCTGACATTAAGCCCAATCTCAGCTTTGCCACAGGCAAAAGGATAACCATCCGAGAGGCAAAACTCAGTGGTGTAGACCTCAGCCGGACAAACCTTAGCAGGGTAGACCTCAGCCGAGCAGATCTCATTGGAGCAAAACTCAACGAAGCAAACCTCAACGAAGCCTACCTGAGTGAGGCTGACCTGATTGGTGCTGACCTTACGAATGCTGACCTCAGTAGTGCTGATCTGATTGGGGCTAACCTGATTGGGGCCAACCTCAATAAAGCTTACCTCAGCGGAGCCGATCTGAGCAAAGCCAACCTCAGTGGGGCAGACCTTGTCGGGGCCAAACTGATTGGAGCCAAACTGAGTGGAGCGAACCTGAGTGGAGCCAAACTGATTGAGGCCAACTTGTGCGGCGCTTACCTTCGAGGAGTATCTCTCAAAGGAGCTAACTTATATGATGCCAATTTGTGCGGTGCGAATTTATCGAATGCTAACCTCCAACGAACTAAAGTTCTAGATACCAACTTTCAAAAAGCCATCTTTACGGGAGCTTGTTTGGAAGACTGGCATACCAACATTGCCACCAATCTGGATGAGGTTATTTGTGAGTACGTTTATCTCCAAGGAAATCAGCAAGAACGCTGCCCCAAGCAAGGAAACTTTGCACCGGGAGAGTTCACTCAGTTATTTCAAAAGACGTTAGAATCTATTGACTTAATTTTTCATAATGGTATTGATTGGCAAGCCTTTCTCGCAGCATTCCAAAAATTGCAAGTTAACCATGGAAGTTTGCAATTTATAATTCAAGCCATTGAAAACAAGACAGATGGAACTTTAGTCATTCGATTAAATATTCCTCCGGAAGGAAATAAAGCAGCAATTGAAAGTTATTTTAAGCAGGAGTATAACTATCAACTGAAATCTATTGATCAGGTATACCGATATCAGTTACAAGCCACTTACGAGGAGATAGCAACCTATCGCCAGCAGAGTGCAGAGCTGATAGAGATAATTAAGGGAATGGCTAGTAGAACAATTAATCTTGATGCTAGAGTGCTGATGAATCAGCGAACTGTGATAGATGCAGCCGCGAAGATTCTCAAGTTACTCCATCAACTCGAGGAAACGTATCCCACGAGTACGCCTTTGGAAAAACAGATGGTAGTAACGGAAGTCATCAAGCATATTGAGAGTAATCCCAGCTTGAAAATAAAAGTTATTGAGGCATTGAAAGGTGTGAGTATTGAAGCGCTTAAAGAATTAATTGATCATCCTTTGGTGAGCGTATTGATGGCGGCGTTAGAAGGTTATCAGGAAATCGATTAAGTGTTCGATTCGCTTTAAAACAAGCTCAGCTGAGTGGGAGCTTGCTCAATATTATCCCAAGGTAAGGGTGGTACACAAACGCCTCGCTGTTCTAGTAACCGTTGGAAGTGGCGCGCATTTCCGGGAGAATACTTTTCAATAGGACAGTGCATAAAAAAGTAGATACGCTTACCCAGATGCAACCACTGGCTCACCCAACTCACCCATTCTTCCATGAACGGCTGATTCACGTCCTGTTCGGGATGGCTGATAAAGCGCACTATTGTAAATGGGGCAGTTACAACGGGTTGTACTGGTAGTTTAGGCTTTCGAGGTTCCACAGGCTGCTGCTTGTAGCTCGCTGACCCACTGTAGGCAGGGCGAGTATCCAGCACCACTCGTCCAACCCCTAGTTCTTGCAGCAAGGCGTTGAGATGACTGGCATAAGGTTCGGTGAACCAGTCAGGATGCCGAACTTCCACGGCTAAGGGGGCTTCTTGTCGAGGCCATGCTTGGAGAAAAGCGGCGAGGTCATCAAGGGAAGTCGGTGGGTAGCTGGGAGGTAGTTGGGCAAAGATGGGGCCGAGGTGCTGACTCAAGCCTCGCATCTTTTCCAAAAACTCTAAAGCACCGGAAATTGAGGACTCTAACAAGCCGTTGTGAGTTAACTGGCGCGGCAACTTTGGGCAAAATTCAAAACCGGGTTGCATCTGTGTTGCCCAACTCGCCACCGTTTCTGGAGTAGGAACGGCATAAAACGTTGTATTGCCTTCAACGATGGTGAATCGTTTACTGTAAAGCTGGAGAAATTCTGCGGTTTTGCTTCCTTTAGGGTACAGTTCACCGACCCAACTTTTATGACCCCAAACCGCGCACCCGATGAAAAAGTTCATAATCAAATCCAATGGACACAACTGGACTCGAACCAGTGACCCCTACGATGTCAACGTAGTGCTCTAACCAACTGAGCTATGCGTCCGAAGCACACGATTATTGATAGTAACACAGAGTTCAGCCAGATAGCAAGTTTAAAAATTAACTAAATTTTTTAGATGAATCAGCAACCAAAACCTGATTTAGACCGCCTTAAGAGAGACCGCTTTTGGTAGAATATCGGGGTTGTCCAGCCTAAATCAACATCTTTGACTCAAGCAGTAGACATCTCCGGGGTCGATACCTTAGCACAAGAACTCGCGACAATCCAGCAAACGGGTGCCAAGCGGATTGCCCTTTTGGGGTCGCGTCACGTTCCGATTACTCATCAGAATTTAATTGAAATGATGAGCTACGCCCTCGTTCTAGAGGGTAATCGTCTCATCACCTCTGGTGCTACCGGTACTAATGCCGCTGCCATTCGCGGTGCTACGCGAGCTAACCCCAGCTTACTAACGGTGATTTTGCCTCAAAGCCTAGAGCGCCAGCCACGAGAATCACGCAAGCAGTTGGAGCAGGTCATGCACTTGGTGGAAAATCCAGAAAATGATCATTTGTCTCTAGCTGAAGCCAGTGCCCTTTGTAACCAGGAAATTGTTTCTCGGTGTCAGCAACTGGTTTGCTTTGCCTTTCATGACAGCCGAACTCTGCTAAAAACCTGTGAAGAAGCAGAAGAGCAGCGCAAAGTTGTTACCCTGTTTTATTTTGATTAAGTTATGAATGTATCGGGCTGTGCGATTCTGCTTGACTGTATTGCGGCAGCATCTGTCCTGATTTATCTACCCTTTCTGGTAGTAGGCTATGCGCGTGTCCAGGCGGGGTATGACCTAAGTGCACCGCGTGCAATGTTTGACAAGTTACCTCCTTATGCCCAGAGAGCCACTTGGGCACACCAGAACTCGTTTGAAGCGTTTATGATTTTCGCCGCCGCCGCGCTGATGGCTTATGTGACGGGGCAGAATTCATCGTTAGTTGTAGGAGCTGCAATCTCGTTTGTAATTGCCCGATTGCTTTACTCGGTGTTTTATATCTTCGATATTCCTTTAGCACGTTCTTTGATGTTTGCCATTGGTTCAGCTTGCAGCGCTACTCTGTTCATTTTAAGCTTACTGAGTGTGAATCACTGGATCTAGCTTCACTAAGTTTTGTAGAGAGGCGATCGCTCCCATCTTAAACTTTAAGCATGGGTCGTTAGTTGTTAGTCATAAACCGATTATCCTTAACTTCTTTAAGAATATGGCTTCTGCATTTTCATTTGATGTTGTTAGTGATTTTGACCGACAAGAGTTAGTCAATGCTGTAGACCAAGTGGTTCGCGAAATCACGAGTCGTTATGACCTGAAAGATACTAAAACCACAGTAGAGTTGGGAGATGAGGTCATTACGGTCAATACGGATAGCGACATGACTCTAGAGGCTGTTCATACGATTCTCCGCACCAAAGCTGCCAAGCGCAACCTTTCCCAAAAAATCTTTGAATACGGGAAAGTTGAGTCAGCTAGTGGCAATCGCGTCCGCCAAGAAATCAAGCTCAAGAAAGGGATTAGCCAGGAAATTGCCAAAAAAATCACCAAGCTAATTCGTGACGAATTTAAGAAGGTACAAGCCTCAATTCAAGGTGATGCGGTTAGAGTGTCGAGCAGTTCTAAAGATGACTTACAACGCGTAATTCAGCGATTAAATCAGGAAGATTTTTCGGTAGCGTTGCAATTTACGAACTACCGTTAGATCATTCAACTTCAAAAAAACCTAGGATGTCAAAAATTGACCGCCAGCGGGAGCATCAAGCCAATGAGCGAACCTTTCTGGCTTGGATGCGTACTTCTATTGCGTTGATTGGGTTTGGTTTTGCGATCGCTCGCTTCGGTCTATTTCTGCATGAACTGCAATCCCGCCTCAACGAAAAAGATATGCCAACCCACTCCTTCATCAGCTCCCAAAGCCTTGGAATCGGTCTGGTGATGATCGGGATTATCGTGATTGTCCTGGCTGTGTGGCGTTACAACCAAGTCTTCTGGCAAATTGAGCGCGCTGATTATCGACCTTCACGTCTATTAATTTGGATTACAGCAGGAATTGTCATTTTCCTCGGCGTCCTTAGTATTCCCTTACTCCTGTTTCGACAAGCTTCTCCTCCTAGCTCTCCCTCCTCCCGGAGTAGTCGCCTTGAGCGCCAATCTAGCAAGCTTTTCTCTGCCCCACTAAACCGCAAGCTGCAAACAAAACTTTATCCTTGATGAGAGGGAGGATGTCAAATCGGTTAGCCTCTCAATAGTTAAGTTTTTAACGCAAAGCACGCAGAGGGTGACGCTTAGAGCGCAGAGGTTTTGGAGGAAGATGTTGAGTAGTTCCGATATGAGCGGAAACGATAGGACGGGTGAAATACTGTTAAGTCACTATGGGAAAACATCGACTTCCAGAAGGGATTTCGGTTCGCTTCATTGAGGATTGACCCGAAATCCCTGATCGAATTACAGACTGGACAGGACTTCCCGTGCCGCTTCTAAAGTGCGGTCAATATCTTCATCCGTATGCGCTAAGGAGGTAAATCCAGCCTCAAACTGAGACGGTGCCAAATACACACCCCGCTCTAACATCCCGCGATGGAAGCGGCTGAACTTGGCTAAGTCAGACTTTTTGGCATCTGCGTAGTTGTGAACAGGTTCACCCGTGAAGAACATACCAAACATGGCGCTAATTTGCCCGCCGTAGACTTCGTGTCCTGTTTCTTTGGCAATTTGCAGCAAGCCGTCTGATAACTTCTTGGTAATTTTGTCTAACTGTTCATAAGTGCCTGGTCGTTGCAGCAACTCCAGTGTTTTAATCCCTGCCGTCATGGCTAGCGGATTCCCAGAAAGCGTTCCTGCCTGGTACATCGGCCCAGCCGGTGCCACCATCGACATGATATCTCTGCGTCCGCCATAAGCTCCCACTGGCAAGCCACCGCCGATAACCTTGCCCAGTGTTGTTAGGTCAGGTGTGACACCAAATTTTTCCTGCGCACCGCCGTAGGCAATACGGAAGCCGGTCATCACTTCATCAAATACCAGTAGTGCGTCATGCTCCTGGGTCAGGACTCGCAAGCCTTCTAGGAAACCTGCATCAGGCGGAATAAAGCCTGCATTCCCGACCACTGGCTCTAGAATAACGCCAGCAATTTCATTCGGATAGGTTTCAAATAGCGCTTTGACGGCTTCCAGGTCGTTGTAAGGGGCGGTAACCGTGTTGCTAGTAGCGGACTTGGGAACACCAGGAGAGTCTGGTAAGCCCAACGTGGCAACGCCAGAACCCGCCTGAACCAGGAGCATATCGGCGTGACCGTGGTAGCAACCCTCAAACTTAATGATTTTGTCACGCCCAGTAAAGGCTCGCATCAAGCGGATAACCGCCATACAAGCTTCAGTGCCGGAATTGACAAACCGCACCATCTCAATGCTAGGGACGGCATCAATCACCATCGATGCCAACACGTTCTCTAGCACCGAAGGCGCTCCAAAGCTAGTGCCTTTTTCCAGGGCTTCATGCAGAGCCGCAATCACGTCGGGATGAGCATGACCACAAATGGCTGGCCCCCAAGTCCCTACATAGTCAATGTACTGGTTGCCATCTACATCCCAAATGTGTGCTCCTTTGACATGGTCAAACACAATGGGTTGTCCACCCACCGATTTGAACGCCCGCACTGGAGAACTGACGCCTCCAGGCATCAGCTTTTGGGCAGCGGCGAATATTTCTTCTGATTTGGTTGTTTTGATCGTGGTATTAACCAAGGTTGTCTCCGTAGTAGGACGTTGCAGTGTCGATCAGTGGATAAGGGTACGTCTTATGCAGAATGCGTATGCTAGTTGATTATCTCACTCAGCCAAATTTCAAAATTATCAAAATTCTGTTCGATCAAACAAACCCAGATTTCCCGCTAAAGATGCACACTCCAGAATGCAGAGGTCTGTTAATGATACCGTAGACAAATGAGTCATTGCTTGGACTGTCCATCCCTATGTTGTCTGCTTCTGAACCCAATTCCTTACACCAAGCCATCCCTGTGGAAAAAATTCGCTACGATGAGCGGGGACTCGTGCCAGCCATTGTGCAGGACTATTTGGATGGTACGGTTTTGATGATGGCGTGGATGAATCGAGAGTCGCTGCAAAAAACCCTGGACACTGGAGAAACTTGGTTTTGGAGTCGATCAAGAGGGGAGTTGTGGCACAAAGGGGCAACATCGGGTCATTTGCAAAAGGTGCGATCGCTCCGTTACGACTGCGATAGTGATACCTTACTGATTACGGTTGAGCAAATCGGTGATATTGCCTGTCACACGGGAGAACGGAGTTGTTTCCATCAGGTGGAGGGGACAAAAGCACCACCACCCGCTGATACCTTGTCTCAGGTGTTTGAAGTAATAAGCGATCGCCGCGACAACCCAGTAAACAGTTCCTACACCTGCAAGCTATTTGCTGAGGGCGATAACAAGATTCTCAAGAAAATTGGAGAAGAAGCCGTAGAAGTGGTGATGGCTTGCAAGGATGATGACAAGGATGCGATCGCGTCTGAAGTAGCGGATTTGTTTTATCACGCCCTGGTAGCCCTAGCGCATCACGGCGTTGAGTTAAAGGACGTTTATCGCAAATTACAACAACGCCGCAAATAGCCGCCAATCCAGCAAATAGTTGTTGCAGATGCTAACGATTTGATATTAATTATTACTCTAGAGCGATTGCTGATTGTTCATCGCTTCTTGTCTCTTTTTATATCTTTGGGGAGAGGTAACAAGTTGCACATTTAGCATATCAATTCCCTCTTTCTCTAATAACCCCAATATCACTAAATTCAATTTGTTCACTGTGTAAAACCATTGGTTGTAACCATTAACAAATGCTCGAATCTTAATGACACGGGCATTACCTTCAATGCAGTCGAACCAAACAATAATTCGTTCGTGTAAGGTATCAACCGATTTGGGTAGATTTCGCAACTCGTCACAAATAGTAGCTGTTTTATCAGCCGATATTCCATCAAGCTTGAGGGTCAAATTTATACCAAATGACGGCTTATCAGTCGGATTTTGGGTTCGATTTTGCACAATTCCAGTAATCATTTTGGAATTGGGAATTTTTTGAATCCCATCCCACTTAAGCAAACGAAGTTTTGTACTTCTGAGACCAATATGGAGTACCTCAGCAAAACCATCCACTCCCTCTAAAATTAGCTCATCACCAACTCGGTAAATGTCATCTAAGTAGATAATGACAGTACAACACCAGTCATAAATAATCTCCTTGAACAGCAAACCCAATGCCACACCCGCACCGCCGAGTAAACCAATGAGAGCACCAGCGGAAGCTCCCAATAGCACCTCACTTCCCTTAATCACGACAACAACAACTGCTGCTGTCTGAAAAAGCTTCGGCAAATAAGGAACGAGCAAGTCGTCGAGTTCAGTGTTAGTACATGACGTCAACTTTATCAGTAGTTGCCCCAACAAGGGAGCAGTACGGTAAATAATAAGTCCAATAATGATGATTGTAATTAAGCTAAGAGATTTACGGATTACTTCTCGCACTTCCAAGGTTAGCTGATCTAAAATAGCTAGCTCTATTACCCATAGCCCAGCTATGAAAATCAGCCAACCTAAGGGTTTTTTCAGAACCTGGATTAACCCATCATCTAGCTTAGTATTTGTTTTGTGAGTAAATTTTTCAATTCTCTTAATAATAATTCCAGAGAAGATTTCTTTAAAGACTACTGTGAGGGTGAGGATAACGATAAATAGAAATACTTTCCACAGAGGTAGATGGCTGATAGATAGGTTTGAATCAAATAAGAACCTCTGAATAGTATTCCAAACGTTGTCCATATTTTTCCAATTCGATTAACAAGAGTTAGCTAGTACAAGACAGGGGTTTGGGAGGAGAGCGCAGTGCAACAGCAATGCTCCTAGAAACTTAAGCTGATTCTGAGGAACCCAATCACATTATTGTTGAGTAAGTAGGTGCGCTTACATAAACTCAACCTAGTTGTAGGGTGGGCATTGCCTAGAAACGAATTGTAGTCAGGGTTGGAGGGGTTATCCTCTGCAATGCCCACCTGACGATTATTTAGATTCCTCTACTACTTAAATTTAAGGTGCCAGGAGTAATAGCGACTTCTTTAGTTTCCCTGCAAATAAAGATGATATTTTACCCTGATTGACAAAAATCTTGAGGCTTCAGTGCGACTATTCAACAACTAAACTCATTATCCATATAGCAAGCTTATTTCCTAAAATCAATGAAGGTGATGACTGGTTTTAGCTAGGAAAATGGTAGTGATGTACCCTTCATAAATTTATGGCAATTTATAAGCTGACAAATGTCCTGACGCAGGGATATAGGTAGCTTAGCCGTTAGGCTTTAACGTAAAACAGCGGGATAAGAGAGAGGATATTTTGCAATCAATCCTATTCATTATTATCTCAAAGGATAGGTTAGTGCCAAGAAGAGGCTAGTACCAATAGGCACTAGAGATAGCTGGATACCTTCTGCTGTAAGAGATAGCAAGATTTTCAAAGAGTTGGTAAAGAGATTACCAAATGCTAATGGCTCGCAAGAGATATGTTGATTGCTGCCTTCTTACTCACCTAGACACCTAACTCTAAATAGTAATTATCATCAAATAAAATTATTGCAGGTTATTCGCGAGTTTTAGTTTTATTAAAAAGATGAAAATTCAGATGCGATCGCGTCTTAAGTAACGGATTTGTTTGATCACACCCTTGTAGCCTTAGCGCATCACGGCGTGGAGTTCAAGGACGTTTATCGCAAATTACAACAACGCCGCAGATTATCCCGCGGCGTTGCACAGTCTCCATAGACAAGTGAAATGTGGAATATTACCCCTTCTTTTTACTGATTGGGCAGCAGTTGACTAGAGTAAGCATCTACCTGGAAAGCGGGTGTGCGCTTGCTGTAGTCGGTTTCAGTGCCAGTGATGGATTGAGCTAATTTTTCAAAGGACTCCGAACGCCAGTTGCGCTCATGAATGGGTTTGGATTGTTCGCCCCGGAAGTAAGCTTGGGTTCCGATGACAGCAGCCGCTGCCCAGCCGACGACGAATAAGGCA
>DATNPV010000126.1:0-8231 GCA_036703055.1 Waterburya sp.
CCTCTACCGGCTCCTATGCCAAGTACACAGCCCAAATCTTCAAGACCTAGTAAAAAAACGGTCACTGACCCGTGGACGCAGAAGCCTATTCCGGTCATCCTTTTCGGTGCAGATGCATTTCCTTTCACCACTTACTTTCCAGAAGGGGATTTTATAGTTGACTCTGGAGGTTCTGGCGAAGGTTCAGGTTTTTGGTTTTATTCTAAAGTGGGTGGTAAAAAATATGAGTCAGCCTATGTTCACCTTTTCTTTCCCGCTAAATCCACCACATTAGAGGGGATGAGACGAGATGTTCTCGGCAAACGAGGTTTGATGGAAACGAATAAATGGACAGTGAAGCGTCGCTCTCAAAATGTTCCCTACCCTTGGGCGAAAGAACGCATTGATTTTGAGCAAAATCAAGGGAATAAAAGCATTATGGGTACTGTCTACATGGGTGAACATAAGGGGAAAGCGTTTCGAGTTACTGAACATTTCCCTGCTGACTATGGAGACGGGTTTGCTCCTAGAGCAAGCATTATTTTAAAGGAGTTACAGCTTAAAAAGTAACTCATGTAAAGACGCAAATGAATTGTGTAGAGACGTTGCTATAAAACGTTTCTACACCTCATTTCTATTTTTTTGAACTAAATAATTTCAAAATCTAGTTGATGGCTCTTACAAAAGTCATGCGTGAAATGATCTACTTCATTGGTATCACTCAGTTCTAAATTATAGAAGTCCACATAGTCATGCTCAAAGTAAGGGCCAGCGTGCCAAGTACCCATTTCTAATTTAATAAAGCAATTCCCTGGAATGCGGAAAGCAGAGAGATTTTCTAAGGCAGGTTCGTCACTTTCATGGTTTGGAGGTGCAACGGCTATTAACCAGTCTTTTCCTGCAAGCGCACCTAAACATTGAGTGCATCGCGCATGACGGGTAATTTTATGAAACTGGCGTCCCTTTTTAGGCAGCCGCATAATGTAAAATCGAGGAGTTCCATGCTGAAGATTTAACTGGGCATCTTCTACATCAAAGGGTTTACCGTCTTCACTGGGAAAAATGACTTGACCGTAAGGTCGAAAGTTATCTGGTGTTATCCATTCTGCCCGTAATTGCTGAGTTGTATCGGATGCGTTCATGGGTTACTAGTGATTACTGATTGTTTTATACTTATAGAGGAGTAATTCCTATACAATTAATAATAAATGTTAAATCATTTTTTCTCAGTTATTAGATGGCTCGAAGTATCAGTATCTTTTCATTTTTTGCTGGAGCAGGTTTTCTGGACTTAGGCTTTGAATTGAACGGTTTTGACGTTGCCTATGTGAGTGAAATTTACTCTCCTTTTTTGACAGCTTACCGTTATTCTAGGCATTGCCTTAATTTACCTTTACCCAGATATGGATATCATGAGGGAGAAGCCGCAGATGTTAATCAACTTATCGCAGGAAAACAAGCGAATAATCTTGGGGAATTAGTTCAAGATTGCCGTCAAACGAGTGAGTTTATCGGATTTATTGGTGGGCCTCCTTGCCCAGATTTTTCGGTGGGTGGCAAAAACCGAGGAAGAGAGGGAGATAATGGTAAACTTTCAGACTGTTATGTTGAATTAATTTGTCAGCAAAAGCCCGATTTCTTTCTTTTTGAAAATGTTAAAGGACTATGGAGTACCAAAAAACATCGAGCTTTTTTGGAATTACTGAAATATCGATTAAGTGCTGCCAGTTATCTATTAACAGAACGCCTCATTAATACATTAGAATATGGTGTTCCTCAAAATAGAGATAGGATTATTTTAATTGGTTTCAAGAAGAGTATAGTTCATGATTTAGGGATAAATATTATTAATAGGGGAAAGCTACCATTCGGAATTTTGGGTTGGGAAAAATATATTACTTATTGTAAAAATCAAGTTTTTTCTTATCCTTGGCCTACTACTAACCCTTTTACCGAAAATTCTTCAATGTCTTGTCCTGAAGGTATTCCTCAGGACTTAACTGTTGAGTACTGGTTTAGAAAAAATGATGTCCTAAACCATCCCAATGCCGAACACTTTTTTAAACCACGAGCGGGTATCAAGCGATTTGAGTCAGTTGATGAAGGGGATGACTCTAAAAAATCATACAAGCGTCTGCACCGGTGGCGTTACTCTCCTACGGCTTGCTATGGAAACAATGAAGTTCACTTGCATCCCTATAAAGTCCGCAGACTTTCGGTAGCAGAAGCACTCGCCATACAGTCTTTACCGAAAGAGTTTGCTTTGCCAGAGCATCTATCTCTCAGCAACATGTTCAAAACTATTGGCAATGGTGTGCCTTACCTAGCCTCTCAAGCACTAGCTTTTACAATTGCTGACTTTCTTGGCTGAGAATTCAAAAGGTAACTCCATTAATCAATCTAGTTTTTGGTTTTGCTCATTAACAAATTTGCCTCAATATCAGCTCGGACAACAGCACTACACCGACAGTCACTGTAGAGACAATTGACTAGTAACTGATTCGCTTGATAGTACTGTTTGAGTGCTGCTAATTGTGACGGATTCCACTGCCAATCATGACAAATTTGACGATGCTCTATCAGCATGGAGCGAAATTCTTCAGCCCAATCCTGACCATTAATCTGCCACCATTGGAGTGTGTAATTTCTCCCTTTAGCAAGGTCAGGCAGTTGGTTTTTGAGGTGCTGTAGGGACTGGGCTAAGGCTGATAATGGCTGTTGAGTCTCCGAGTGTGAACTCCTGTGCAACAGCCCTTCTAAATTTAATGCAAAACCCAAGGCCAAGATTTGCTTGATGTCAGGATTGTTCACCAGACTCTGCACTAAAGCGAAGGCACGCGCCAATTCCAGATCTAAGGTTAACTCCGGTGTCAAATCGCGGGCAAGGTTCCGATCCAGTGCCACCGCTAATCCTAAATTACGGTCTAGAAATAGGGTGAAGTAAAAGGCACGCATGGCTGCTGGCTGGTAGTGCGATCGCAACGAACAGCACTTTTGGCTGATACAAGCGAGAAACTCCTGTAATCGGGTATCTGTCACCACCAAGGTATCAATTTGTTGCTTCATCAGCATGAGTAGGGGGTCAGCATTCCTCAATAACCCAGACGTTAATAAGAATACTTCCTGCCACTGAGGTTTGGTAATGTGTGCCGTTAATCTCTGCAATGCCTCTGATAGCGTTGCAGTATCTGGACTGGCAACTATATATCGAGCTGTTAAATATTCTTGGAATGTCAGATGGGAGAATGAATAAATGCCCCGTGCTTGTTCGACTAATAGCCCATGTTGCCCTTCGATCGCCTTCAACACAGCTTCACTGTTCAACCGTAATGTCTCTGGATCTGAACTTGTTCCTGGTAAAGTGGCTAGATAGTCAGCAATGTGGTGCTCGACTTCACTTTGTTCAAAAAAGTACTTTCCCTGCTCAAATGTTGTTGCTGCAATCTGACTCAGAAGTGTAATTTTGTGGGGTAGCGACAAACTGCGATAAACGTCATCCCGTTGAATTCCTCGCGCTTCGTCCCAACGCACCAGTAAAATATCTAGACCCGCTTCATACAGTTTGGCTCGTTTGTTAGGAAAATCCGCCTTTGCTTGAAATACACTAGCCGTTAAGTTGAGCAAGATGGGAGTTTTAGCTAGTTCTCGAATGGGTTGGTTTTCCGGCAGCTTCAGCTTGTCAATAAATTGAGTGGCTAGATTGATGCGTTCCTCCTGATTGTGTTTGGATGTCGCCGTCGCAAACCACTTTTTCGCAAAGGCTTCAATTTGAGTTTGGTCAAAATCCGCCAGCTCCACATAAGTAAATCCAGGAAATCGATACGGCTGAGCTGCTAGCCGACAGGTGATAAGAAACTGATTTTGATAATAGGTTTGACAAAAGTTAGTGATTTGTTTGAGCAGTGTATCGGTATGCTCGAAACGCACTTCATCTAAACCATCCAGTAGGATTAACGCCTTGCCGTGCTTGAGCAACGTTTCCACCTGTTGCACAGAGATGCCAAACTCACTGAATTTCCAATTTATATAATTGAGTAAGCTGAAATCATCCCCTATGATAACGTTGCTGGTTAACGTTTCCTCCGCCAAGTTTCTCAACTGGATAAAAATGGGGATGTCTGTCAACGGTAATTCGCCCCGAATACACTGAAGGGCTACTTTTTGCAAAAAGGTGGTTTTACCTGCACCGGGTTTGCCCATCACCATCAGTTTGGGATGGGTGGTGATGGCATCACTCGCCGACACTCCCTTCTGCTTGGTTCGGTTCCAGCCTAAACGGTCAGGGCTTGTTGCTGTATCGGATTGTAAATCAGATAGATCTAACCATCGTTGGTGGTTGAGTTGTTCGAGAATATTAACGTTGATATAGACGTCATCGAGGGCTACAGGTTGAGCGGTGTCGAGTAATCGCAGAGTCCCGCATTGGGCGAGGATAGGGTTGTATAGGAGCGATCGCACCTGTTGCACCAATGTATCCACCTCAGAGGCAACCGATGGTTTCTGTACAAGCAATGTTGTCTGCTGAGTCGGTGGTGCTAAATCTGGATGTAAATCGGCAATCTCATGCCAATTCAAATCTAAGCTCAAACAGATATCAATAAAGATATGACGCTCAATGCGCTGACCTTTGAAAAATTTCCAAACGGACTGGCGCGTCTCTAGCCCCACCTCACTGGCGAGATACTCTTGCGTCCATCCTTTCCGCTGGAATGCCCTTTTAGCCTGTTCAATTCCGAGTGTAGATGCTTTGAGCGATCGCTTGATCATTGGTCAAAATTATGGTTATTGACGCCTTAATTAAGGTATTTATCGATACCTTTTTGATACAGCTCTATTAACAACTATATCCAACTTCTTGCCTTCCTTTTCCGTTTTTGCCGCCCCTTCATTCACATTTCTTTAATCTTTCTCTCCTAGGAAAATTATTACAAAATTGGGAGAATCGTTTTTTCACACTGCATTGTTTGTAAATATTGCTTAATTCCAGTCAGAGGCTGCCTCGGTTTATTAAGAATACTTAAAAAGTAGAAAAAAGCATTTTAAGCCATGTGGGACATTGTTTTCCAGATCATCTGTGCGGCAACTACGGGTTTAATCATTGGCTATCGTTTTGGGAAGGGGAAAAAAGCCTCCCGCCCAGAGAACGAGTACCTTTGCACACACCATCAGATGGAATGCCAGCGAGCCGAAGAGTCTCTGCGAGAGAGCCAACGCGCCTTGGCGACCCTAATGAGCAACTTACCCGGCATGGCTTATCGTTGCCTCAACGACCCAAGCTGGACAATCAAATTTGTCAGTGAAGGTTGCTATCCGTTGACAGGGTACTTGGCTGCTGACTTGATTGAGAATCGAACCAGTTCCTATGGGGAATTGATTCATCCTGATGACCGAGAACGGGTGTGGGATGAGGTTCAATCGGCATTGCAACAACGGCGTCCCTTCCAACTCACCTACCGCCTGATTACCAGGACGGCTGAAGAAAAGTGGGTCTGGGAACAGGGGTGCGGGATCTTCTCCAGTGGAGAGGAATTGCTGGCGCTTGAAGGGTTTATCAGCGACATCACACAACGCAAACAATCCGAAAAGTCGCTGCGGGAGAGCGAGGAACGGTTACGCTGTCTGTCTGAGGCGACGTTTGAAGGGGTTGTGATTCATGAGCGCGGCATCATTGTGGATGTGAATCAGGCGCTTGTCCAGATGATTGGTTACGACCCCACTGAACTCATTGGCATGAAGGCTCTTGATCTGGTGGCCCCTGAATCACGAGACTTAGTGGTGCAGCATATTCAGACTCGATATCAAGACCCTTATGAAGCCCTGGCGTTGAGAAAAGACGGTTCTCAATTTCCCGTAGAAATTCAAGCCAGAGTCCTTTCTTACCAAGATCGTTTGGTGCGGGTGGTGGCAGTTCGAGATATTACAGTCCGCAAGCAGGCAGAGGAAGAATTGCGGCAAGCCAGAAACCAGCTGCGAGCCGTTCTGGATGCAGTGCCTGGGAGTATTAGCTGGGTTGGTTCTGATTTGAAATACTTGGGCGTTAATCGCTACTTAGCGAAAAGCTTTAACCAGCCTCCAGAATTTTTTGTCGGTCAGCCTCTGGGATTTCTCCAGCCTGGTTCACAGGTTAGCGAGTTCTTACGCAAGTTTTTTGCGAGTTCCGAGTCGGAAGCCTCTTTGGAATTGGAGTGGCAGGTCGATGGTGCTCCCTTACATTATCTAATTGTCGCCCAAAAGTATTTGCAAGGCGAAGCCGCTGTTTGTGCGGGGTTTGACATTACCAGCCGCAAGCAAGCGGAACAAGAATTACGCTACAGTGAAGCCTGCATTCGAGCGCTGTATGAGGTCACAGCGGCTCAAGACCTGAGTTTTGACCAACGTCTCCAGAGGCTATTACAACTGGGATGCGCATGGTTTGGCCTTGATATTGGGCTTTTGGGACGGATTGAAGGCAATTGTTATGAAGCGATTGCAACCTTTGCTGCTCACTTAGACCGAACCAACGAGCCTAGGGAAAGCGCTTCCTCAGAAGATGCCGAATGTCCACAGCCTAATGCTCAACATGAGCCTACCCCAGAAACAACGGTTGCTTTGCAGGAGTGCGACTCCGCTTTGCCCACACCCGTACTTCTCAAAGGTGCTGTTTTTAATTGGGAGCGAGAGAATTGCTCTCAAGTTTGGCAAACTCCAGGACTTGTTAGCCTGGAATCCAGCGTGGCGGCTCAGTTGTACGACCATCCGGTAAGCGCCATGGAGGCGTATCTGCGTAGTCCACTGACGGTTTGCGGTAAAGTTTACGGCACTCTCGGTTTTTGGAGTTGCCACAAGCGCCGCTACCAATTCAAAGCCGTGGAGCAGGAACTCCTGAAGCTAATGGCGCAGTGGATCGGGGGTGAGATTGAACGCCAACAAGCGGCAGACGCTTTGCAGCAACAATTCCATCGGGCTTTACTACTCAAGCAAATTACCCAGGAGATTCGTCAGAGTTTAGACACCCAACAAATTTTGCAAACTACAGCCAAGCAGGTAGGACAGGCATTTCGGGTCAATCGATGTTTACTGTTTAGATATGAAGGGGCACTACCCTCTCGGCTATCCTGTGTGGCAGAATATTTAGCTCCTGCATACTCTTCATTACTGAATTTACACATTCCAGTTAGTGCTAACCCTTACCTAGAGCAGGTACTCGCTCAAGACCGGGCTATGCCTGTCACAGATGTCTATTCTTATCACCTCTTGCAGCCCTTTGTTCACCTGTTCTACAAACTAGGTGTGAAATCCTTGTTAACCATTCGCACCTCCTATCATGGGGAACCGAACGGGGTGATTAACATTCACCAGTGTGATGCCACTCGCCACTGGACGGAGGATGAAATCGAACTGCTCAAAGCCGTCGCCGATCAAGTAGGGATTGCTTTAGCTCAAGCCCGTCTCTTGGAGCAAGAAAAGCGGCAGCGCCAGCAATTGGCTGAGCAAAATCTGGCTTTAGAGCAAGCTAAACGGGCGGCAGAAGTTGCCAACCAAGCCAAGAGTGAATTCCTGGCGATGATGAGCCATGAAATCCGCACCCCGATGAATGGCATTATTGGCATGAACAATCTACTGCTCAATACTTCACTGACACCTCAACAGCAAGAATTTGCCAAAATCATCCGCAGCAGTAGTGAAGCGTTACTGACCATCATCAACGATATCTTGGACTTGTCAAAAATTGAGTCGGGCAAGCTGGAGTGGGAAGAACAACCGTTCAATCTACAAGCTTGTATTGAGGAGGCTGTGGTTCTATTGGCGCCCCAAGCGGCGGATAAAGGCTTGGATTTGACGTTCCAGATTTCACCCCAAACTCCGCGCACGATTGTGGGAGATATCACCCGATTGCGTCAAATCTTGCTGAATCTGCTGAGTAATGCCGTCAAATTTACTGAGGTAGGTCAGGTGAGCGTGTCTGTCACTGCTCAAAAGTTGGGGAATGGGTCAGAAAAGGTAAAGGTAGAAGATGAGGAGCAGCCTGAACTTAGCCTATCCGCTTCCCCTGACTCAGACAATCCCCAATTCCCTAGGTTGTATGAAATCCAGTTTGCGGTCAAAGATACCGGCATTGGTATCCCCCCCAATAGGATGGAGCGTCTGTTCAAGCTGTTTAGCCAGGTGGATGCTTCGACCAGTCGCCGCTACGAAGGTACAGGACTGGGTTTGGCAATTAGCAAACGGTTGTGTGACCTGATGGGGGGCCGGATGTGGGTGGAGAGTTGGGG
>DATNPV010000129.1:0-21848 GCA_036703055.1 Waterburya sp.
CAGGTTCATCCCCACGTCGCTGTAGAGAAACACTTCACCGGGAGGCAAGATGCGTGGCGGTAGGCGTTTGGCGAGAAAATCACCCAACGGTGTCATCTCGGATGCGCGGCGGGCAAAAGCTCCCATGCCCCATCCCGAGTCGAAGCCATCCGTATGAGTCAGCAAATTGGCAATAGTAACGGGTTTGGGGTAGGTGTTCTTGACTTGAAAGCGCTTGAGATACTTGTTGACATCATCGTCCAATTTAAGTTTGCCTTGCTCGACCAGTTGCAATACGGCTGTGGTAGTGAACAGCTTAGAGATGGAACCCACGCGAAACAGCGTTTTGTCTGGAACAACAGGTATTTTCTTTTCTAGGTCGGCATAGCCGTAGCCTTTGGAGAAAAAGATTTTGCCGTCTTTGACCAGAGCAACTGCTGCACCCGGAACGTGTTCTTTGACCATCTCCTTGGCAAAAAAGTCGTCCAGAAAGGCTTCCAGTTCTTGCGCGTCGGTTGGGTTCTGCGGTGATGTCGGCAACTCTTGGGCGAAACAAGGCACTGCCCAGAGCAACCCAATCAAACTTAATCCAACGAATACAGCGAAAAGCTTTCGCAGAGCGTTCTTTGCAAGAGCCTCTGCGGCGTTGCGAATCGTGAGTTTCATGGTGTGTGGATTGCTATGGTGGATTGAGTTCCTGATGAAATATGTTGCACCCGCGAATTTTTTCGATCTTAGGCGGTTCCCAATTCACGCAGGCAAAATTCAAGCCAGTGAAACACACGTCAGCTAAGCATCTTTGCTATTTTCGCCATCCTTAATGCCATTAACGATCGCTACCGCTCGAAGAGAATTCATGATAATGGGGATAGCTGCATTCTGGAGCGGTGTCTATGACTTCAGCAATTCCTGAACAAGTTCGGTGGACGACCGCCGATCTAGAAGGCTTCCCTGATAACGGCAATCGTTATGAGATTATTGATGGAGAGCTATTTGTGACTCGTGCCCCCCATTGGGATCACCAGGATATTGTTGGTGCTATTTACGCAGAGCTGAGAGCTTGGTCTCGACGGAGCGGTTTGGGTAAAGCGGCATTGACACCAGGCGTTATCTTCTCTGAATCGGATGCCGTAATTCCTGATGTAATTTGGATTAGCCACGAGAGGCGATCACAATTAATTGATCGTTCAGGTCATCTGACGGGTGCTCCAGAACTCGTCGTTGAGGTTTTATCGAATACTGAAAAAGATAAGAAACGTGACCGTGAAACCAAGTTAAAACTCTATTCCGTTCAAGGCGTTATTGAGTATTGGATTGTGGATCGCGAACAGCTATTGATTGAGGTTTACAGACGAGAAAGTGGCGTACTGAAGAAAGCGATGACCTTGTTCTGTGCCGATCAACTTACGAGTCCTCTATTGCCAGGATTTAGCTGTGAAGTGGCACTGCTGTTTGAATGAATTGAAAGCGATACAGTTTCTACTTGCCTAAGAGGATGTCTCAGAAGTATTAGATCCCCCCCAGCCCCCCTTAAAAAGGGGGGGAGAATTTTCTCAAAGTCCCCCTTTTTAACTCTGAAGGCTCATGAAGTTCTGAAGCTATACGAAGCTGGGAGGCGAGATTTCAGTGGATGTATACACGGTAGGCTAGCGGGGAGGGTTGGGGTGGAGTGAGAGCTATTTTTTGCGCCGTAACGCACCCTACTGGATGGCTGAAGGAATAGGTTCGCGATCGCACAGCATTTACTCTGGCGACCCTAGATTGCAATCTATCCATCAAAATTTAACGTTTATTCACAAAAATCTTTTCATTATCAACCAACGCCTCGATCCCGCTCTCAGCAGCGCCTTTAGCTCAGCTCAAGCCTGAAATCCCCTTCACTTTCTTTGAGCTGGGATTTGAGCGAAGCCACTTCTAGAGAATCACTCGCAATTAGCTCTGTACAAGCGATTCAAGCGATGGGGCCTGTATAGCTGAGCCGTGTTCAGCACCACTAATAAGTGATGCTTGAGAAGGCGCGATCACGAAATTTGTTTTTTGTTCTCCTTTATTTTAAATAAAATATAAAACTTTTAAATAATAAAATAATTTTTCTTATTAGAGTATTTTTAGCTGAAAATATCAACAAAGTAATTTTTAAACCAAATAAATCTGTTTTAAGGCTCTTTGTGATGCCAATGCCCCTTTCTTTTCCTTGGTAGTTAGTCAATAATTCAATCAACGCACCAACTCAATAATCCACCGCTGGCTATTGGGGCTATTGCCAAAGTGCCGACCCGACCTAGCGGGAAATACAACATCCAACTTTTGATCCAAACGATAGGAGACGACGAAACGTGAAACTCTCAGTTTATGGAAAAGGCGGCATCGGGAAATCCACGACTAGCTGTAATATCTCCGTTGCCCTAGCAAAGCGTGGAAAGAAGGTGCTACAAATTGGCTGTGACCCGAAGCACGATAGTACTTTCACCCTCACAGGTTTTTTAATCCCCACAATTATCGATACGCTTCAGGAAAAGGATTATCACTACGAAGATGTTTGGCCTGAGGATGTCATCTACAAAGGCTATGGTGGCGTTGATTGCGTAGAAGCCGGTGGCCCCCCTGCTGGCGCGGGTTGCGGTGGCTATGTCGTCGGTGAAACCGTCAAGCTACTCAAAGAACTCAATGCCTTTGATGAGTACGATGTGATTTTGTTTGACGTTCTGGGTGATGTAGTCTGCGGTGGTTTCGCTGCACCTCTCAACTATTCCGACTACTGCATGATTGTCACGGACAACGGCTTTGATGCTTTGTTCGCCGCCAATCGAATTGCCGCATCCGTGCGTGAAAAAGCTCGCACCCACCCCCTGCGTCTGGCGGGACTCATTGGCAATCGCACCTCCAAGCGCGACTTGATTGACAAGTATATTAGCTCAGTGCCGATGCCAGTGCTGGAGATTTTACCTCTGATTGAAGATATTCGCGTCTCCCGTGTTAAGGGCAAAACTCTGTTTGAGATGGCGGAGACTGACTCTTCACTGAACTATGTCTGCGACTACTATCTGAACATCGCTGACCAAATTCTAGGGCGTCCAGAGGGTGTTGTCCCCAATGATGCCCCTGATCGCGAATTGTTCTCCTTGCTGTCTGACTTCTACCTCAATCCACAACAACCGAAGGTAGCGACTGAGGAAGAACACTTAGATCTGATGATGGTTTAACGAAGAGTAGAAAGCTCGAAGGTTGAAAGTTGCAAGTTTTTTGAACCACCTGCTAACTTTCAACCTGACAAACCTTCAACCTTTAATACTGCCCGACTCTTAGCAACTTCCCTTAAAAACGAGGAGAGGATAATTTTTCATGACCCTTGCAGCACCTGAACCTTTAAATTTTGAGTGTGAAACCGGAAATTACCACACATTTTGCCCGATTAGCTGCGTAGCTTGGCTTTATCAGAAGATTGAAGATAGTTTCTTTTTGGTGATTGGCACCAAGACTTGTGGCTATTTCCTGCAAAACGCGATGGGGGTGATGATTTTCGCAGAACCCCGCTATGCGATGGCGGAGTTGGAAGAGGGGGATATTTCGGCAAAGCTGAATGATTACGAAGAACTGAAGCGGTTGTGCTTGCAGATTAAGCGCGATCGCAACCCCAGTGTAATCGTTTGGATCGGCACTTGCACGACAGAAATCATCAAGATGGACTTGGAAGGCTTGGCTCCTAAACTGGAAGCTGAGATTGGTATCCCCATCGTCACCGCTCGTGCCAACGGTTTAGACTATGCCTTCACCCAAGGGGAAGACACCGTTCTGGCGTCAATGGTGCACAAATGCCCAGATAAGGCTCCAGTGGTGGAAGCCGATAAAGAAGAGCGAAATGCCATCTCCAAACTCCTCAACTTCGGACGCAAGAAAGAAGACGTGGTTGCCGAACAGTCAGAATACGCCGATCATCCTCCACTGGTATTGTTTGGCTCTCTGCCTGACCCCGTTGTTACCAATCTAACCCTAGAACTGAAGAAGCAAGGAATTAAAGTTTCCGGTTGGCTACCCGCGAAGCGTTATACCGAGCTGCCAGTGATTGAAGAAGGGTATTATGTCGCTGGTGTCAACCCCTTCCTTTCGCGTACTGCTACTACATTGATGCGTCGCCGCAAGTGCAAACTGATTGGCGCACCCTTCCCAATTGGGCCGGATGGCACCCGCGCTTGGATTGAAAAGATCTGTTCGGTGTTCGGTATTGAACCGAAAGGACTGGATGAGCGGGAAGCGCAAATTTGGGAAAACCTGGAAGACTACATTAAGCTGATTCGCGGCAAATCCGTCTTCTTCATGGGTGACAATTTGTTGGAAATCTCTCTAGCGCGTTTCCTAATTCGTTGCGGCATGACTTGTCCGGAAATTGGTATTCCTTACATGGACAAGCGTTATCAAGCGGCTGAGTTGGCATTGCTAGAGAAGACATGCCAAGAAATGGGTGTTCCAGCTCCAAGGATTGTTGAGAAGCCGGACAACTATAACCAGATTCAGCGGATTAAGGACTTGAAGCCTGACTTGGTAATCACAGGTATGGCTCACGCGAATCCCTTAGAGGCGCGTGGTATCAATACCAAGTGGTCGGTTGAGTTTACATTTGCTCAAATTCATGGCTTTACCAATGCGCGTGACATTCTGGAGTTGGCAACTCGTCCGCTGCGTCGCAATAACAACCTCAAGGAATTGGGTTGGGAGAAGTTGGTGAAGGAAGAAGCGAAGGTTTAACCTCTCCCCCTACCCCTCTCCTATGAGGAGAGGGGAGTAAGAAAAGAGTCTCTTCTCAATAGGTAATAGGCAACTTTTAGGGGCGATCTGATGTGCGATCGCCCCTTACTTTCTTTTTACAGCAATTTACAACTTGATGAAACACAAAGAAAGGCCGAACAGCCGTTCTCCTCTACGAAAAATATGTACTTCACTGACTCAAAAACTGCTGTAAAAAGAACAATGTTGAACTGATACGCAGAACTTGTTTGAAAAGGTAGCTCCCTCAAATCAAAACTGGAATGGGGTATGGAAGATTTAATGCCAGATTTAATTGAGAGATTAGATAGATGGCTACGGGAGAATCGGTCTGACTGCTACTCACAATTACTCCCTGGTCTTACAGATGAAAAGGTTATAGAGTTTGAGGAAGCACTTGGCGTTAATTTGCCACCAGATTTTAAACTCTTCTACAAATGGAAAAATGGGCAGGCTTCTGGAAATTATGATAGTTTTATTTTCAACCTCACACTTATGCCCGCTCATGAGGTTTTGGAAGCTGTTCAAATAGGCAAAGAGTTATTGGAATGTGGAGATTTTGATCGGGAAAACTGGTGGAGTCCTAAATGGATTCCCTTCTTGAGCAATGGAGGCGGCAATTACTACTGCATTGATCTGCAAGGAGCATTTAGCGGTAAAGTAGGACAGATTCTAGAGTTTATCCATGACGACTCACTCCGACCGCTCGTCCATCAAAGTTTCTTGATGTGGCTACAAACAACTGTGAAAGCTTTTGAGAGTGGTCTATTTGAGTATGATGAGGGGTACGGAATGCAGGCACGAGATTGGAATACTTACTGCGCTTTTCACACAGAAAATAATCCAGGATACCCAGTCAACTATGAGGCAGGATAAAAGAGCGCAAGAGCCTTGAGATTCTCCCCCTACCCCTCTCCTCCCAGGAGAGGGAAGTAAGAAAAGAGTCTCTTCTCATTAGGTAATAGGCAACTGTTAGGGGCGACCGGATGCGCGATCGCTCTTTTTTTAGTTACTGGCTTTATCTGTTCATTAAGCTTCAAGATTGCAATTACCCATCACCTCGATAACTACAGGTGCTTGACCATAGACCTGCTTCCTTTGACCACGGAAACGAATAGACATTACATTGCCTTTGGTTAGATTGAGCTTGAACTCTAATATGTGTTCAACTGTGCGGCTCATTTTTAGATGATAAACTGCCGCAAGGCGTGCGTGATATAGAAAAAGTTTCGGCTGAGTTTTCAGTCGTGTCCATAAATCAGGAAAGATACTTTTCTTGATCTTCACTGCATTGTCATAGCCCTCAACAGAAGAATTAATCAAAGAAGAATCGTTCTTACTCTGGATATCAGGAGTTTCGTTGAGTAGCAAAAGACGAGTACGTAACCTTGCAATTTCGTCAGCGCTACAACCCGAGAAATTCATCTCTGAACTATTTCCTTGCGATCGCTGAGCGGGTCTGAGAGTCAGGATAAAGGTAGTTTTGCCCTTGATTGAGCTAGAGCGGACACTTTCGACCTGCATAATTGCTGCTTCATTCTGATGGGCGTAGGCAACCTGACTTTTGGAGAATTGATCTGGCTGAAGATTTCGTAAGGCAGCCTCCTGTTCCCCATTGGCAGGTGAAATGTGGAGGATTACGCTTTGATCCGCTTGGGTGTCAACACATTTAGTTAAAAAGAAGTTTTCATCTAGTAAAACCCACGCACCTGAACTGTTGGCACTTATCGTTGTAGAACGAGAACTAGTGGGTGATCGCTTTTTTTCGGTGGAGATTGAGCTTGATTTGTTCCAGCTATCTGCTGTAGGGGTCGATGATTGGGAATTAGCACGCTTTGTGGGTGCCTTGTTACTACCAGTTGAAGTAGCGGTACGGGATACAGAGGTTTTGCTTCTGCGTTTGCTCAACCACAACAATATATGTTCACGGAACTTGTCTCGGAAATCTGCGGGTTGCTCATAGTCACAAGTCAGTAACGCACCACTGCCCTGTTTGCTTCTGCGCTGAACTCTTGCCCTGAAGACTAGTACTTTTCCTCGCTGTTCCAATTCCTCTACCGTATTGAGCCGTGCAGCTGACTGCCAAGTTGATTATTATGTCATTTATAGTGGCTTCCAAGAAAGACTTTGTAAGCCGGAAACTGACTTTAGTAATCTACCTTACAGATGTAGAAAACACAGACTTCTACGGCTTGGAAGATTTCTTGACCTCGGCTTGTTTTTGATGGTGATCGCTCGTTGTGTAGCCCTGATGCTGAAATGGTGCGATCGCTCCTGCCACATCCTCACGAGTTGCTCCCATAGCCAACAACGTCCGCACCATCAAATCAAGAGAAACTGATGGATCGCCAGCCTCCATCTTCGCTACCCGCGACTGACTGGAGTGAATTTTCTTAGCCAAACTCTGCTGAGAAAGCTTCTGACTTAGGCGAAGTTCCCTCAATCGTTTACTGAGAGACAGCTTCATCTCGATAAAAGCCACCTCCTCTGGAGAAAGTTCTAGAAAATCTGCTGCATTTCCAACGCACCAACCCGCCGCTTCCAGACGTTGACGCTTAACTGCATCCATCGTCAGCCCTCCATTGTTCCAACAATTATGTCACCCCTGAGATTTCGTCATACAATTTGAGCCGTCTCTGAGAGTTCTCAATCACACGCTTGGGCGTTTTCTGGGTGGTCTTTTGAAACACATCTGCTATGACAATGGCATCCGGGTCAATCCGGTAAACAATTCGCCACTGTTTATCCGCCTCACTATCATCGACTCGCAACTCATGGCAATGAGCGCCGATGCTGGGCATGGGTCGAGAGACGGGCATTGAAAGAATTTCTCCCTCCTGTAACCTTCGTAACAGCAGCCCTGCCTCAATCCGAGCTGATGCCGAAAACGGCGGAGTCTTTACCTCACCACTGAGCCAAACAACAACCTTGCTCTGGCTTTGAGATTCCATTAATTAAATACCGCATAGCTATTAATAAATATATGATTGGTTATATGTCAAATTTGACATATATATTGTAGCGCAAGGCCAATAAAATGCGATCGCTCCGTCCTAATTCAAAACTACCTGATTGATTTAACGTTTTCTAAACAGTAGCTAAGCTCTATTGACGTGCAGCTTGGAGGATCTGATTTGTGATCGCTCTTTTACTTTTTGCACTTAGTCTTTTCACTTCTGCTAGTTAGAATACTAGAGCCATAACTTTGGAGTTCAATCATGAGGGATAGTGACTTAGAACTGCAACGTTGGAACAGTTTGTGTGAAAGCGATCGCTTATCTCTATCAGAAAACTTAGCAAAAGAACTTCTAGATGGTTTCCGATTCATTGAGATTAGGCCATACTCATTAGGCAACCAGCAGAACAGCATTGCATCATTTGAATATCAATCATCTATATTTTCTTTAATTCCAGGTGCAGAAGTAACTCTTGGCTATGGCGGGGGCTTCGAGCCAAACCCAGAGCAATACGAATCTTGGCTAGAGACGGTAGAATGCGAACTGCCCTTGGAGGACGATTTAAATGAATATATTATTGGTCACACTACTGCATTGCGTACCTGCAACATTAAACCAATGCTTATTGAGGTTAACTCTCATGAAATTGGTCTAGAAAGAATTTCCCCGGATGAACCAGTCATTCAAAAAATTATTTCGGAATATCCTGAATCTAAGGAAGTTGAAGTATACAAACAACATCGAGTAATTCGTAATAGTGATAGTTCGATAGAGGCTTTTCGAGTCGTGGCTAAAACACACCAGCAAGTTGCAGAAGAAATGATTTCACAGGGATTTCGTTTACCTACTTCCGACGAATGGGAATACGTTTGTGGAACTGGGTCTTGTACTTTATTTCGTTGGGGGGATGATTGCCCTTGTGACTGTTATCCCATAGATGATAAACCTGACTGGATTTTTCATCGGGTTCGTAATGCCTTCGGCTTACACATTGCGGAGAATCCTTATAACTTGGAAATTGTTGCGGAACCACAGATTCTTAGGGGTGGAGATGGTGGTAGTAGGATAGGTGGTGGGTGGGGTTACTTTGCTTGCTGGTTACCCTTGGCAACTACTTTCATAGACAAAGAACTTTCAGCTTGGATAGATGATGATTTATCAGGACGTTTTGTAAGGTGGGTATATCCCTTGAATTTATAGTTTGGGAGCAGGAAAGAATAATCGAACTCCAGAGCACGCTCTGGCTCTACTGAATACCTAAAAGCAATCAGTTTATCAATCCTCCGAATCCCGAAAGCCACGCTGTATTCGTCGCGATATTGATTTTATTTGGCCCGGATTTGGTAGAAAATCCTGAATTTATTTATAAGAAAATCCTAACCTAAAATTAAAAAAGAATATTTAAAATTAATGGGTATAAATCACGAGAAAGAGGCGACCGATGGTAGTTGTTGCTGAAAAAGTTCAACGCCGACTGACGATGCAGACTGTGGAAATTGCACCTGGGACAACGGCAATTCGCTCTTTGGACTGGGATCGCGATCGCTTCGATATTGAATTCGGTCTGCAAAATGGCACTACTTATAACTCATTCTTGATTCAAGGCGAACAAATCGCTTTAGTAGACACCTCTCACGAAAAGTTTCGCCAACTGTATCTAGATACCCTAACGGGATTGATTGACCCAACTCAACTGAATTATCTGGTTGTCAGCCATACCGAACCCGATCACAGTGGGTTGGTCAAAGATATCCTGGCACTCGCTCCCCAAGTTACCGTCGTTGGTTCAAAAGTCGCCATCCAGTTCCTTCAAGATTTGGTGCATCAGCCATTTCAGTCGCGGATTGTAAAAAATGGCGATCGCATAGATTTAGGTAACGGACAGGTTTTGGAATTTGTCATCGCGCCCAATCTGCACTGGCCTGATACCATCTTCACCTATGATGCCAAAACGCAGATTCTCTACACCTGCGATGCCTTTGGAATGCATTATTGCGACGACCACACCTTTGATGAAGATTTAGACCTGATTGAAGAGGATTTCAAATATTACTATGACTGCTTGATGGGGCCAAATGCTCGCTCGGTACTCTCGGCATTGAAGCGAATGAAAGAGTTGCCGGAGATTGGAACCATTGCTACCGGTCACGGGCCTTTACTTCATTACAATGTAACCGAACTGGTGGGTCGCTACCGTCAGTGGAGTCAGGAGCAAGCGAAAGCAGAAACAACCGTTGCTGTATTTTACCTGTCTGATTACGGGTTTAGCGACCGTCTTTCTCAAGCGATCGCTCACGGCATCACGAAAGCGGGTGTGGCGGTGGAAATGATGGATTTGCGATCGGCTGACCCTCAAGAGGTGAGAGAATTGGTCACCATTGCTTCGGGTTTAGTCATTGCTACTCCACCAACTGCCGGAGACGCTGCTGCTGTAGCTAAAACGGCGATTGGCACCATTTTGGCGGCGACAAATACCAAGCAATCCTTTGGTGTATTCGAGTCTGGTGCGGAGGATAGCGAATCTGCCTATTTGCTGGTCAACAAATTCCGCGATTTAGGTTTGAACTGTGCTTTTCCACCCATTTTGATTAAAGAGACTCCAACAGCAGAAACGTATCATTTATGTGAAGAAGCAGGGGCGGATTTGGGGCAGTGGTTGACTCGCGATCGCACCATCAAGCAAATTAAAGCCTTAGATTCCGACTTAGAAAAAGCCTTGGGGAGGCTTAGCAGTGGGCTGTACATCCTCACGACCAAAAAGGGCAATGTTAGTAGTGCCATGTTTGCCTCTTGGGTGGCGCAAGCGAGCTTCAAGCCTTTGGGTATCAGCGTTGCTGTAGCGAAAGACCGGGCTATTGAGTCATTGTTACATGTCGGCGATCGCTTCGTCCTCAATGTCCTCGAAGAAGGCAATTACCAAGGACTGATGAAGCACTTCCTCAAGCGCTTCCCTCCGGGTACTGACCGCTTCGCAGGTGTGAAGACCTATGAAGCGACGAATGGTTCTCCTATTTTGGCAGACGCGCTTGCTTATATGGAGTGCGAGGTAAAAAGCCGGATGGAGTGTGGTGATCATTGGACGATTTATTGCACTGTGAATGTTGGTCGCGTCTCCAAACCTGATGCTCTGACGGCGGTACACCATCGTAAGGTGGGGAATCATTATTAATTAGGACTTACGCATAAGCCCCCCAGCCCCTAAATCTGGGGGGTTAGGAGGGCTAATCGACGGATATTGCGTAAGTCCTGACAGTTATGGAACGCCCTTTTATGAAGTTGCTGTGAAATGAGTTCCTCCAGGTCGCTTAACTAGCAATTTATCAGAACTTTATCAAAAAAAACCTCAAGCTCACTTCCCCCCTGGAAAAAACTGTAGCTCAAAATACCTTTTTAGGGCTGTCTTGTATCAAAAGATACCAATAGCTGTGACTGACAACTTGAGTTAAATATCTAATTTTTGTGTTCTTTCGATAAAGATTAATAGGAGCTACTAGCCATGATGAAGGAAGAATGGCAAGATTAGTTCCATGAGTCATATATCTGAATCCGAAAAAAGTCTAACATTTGTCAACTGAGCTGAAACTCCATCCTAAGGGATAGATTAGGAAATCAGAGGTGAGATTGTAGCCTCCGACTTTCCGAGACTCACTAAAGCTTTTTGCTCAATTGGCTTAGGGATTACCTATTACTTAATTTCAGTAGTCATCTAAGCCCAACGAAATCTACTTAGCACCAGTCAAGCGCTGAAGCTTTTCATAAAGCTTTGGTTGCTGAAATTTGAATGCCAAGCCCTTTACATCACGAGAGGAAAAGAACATGAGTTGGTTAGTTAAAGTCGATCACGTCACCTACGCTTGCGCCAAGGGAATGATTGAAAAGTGGGCATGGTTTCACATTGAAGTTGAAGGTGGGAAACTGATTAAACGAATTGATGATGTCGATCCCAATAATCCGAACAGTAGCATGAAACTCTGGTGTATTGATTATGGCGATTTTGGCATCGCATTAGTTGAAGGCATCGATCGCAACGAAAAATCTCAAGTCACTCTTTTTGCCGAGATGCATGGTGATCATAGCGTTCAACACGTTGCCTACGACACGACAAATTTAGAACAGTTCATAGATCGACTGGAGAAATATGGCTTCAACGTGCTAGGAGAGCCAATTTCTAAAAGAGATGCCTATGGTATGCTCAAGCAAGTATTTTGCCGAGGATATTCTCAACTGAGCCCGGCAGAAAACCAGTTTGCAGAATACGTGCAGCGTCCTAGAAGTATCCAGGAAGAACTTGAAGTTACTTTCTCTCAGAAAGCTGGAAAAGGCTTTTATCGGCAGATCGAAGAAGCAATGGCTCAGGGAACCAAAACAAGATTTACTGACTTCTCGGAAATGCCTTCTGGGTGGCAAATTCCTGCAAGTGAACCGCGAGTTGCCGCTAATTTTAACGTAGAGAGCCAAGCAGATAAAGAACTATCACCTGCTGTATAGTTTTTGTCACGCTAGCCAGTAAATCTGATGCGTATTTGAACCAAGACTGCATAGAGATTTGGTTGCAATGGGTACATCTTATTAATAGCAAGAAGCAGTAGCCATGAGTCGTCTGTTTCGTAAATATCATCGCTGGCTTGGTATCATCTTAGCTTTGCCCCTTCTGATAACTATTTTGTCGGGAATGGGGTATACTATCGCCGATGAATGGTTCCATCGAAAGGCGCTTGGCAACCTTATGGTGAGGATTCATACCTTTCAAATCTTCCATTTAGAAAAGCTATTTCCCGTTTTGATTGGAGTCGGGATGATTGGCTTACTCATAACTGGATTGGACCTGATGGGAGCTTTTGGTAACTTTTTTAAGCCGACGCAAACCTTGAAAAACTAACCTACTTCTTGAAGCAAAGAATCTGATCATAAAACATTTCAGCGCTTCCTCGAAGAACGTTCGCCTGCTTGGGCATTTCATTGGATACTCGATAGGAAGCCTAGAGTATTAGCTTCAAATACAGGGTGCAGCATCTCCTTCATTCTCTTTATTCATGGGTGACTACCTACAATCAGGAAGATGAGACTTTTTGCATAAATTGCAAGGCTATCGACGATAAGTATTAGAGCTACATAGCCAAAATCTGGCTTTTGTAAAAAGTCTATCTTAGTTAGCGCTTGTTGGTCTCTATAAACTTCATCATGCAAGAACTATCCCACCCATCAACGATGCAAGAAATCCTTCAATTCATCAATCAAGATCGGATGGTTAGCACGACGCAATCCCTGCGTCACACAAGAGTTCCTGAACAGGCACGGCAAACTGTAACTACTGATTATATAGCTAGCGCCAGCAATCAGTCCCCAAGACTAGCAAACAATTCATCGCAACGGGTAACTATTGTTGGCGGGCGGGGTGTTATGGGACGATTCTTCGTGCAACAATTCTCCGCTGCTGGACACCTTGTTAACATTCTCGAAAAAGATAATTGGAGCCAAGCCAAACAGCTACTTGATGGTGCAGACCTCGCTTTAATTTGTGTTCCTATCGAACATACGCAAAAAGTTATTCATGATATCGCTCAATACCTTTCGCCAACAACTGCCCTAGCTGATATCACGAGTATTAAAGCATCAATAGTGCAAACGATGCTTGCTTGCCATAGCGGGCCGGTTATGGGACTGCATCCTATGTTCGGACCTGGGGTTTGTTCTTTCCAGTCTCAAAATATAGTAGCCTGTCCGGGTCGCACAGATGAAGCATTTCAATGGCTATTAGACCTTATTAAGCAGGAAGGCGGAAAATTAATGATTTGCACTCCTGAAGAACATGATAAAATGATGGTTACGATTCAATCCCTTCGACATTTTGTAACGTTAACGCTTGGTGTTTTTCTGACTGAAGAAGGCATTGATGTGCAACAGAGCTTAGAGTTATCCAGCCCTAGCTACCGTGAATTAATTGACATGACGAACCGATTGTTTTCTCAATCTGCCGAATTAGTAGCGGATATCATGCTGATTACGCAAGAACGTCGGGATGCGATTGTTAAACTTGCAGATACGTTCAATCGGCTAGCTCAATTAGCGAAGCACAACGATCGCGAAAGATTAATTCACAAGTTTCAAGCTGCTCGAGCTGATTGGGTGGCTTTGTCAAGGTAGGGAAAGATGGTAGGAGCTAGCAGAACACTGTCAACTTAATCGAGCAGGGATCTAAAAAGACACTTGTCTTTCTGTGGAAAGCAAAAGATCCAATACGCCTGAATTTGAATAAGGATTAACAGTGGGAAACATAGAACAGCAAAGAACATCCCACTAATTCCTTATAGTTGCTTCCAGCTTGTACACCTTCTGCACTGAAATTGAAACATGACTAGCAATTTAAGGGTGACTCCTGAAACAATGTTAGAACCAACTGACCTGTCAATGCCAACAGGAGAAACGAAACGTATTCAGAGCTTGGGGGCAATTTCTGCCGAAGAGATGGAGCGGAAGCGACCTGTTGAGGAAAGACAATCTGTTCTGCAATTACCCAGCGATTTTCCTAAAACGCCTGCCACAACTTACAAATCTGACTATCATGTTTTCTCTTTGTCGGCTCGCCTAGTTGAATCTCTCGATGCACGAACTCAACTAGAAAATGTCGATATTCGCTCTCTACTTATTGCTGCCTTTCAAACTTTACTTTATCGCTATACTCTACAGGAAACAATTCAGTTAGGACTAATAATTCCCCGTCGTAGCATTGATAGAAACTCTATAACCGAACTGGCTACCCAGATATCCGGTGAATTAAATTTTCGAGCATTGGTCAATGAGAGCTTTGAAGTACTATTGTCAGAGCGAACGCCAAGAAAAGAGCAATTGAACCAGCCTTCAAAAGGCTCGATTCTCGTGACAATGCTTGACAACTCTTCGGGTATTGAAGATGAAAAACAATGGATGGAAGAGTTTAAGCCCAAAAATCAGGTTGACAACTTGGATTTGCATTTGGTGATTCTTCAACAAGAGCAGGGTATTTCAGGAATCTTTGAATACAATGCCAACCTGTTTGAACCTACCACAATCGCACGTTTATCGGGTCATTTTCAAGTGGTGTTGGAAGCGATTGCTGATGATTTGGATCGTGCGATCGCACAATTCCCCCTACTAACCGAAGCCGAACAGCATCAAATGTTGGTGGAGTGGAACAGCGCAGCAGCGAACTATCCACAAATCCCCATTTATCAACACATTGAAGCACACGCAGCACAGTATCCCGATGCGATCGCTCTCAAATGTAAAGAACAACAACTGACCTATGCACAACTGAATCAACGCGCCAACCAACTCGCTCATTATCTAAAAAGTGTCGGAGTCACAGCAGAAGATCGAGTTGCAGTCTGCGTTCAACCCTCGCTAGAGATTGCAGTCAGTTTGCTGGGTATTCTCAAAGCAGGCGGCGTATACGTTCCCCTCGACCCCACATTCCCAGAGGAGCGATTGAGAACAATTTTGGAAGATACGCAGGCAAACGTTTTACTCACACAAGCGCATCTTCTACCCAACTTACCCGCGATAGCGTTAGCGAAGCGGGGCGCTCTTAGCGCACAGCGCTGCTGCTTTCAGCAGATCGCACAACACAGCCTCTGCATTGACCGGGACTGGGAGACAATTGACCCATTTCCCACCCACAATCCCGAAACGGAGATTGACCTCGACCAAACGGCTTACATTATTTACACCTCCGGCACCACTGGCAAGCCGAAGGGGGTAATGGCAACTCACAGAAACTTAATTAACTACATCCTTGCAACTCAAGAGCAATTTGGCTTCAACCGTCACGATGTGATGCCATCCATCGCTCGTTCTACCTTTAGTATTTCCCTATTTGAGCTCCTATCGCCTCTAGCTGCGGGTGCCACTCTAGTCCTGCTCGAACGAGAACATGTTTTAGATTTCCCTCAAATGGTTCAAACCTTGGAACAGCTGACAATGATTCACACCGTTCCGAGTTTGATGCAGCGACTAGTGGCATACATCAAAGACAATGGATTAGATCTACACAAATTCCAGGGCGTCAAACACGTATTTACCGGAGGCGATATCGTTCCTCCCGACCTACTAGAATCCCTAAAGAGCGTGTTTGCCAATGCCAATGTCTGCGTTCTCTATGGTTGTAGCGAAGTCTCCTCCTTGTGTGCCAATTACCCCGTTCCCAGAGACCAAATCATCACTAAGAGTCGAGTCGGTAAACCCTTTAATAATGTTCGTATCCGGTTGTATGACTCGCATCAAAACCTAGTCCCAATCGGTGTTCCCGGTGAGATTTACGTCGGCGGCGCAGGAGTAACGAAAGGCTATCTCCATCGCGATGACCTAACCCAGGAGAAGTTTATCGCGATTGATGGACAGCGGTTCTATCGGACCGGCGATTTAGGGCGTTTGGGAGCGGATGGCAACATTGAATTTCTAGGTCGTGCTGATTTCCAGATTAAGTTGCGCGGAATTCGCATTGAACTGGGCGATATTGAAGGAACATTGCGTCAAGCACCAGGCGTGCGTGAAGGTGTCGTCATGGCTCGCGAACTTGCCAGTGGCGAACAAGGTCTAGTTGCCTACATTGTATTGGATCGAGAACAGAATCCCGCGATCGCAAGTATCCGCAACTTTCTCCAAGCCAAATTACCCGACTACATGGTACCTGCTGCCTTTGTAGTACTAGAGACTATGCCCCTCAACCCCAATCAAAAGGTTGACCGTCGGGCGTTACCGATGCCGACTTCTGAGAACTTGGTTGGTTTCAACGCGTTCGTTCCACCTCGCAATGAATTGGAGCGGCAACTGAGCCAAATCTGGGAAGAAGTTCTGGGCATTCAGCCCATCGGCATCCAGAACAATTTCTTTGAATTGGGAGGTAACTCGCTGCTGGCGGTGCAGATGCTAACAGAGGTTGAGAAGCAATGCGGCAAAAATCTTCCTATCACAACTCTGCTGCAATCCCCCACTGTTGAAGACTTAGCCAAAGTGCTTTCCACTCTGGAGGAACAGACAATGGTGGGTGATTTGATACCGCTGCGTAGCAGTGGTACTAAACCTCCTCTGTTCTGCATCTATGGCATCCTGCTGTACCAGGATTTGGTTAATCAATTAGACTCCAATCAACCAGTCTACGGTGTTTACCTACAGGAGGAAGTCGAACTCATCAAAACGGGTAAGGTTGACCAGCGCAATTCCATCTTTTCCAGCGTCCAGACGATTGCCGCTCGATATCTCCAAGCCATTCGCACACTTCAACCTCACGGCCCTTACTATTTAGCTGGTGAATCCTTTGGGGGCGTCGTTGCCTTTGAAATGGCTCAACAGTTGCAAGCAGCAGGGGAAGAGGTGGCTTTAGTGGCATTGTTTGATTCCAAGGCTCCCAATAGCGTTGCTCGTATGCCACTCGTTCAACGGTTGAAATTACACGGGCAATTGCTGTTAAAACGCGGACTGCCCTATCTTTGGCAGAAGGCACAGCCACTCATCAACTCCTTAAAGCAGAAGTTCTTGACTTTAACAAACAAGGACTCTCAGCTGATCGAGGATATTCTTCAAACTGATACTGAAAATGGTTCACTGGATATTCGTGACCAGTTTCGCAAACGCATCAGCCGATCGTATTTTCCCCAACCCTATTCCGGGAAGATGGCGCTGTTCTACGCACTGGAACGGGATGCATTTGAGGGCGAGTGCGATCGCGACTTAGGATGGAAATCAGTGGCTGCTGGAGGTTTGCAAATCTACGATGTTCCGGGCGACCATCTTGGTATTCTCAAAGACCCAAATGTTCGGCTGCTAGCAGAGAAATTGCAGTTGCACCTCAATTAACTCAACTGACATCTAACTTGAAAATAAGGCAGATGGCAGATGGCAGATGGCAGATTGGATAAGAATTTTCATTCCTTGATTGTGAGCGTCCCGCTTGGCGTCTCTCTTGAAAGTCCGCCAGTGCCCAGTGGGAGTGGTCACAATCCGTTGGTAGATGTCGATCACTCCTCCCTTAAACCCTACCTGCCTATCTCTCGTGCACTACCCTGAATCTGATTCCAAGCTTCAACAACTGCTCGTAAATTTGCAGGTAAAGCATCGAGAGGGACTATGTTGTACTGAACCGTACCATCGCGGCTGGTGAGCGTGTGGGTAGAAATATCACAGCAGGCTGTTTTTGAGGCGTAATTCAAATTTGTAAATCGTGCAAATCGCTGCCGTTCTAATAATTGCTGAAACTGTCGTAGCTGTTGGCGGGAAACCTGGCGAACGCTACGTCCAGAATCATTAGCATCGCCCACAATGCTACGAATCAATAGCCCATCGTTGAGTAAAACGGTTTCAAAGGTTCTGCCAGTAATCCCGCCACTAGAAATTTCCCGAAAAACCACATTTCGATCCAAAGGCGGTGGCAACTCACTCGCAGGAATTGGAACAGGTTTCAGTGTCTGGTTATTACCATTCTGACCTTTAATAAAAAACTCCGAACCATCTTCTTTCACCCGGTAAACGTAGCTGTCTCGCCCATTAGAAACAGTCGCTTGCCAACCCGGAGAAATCGGACGAGTACAATTAGGAACACCTTCACAGATACCATTCCAATCTTGCTGACGTTCAACTGCAATAATGCGGAGATTGGACGATCCTAAAAACTTGGCAGCATCTTTTTTAATCACCTCAGCTGCCTTTGGCTCTAAAGCTGCTCTCCGATCCAGTAATACTGAAGTAGCTTTATCATCAATGTGATAAACCCACTGCTGCCTTCCGCTGTCTACCGTCACTTCCCAGCCAGATATAGGGCTGAGAATGAGTTGGCAAATCGAACCAAAAGCAAAGATGCAACTATTCCCCCAACTTCGCCTTTCACCTTGAACGATGCGTAACGACTTAGTTGGTAATCCAGACCACTCAGAAGCATCCCGAAAAATCGCACTAACAATAGATTTAGGTAAGGTTTGTTGAGTCGCTTTTTGAGATAGCTTAACTAGAGAACCCTTCTCATCAGCTACAAAAACCCAGCGAATATCTCCAGCACCCACCATTACTTCCCATCCTCGCACCAAAACTGGATCACAAGGATTAGGAAAAGTCGGTTTTTCGCACCCATTCGCCCATTGGGTGTGTTTAAAGCTAACAATATTCAGCGCCTTTTTAGGTAAGTTGGATGCTTCAGAAGCACTCCGCAAAACAGCATCAGCAACTGGACGAGGTAAGCGGTTAGTTGTCGCCTTCTGTTTGATTGATTCCTTTGCAACTTCTGGTAAAGGGAGCTTATCGGCAGCTACGCTACTTTTTATTAGTGATAATCCGCCACCAGCAGACACAATGCCGGTCAAAATCAAGGCCGTCCAAATTTTCTGAGATTGGGCAGTAGAAGAATTTGTGGGTAAGGGTTTCATCGCAAAATTCCAATAGCAAACTATCCAGCCCAATCTTTGCCACTAACAAATGAGTAAGTTTCTAGCGATCGCTGGCTTTCTTGAATGACTGATGGAAAAATAGACGCTGGTAGAGTATTAGTTGGTTCCACGCTAAAGAATGAGTCAACTATTGTTAGAACGCTAAGACGAGTAGGAGTCAAGAACTATCTTAAAGGCTGCTCTGGACGGACAGGTTGGAACTCTGGCAGTAACACTGATAAAAACCATTAAAAAACTAAATGATAAAATTGATGAATTATAAGTGAATGGAATGTAAGCTGGATTCCAGTGACACAGGTGAGAGGAATCCTTCATGCAGAAACCTTTGACGAACCCGTCAACTATCAGCTACGAATGGTTGAAGCGGAATCACATCGTCCGCGTTCTCGAAACTGTTCAAGACTTATTTGTAATTTCCCTGTGTATCGCTCTATTCGCCTTGATGGCAATCCAGCTACGAGAGATGTTTTTCGAGCTGCTGCCTCCGCTTGATTTCCCAGGTGTCACTTCAGATATCCTGTTTTTGTTGATCTTAGTTGAGCTATTCCGACTACTCATTATTTACCTACAAGAGCAGCGAGTTTCGATAGGAGTAGCCGTAGAAGTATCGATTGTCTCCGTTTTGCGAGAAGTGATTGTGCGGGGAGTTCTAGAAACTTCCTGGATTCAAATTTTAGCGGCCTGTGCCTTCTTGATGGTTATGGCTGCACTGCTAGTTGTTCGAGTTTGGCTTCCACCTACCTTTAGTGGGATTGACCCTGAAAAGCGCTTGTTGATGAGAAATAAGCTTCTGACAACAAATAACTCATCTAACGCAATTGAAACGGCAACTAATCTAAATTCTCAACCCGTTACGTCTGTTGTAAACAGGACGAATGGTTCGGCACATCAAGACTGAAGCGGTGAAGTTCAGGGGTTGGAGAATGTACTCGAACTCCATCATTTAACGAGTTACAAACTATCAACTAGAGGATTAAAGCCATGCTAGATATTCAACCACGCGATGTTCAAGTCGCCTCAATTGGTGTTGCCGATACTACCATTTTGCGATCGCGCACTTGGGACAGACTCAAATTTGAAGTCGAATACTCTTTGCAACGCGGCACTACTGCCAATTCCTATCTGATTCAAGCCGATAAAACTGCGCTTATCGACCCCCCAGGTGAATCGTTTACGGAGATTTTCCTGCATCAATTGCAGCAGTCCATCGATTTGCAGCAGTTGGATTATGTAATTTTGGGTCACATCAACCCCAACCGGATGGTGACGCTCAAAGCGTTGCTAGAATTAGCGCCACAAGTCACGTTTGTTTGCTCTAAACCGGGTGCGATCGCCCTGCAAAGTGCCTTAAGAGAGTATCAGGAACAGTTAAAGATTTGGATACCAAGGGCGGAAGACACCTTAGACTTAGGTCGAGGTCATCAACTCCAATTTATCTCCATTCCCACTCCACGCTGGCCTGATGGGCTTTGCACGTATGACCCTGAATCTCGTATCTTATTCACCGATAAGCTCTTTGGTTGCCATGTCTGCGGCGATGAAGTTCTTGATGAAAATTGGAAGCGCTTAGACGAAGACCGGCGCTTCTACTATGATTGCCTTCACGCATCTCAATCCCGACAGGTGGAAGTAGCCCTTGATAAATTGGCAGCTTTC
Organism: Waterburya sp.; assembly: GCA_036703055.1. GTDB lineage: Bacteria > Cyanobacteriota > Cyanobacteriia > Cyanobacteriales > Coleofasciculaceae > DATNPV01. The sequence continues at coordinate 20,765 of DATNPV010000129.1, forward strand.
TCAGCTAAGATGTATGCACCCAGTCACGGGCCAGTTGTCCGCTACAGCCTCAGCCGACTCACCCACGACTATCGAATCTGGAGCCAACAGCAGAAAGAGCAGGACTTGACAGTATCGCTAATTTATGCTTCAGCTTACGGGAATACGGCAACATTGGCGCAAGCGATCGCAAAAGGCATCACCAAAGCAGGCGTCGGTGTGGAAACCATTAACTGCGAATTCGCCACTCCGGCGGAAATTGAAGCCGCCGTGCAAAAATGCGATGGCTTTATCATCGGTTCTCCTACTCTAGGGGGACACATGCCGACGCAAGTGCAAACCGCCTTGGGAACTGTCCTCTCCAGTGCTGCCAAAACCAAGTTAGCGGGTGCTTTTGGTTCCTTTGGCTGGAGTGGGGAAGCGGTTGATGAGATTGAAAGCAAACTCCAAGATGCGGGATATCGCCTCGGTTTTGACACGATTCGGGTCAAGTTTAAACCCGATGATGCCGTCCTACAAAAGTGCAAAGAAGCCGGCACGGATTTTGCTCAGGCGTTGAAGAAGTCCAAGAAACTCCGCACCCCTTCACAAGCCGTCAGTAACTCCCAAATTGATCGTACCGCCCAAGCCGTGGGGCGAGTTGTCGGTTCTTTGTGCGTGTTAGCGGCCAAGCGCGACGGAGTCACTAGTGCTATGCTTGCCTCTTGGGTCACGCAAGCGAGTTTTAATCCCCCTGGCTTAAGTGTTGCTGTAGCTAAGGAACGGGCAGTAGAGTCTCTCAATCATACGGGAGATAAATTTGTCTTGAATATTTTGAAAGAGGGGATGAACGTAAGGCGGCACTTCCTTAAGCCGTTTGCACCAGGAGAAGACCGTTTTGCAAGTTTAGATACGCAGGACGCTGAAAACGGTTGCCCCATTATCAATGACGCCCTAGCCTATCTGGAATGCACGGTCAAGAATCGAATGGATTGCGGCGACCATTGGTTAGTCTATGCTGTTGTTGACAATGGTAAGGTGATACAGTCTACGGGGATGACGGCAGTGCATCACCGCAAATCGGGCAGCCAGTACTGAGGTCGTTTTAATCATCCGCACAACTTAC
>DATNPV010000181.1:0-11803 GCA_036703055.1 Waterburya sp.
TCGTTCCCTAGGTGCAAGAACCTATAAGGCTCTAGATTTAGCGATTAGTGAGGCTTTTAGTCAAGTCTCCCTTAAAGACATTCGTAATTGGTTTGCTCACTCCTGCTACTGTATCTCACCTATTTGAGAAACGCTATATCACCAAAGGCTGATATTCCGCTAAACAGCATGAATAGGCCACCGAACAAGATAGCGCTCGCCAGTCCACCAACAACAAAATCTAATACGTTAGTATTTTCCACTGCTCTCCTTTTTCTCAAATGCTAGTCCAAAAAACTTCAGTCAATATCACTTAAGTCCATATCGATCAAATTTATGATGGGTTTGCTGTGAGGCAGTAGAAGCTGCTACAGAAAACGACACACCAAGCCCAATTCCTTTTACCAACAGCATTACTGCCAACGAACCCAGGAGTAAAACAAGTATCTTCTGCATAATTTGGAGTCCAAAAGGTTTTTATTCTCAGTGTCAGGGCTTGGTGTTCGTTTTTAGATTGGCACACTGTTTGAGTTTCCGTTCTGGTTACTTCCAGCTACCCGTTCTTTTCACAAGCAATCCCATCCTTATCGCGGTCAAGTTTAAAGGGGTCGCCAGGGTAAGCCTTAAAAACCCGCTGCGCTTCTGCTTGAGTGGCAAAATCCTTCACCCGTACCTCAATCCTCATCCAAATCCAAGCTCATTCGCATCGGGCCAACGCACGAGCAGCTCATGGAAAACCAGCACTCAAAACTCACCCTCTTGTATACTTGAGTGAGCATTTGCTCAATGACTTACTCAATAATTTGCTCAAGTGATAACAATATCAACGTATGCCAATAATCGCTGTTTGTAATCAGAAAGGCGGCACGGGAAAAACATGCACAGCAGTGCATCTAGCTCACTGGCTAAAAACCAGGAAGCGCAAGCAGGTTATTTTGATTGATGCTGATCCTCAACAATCCGCTTATGTTTGGCTCCAAGGCATTGAAAAGTCATCTGTCAGAGCAATCGGTGATGTAAACGAGTTACTAGAACAAGTCCCAGAGCTAGCCAAATCTACAGAGTTCGTCGTGATTGATTCACCGCCGCAACTAGCTGAGACAGCGAGAGCGATTCTATTTTGCTGTGATCTTGCTGTGATTCCCATGCAACCGACCGGTTTAGACCTCCACTCAACCAATGATGCTTTTCGTCTAGTTAGGCAGGCGAAAACCCTTAGAAATGGAAACCCTATAGCAGCGGTGTTCTTGTCCAGAGCGATCAAGGGAACTCGCCTCAAGAATGAATCTATGTCAATTCTGAGTCAAATCCCTGATATCAGCTTACTAAAAACAGTAGTTCATCAAAAGCAGGCGATTGCCGACGCTTTTGGACAAAGAGCGACAATCTGGGAGATGAAAGATGGTGAATCTTCAGCCAAAGAATATCAGAGTTTGTTTAAAGAGGTTTTGGAGCTTGCGAAATGACGAAAAGACACAACTCTAAGCCTAAACGCCAATCACTCGATGTAGCGGCCAAAGACTTCATTTTCGGAGACAAAACAAGACCAGTGGAGCCAAAACCTCCAGAGCCTTCTGAATCCAAAAAGTCTGAGTTACAAACCACAGATGAATCTTTATCCTCGGCGGTTATCACCGAAGAGCCTGCCACAGCACCTCCACAGATTCCGCAGAAAAAAACTTCTCTGTTGGCACAACTGCAACAGGCTCCAGTGGAGGGGACAAAGAGATTCTGTGTAGATTTGCCCTTGTCCATGCATCAGAGGTTGACTGATCTGGCCTTCAGAACTGGCAGAGCCAAAACAGAGATAGTGCGATTGCTGCTAGAGCAGGCATTGGATGAACTAGAGCAGTAGTGGTTGGCTAATGTGCCACCTTGCCGGTGATCGCCAGAAAGATAGTGCGCCAGTTGCATGAGAGTATCGATCCAAGGGGATTGTTGGCGCACATGAAAATCGACCGACACGGAAAAGCAAAAATTCTCACTCAGTCTGAAATACAGCTACTCTTCAGTCAGGGCTTGCAGACTGATCGTGATCGTGCCTTATTCGCAATATGCCTATTCAGTGCGTGCCGGATTAATGAGGCAGTTACTCTGCAAATATCTGATGTCTACGTTCCTAATGGTCAAGTCAGGCCCGAATTAATCATCCGTAAAGGTAATACGAAAGGGAAGCTCGCGACACGAATTATCCCTGTGTTTGAAGATCTGCGATCGCTTCTCACCAGCTACCAGCCGCCTAGCAATACCATCTACCTGTTTCCAGGGCTTGACTGTCAAAAGCATATTAATGTTGATTCTGCTGCCAGAGTTTTCAAGAAGGCTTGCATGAGAGTCGGGATCTATGGTGCATCAACTCATAGCCTAAGACGGACAGCACTAACTCAGATGTCGGATGCAGGTATCCCGTTAAGAATTGTCCAGGAAGTATCAGGGCACAGGAACTTAAGCCAGTTACAGAAGTATCTAGAAGTTAAGCCAGAGCAGGTAAGAGGGGCGATCGCGTCACTGGCAATGATTTCACCGGTGGGGAATACATCACAGAAGAAGGAGGGAGAGAGTGACGGGAAATGGAGTAATCGCGCCCCGTCTTTCCTCAGGTGTCCAGGGCGTAAGCAGGTCCTTGATTGTCTCAACGCCATACTCGAACCCTTGAAGGAGCAGCTGACCGTAAAGTTTGGTGGTCTGTTTCCAGCCTGCCTCTACACCACACTCGCCTCGACTCCGCAAATAACGCCAGTAGTGGGAAACGCGATCTGCGCTTCGCAGCAGCGCTTCGCTATCACGATCGGGTCCAGGTAGGTTTTCAATTGCTGACTTGAGTTTTTCTGCTGGAACATCCTCAATAGCAGCCCTGAAAGCAGGAATGTTGAAGGATGAACGTAAGCGATCGCGTAACAACTCACCCTGGATTGACTCAGCTTGTGCCAGTTCTTGTCCCGCGGTCGATTCTGACTGTGCCAGTTGCTGTAACCACCCCGTTAGCTGTTGCCGTCGTGGTTGGTCATCTTGAAGCGCGATCGCAAGTTCAACCGCTTCCCGCCCATAATCCTGAACACACTCTGCCAACGTCTCGACGCGATCGCACCAAGGCAACGCCTGTCCAATCTGCTCAACAAGACTCACCTCGCCTACTGTCTCATCTTGGTAGGCAGCATCTTGGTAGGCAGCAGAAACATATATATTATTATTACCCGTCGTGGATACCGTATCAGGCGTTGATACAAAACCCCCGTGATCAGAAATAGTCAAGGCTTGAGTGGTGAAGTTTGCCTCTGCCTGTTCGGCTAACTTGGCTGCTCTACTGTGTTCGTCCCGTTGCCGCCACACCTCAAGAATCTTCTGCCTGAGTTCAGGAACCTCTACAGGCTGATAGAAGCGTTGCTGGCACCCTTTACCCCCCCTTTTGACAGGGCTGGAAAATTTCAGTCCTAAACAATCTCTCAAGAACTTCTGAGCAATAGAGATAGGGCTTGGGGGAAGTGGCTCTCCATCCTTGCCTATCCTCTCAAAGTTGAAGGAAAGACCCAGAACATCCTTAATAGATTCTCTAAACTGCTTTGTCTTGATGGCTAGGTCAATGAGCACTTGTGAATCATTCGACCACTCAACGTCTTGCGCCAATAACTGAAGTATCCCCAGTGCTTTCAGGTAAGCGAGCTTGCCGCCGATCATGCTTCTGTTCACATCCGGGCAAAACAGCTCATTCTCTCCGGCTTCAAGCAATCTCTCCATCCGGGTCTTTTCGCGCTCGCCCAAAAACTCTTCCCCTGAGGTGAGGTAGTAATGAAGCTGGGCTTTCGAGTATTCGCCCTGGTCATCCAGTTCGACTAACTCCGAGCTAATCACTGACTCATCATACCGCTCAGCCAGTTCTCCTTTGCGCTGTTCCAATCGTTCAGGAAGGGATTTTGCCTTCTTCTCCTTCAAAGTTTTGAGTCGATTGGTATCAGGGGTGGGGAATTGGCTGATCTCATAGCACTGCTGCTGATAATTTTTATCCCGTACCGCAGCTAGTTCCTCCTTGATTTCGTCAGTGCCCTTCATTTGTTCATCTTGTGACATCTGTGCGAGGTAATCACCCGTAGAGATGTTGTGACCTTCTGCCACCAACGCTCGGATGATTTCATATTGATAACGAACCATTCCAAGGTTGATTCGAGCCGCCATCTTTGCCCAAGTCTTGAGTGATTGAGGCTGAAAATTGCCTGCGGACTCAAAATCAAAAGTAAAATCGGCTTCTGCCAACTGTTTGATGTGAGCTTGAAATTTTGTGTGCTGACCGGCTATCAACCGCTTCGGACTGGTTGACCCATTGCCAATCCTTCCCAATCCGTACCCTTTCGCCCAAACGTGACGGGGTACGGGTTCCCTTAGTCGTGCCATCCGCTGCAAGACAGAAGGCACTGGAATGACCCCTTGAGCAAAATCCCAAACACTGGTGAAGTGACCTTTGAGATCGATGGATACCCCCGTCTCGATTGTTGGGCTGGCAACGCAGGCATCAAAGTCTTTGAGAATTTCATCAAGTTGATCAATGCAGTCATAGGCGGGATGACCGGGCGTCGAAACGGAATCAGCATCTACTCTCAGAATCTTTAGGTCTGGGAATTCCTTGGATAGATAAGCCTCTAGATTCTGCGTGCCCCATTTGGATCTTGTCTTTTGCCCATCAACAAAAATGAGTGGCTTCTCTCCTCTGGGAATACGACTTACCAAGACGCCTAACATCTCTTGGCAATCTCCCCAAGCAGTAACATCCCACGGCGTTGGGTTGCCTTCCTTAAGTGCAATCCAAGGTTCAACCGGGAACGAGATGAGCGACCTAATATAATCAATCGTCACATCGCTTAAGTCAGCGTCACTCAAGTAAACCTTGCCATCTTCTGAGGCCATGACATTCTGAATTAGTTGCTGGAAATTCCGTAAGACCTGAACCCGGTGTTTGCCTACTTCAGTATTGGCATTGAGTAAATGCCAGACACTTTGCTCAACCTCATCCAGGATGACAATACAGTTGTACCAATCTTCGGGGTCAAACCGAGCTTGAGAATTTGCCCGTAAGCTGTCAAAACACAATCCAATACCAAAAATCCCCTTAGTAGTTGATTTTCCCAATTCCTCGACATAATCGATCCCAAACCTGTCGCATAATGCCCGGCCCAGCTGTGTTCTGTGGGTCAAAATGAGAACTTTCTGACCCCGGTGCTGAGCGTCGGCGCAGATTTTCACAAGCCACTCAGTTTTGCCTGAACCCTTTGGAGCTTTCAAGCAAATCAGCTTGGCGTGGGGTGGAGGAGCAAACTCCCCGATGTACTTTGTAGTGCTGTCAAGCCTGAGGGCCGGTTTATAAGTTAATTCTCGCAGGCCATCAGCCATCCAATCATCGAAGGCCAGCGCCTTTTGATAACAAGCGGTGAAGTGTTTGCTGCCCTTAGCGACAATTAGATCATCAACTCCCTTAATTTGGGGTTCCCACGCCACGATGCGAACGTCACAGCCCAAATCTTTTAATAGTTTTGCTGTACACCATACCGCTTTCCTGTTGCTTTGTCGGGTTGAGCGCTTCTCATCTTGGTCGAAGGCAAAATAAATCTGTCTGGCCTTAGTGGCAAAGCATTTTAACTGGGGAATCAATGAGGGTTTGCCCTCATTTTTGCGGTATCCCCCCCAGATTCCAGGTAAACCTATTGCGGCAAACCCCTGAGATAGAAGACAAGCTGCCTTTTTTACCCCTTCAGTTACCGTGACAGGAATCTTAGGGTTGCGAATGACCCAATTCCAAAACCCGCGATCGCCTCTACTGTGATCAATGTCAGTTGGCAACACTTCGACACCGTAGCGACTGGCTACTTTCTGCCAAACTGCATCAGTGACCTTGAGGGCAAACAGTGTGGCTTGTGCCTTATAAGGATGCTCGTACTTCTGGTGTTTGCCCTTAGTGGCGTCGATTCTCGGATGATCCGGTTTGAAGCATCCCCAAAGGTCATCCAAGCCGGTTACGGGGTCAACTCCACTACACCACCATCCCCCATGCTCAAGATGTGAATATTTATTGAGAACCCATGACGGAAGTCTACCCGTATTGAGTCGTTTGATTTTGTCGGAGTAGAACAGTCGCTCAAAGGGTGCGTAGCTATCGAGTGATACCAAGTTGAGTTCCGTTATGTCTGCGCCAATGGCGCTATTTGTTACCCATTCTTCCGAGTGCGAAGCTTGAGAGTTTCTGGAGAGATTGGTTCCATGCTCCCCACGTAGCTCCCCTTGACTTTGTAAATGTAGGGGAAGTGAGCGAATGCCTTCCTCGCTTCCTCTATCGGTGTCCCATGTTCCCGGCTCAGGCTTCTGGCGGCTTCCTCCCTGATGAAGTCCATGTCCACTGTTTTCTGTGCCGCTGTCTTTTTGCAGAAACCTTTTGCCATAGCGCTTCCTCCGTGTGTACTCGTGGGGACTTCCAAAACCTTTGAAACGGGAGAATCGAGCCATCAGCCCTCACCCCCGTTTTTTTCTATGTTGCGCTTGACTGCTCGCTCGATTCGCTCGATGACTTGACTAAAGAAATCTGGGTTCGTAATAGTAACTTTTCGTGGCTTAATCTGATTTTCCAGCTGAACGCGCTGATCTTCCCATTGGGAATACTCCTCGTTGGAACGGAAACATTTCCAGAAGCCTCGCAACTCTCCCTCTTTAGCTTCTGGTTCGCAAGCGCCGCGACAGAATATGGCGTATCCGTATTCATTGATCGAACAATCGCCAGAGGTATCTCCGCAAATAGGGCAAGGTCGGTGAGGGCAAAAAGGGAAATAATCGCTCATGATTCCCCTCCGATCGCGCTAACTTCGCTCAAAACAAAAAGTTGAGCGGTTTCGCTCGATACTCCGTGAGATTCGAGCAAATTCAGGCAATCTGTAAGCCTTCGTTGTCTCCGGAGCCGCTTTAGCTGCGGTATTGGCTGATATCCCAGAAATTTGCGGCAATCCGTGCAACGGATGCTCTGCTCTCCCCCTTTTTTCCCAGCTCCGCTTTTAAGATTTTCGCTGGCACAGTGGGGACATCGGCGATACTGTGGCGATCGCTCGTGTTGGGAGATTCTCCCACTTCCGCTGGCTGAATCCAGTTGCTGCGATCGCTGTTGCTCTAATTGCTGCGATCGCTCATCAGGCTTGATGTCCGGCACCTTTTGTGCCAAAATATCTACATCTACAAAAGAATTTTGCATAGGGGCTGACCTGCTGATAGGGGTATCGGGGTCAGCTTCTGTGTATGTTCCCTACTTGCGCTCTGTGGATTTATCCACAAATGGATTAGTCTTGAAGATGAATATGTTGTTGCTCGGTTGGATTCGAGCGGATATTGAGAGCGGCAAGATTTTCAGTAACCTGTACAAACGCTTTCGAGAACTCGTCAGAAGCTAACCGATTTTTCTTTGGGAGTTTACGCTCTCGGAACGCAGGCGATCGCGCTCCTCTTTTCTCCTCACGCGCCTGGGTTTGAGCTTCTGGAGCTTAGGGCGTGGTGTGGGAGGTGTGGTGTCGATAGCTCTTATAAGATTTAGTGCGTTCATTTTTCCCCGACTAGAGTCACATCTCTATAGTTGAACAAGATCTTTTTCACGGAAAGGGGGTAAAGGGATGAGTTGCAAAATCGGACGAAAAAAGACGTTTTAGGACGGAAGAGAGAACGATTTTGCGTCCTTTCAGGCTTTTTCTGTTACATTGCTTAACATTTTATTTGGTAGCTACCAGCCTCTGACCATCTGGCGATACTCTAACCCGTACTCGGTCGTTGTTTTTGCGGAGATAGTTGGAATGTTTTAAGAAGCATTGAAGAAATTTTTTATAAGCGCTTGGGTTGCGTTGACTCTTGACATAAAAGACATTTTGCTGAGCCAGTTTATCTGCTGTGTATAGCACTGCATGGTAAGGACTTAGGGAAACTTCGGGGGCATGTTTGGGGTATATAAGCTTAGAAGTTCCAGGTTTTTTTAAAATTTCGATCATGTTTCTATCTTCTTTTGTTGATACTTCTTTGGTTTCCTGCTGTCCTCCAGGTAATAGTTCCATTTTTTGCAACCCCACAAAGCAAGTCTCTATTTCACCGCAGAACCAAAGCTCAGAAATTGAAAAAGCTTTAGCCCATTGACAAAAATCTTCTTTCCTTCGCCAAATATCTTTGCTTAATCCTTCAAATGCATTTGAAGTATCGGCGCGTGTTGTATGAGTTTTTAAAGCGCTGGAATTCATTTTCACTATGGCATCGGTGTTATTAAAAAAAAGAAATTCCATGTACTTAGAGAGAGTTGAATAATCATCATCAAGTATCTGAAGCACTTCTTTTGAGCAGCCTATTCCACAGTCATGCAGAATTAATCTTGGTAATTCTGATAAAGCTTTGATGTACATTTTTGTCTCTTCGATGCTTGCGTCTAAGCCTGTCTCTTTTCGTATTCCATCATCATTCCAGTTCGGAGTTAAAGTGTCGTTTGAGGGATTATAAATCAAGCCTTTATCGGCTGTTCTGTTCCAGGCTTCAAGGGCTGATTCTGAGTAGGTGGGGAGTTTAGTGATTGCCGTGCCCCCCAAAAAATCTGCTTCCCGGAAAAGTTCTAGTGTGTGAATACTTCTTTTCAAGATTCCCCCCTTTTGCTTCCCTGTCGTTACACGTATGTTGCATTTTGCTCCATACCTGTAACAATTGCGATCACTCTTTGTGATCGCGGATGGTTTGCGTTCAAACCAGTACGATCGCGTATCCGCTCCGGTGTCGTAAATGGGACATTGTCCTAGTTAGGTTGGCGACTGGTTTGAGCGCAAACCAATTGTCTAGCGTCCTAACCAGTACGATCGCGCATCAGCCTTCCGCCTTTAATCGGCAAAAAGCCTAACAAGGTGATCAGGGTTGCGACCATCGCGCTACACAGTCGTCGCCTCTGGCTTAGGTTCTTTGGGCTTTCGCTCAAAGGTCTGGATGTTGGGCTGGTCAAGCACAAAACCTCCCTCAATCGCCTCACCCATCTTCCCAGCGATCGCAGCCACCCACATCGGATAGTTGGCCCCAGCGTCTTCGAGTTTTTTAAACATCTTTGGTTTGACCTTAACTCTGACGAGTTGACCATCACAGTCGAGATCGAATTCCTTCCAGCCGTTCTCCACTACACGAACGTCGGACGGAAATTCATTAATTTTGATGGTGATTTCCAGCTTTCCCTGTATAGCCATTGCTTCGTTTTGTGATTGAGGATTGTAAAGTTGGGGGGTGTAACAGTTGGTAACAGGAGGTTACCCGACAGTACACTGCCTTATGGTGGGGTCATGAACTTTTGCGATCGAGCTCCAGTTTTCCACGAGGTTACCTGATCCCTCGCCTAAATTCCCTGATGGCCTCAAGCCTGGAAGCCATCAGCACGCACCGCGTTAGTAGGTTGATGTCAAGGTCTTTAACTACAACAGAGGCATAGATTCGTTCGTAACCGTTTGCCCCCAGATGATGCAGGGTTAATAGACCATCTTCCCAAAACCAGACTTCAGGGACACCTAGCTCCTGATAGCGATTCAACTTGGAGAGGGTGCCGCTGGTAAAGACCACTTCAATAGACAGGTCTGGAGTTGTTCCGACCTTGCCAATAAAGTAAGACTCGTCAGCTTGTGCTGAGGCAACCCCCTCTTTCTCTTGGGTAAAGCTGCCAGTAGGGGTAAACTCAATGCCTTTTTCTACAAAGTACTCAGCCAGCAGAATTGCAATAAGGCGGCTAATGGTCTCGTGGTCTTGAGAAACAGCCAAGATTTCTACTTCTCCTTTGTAGTAAGCCAGATGCACCCCAGGTGAGTCGGCAAAGCTCTCCTGTAGCAACTTGAATCGACGCCAACTCATTCCAGAGTGGGTAAACCGTTGGTCTGTTGGCTTTTGGGGTGGTCTTGTGGTTGTGGTCATGGTGATCTCAGTAGCTCATTGAAATCTTTATTCTGCCTTTTGGGCAGAGTCCTTTTGCTTTTGGCGGCTTAGAGCTTCATCTACCAAAACAGAGATTAAGTTACTGATAGAACGTTTTTCTCTTCTAGCCCAGTCCTCCAGAGCGGCCTTTTGCTCATCGGTCAGATAGATCGAGACCTTAGGTTTTTTTGTAGCCACGGCAAATAGTTTTTACGTAATACCCCTATTTTCGGCTACTTGGGGGTTCTTACTGCTATAGTGCCGTTACTTTAGAGTTATTTACCGTTATTTAATGTTACTATAACGGCAAGCCTACTCACACACCACTCACTCAAAAGACCAAAAGAAAAGGTTGTGAGTATTTAGTAAGGAGGTTGTAAATTGTGACAACACAGTATTTCAGTAGTACCGATGTAGCGCGGGTACTTAGCCGACAGGTAACCCTACCGCCCAAGCAACGGTGGAGCCGTCGAGCGCTAGCACGTTACCTCAAGTTATTAGAATTAATGGGTGCTGATTATCACACGCTCGATAACTGGGAGAGAGATCGCAAGTTGTTCAGAGGTATCAAAGACTTTCGCTGTGAGATTCCCCTGGATGACAAAGGCAACTACTTAGACTCATTCCCCTTCACGGCTTATCAAGCTTGGGTAATCGTCAAGGTTGCCTATGTTCTTACCAGTTTGAGAGATGACTTGAGAGGGTGCGAATATCTCCCCTAAGTTGCCAGGACACTAGCAAACAAAGACATACAGCGTAGCTTCTTAAGCCGTGATATCTGGCTTTATGAAATCTCAGAAGTAGCTTAGACCGACCGATAAACCACTAATTAGGAGAATCGAACAATGGCACGGAAATCCACCAAAAGCACCGAAGCAACCATGAACGCAATTGATGAAGCTATCAACACTCCAGTGAATTTCCAATTCTGCGAAGTAGCAGAAGTGTTGGGAATTGGTGAGGCTGAGTTGCGGGAACGCCTGGAAGACAAAACGGGTAACGGCGAAGTGCATCAGATGGATACTATTCCCTGTGAATGGGAGCCTGCGATCAAGGCCATCAAAATTGATTTAGAAGCTGAGTCCAGTGTCCGCCGATTAGAAGCCGCAACAGAACCCTCCATCCCCACTCCAGAACCGCCAATCCTAGAGGATGAGCCACAGCCTAAAAAGCGTGGTGGACGCTCGAAGAAAACCTCTACAGCGCTCACTCAACGCAAGTCTTCCAGCCTCAAGGAATCCGACCAAAAAGCTCAACAACTAGCCGTTAGTGACCAACAGGTAAAAGTCAAGCTACACGTGGCAAAAGGCCAGAAATCAGGAGCGCAACTGGCAACCATAGAGCTAGCGGCTGAAGATGCCACCTACCGCCAAATCAAAGGCCAAGCCTTAGTCCGTAAAGTAGGTCAACTAACGTCGGAGATTGGCTCTGAGTCTGACTTTGACCCAATTCAAGTGTTAGCCGAACTAGGCATAGATTCTAACAGTGAAATCTTTGAAGACTTGCGCCAGCACATAGAGCCAGCACTGGGAAAACTGGAGAGCGCCACAGCGGAGATTGTGGACAACGCTTGGGTGAACGGCATCAACCTAGAAACCGAGCTTGGCAATCTGGAGAACTTGATGAGCTCCAACGGATTTACGTCCGACTACTGGCAGTAAGAGCAAGATTAATCGAGATTCAGGAGGATTCTGAAATGTCGGCATTATTCCCAACTTACACATCTTTCTGGCAACGCGCTAAGCGACTTCTGGCAACCGATATCATCCCAGTTTGGCAACGCTTCCTAGATGCCTGTGACGCCGATGAAGACCGTTACATCAGTGAGTGCCGTGCCAAGGGTTTAGATTTTTTGATTTAGGAGTTACTCACAATGCAAACATACCACCAGTGG
>DATNPV010000210.1:0-9102 GCA_036703055.1 Waterburya sp.
GCTCCTGGGTAGCCACCTGTTCAATGAGGGCAATCACTTCACTACGTGTTAGTTTTTCTCTCCCGTGACTGAGGGCATTGAGAGTACCGTGAGCCAACAGTAAGGGAATTTGGCAAAAGTCTAGAGCTGGGCTTTCTTTAGGAAGCGCGTTGGTGTAGGCATCGGCAAGTACAAGATTGCGACGTGCATAGGCTTGCATCCTTTCTTGACTCCATCCCTCTGGAAAAAAGTTCACACCACGCTCCAGATCATCGGTGTGGTTACGGAGAATGTTGACAGCCTGTAAGCCTCGACCAAAGCCAACGGCGTGGGTGCGGTTTGTCTGCGTCCCATCGTACCAAGCCCACAAATCGGAGAGTAGTAGTCCAACGGCGCCTGCCACACCAAAGGTGTAACGGTCTAAGTCCGACTCGGTCTGGATTGTCCAGTTGTTCTCAGCCCAGTAAGCCATGCGATCCGCCATAGCTGCTGTAGCATCCCAAATTCGAGGGGCTATATCTTTAGACGCCAACAGCGCCCATTCACTAATCCGGACTGTTACCTCTGGTAAGAGATCCCGGTGTAAACTGAATCCCGCGAAGAAGTCATCGCTGGCAAAGCCATCAACAGCAGCCTGCAATTCCACGCTAATCGTTCGCAACAGTTTCGCCTTAGTGGGGTTATCGATGCCTGGATGATCTTCAATTTGATCAATTGCACGCATACATAAGTAAGCTGATGTGACAGCTTCTTGCAACCCCAAAGGTAAACGACTAATCGGGATGTAAAAAGTTCGACTAGTTTCTTCGAGAATTTCTAAGGCATCTCTAAGTAGAGCCATCTGTTGCACTCCTCTTTTGATTCTTACACCGAGTTACCATCCAACATATCCCCTTTTGCCACTTCTGTTAAAGGAAAATTCGTTACTTTTCCCTAGGCCAGTTAGTTTCTTCTGCCTGAAAACCAAGTGGTAAGTTTTCCATAATACTGGAAATTTAGGTGGCATTTTAATCTGACAAGGTTAGTTTTATTTTTCCCTTTAAAAAAATTCAAAAAAGGATGATTTAGGGTTAATTAATCCGTCCTAAAAATGCTGGAGCTGGCTGTTACTCAAGAGATTTAAGCTTACAGGTTTGACGAATGTATTCTCAAAGTTCATAGTCACTTCATCGGGGAATTGAGTTAGCCGCCCCAAAATGATTAGGAATTATGCCGTTGATTTATACAACAATTTTCTTCGTAACACAAGTCATTTTAGGTAACTTTTTAGCGTTACTAACGTTATCCAAAAGCTTGTTCGCTCAAAATTACCAAGGAGTAAATGCCCTCACAGTTCACCCACAGAGTCGAGACGAGCGTTTGAGCAAAGCTATCAAAACTTTGCCGAAACAGCTTGATGGCGACCTAGAGCAATGAGCGGGAAGTATTGTTGATACATGTGGTATTTAAGATAAAAATGACTGGGAAAGCCAGTCCCTGTAAATTCTGATTCGTTCCAAGTCCCATCTGGCTGTTGAGTGTCCAAGAGGTAGTTGACTCCTTGCTCGATCGCCTCACGAGCCAATCTACCAGTCGCGTCACCGGCTGCCATCAAGCCGATTAACGCCCAAGCGGTTTGGGAGGCTGTACTCTTTCCTTGACCTTTGAGGCTGGGATCATCATAGCTGCGGCAAGTCTCACCCCAGCCACCATCGGGATTTTGGCATCCAACAAGCCAAGCCGCACCTCGTTCAATGCTGCGGCGATGGGTTTGAGGTGCGACAAGGGCTAGGGCACAAAGGGCTCCACTGGTTCCATAGATGTAATTCACTCCCCAACGTCCATACCAACAGCCTTCGGGTTCCTGTTCCTGAATCAGATAATTGATTGCTCGTTCCTGCTTGCCTTGCTCCATTGACAAGTTACCCAAACCCAACATTTCTAACACCCTTGCCGTTACATCCGCTGTGTTCGGGTCAATCATCGCTTTAAGGTCACCATAGGGCAGAGCATTGAGCCAATCTTGATTGTTGTCCAGATCGAATGCTGCCCAACCCCCCTCTTGACACTGCATTGAGGCAATCCAGTTCAAGGCGCGTGCGATCGCAGTTTGTTTTAACTGTTCATTAGGCAGTTGCACTGGATGGAGAGCCATCACCACCACCGCAGAATCATCGACGTCGGGATAAAAGCGATTATCAAATTCAAACGCCCAAGCACCGGGTTTTCCTTGCTTATTCTTAACCGCCCAATCCCCGTAATCTAAAATTTGTTTTTCTAATAACCATTGTGCCCCTCGAACCACAGCCGGATGATCAGGTGCAAAACCAGAATCGATCAGCGCCCGTAGCACCCAAGCTGTATCCCACACCGGCGAAACACAAGGTTGAACTCGGTAACTATCCTCGGTTTCGATCGCAAAGTGATCAACCGCTTTTAGCCCTCGTTCGACAATGGGGTCTTTGGCGTCGTAGTCTAAACAGCGCAGCGCCAACAGGGAGTTCAGCATTGCAGGAATAATGCCTCCCCAGTCTCCTGTTGCTTCTTGCCGCTCTAAAATCCATTTTTCGGCAGCCTTAATTCCTTCTTGCCGGAAGGGGACGAAATTGATGTTTTCTGCGAACTTAAAGGCATCATCCAGAGCCAAAAATATATCTGTCCAGTCAGAATTGCGGGGTAATTCATACCGGGCATTTTCCACTCCCTCGGCATACAGCTCATCGAGAGTAATCTTGGGATTGACTGGAAAAACTGGTTTGCGGCCTAAGACAATTAGTAGCGGAACCGTACTTGACCGTGCCCAGCTTGACATTTCGTAAATATTGAAGGGGAACTGTTCTGGCAACAGCATGACCCAAGGCGGTAGTGAAGGAATACCTCGCCAGCTATAGCATCCGATCAGCGCCAAATGAATTTTGGTAAAGATGCGAGTGTGCGTTATCCCACCTCGCTTTAAGATAAAAGCCTTTGCCCGAAGCATGGCGGGATCAGTTTCCGGGACACCCAGCAACTTGAGAGCCATATAGGCTTCAACGGTAGTACTTAACTCTCCACCATCGCCGTAAAACAGTTCCCAACCCCCATGCTCTCGTTGTTGAGAACGCAGGTAGGCTTCCACTTTATACAAGGAGCGTTCCTCTTCAGTGCCCCAAATTTTGTGGAGAAGAACGACTTCTGAGGTGATGGTGACGTTAGATTCTAACTCAGCCCACCAGTAGCCTGCGGGATATTGGATTGAGAGCAGATAGTTTTGGCTTTTGGCGATCGCCTCTGCCAATCTAGATGCTGTAGCCTGATCCTGCGTTTGCATGGTTTACTGTCCCTTCTTAAAACTCCCCACACAAGGCAGCATCATAACGGAAACTCTATGGAATTCCAAGAAAAATTCCTTGAATCCTTCCCGTGCTATCTATCCCAATTGCTCAGTTAGGACAAACTTCTCCTCAAAGGCAGAGGGCAGAAGGCACAAGGGAAGAAATAAGAGTTTTCATCTATTCCGGTATACGTAAGTAGAGAGATTTAATTAATCGTAAGCTGGGCGTTGCAGAGGATAACCCCTCCAAGCCTGACAACAATTTGTTTCTAGGCAATGCCCACCCTACAACTGGTAAACATAGTTTATGCCCAACTACTTATTTGAATTAGGGAAAGTTTAATATATATCCTTCAATAAGGAACAAAGGAAAAGGGCTTTCATGAAAAAGTTTTATAGTTTTACCTTTTTATTTTTTCCTTCATTTGGGCTAACTATTGGTATTATCTATAACGTGAAATGTATAACTCAGGCCCGAAGTACCTTTAGGTACTGCCCAGCCTACCAATATTTGAGTTTATTGATATCTAGAGCTATCTATCAAGGGATAAGCCAACAAACAAACTCCTCAAATACAAACCTGAAACTCGTCAAAACAATTAGGTATAGCCAATCCTTTCCCAGACAGCGGTAAATGGTGTATGGTGCTTTCTGTTGTACACAATTCTCTACATGCTAGTGGGTGAAATTGAGTTAGGATTGGTCTGTCTATCTGTGCTGATTTGGCTTGGATTGCTGTGCTTTCGGGGGCAATTTTGGCGAACCGATCAGCGTTTGCCAGAAGGAGAAACGACGCCACAGCCGACCTCTCTAGGCGTTTATCCATCAGTCTGTGCTGTAGTTCCTGCCCGGAATGAGGCAGATGTGCTACCAATCAGTTTGCGATCGCTTCTAACTCAAGACTATCCTGGTGCTTTTTCAGTCATTTTGGTGGACGATCAAAGCACGGATGGTACAGCAAAGATTGCTCAGCAGGTTGCTCAAGACCTTAATCAGAAATCTCAGTTGCACATTATTGCAGGCGTACCTCTACCGACGGGTTGGACAGGTAAACTGTGGGCGATGGAACAAGGGATTCGCCACGCTCAAAGCCTCACCCCATTGCCCGATTATTTACTGTTTACCGATGCTGATATTGAGCATGAGGGCGGCAATCTCCGCCGACTAACGGCTAAGGCACAGCAAGACGATTTAGACCTTGTTTCCTTGATGGTACTTCTACGGTGTGAGTCGTTTTGGGAGCAATTGTTAATCCCCGCCTTCGTTTTCTTCTTTCAAAAACTCTACCCCTTTCGCTGGGTCAATGACTCTACGAAAGCAACGGCGGCAGCCGCTGGGGGGTGTATCTTGATTCGCCGTGACGCTTTAACCCAGATTGGCGGAATTCAGACCGTTCGCCAAGCGCTGATTGATGATTGTGCTCTTGCTCAAGCCGTCAAGTCTTCTCGGGGAACAGGCGAGGACGCTTGTTCTCCGGAGAAACAGCTCAAGGGTCGAATTTGGCTAGGACTTACATCCTCAACCCGAAGCCTGCGTCCTTATCCCTCTCTGGCTAGTATCTGGAAGATGGTTGCCCGTACAGCGTATACACAGCTGAACTATTCGCCATTACTGCTATTGGGAACAGTGATCGGCATGAGCCTGATTTACTTGGTTTCCCCTATAAGCGCGATCTTGGGGGGATTGACGGGACAGTGGCTCATTGCGATCGCAGGCTTATCAGGATGGCTACTCATGGCGTTGGCTTACTTACCCATCCTTCGCTTCTATCGGTGTTCTCCTGGATTAGCCTTGTCTTTACCCGCGATCGCATTTTTGTACACTTTGATGACGTTAGATTCTGCCCTGCGGCACTGGCAAGGACGAGGGGGCGCCTGGAAAGGGCGAGTTTACTCAGAGACAACGTCATAGGAAGTAGCTTAATTACCCGCTTTTTCCGTATTTCCTGACTTAATCCAGCCCTCTTCTGTGCCTTCTACCAAGCGCACCTGCTGCCATTTTCCATCATCACTTTCTTTGAGAATATAGACTTGCTGATTGAACCCAACACCACCAATACGGTTTGATTCGAGACTGGGCGCATCGCGGAGACTCAAGCCTTCTTTCCAGGTTACACGCGCTTTATATGCCCCAGGCGGCAGTTCTTTTACAGGTGACTTACTGGGGGTGGGGGTAAGTTGATTGCTAGATTTCGAGTTAGATGCCTTCAAAACAGTGGTTTTCTTGGCATTCGCTAGCTTCTTCGGTTGCTCCTCGGCAAAAATTGGTTTGGAAGGAGTCACTGAAAGCCTTGTCCAGAAGTAATAAGCAGTTACGGCACCACTTGCGGCTAGCAGGAAGATACCGATAAAAAAACCGACTATAAACTTAAAGAAGCCTGACAAACTCATAGGGAGTTGTTGAGTTATTGGTTGTTCGTTCTTGGTACTGAGTAATAGGTGATGGGTAATGGGTAATTGGTTTTTGTCATTACCCATTATTCATTCTCCATTCACAACAAGCTTACTGAAGTTGGCGCTGAATGCGACTACTCAAACGACTATCTCTAGACGCCATTCGAGCTTTTCCGGCAGCAGCCCAATCTTGTAAGAATTGAATTTGCTCTTGAGCGGTTCGAGCCAGGGGAATAATTTGGCTAGCCGCTTCTAAGATATCATCAGTGGTGAAGTCTCGGTTCTGGCTAAAGCCGATATGCATGGCTTCAATTAAAGTCTGCTCAATTTCCGCTCCGGAGAAGTCAGGTGTCTCGTAGGCTAATCGGTCTAAATCATAACTCTTTAAGTTGTGAGGTCGCAGTCGAGATAAATGAACCTCAAAAATCGCCTTACGCTCTTCCTGACTGGGTAAACCAACGAAGAAAATTTCATCAAACCGACCTTTACGCACCATTTCTGGCGGCAATGCCTGGATATTGTTGGCTGTGGCAACAACAAACACGGGCGATTTCTTTTCAGCTAGCCAGTTGATAAATGTACCGAAAACTCGGCTCGTTGTCCCAGCGTCTCCTTTAGAATCAATTCCTGAAAACGCTTTATCAATTTCATCAATCCAAAGAATGCAGGGAGCAAGGGCTTCTGCTAGCTGAATCATCTGTCGGGTACGGGATTCAGATTCTCCCACTAAGCCGCCAAATAAACGCCCTACATCTAGACGCAGTAAAGGGAGATGCCAGTGATGTGCGATCGCTTTGGCGGTTAACGATTTTCCTGTTCCCTGAATGCCCACTAAGAGCAAGCCACGGGGATGAGGCAAACCGTATTGTCTGGCTCGTTCGGTAAAAGCACCGCCCCGCCGCAGCAGCCAGTCTTTTAAGTTATCTAAGCCTCCAATGTCAGAAATTCTCTCGGTTGTTGGGTAAAACTCCAAGATTTGTGTCTGACGGATGGATTGACGTTTTTCTTCAAGAATCAGTTCTACATCTTCAGATTGAATCTCTCCGTGAGAAGCGATCGCACGACCGAGAACTCGGCGAATCCGCTCTAGGGAAAGACCTTGAGCTGAGCGCACCAATTCATCTAAAACTTTATTGTTGAGCGATTGTCCTGTCGCGGCTAACAAGCGTTGAATTTCCGTTTTGATTTCTGAGGCGTCGGGTAAGGGAAATTCCACAACAGTCAGCACTTCTGCCAGTTCAGCCGGAACGGTCAGTTGTGGCGACAGAATTACAATATTTTTGGGTTGCGATTTTAAACGCCGGGACAAATTTCTCAGTTTGCGAGAAACAGAGATATCGTCTAAAAAACGGTGAAAATCTCTTAAAATAAAAATCGCTGCGGCATTTTCCGCTACTCTTTCCAAAAATTCTAAAGCTTGTAACGGATTGCGGCGTCCGAAGCCCTCATCATTCGGGTTACCCTGGTAGCCATCCACAAAATCCCAGATATAGATAGCGCGATCGCCCAAACGTTTCGCCGCTTGTGCGATCACGGCTTCCACTCGTTCTTCTTCCGGAGTCGGAATATAGATTAAAGGGTAACGGGCACGTAGCAGTAGCTCAAACTCATCATTAAAACTCATGGCACGCGGAGATTAGGGGGATTTGAGATTGGGGTTTTAATAATTTATCTAATTCGCCGAGAAGACCCCCACTATAGCTGGAGGGGGTTATATCGAGACGTAAGGTGAGTACCCCCGACAGTTTAGTGGTGGGTGATACGTCGTTTAAAAGAGGGGGTTCAATCCCCTCTCTTTTAACATTTAAAGCTTGCATCGTCACCAGTAAACTCAGTATAATACTGGAATACGGATAATCACTCACCGCTACCGAATCTATCCAGATACCACTCAAGAACACCAGTTTATTGAGTCGATGGGAATATGTCGAGGAGAGTATAACTACGCACTCCGGCCGATAAAAGATTGGTGCGATAGTCGCAAGTGCTTGGTAGATAGATGCTCTCTGGAAAAAGAGTACATCCTCTCTCCTGAACTGAACTTCCCTGAAGAAATTCAACAACTTAACAACTTGCCAAAAGCTAAAAAGGAGTTCCCCAAGTTGGGTGAGGTTCCTTCTCAGCTTCTCCAGCAAGCTATTAAACAACCTCACGTTGGCTGAAAATTCTTTCAGGATAGAGGATTTGGCTTTCCCAGATTCAAGAAATTTGGGCAATTCAAGTCGTTGCTGTTTCCTCAATTCGAAGAGAATCCAGTAACAAACTTGCATATTAAGTTGCCCAAAATAGGAGCAATACCTATCAACTTGCATCGACCCATTCCCACAGGGTTCGCGGTCAAGCAGGTAAGCATCTTGAGGAAAGCAGACAAATGGTACGCATCTATCTCCCTGCAATGTGATGTCAGCATTCCTGACCCCATCCCACACGGACACCCCATTGGGGTAGATGTAGGATTGGAAAAATTCTTGGCAATCAGTGATGGTGTTCTTGTAAAACCGCCTAAGTTTTTTAAAGAGCTGCAAAGTAGGCTGAAAGTGCTGCAACGCAGATTGGCGAGAAAACAAAGACGGTCTAAGAATTACGAGAAAGCCAGAATCAAGGTAGCCCGACTTCACCACAAAATCGACAACACGAGAAAAGACTTCCACTTTAAACAAGCCCATTCCCTTTGTGATGGTGGTGATATGGTTTTCATGGAAGACCTCGACTACCGCACCAGTGCTAAAGGCATGTTTGGAAAACACCTGATTAATGCTGCGTTTGGTCAATTCAGAACCATCGTCAAGTATGTGTGTTGGAAGAGAGGGAAGTTTTTTAGCGAAGTCGATGCTAGGGGGACTTCTCAGCAATGTCCTGAATATGGGGGTGAAGTCAAAAAAAGACCTGAGTGTGAGAGTTCATCACTGCTTCCGGTGTGGATACAAGACGGATGGAGATGTAGCAGCCGGTCAAAATATCAGAAACAGAGGCATTAAGTTAATTAGTACCGTTGGGCAGACGGGAATCGAAAGCGTCTGTGCAGACGATCTACCGGGGGTTGAGGTAACTCAATTTAGGCAAGTGTCGAAATCTCGAAAGAGAGTAACCAGGAAATCTCAAAAGTGATTTTGGGAAGCCCCCACCAAATCAAAGATTATGGTGGGGGAGGATGTCACTAATGCCATGTTAAGTGTCTCATGAGTTGTCATGCCCAGATTCAGATTTAGATGGCTCAACTAACCAGGAAGTTGTTTTTTCAGGGCATTCAACGCTTCCCAACGCCGATCCGTGGGCAACGCACTCTCCGTATCGCTCAGCTGGATGCCTGGACACTGTGAGTCACAAAGCTGCCGAGCTGGAAGAGCGAGACACAGTTGCTCGTATAGCCAAGCGTCTGGATGAAAATAACCTTGGGGTGATAGCGTTTCTACCAAATCTTCCAAGGCAACTTCTTTT
>DATNPV010000215.1:0-9743 GCA_036703055.1 Waterburya sp.
CAAAACCGCACGGGAACTGCACCCAGAGCTGGAACAGTACTGGATTGACCTTTATGGCAATGTTGTACTGACGGGCGAACCTGTCCGCTATGAAAACCATTCTGAGGCATTGAATCGGTGGTTTGATGTTTCCTCTTTTCGCATTGAACCACCAGAAAGCCGAAAAGTTGCCATTCTATTTGAGGACATTAGCGATCGCAAGCGCAGCGAAGTTGAACACCAACAAGTAGAGGAAGCACTGCGTGAGAGTGAGAACCGCTTGCGCCTTGCACTGGAGTCAGCCGAACTAGGAACGTGGGACTTCAACCCCCTCACAAACGTTTTGAAGTGGGACGATCGGTGTAAGGCAATGTTTGGGTTGCCGCCCAGCGCTGAAATTACCTGGGATGTTTTCCTGGCTGGCTTACATCCAGAGGATCGCGATCGCACTCATCAGGTTGTGCTGCAATCGTTCAATCCCGAAGGTGGCGGCGACTATGACATTGAGTACCGCACCGTAGGACTTGAAGATGGCATAGAACGATGGGTTGCAGCAAAGGGAAAAGCCTTTTTCAACTCAGCAGGAGGTGTCATTCGCTTCATCGGTACCGTCCTCAACATTACAGAGAAGAAACGGGCTGAGGCAGAACGGGAACAACTCCTGCAACGCGAACAAGCAGCCAGAGCAGAAGCCGAACGCGCCAACCGCATTAAGGATGAATTTCTAGCTGTCCTTTCCCACGAATTGCGATCGCCGCTGAACCCGATTCTGGGTTGGACAAAATTATTGCAAACACGCAAACTAGATGAAACCAAAACGGCTGAAGCCCTTGCCACAATCGAGCGAAATGCCAGAGTACAGACTCAACTAATTGACGATTTGCTGGATGTTGCCAAAATTTTGCGCGGCAAGCTGAGTCTGAATGTGAACTCGGTTAATCTATCCTCGGCGATTGAAGCAGCGATCGATACAGTCAGAACGGCAGCCGTAGCTAAATCTATCTCACTTCATCCCGTATTACCCAATATTGGACAAGTATCGGGTGATGCCGCCCGCCTTCAGCAAATTGTTTGGAACTTGTTGTCTAACGCTATCAAATTCACTCCCAATGGTGGACGAGTAGACATCCAGCTAGATCGGGTCGGAAACCAGGCAGAAATTACGGTAAGGGACACTGGCAGAGGCATTAATCCAGACTTTCTTCCCCACATTTTTGAATCCTTTCGGCAGGAAGATGGTTCGATTACTCGCCAATATGGGGGATTAGGACTGGGGTTAGCGATCGTCCGTCAATTGGTTGAAGCTCATGGTGGTACGATTACGGCTGATAGTCCGGGTGAAGGGTTAGGAGCCGCATTCACGGTTCGATTGCCATTACTGGATGTTGCACCAGAAATTCAACAGACGGATGAGTTGCCACAAAAAAAACTCGATCTCACGGGAATTCGAGTCCTTGCTGTCGATGACGATCCCGATGCACGCGAGCTATTAACGGTATTACTGTCCCAATATGGCGCAGACGTATTGACGGTTGCCTCTGCGGTAGAAGTGCTGGCCAATTTAGCATCCTTTCAACCTGATGTGTTAGTCAGTGATATTGGTATGCCCGAAGTGGATGGCTATACCCTGATCCAACAGGTTCGCGCTTTACCTTCCGCTCAAGGAGGACAGATTCGAGCGATCGCTCTGAGTGCCTATGCTAGAGAAGACGATCGCGATCGAGCTATCAGCAGTGGTTTTCAACGGCACGTAATCAAGCCCCTTGAGCCAGAACAGTTAGTTCAAGCTGTGTTGACACTCACACGCAGTGAACTTAATCATTCCATGAACCAAAATTATTCGGTTTAACCCATCGGCTGTTTCAGCCAGTCGAGAAGTTACAGAACTTGTTAGACAAACTTTTATAGCAAAAGGCAAAAGGCTCCAGGGCTTTTATGCAGAAGGAATGCATATTGGCTGGTAAAGGTTTACATCATTTATGTTTGTCCTAATCGCCTTGGCGAATGCGTAAGTCCTGTTGATATAACCTTTGGATAAAAAAGCGATCGCCCAACCTAAGAGCGATCGCACAATTTCTTACTGCAATAGAGGTCGATAAAGTTACTTAATGATTCCCAAAACAGGCGCTACTTGAGCCTCTGTAATTTTAGGAGTTGAGAATCCCGTGGCATAAAGATGAGGATTGGCTTGAGCGATTTTGGTATACGATTGGCGGACTTGAGCGTTCACCGCAACTGTCTTCACGTCATACATCCGCGTAGCCAGCTTGGGGTAGAACCCGATGCCGATAATCAACATCAAAAAGCAAACCGCGATAAACACTTCACGCCGACTAGCATCGCTATAGCGAGCATTCGCAGGTAGGACGCAGTTTGTCCCGAAACAAACCGCTTCTTGATTGTCCTGGTTCTGCAAACCTACATTGTTCAGGTCGCACGTAGGTGCAGCACCAGAGTTGTAAAAGACCTGCCGCAACATAGAAAGCAGATAGATCGGCGTTAGGATAAGTCCTACGGCAGCTAGGAAGACTGTAACAGTGCGGAAGGCCGAACTGTAGATGTCGCTAGTCGTCACGCCAACGAAGACCGACAATTCACTGACAAAACCGCTCATACCCGGAAGAGCTAGCGATGCCATTGCACTTACCGTAAACAGAGCAAATACTTTCGGCATCACCTGACCAAGACCGCCCATTTCGTCCATCATTAGTGTGTGGGTGCGGTCATAGGTCACACCTGCTAAAAAGAATAGAACGGCTGCGATCAAACCGTGCGAAATCATCTGCAACAATGCGCCACTGATTCCCACATCCGTGAAGGATGCAATCCCTAGCAGGACGAATCCCATGTGAGAAACCGACGAATAGGCTAGGCGGCGCTTCATGTTGGTCTGGGCAAAAGAGGCAAAAGCGCCATAGATAATATTGACAACGCCCAGAATGGCTAGAATTGGTGCAAAGTAAAGGTGAGCATGGTCGAGTAGCTCCAAATTCAAGCGAATCAACCCGTATCCGCCCATCTTCAGCAGTACACCTGCCAGAATCATCGACACAGGCGCAGAGGCTTCGCCGTGTGCATCAGGTAGCCAGGTATGCAGAGGAAAAACAGCTAGCTTAACCCCAAAGGCAATCAGTAATCCCGCATACAGCAGCAGTTCTAACGCCAGCGGATAATCCTTCATGGCGAGTTCGACCATATCGAAGGTGATATTACCTCCGCCGCAGAACGCCATGCCCAGTGCTGCCACCAGAATAAATATAGAAGCCGCTGCGGTATAGAGTAAAAATTTCGTAGCCGCATAGCGACGCTTCTTCCCGCCCCAAATAGAGACGAGTAAGTAAACGGGAACCAGTTCTAGTTCCCACATAATAAATAGCAGTAGCAGGTCTTGCGCCACAAACACCCCTATCTGGGCGGAATACAGCACAAGCATCAGGAAGTAGAATAGGCGAGGCTTGTAATCAACTTGCCACGCCGCAAAAATTGCCAGTGTTGTCACCAGTCCTGCTAGGAGCACGAGCGGGACGGACAGACCATCAACCGAAACGGCCCAGCTCAGACCTAACTGGGGCACCCAGGCATACTTGTCCACAAGTTGAAAAGTAGCGCTGCTCGCATCGTAATGCGTCCAAAATGCATAGCACATCAAGACAAAGTCCGCAATACCTACGCCCAGGGCATACCACCGCACGCGCTTGCCCTCCTTATCGGGCAGCAGGGGGATGGCTAGGGAAGCAACGAGTGGGAGCAGGATAATCGTGGTTAGCCAGGGGAATTGATCCGGCGTCATGGGATTGAGCAAAAATACTTAGCTTTGAATAAGGCTATTCTACTAAGCTTTGTCAGGATTTGTTGATAAATCTTTACCCAGATCTATATAGGCAATTTAACTAGCTTCAGCCAGTTGCCAATAAGTACATAACATGATAAGGGTGATACACCACAGGCAAACATTTTGCAAAAAACAAACCACAGAGACACTCCAGAACGCTGAACATCCCCCCGCTCCCCCTCTCCCTGCGCCCCTGCCTCTTCTGGAAAAAAAGAACACACAGAGAACTTGACAACTCACTTGGGATTGCTGTAATAAACTACATGAGCCAAAATTGCTTGATGTAATTGAGCGTTTACTCCCCTGATTGGCTACTTTTTCATCGTAAGTTGACACCATGTCCATAGCGCGACGATGAAAATCACCTCTCATTTCCTGTAATATTCAGGTTCATCAAACTAATTACAACATCTCCAAAAAGACTGATTTTGTAATCAACGATCGCTTAACTTTGAACCGGAACAGAAATAGATTTCTCGATTTTGTTTCAGAGATAACTTCTTACTAATGATTCTTCCTAAAGATGGACGGAGTTATCAAGGTAATTTGTTTATTGTTGTAGTAGTTGGCACATACAAATCTTAACAGTATTCCTTTTGTCAGTAGTCAACTTAAATCAAACTAAACAAAGATTTCAGGCATCAAAATATGACAATAACTTTGAGTCCCGATCGCACGATCAAAGGGATATCAAAAGAGTTGACGCCTGCTTCCGAATCTCCTAATTATATCGAAGCAGAACAACAATTCATCCAACTTCTGAAAAGTGAAAATTTAGACCAACAGGTGAACGCTAAGCCTGAACTGGCGAGCGATTTTGAAGCGGCGATAGCCACTGCTTTAGCAACAGCTTATGCAGAAGATGTCAAAGCCGATGAGGCAGAAGCAGCGCACTTATTTTTGCAGCGCATTCTCTACCGTATTAATCGGCTCAACTTATTCTGGTATGATGATTTGCGGCACTACAAAAACGAGCGATCGTATTATTTACAGCAAGTGCGCGATCGCATTGAAGAAGTCTGGCAAGCGTGGGAACTAGCGCAGATTGACGTAGAACAATTACGACAACTGGATGCAAAGCAGGCGCTCCTTGAGCGGGGTGAGGCTGACCTTAATCCCCCCTTGACGGAGAATAAGCGTTATTTGCGGCAACAAATGACTGTTGAGGGATACCGACATCTATTAGCGATCGCCTCCTTGGATGGATTGGTGGAAGCAAGTCGTATGTCGCGAATTCTGGGCGGTGCGAGCAACGAAGTACAAGCTACTCTAATTCGCGTGCTACTAGAAGAATACGGGAACGGTCGCCTCAGCCGCAAACACTCCACCTTCTTCGCCCAAATGATGGCGGAACTGGGGTTAAAAACTGAGCCGGAGGCATATTTTGATATCGTTCCTTGGGAAGTTTTAGCTTGCATCAACCATAATTTCTTACTAACAGAATGCAAGCGCCATTTTCTACGCTACAACGGCGGACTCACCTACTTTGAAATTGCTGGTCCTTCGATCTATACAGACTACATGAAAGCCGCAGAGCGATTAGAGCTTTCTGACACAGCGATGGGTTACTGGGAACTGCACATCCGGGAAGATGAGCGGCACGGACGATGGATGTTAGATGACGTAGCCTTACCTTTGGTTGAGAGATACCCTGAAGATGCTTGGGAACTAGTACTCGGTTACGACCAAGAGAAATGGATGGGCGATCGCGCTGGTGCTGCTGTCATCCGAGCCGTAAAACAGGCAGAGCAATCCTGTTAATTCGGCATAAATAAGTATTCACTAGAAAACGGGTTCAGTAATCGCTCAGCAGGTTTACAAGAGCGAAAGCTGAGACTTCATAGGTCATGTTCTTCATGGCGGTTTTCAATGAACCATGAATTATGAACTATGAATAATCCTCACTTAAATACGCCTTACTGAACCGACGCTCTCAGGAGTATTTCCGTCTACCTCTACATTCTGACTGCATAAAACGAGATTCATACCATGAAAGAAGCATTATTAAACTCAACCCAAGCCATTGATTCCTATTCGCCCAATGAAGTTTTCTTCTGTCCGGAAGAGTCTCAATTCTATTCCCAATGTTTGGAAAAAATGGTGCTGAGATACTGTAACCATTTAGATTCCATCGTTGAATTTGGTGCTGGAGATGGGAGTCCAATAATCGACTGCTTACTGAAAACTAAATTTGATGGTTCTATTCAGGGTTATGAATTGAATTCTGCGGCCTGCAAACTTGCTCAGTCTAGGATTGAGCAGTATCAGCTTAAGCATAAATATACTATTCACAACAAATGTTTCTTCAAAAACTCACCCTCTGATGCTAGTTACTTAATAGCCAATCCTCCCTACCTTCCTGCCCCTGATGACAATCTATATATGCCCTCTCTACACGGAGGTATAGATGGAGCAACCATCACTAAACGCCTTTTATCCGTTGGCTGTGAGAATGTTTTGCTAATGATTTCGGCTTATTCCAATCCGATCGAGACCATTAATTATGCAATCGACCAGAACTACCAAGTGGTTGATTTTATGATTTCACCTCTGAAGTTTGGTTACTACAGTTGCGAACCTAAAGTTAGGAAAGCTATTGCAGATTTACGTAAAAATTACCAAGCATTTTTCTCTAAAAACATCTATTTTTTGGCAGGTGTTTTATTCAAAAAACGAGATAGTTCTAACGTTGATTTATCAGAAGAATTGCTGAAGGTAATGACGGCATTATAGAAATTTGCAACAGGTTGGTGTCCAGATTATAATGTCAATTTCTAACAGAAATGCCTCCAACAGTATATAAAGCACGATGGTGGGGGCTTCTTTGTACAAACATAGTGAGTAGCCATCCGTTTGATGCAGCGATTAATTAGGTGCGAAACCGCCTTGCCCCAATCCAAGAATCGCCCTGTTCCAGTGGGCGATCGTGCCACAACCTAGCACTTGCCACGTCACAGATATTACAAAATGCAGCTAGCGGACTCATAGCTCTTTCACAATTACTGTAATAATGCAGTTCGCCCTCAGCAAAGAATATCGCACGCTCGATGTGCGTGGGTAGTTGGAGTCCGTACTCTCCAAGTTTCTTCAACCGAAAGGCATGGGTATCTTCCTTAGAGCGAAACTCATGGTTTCTACGCCAAGTTCCCTCAACTTGCGTGTATGCCCACGGCTTTTCCAAGTCATGTACAAAGAGGACAACAAGAGCGTCAGATACGGAAAATGGCAGAGGACGAAGTTGGCTCAGAGCCTCATAGAAGACAACCGCAAGGTTCATCACTTCATGTAGGTGATCGATGTATCCGCCAGTCCAAGCCTGATGGTTATGGGATGAGCCTCTCGCTGACTGAAACAATTTGCGATGTTCGGCAAGGAGATTTTGGCAGCTGGATTTGTATGGCTCGTCCATTTTCTGAAGAAGTTCATCGATTGTTAGATATCGTGAAGACATAAAGCATTTTTAAGCGTTTAATTATTTGTCAACACTACTCTACTGCTTTCTTTAAAACGTTCCCAGTAGGGGTAGAACTTTTTTCTTGAGTAACTCAACCAAAGCTGGCTCCATGTACTCATATTCATCAGGAATACCTGGGCAAATCGCTTGCTTGTCTTTAAGCCAGGGCTGAAACTTTTTTGTAAGTTTCCTGGCACAGCCAATCAGACATAAGTTACTCAAATTTCTATTGGGTTTCGGTAGCGCGATCACACTAACCATTCTCTAAATTCAATAAACTCTGAACTAGTTTTGGCAACCCAGTACAGCAAGGATTTGAGTGTTCATTTAATTCATTTCGTTGAATCTGTGCTGCAATTCGTTCAGCCCGTTGAATTGCTTTCTCCGTTAACGGTTTCAGCGGTTTTGGATAAAGACACATTGATTTATCATAGTTCGATATATGTTTTTCAAGTAAATTAATTACCCTATTACGAGGAATTTGTGAAAAATGGTCTTGAAAGTGAATTAAGTACCAAAGCTCAAAACAGGGATTGGTAATTGCAAGCTGAATCTTCTGCTTTTTGGCTAAAGCGATCGAACTCTTCCAATTTGTAGGACTCTGCTCAATATGTTCGTCCCCATCAAAAACTGCCCATGCACTATCCCCGTCAGTCCACGCCTGATTACGTTTCATCTCCTGCCGCTCTTCAATGACGCGTTCAATAATGCTACGTGGGTCAGTTTGGCCTTGATGACGTAACACAACAATTTGCAACGTTTGTAGACGCAATTCCTTACGAATACTCTCAAAATAACCTGGTTCTGTTTTACTTCCCTCGCAAGCAATTACGATTTTTCTAACAATATCTCTACGAGGCGGACGACGATTCAGCTTTCTTGGCACTGCTCTTCATCCTTCAAAATCATTTCTTCATTAGATGGGAGAAATGGCACAGCTCCAAAGCGACCATCTAGATAAGCTTTGTCAATTGCCAAATCATTTCGCACATAAAAATCTGTCAAAGGATACAGTTCGGTACTTTGATCGGGACGTTTTTGTGTAAACCAGATTTGGTCGCGTCGTAATAAATTATTTCTTTGTAGAGTATTATCGTGGCTTGTAAAAATCAGTTGGGCATTATTTGGATTTGTTTTTGGATTCTGAAACATTTTGACAATGTGGCGTACAATATTTGGATGGACATTATTACCTAATTCATCTACAATTGTGAGTCCACCCGATTGCAGAACTCCTACTATTCGATAGGCTAAGCTAAAAAGACGTTGTGTTCCAAGCGATTCTTCTTCAAAAGACCAACGAATTTCCTTGCCGTCAGCGGTATTGTGTAAAGCGTATATCTCATAACCGACTTTCTCTTCCAGTTTCTTATCAATTTGAATATCAGAAATTCCCGTATCAAATTTTTTGATAATTTCTAAAACTCCTCGAAAAATTCTATTGTTATTGTTACTGAATAGGCCAAACTTGGAATCTTGCATTAAAAAAATTGAGTAAAAATCATAGTATTCGCTGCCTAGGCTAATACCCAGCCAACGATAAGTAAACCAATTACATAGAGGTTCAACTATCTTTAGTTTTAGCCTTGCTATTAAGCTCATATACAACTCATTTTCTTTGATACTTCGCTGAAGTTGAATATGAGAGC
Organism: Waterburya sp.; assembly: GCA_036703055.1. Taxonomy (GTDB): domain Bacteria; phylum Cyanobacteriota; class Cyanobacteriia; order Cyanobacteriales; family Coleofasciculaceae; genus DATNPV01. The sequence continues at coordinate 8,915 of DATNPV010000215.1, forward strand.
CAGCAAAATCAGAACCATTTTTCCAGATAAACTTCTTAGCATTTTCATCCCAGTTTCGATGGAATAAACGACGAGTTCGTTTAGTCTCGCGTCGAGCATAATCTAGGTTTTCTGAAAGAATATGATTTTGATTCAGAACTAAAGAGTAAGTATAGATAGTATCAGCGAAGGCAACTCGCAGTTCAAATCGTGTAGGTTTTTTAGCCCAGAGGCTATCCAATTTAAAGGGAGTTAACTTTGCATATTTAAAAATTGGCTGAAATGGCAGAATTCCCTGATTACCATGAGCCATCAAAAGTAATAAATAATCAAGAGCTTGAATAACATTGCTCTTACCTGATGCATTAGCTCCAAAAATTGCCAAAACTGGCAACAGCTCAATGTCCCAACCTTTAACAGCATATCCAGGTGCAATTTCGTGGTCTGACTTAACTCGTTTGCGCTTGTTGCTTTGGTTAGTTTGACGCAAGCTTTGGCGTTGAGCAACTGCACTGAGGGTAACGGGTTCTTTTATAGAGCGATAATTTTCGACTGTGAAGTCTACAAGCATACGTTTAGCCCATGACAGGCAGTTTTTTGCGATATATTCACGTAAATCCTATTGTAAAAGTGGAACAAACACCATTTTTACGTCGGCAAGGATAGTAATATCCTGCCCAGATTAGAGACGATAGGCGCAGCCGGACGTAGCGCAGCGAGTATAGACTTTGTACAAGGCAGTCTAATCCAAATAGGCATAGGGCAATGGTGCGATTAAAACCTTGGCAGTGGGTCGTGTTAGCACTCCCGATCGCAATTATCATCATCTTCTTACTGGTATCCGCAGGAA
>DATNPV010000219.1:0-28470 GCA_036703055.1 Waterburya sp.
CCTCACCGAGGGCAAAAGCAAAATTCCACCTGTAGTAGGGCGTGAACACGTTGCACTCGGTCGCTGGTTGACGGGAAGCGTTGTGGGAGTTGCCTTAATCGGCCTTGCTTATGCGATTTTTGAACATATCCTGTCTCAACAGGTTTGGAGCAAAAACCCAACTCAGGTTATCTTCATTGGGCTGATGTTTGCCGCTACTCTTGCATCTTTAGCGTGCCTTTATCGAGCCAAGCCCCAACACTGGCGGGCGACTTTTGCCACCCTCACGGGTATGGGTTTAGTCGTACTGGGCTGTCAGGATGGAGTATTTCGCCGCACCAATGAGTGGTATTGGTCTCACTATTACATTGGGATAGCTGCCGCCTTATTGATGATCTTCTCATTAGCAATTGTGGAAGATATTTACAAAGACCGATTCAATCGCTGGCGCTACGTCCATATTATCTTAAATTGTTTTGCCCTATTGCTGTTTCTGGGACAAGGCATGACAGGGACAAGGGACTTGCTGGAAATTCCTCTCTCCTGGCAAAAACCTCATATCTATCAATGTGATTTTGTCAATAAGACTTGTCCTCAGCCCGTACCACCCAAGCAAGGTTAAATACAAAGTAATACGAAGTTGCTTTCAATCGTAGTAGCTTAGAAAGCTAGGGGAGCTAGGAAAGTGGGGGGAGAGAAAGTTAGCTCGAACAGATGCAACTCGGTATCAGTTAATGAATTAGCTACATAAACTGTGAAAAAACGTTATTCCCCTTTCCCCCAAGTAGTGAATGCAATAGGCAATGCCAGCATTAATAAGCTGTCGCGCCTTCAAGTTGCATCCTACGGACGGGCAAGATGCCCATCCCACAAGAATTCCCAAAATTCAGCCATACAAAATTGAATGCTTGTTAGCTTAGCTTATGACTGTTCGCATGTTTTTCCGAGCCGCTAAAGTCGCGACTACCCAACCACCTTACGACACCCTTCACCTTAGAGTTTTTTATCCAGCCCAGATGTCTGGGAGTGAAATTGAACGTAATCAAGGCGTTGTACCCGCTGACTCTCAACAAGCTCCATTTCCCGTAGTGATTTTTTTCAACGGAGTGAACTGTAGCCCAGAAATGTATCAGTGGCTAGCCGTTCAGCTTGCCGAACGTGGGCTAGTTGTTGTTACGTTCTCCTGGGTAGCAGAGAACCTACCTGGGTTAGTGGCTCTTACCCCTGGCATTGATATCGGGATGTGGAAACCAGATAGGTACGGAACCGGCCCAACCGCTACCGCATTGCCTGCACTGCTAGCTGAGTTGGAACGCTTACACTCAGAGGGAATTCTCGCCGGTCTACTTAACCTAGATAAGATTATTTTGGGGGGACACTCCGCAGGTGGCAGAGTGGCTCTAGAAAATGCTGACTCACGCTTTTTTCCCCCAGTGGCAGCAGCTTTCGGCTACGGGGTACATACAGCTGCCTCAGTAATGCTGGGGTATGAACCAAACACAATTTTACCTTTACCCGATGCGCTGCCCATGCTCATTATGGGGGGAACTCGTGATGGCGTAATTGCCAACAGTAGTCATCGCTATGGTATCGCGGCTGGAGATGCAACCGCGTCTACGGTGCGCACGTTTCAGGAGGCTCTTAAAGGGGGACGAGGTGACACGTATATGGTACTGTTGGACGGAGCAAATCATTATGCGATCGCACACCCAAATGATGACACCACAGGAACTTCGTTTCTGGATTACCCGGCGACTCAGCCAGACGAGGAAATCCGTGCTTTAATCGCTCAAACCATTGGTTTATTTATCGATGCTCATGTGCGTCACCAAGCAGAGGCATTCCCAGCGCTTGAGCAGTTGCTAAATCCTATCAATCCTCTCATTGCCTTGTTTGATCGCAAGTAAACTACTCCTTTATATTTTGATTCCTGAACCGATGCTCTAGTAACGCTAGTTTAGGAGGCAAAGGCAGGAGGATTCGACGAGAGCGGCATATAATAGGCGTGGAATTGAGATTATTTCTCCCTCAATCGCCTTCAGACGCAGTCGGAATTCACCATGAAGCTACGCTGGTTCTTTTATATCCTGGCAGCAGGAGCCACAGTGCTGCTGTCAATTGCTGTTGCTGGCTTTTTCTGGCTCACCTCTCAAAGCCCGCTGAATTTGCTGCGGGAAGGGGCATCGGCAAATCCAACGGCTGCTATGTTTATCCCGCGACAGGCACCGGCAATGGCGTCACTTTTGGTTAATCCTGACCGTTTAGAGGCATTTCGGCAACTGGTGGCGCGTCCAGTGAATCGGCGGCAATCGCGTGCCGAATTGAACCAAATCAAAGACAGCCTCCTAGCTAACTCTGACATTAAGTATCAGCGAGATCTCCAACCGTGGCTAGGGGACGAAATTACCCTCGCTGTCACCTCCTTAGACTTTGACCGTAACCCAGAAAATGCCGCACAACCTGGATACTTGCTGGTTGTTACCACCAAAAATGGGGAACGGGCGCGGGAGTTTTTGCAACTGTTTTACTCCAAACAGGCGGCTACCAGTACCGAAGATTTAGTCTTTGAAAAGTATAAAGGTGTCAACCTGATTTATCGGCGTCCTCTAACCTCGCCAACATCAGCAATAGGGCGTTCCCAGCCACTCCCGATTCCTGAAACCTTAACAAGTGCCGTAGTCGGCGATCGCTTTGTGCTATTTGCCAATCACCCCAAGGTATTGCGTGATGCCATAAACAACGTTCAGGCCGGCAATCTTAATCTACAGGATGACCCAGAATACCAGCAAATGCTGCAAAGCATCACAGAATCGGAGCGTACCGACTCACAACCCCTTCGATATCGAATCGGTCTGAGTTTTGTCAATATCCCCGCCCTAGCCGCATGGATTTCCAAGCAGCCGATACCCGTGCGAGATTCGTTTAAGGGTTCCCAAACCCTTACCCTTGCCCTTTCTTTGAACCGTCAAGGACTACTGGCACAAACCGCTTTAGTTGGGTCACAATCCAGTGATAGCAGTAGAGAGCCAACCCTTTCCGAACCCGTGGCTGCCTTGCAGTACATCCCTGCTCAAAGTGCCCTAGCAATCGCAGGAACTAACTTAAACCAACTGTGGAACCAACTCACTTCAGGCGTGGAAGGTGATAATACGCTAAAACCCCTCTTGGAACAAACGGTCGCTCAATTACAATCACGCTGGGGTATTCAACTAGCCGAGGATGTCTTGAGTTGGGTGGGTGGAGAATACGCCCTTGCCATGATGCCTCGTCCAGACAAAACCAATCCGGATTGGATTTTTGTGGCTGAAAATGTTACCGATGCCGCTAAAGCATCTATTGAGCATCTCGATGCGGTTGCCCAGGCACAGGGATTTAGCGTTGGACTTTTGCCTCTAGGCGATCAAACCATCACAGCTTGGACTAAGCTCATTACCTCCAAGGCGACGGTGGCAGGTAAAGACGACCCGTTGATGAAGTTACAGGCTCAAGTTCGGGGTGTCCACGCTTCTATCGGAAATTATGAGATTTTGACAACGTCGATTGAGGCCATGAATCAAGCCCTCAAGGGACTGGAGAATTCTCTAGTGAACAGTGACACGTTTAAAGAGGCGATTGCGCCCTTGCCTCAGCCCAATGATGGCTATCTATATCTCGACTGGACAAGAAGCGGCACGCTAATCAAGCGTCAGCTACCCGTTGTGCAGGTGATGGAATTGGTGGCAAAACCCCTATTTGACCATTTGCGATCGCTATCAGTTAGCAGCTACGGTAGCGATAATGGTGTCCAACGGAGCGAACTATTCTTCCGCCTGGGTAACCCGGATAATGCCTAAAGTGGATGAAGTCTAACCAAGTATGAAGTATGAAGGATAAACGTCCCTTTTCATTTCCAAGTTTTTTTATCCTTTTGACTTCATCATTGCTCAGGGTGGAGCATGTATCGATGCTTTCACCAGTCCTCTTGCCGAAGATACAGACGTAGTGTAATCGAGTTCAGGGAATGGAACCCACAAAACGACCTAGAGTCAAAGTTTGCGGCATTAGCAGTGTAGAAGAGGCCAATTTGGCAATTCAGCACGGTGCCTCGGCATTGGGCTTAGTCTCCGAGATGCCGAGTGGACCAGGTATGCTTTCCGAAGGGTTAATTGCCCAAGTCGCTTCGATGGTGCCACCTGCTGTCTCTTCGTTTTTGCTCACCAGCAAGGTCGATACCTTAGGGATTATTGCTCAACAACGACGCTTGGGTGTAAATACCATACAGATTTGCGATCGCCTGCAATCAGGGACTCACGATGATTTGCGTCAGGCATTGCCAGGAATTGCGATCATCCAAGTCATTCACGTTACAGGGACAGAATCAATTGAAGAAGCGCTATCGGTTGCGCCTCACGTCCACGGACTATTATTGGATTCTGGCAATCCATCTGACGCCACCAACGAGCTTGGCGGTACAGGACACATCCATGATTGGGAAATTAGTCGGCGCATTCGCGAGTCAGTAGATGTTCCAGTTTTTTTGGCAGGAGGACTTAACCCTGATAACGTCCTCACCGCGATTCAACAAGTCCAACCCTTTGGTGTAGATGTTTGTACGGGTGTTCGTACCGATGGAAAATTGGATGAAACAAAGCTATCTAAATTCTTTGCTCAAGTTTCAGCTAGTTCCGGAAATTACTAAATTGCCGATAGATACGGAGTAGAGTGCCGAGGAAGTAGCAATGGCTCTGGCAGGATTACCAGTTGTTGGTTAGGGCGAATGTTTGCTGATTTCTTGCCGCCCTCAGTTGTTGACATTCAAGACAAAATTGCGATCGCTGTTCTTCAACAACTTAAACGTTGGGTGGTTCAGGTTCCCTTCGAGCAAGGCACAACCGCAATCGCCACTGCCTACGTTCACTACTCTCGCGATCGCTCAGCGTCCCGACCTAACGCTACTCCAATTCTGTTGTTACCCGGATTTGACAGTTCCCTGCTGGAGTTCCGGCGTTTGCTCCTCTTATTAACAACTCAGCACCAGACTTGGGCAGTGGATTTGTTTGGCTTGGGATTTACGGAGTATCTTCCCACCCTTGCCGTCAATCCTCAAATTATCCGGCAACACCTCCTGAGCGTTGTCAAAACCTGGATTGGGCAACTGGCAACAGGATTCGATTCTACCTTGCATAAGTCTCAATGGCGTCAGAGATATAAGTTCATAGCAACTCTACTTGTATGTCCTTTCTGTTCAGGATAAAAGAAGGGAAGAAAAAATGTCTCTGCGCTTATCCGTTTTCGGCTTACCTGTTTCGTTATTTGCCACCTCGGCTCTTGGCTTTTTTGCTAGTCCTGCTGCTGTTATTGCCAGCAATTTTGTCGAGCAACCTAATATAGCCACAGTCATCAGCATGGAAAAAATCAATGCTGCCTGCTACATCACTTTAGTAGATGAACAAGGAATTAAATATGAAGGTATTCCAGCTGTCTTTTCTCTGTGTGGAAAAGAGGAAATTTTCTTAAGCAAGAAAGTTTCTTTGGCTTATAATCGAGTCCCCGTAAATGATTGTCCTGCCGCCACCACTTGTGGCAAAACGATGGTTTTTACCTTCATCACGCAGATTTGGTTAAAGAGGTAGTTCTGAAGCGCTGCTGACCCCGAGTTGCATTCATACGTAGCACATTCATTTTCTCCGTGTCCGGAGCGTCTGCCTCAACTACTATGTTTGAACGTAACTTCGTATGACACCGTTGACTACACTTGCTGTTTTAGCTAACACAACCGATAGAACACAACTGTATAGGACAATAAGGCAGTAGAACAGTCCGCAAGTGTTGATCGAGGTTGCCGTGACAGGATTTTTATTCGTAACTGATTTGGACAATACCTTAGTGGGTGATGATAACGCCCTCAAAGCACTCAACCAGCAACTTTCTCAGCATCGCCAAGAATACGGCACAAAGATTGTCTATGCGACAGGGCGATCGCGCCAGATCTATCATGACCTAAAAATTGCGAAACACCTCCTAGATCCAGATGCGCTGATCGCAGCCGTGGGGACAGAAATTTATGATGATGATGGTCATGATACGCCTGATCCAGGTTGGTCAGAAAAACTGTCTCAAGGTTGGGATCGAGACCTAATCGTAGCCACTGCCGCCCATTATGCTGACCTTGTCACCCAACCGGAGACAGAACAGCGTCCGTTTAAAGTCAGCTATTACCTAACGGAAGAAGCTGCTGTGGAAGTGTTACCCCGACTTGAATCTCAGTTGGCTGAGCGCAGTTTGGATGTGAAATTAATTTATAGCGGTAGCAAAGACCTTGATATTCTGCCCCGTCATGCTGACAAAGGACTAGCTGTGCAGTTTCTCCAGCAAAAGTGGGGAATTGACAGTACAAAAACCGTCGTGTGCGGCGACTCAGGCAATGATATTGCCCTATTTAGTGTTGGAGAAGCACGGGGGGTCATTGTAGGCAACGCCAGACCCGAACTTCGCCAATGGTACGACCAAAACCCAGCCGATTACCGATATTTGGCGCAAGCGTACTGTGCAGGCGGTATTTTGGAAGGCTTATACCATTTCCAATTCTTGAGCCGTTAGTGCTTTTCTCGTTAAGAACTGGCCGAGAATATAGCGGCTCTCAATTACATGAGGTACACCTTGAAGCTCAGTGTGAGGTTCCAGGCGTGTTTATTGCCATGAACTATGAACTATGAACCATGAACAAAAACCTAGATGTTTGTACCTCACCAAGGTGAGAACCGCTATAAATCATCTTAATTAACAGCTTTAGGGGTACGGCATTGCCGTGCCCTCTATAATAAGTGGCACTTTCAGCAACAACACAAACAACGGCTTAATGATTGGTTATCTCAAGGGAACAGTCGCCAGTATTCAGAAAAGCACGGGCAATCGCGTCACTCTGATTCTGGACGTCAACCAAGTCGGCTATGAATTGCAAATTCCCCGACGTTTATCCCAGGAACTACAAGCAGCATCGGCAGGGATGGTGCAAGTCTTTACCCATCTGCAAACTCGGGAAGACCAACAGGTTCTCTATGGCTTTGCTTCTGCCGCCGAACGGGATTTGTTTCGGCAGTTAATCGGTGTGAGCGGGATTGGAGCGCAACTGGCGATCGCACTCATCGACACCCTTGGACTGCCCAATTTAGTGCAAGCTATTGTAATGGGTAATATTCGCGCTTTAGCTAAAACTCCTGGTGTCGGCAACAAAACCGCAGAACGGATTGCCTTGGAACTGAAAACGAAGCTGGCTGAATGGCGTCAGGTAGCTGGAGTCGCCACACCTGCTTCTGCAACAGGGCCATCTTCAGCCCTTTTAGAAGATGTGGAGATGACACTCTTGGCGTTGGGGTATGAAAATAGCGAAATTTCCCAAGCGCTGGAATCCATTAGCCAGGATTCTCTTTTGGCGAAGAGTACGAATGCGGAGGAGTGGATTAGAAGTGCGATCGCGTGGTTGAGTCAGTAGGGCTTTAATTTGGCAACAGGGACGAATTTAGCTATCTTTTTGCTCAATGTCTGCTACCAATCACTCCACCTGCTTCCTCTGCTTCCGGCACTACTGGAAAACTTCTGCCGAGCTGGTCTAAGATTATTGCTCTTCATCCAATTCCACCTCATCCCCCACAACTACCTGCCCTGCATGGATGACGCTGGCGTAAATCCCTAGATTCTGCCCTGCTTCTCGCACAATTGTACGCAGCACTGTAGAGTCTTGCGGGAGAGAAGCTTGTGCGTGGGTAGTCATCCCACAACGTACAGTCGGGATGGAACACTTCAATCCAACTTGGCCGAGACGTAGGCTGCGACTACTCCAATTGGCTTCAATCAATCCTTGAGCATCTCCCTGTGTCTCGATTAAGAAGTTAGGGCGGAAGCGCCGTACATCCCAAGTAGCTGCTGGGTTGAGTCGTTCCATCTCCTTTAGCGAAGCGGTAGTGAGTAAATGGATGGGAAAAGCATCGAAATAGGTACCTGGAGGAGAGGTGAACTCAAAAAGCTGTGAAGGGAAGATGGAAAAATCAGGAAGCGGCTCATTGGGTTCGCGACTCAACAACTGACGAGCGGTGGCATCTAATCTGGCGTAACGTATAAAGCTGTGAATGTATCGTCGAAGGACAGAAGAACGACTGATCTGACCCATGAGCCATGACCCGATCTGAGCACGTCTGTAGTGGGCTTTATTGCTAGCAGGCATTAGCGGCCAGAGGGTGACATCTCGCTCCAACAGTTTGGATAAGCAAGCATTCACATCCGGGTCATGACTACTGATGCAGGTGCCGTCCGGGAGAGTGATGTCAACGTGTGGTATCTTTCCCGCCATCGGTTGTTCACAGTAACGAGACGAGCATTGCATTAGCTTCGGGAAATACTTTGCCCCCCGAATCTCGCCTGCGGCTTCATCGCGCAATGCCCAGTATCGGTCTCCACATAGACCTGATAACTCTACAGTACAGCGAGCGAGTTTCTCCCCACCCATCGATTTAACTGGGTAGCGCCAAATCTCGCGGATCTTTCCGATCATCATCATTTTCCTCTCCCCTCTGCGTCTTTTGCGTTAAAAAAAGCGGAATTGGCGGCTAGTTGAGATGGGTTTCATCTCTCATCCAGGGATTGTTGCAGGCGAGCGATAGCGAAACGCTGCTGCTTAACAGCAGATCGCACAATGCATACTTCTAAGTTCATAGGCAATTTCGCATCCGAATTGATGCACAGCCCGTGTTACTCCTTAAGAGGTAAACGCTCTAGCATCAAGCACTTCGCCAGTACGCTGTCCTGCTACACTCTCCACATAAGCTGCCGCCACTTGAGCGGCTGGCATACCCTTGGAACTATCTTTTCCCATCGCCTCCAGCGTCTCGCTTACCCAAGGGGGGCTGACTACATTGATTCGGATACCTCGTGGCAGTTCCAGTGCCGCAGCACCTACAAACGCCTCCAAACCTCCATTGACCACACTAACAGCAGCACTACCAGGAATGGGTTCTCTTGCCAGTACGCCACTCGTGAGTGTAAATGAGCCATTGTCACTGATGTAGTGTTGTCCCACACGCACTAAATTGACTTGACCCATCAACTTGTTCTCGAGGCTAAACTGAAAGTCTTCGTCGCTCAAAGTCTCTAAAGGCGCAAACTTAGCCGCACCGGCTGCACAAACAACCGCATCAAAAGGAGTAATCGCCTCGAAAAGTCGCACTAGGGAGTCTTTAGAGGTTATATCTGCTTGGTAATCACCTTTTGAACGCGCTACCTGGACAACCTCGTGATGAGCAAAAAGAGCTTGAGCGATTGCCTGTCCGATTAGTCCACTTGCACCAATGAGAACTACTTTCATGGTTTCGTCCCAATGTTAATGAGTGTCTTTGCCGAAGTTCATTGGAAGGATAAGCCTGCCGCATCGGCAAAGTTATGCTTCCGGTCACAGGAAACATTTGATTAAAAGCTGGTGACAAGATTTGAACTTGCGGCCGGCGGTTTACAAAACCGCTGCTCTACCACTGAGCTACACCAGCATCTAAAATCAGCATAGCAAATTTTTAAGGAATGTCACTGCTATGCCCATCGACCCTTGATTATAGCAAACTTCCTGATTAGTTCAAGATAATACCGTTGCCATTTGGCGCGACTACTCCGACTCTCTCCTCTTGGTATCGCCGCGTCTGCTCATAGGAGGTGCCTGCACTACTCAAGTCAGCAAAAATATGCTGTTGGATAGAGGCAATCGCGTATCGTTCACAATGAGGATAGAACACTATCCCCAGCAACTGGATAACGGAATGCAACAACCTTCACATTCCTATCAATTTACCTGGTTTGATTGGTTTTGCCTTTGGTATCCACCTGGCTGGCTGATTTTATTCAATCGCCATTGGCAACACTATCATTCCTATCCAGATGGTTGGAACTGGCTGGAATACTTATTATTTTTGCTTCCAGGAGGATTTTACCTGGCGCTACTGCTGCGTTGGTTGCGTTTGGGTTGCCGTTTACCTCACTCATCGGTTACTCAATTCGATCCAGACTATCAGAACGCTTTTCGAGATGAAATTCTGGCACCGATTGTCAATTATTATTTTCGTGCCGAATTAAACCTAACGGAAAATCTGCCCCAGGCTCAGCCTTTGATGGTAGCCATGAACCATGCTGGAATGACTTTTCCATGGGACTTCATGGGATTAGCCTATCTTTTGAGTCATACACAGAACTGGGTAGTGCAACCCCTAGCGGGTGTTTCACTCTTTGAACATCCTTGGGTGATTTGGTGGCTACCACCTGGATGGTCGCAGGTTTTAGGGGGTGTACGGGCAGAACTGGATGATTTTGAAGCGGCAATGATGCACAAAACCGTGTTGCTTTATGCACCGGAGGGAGTACACGGCCCTGGTAAAGGTTGGTCAAAGCGGTGTAAGCTACAAACGTTTCATCCCAGCTTTATTCAACTGAGCGATCGCTACCGTATTCCCATTTTGCCAGTAGTTTGCCTGGGCAATGAGTTTTTGCATCCTTGGACGTTGAATCTCAAAAAATTAGCGCGAAAAATCTCCCTGCCCTTTTTGCCTATTTCACCGTTGATGTTTATCTTCCTGCTATTTCCATCAATGGGTGTTTGGGCGATGAGAACTCGGTTGCGTTATTACATTCAACCTCTTCATCAACCTTGGATGACAGCCGAGTCCGAGTCAGAGAAGACACCAGAGAATGACACATCTGGAGAGGGAACTGTGTTAACGGTTTGCCAAGTGCGATTGGCTTCTCCTTGCAGAGACGCTACGCGGTTTTCATGCCCGAAGGGCTGTACGTCACCGCCCATAAGTCGAGCACAAGCTTACCGCCATGCTCAACAACTTCGCGAAAAGCTGCAAAGTCAAATCGATCAGCTTTGTAACCGACTATAGCGGTTTGCATTTGGATGAGGTACAGGGTTGATGGTTTTAAGGCTCCGGGGCAGAAGTTAGCTGTACTCCACTCAATCGAGAATTGCGATATTTTAGCTGGCTAGGGACGCAGCACCTAACAGCTTCAATGTTTCCCGCTGAGCTTCTTTTATCCCCTGAATGCCTCCGATCTTCATGCTTTCATAGGGGCGAGGTGTTCTTAAGGTTTGCCAACACTTGTGAGCTTGCAAGTCCCAGAATTTGATACTTTCGTCTAAGCTGCCACTAATAGCTGTCAATCTTGCAGAAGCTTCATCTCCAAGTTGAACAGAGGCAACGAGCAATGTATAGATCAGATCAGAGTGACCCGCCAACGTTCGATCGCATTGTCCTGTACGGATATCCCAAAGTTTCAGGGTGCGATCTAAACCTCCACTCACAATGAACTGACCGTCTGGGGTAAATTGAGCAGCCATCACAGCTACCTCATGTCCAGTGAAAGTCTGAAGACATTCTCCTGCCGAGACTGACCAGAGTTTAAGGGTTTGGTCAAAGCTAGCACTAAGTAACCACTCTCCGTTAGGGCTAAACGTCACTGACCACACACTGTTGGCGTGTCCTCTGAGGGTTTGGCAGCATTCCCCAGTATGAGTGTCCCACAGCTTGATAATTCCATCAAACTCGCTGCTTACCAGCAGTTTTCCGTCAGGACTATAGGCAACACAAACAACTGGGCTGGTATGTTCTTGGAGGGTTTTGAGACATTCACCCGTGCCAATGTTCCATAATTTAACGGTTTGGTCATAGCTGCCACTTGCCAGTTGCGTTCCGTTAGGATTAAAAGCAATGCTCCACACCCAACTGGTATGACCGTATAAGGTTTGCAGGCAGTTACCTAACTCCCAGTCCCATAATTTGATGGTATAGTCAGCACTGCCACTGGCAAGAACCCCTCTAGCCCTGCTTACCAAGCTCTGTTGGGGGGTAGCAGGTTGAAACGCCACCGACCATACACGGTTGGTATGTTCTCGTAATGTCTGCACGATTGCGCCGCTTTTAATGTCCCACAATCTTACGGTCTGGTCTTCGTGACCGCTTGCCAAATAGCTGCGATCGGGACTTAAGGCAAGGGATAGTACGGCATTGGTATGTCCTTTGAATGTTTTTGTGCAGCGTCCCGTTTTAAGGTTCCAGAATTTGGTCGCATGGTCGTCACCGCCACTGGCAATTTGCTGCCCGTTAGGATGATATGCAACTGCCCAAACACGGTTAGTATGTCCGAGAAATGTTTTCAGGCCTTCTCCGGTTGCTACATCCCACAATTTAACCGTGCGGTCAAAACTGCTACTGGCCAATTGCTGACCGTCAGGACTAAACGCGATCGCCGTTACTGCCTGTCGATGTCCGCGCAAGATTTTGAGACACTTTTGGGTTTTGACATCCCACAGTTTAATCGTCTGGTCATAGCTGCTACTAGCAAGGGTTTGACCGTCGGGACTAAATGCTACTGACCGCACCCAGCGACTGTGCGCTTGCCAAACGCTGTGGCAAATTCCTGTCGCGACATCCCACAGTCGAATCGTACAATCTTCTCCACCACTGGCTAGGGTTTGACCATCTGGACTAAAAGCAATTGACCAAACTCGACCCTGATGACCCATTAAGGTCTGAATTTCTGGTAAAGGCAGGTCTTGATTTGTAATTGATGGGTTGTTCTCAAATTTATGGGCTAAACTCGCCCCTATATGGGCAACTGACCACAGACGAATGGTTGCATCTTGCCCACAACTGGCGATGATTTGCCCATCTGGACTAAAGGTAACGGCATTAACTGAGTAGGTGTGTCCTTTATAGGTGTGCAGACATTGCCCCGTTTCAACCTCCCATAATTTGACCAGATAATCATCACTGGCACTAGCAAGATACCGTCCGTCTGGACTAAAGGCAACTGCCCACGTCCAATGTTGGTGTCCTCGACAGCGAATGAGTTGCTCTCCGGTGCAAGTATCCCAAATTTGAATTTCGCCTTTGGTGTCGCTGGTGGCTAAACGCTTGCCATCGGGACTAAATGTTACACCGACTACGCCGCCAAAGGTTTCAGCAAAGACTGTTTGGCTAATTTGAGTATTGGTAAAATCAACGTCGTGCAGTACGGCATTGGCTAAGTAAGCTTGACGAATCACCAGATGAGAAAAATCAAAGCCTTTGAGTTCTGTCTTCAGGTGACAGAATAAATTCAGCAGATTGCCCCCCGCATATCCTGTCTGTGTCGCTGCTTGATGTTGCAATGAGGCTAAAATCTGGCAGAGGTGCTTCTCAAGTTGAGCTGGCGTTGCAAAGTGGGTTAAAAGTCGCTCGGTTAAGGGGTGTAGAATCAGTTGAATTTGGGCATCGCGCAAGTAGTCTTGAGTCTGGGCTTCAATTAAAGCATGGGTTCTAAATAGATTCAGGTTGCCCGTCGTAATTTCTTGCTCAATGGTTTGGATGAAGCGTTCTGTGACATACTCCATAATCACGGGTTGTTGCGTTAGGTTCCCGTTTCCTGTTTCAATATGCGCTTCTTCGATGAGCGATCGCGCCTGAAGTGCCTCTAGCGCTTCTAGTAACTCTCGCCAAGGTACTTTAGGCAGGATTTCTTCCTGTAACGTTGCTGGTGTTACCCCTTCTCGATTAATCGCCAGCCAGTACATAATTTGTTGTTGCAGGGGCGATAAGCGCTCAAACTGTTGTTCGAGTAAGTCCCACAAATTACTAAAAACAGTTCTGCCTTGGGCTAAAAATGCCTGACTATTGCCGCCAAACAGGGTTTGAATGGTTGTTGCTGCAATTTTGAGAGCCAGGGGATTTCCACCGAAGTACTTGACAAGGGCTACTCGTTGTAATTCAGTTGCATCTAAGCCTTTGGCGATGAGGATTTGCTGACCATCTTCTCCTGAGAGTCCTTGCAGTTGTAGCGATTTCACTGCGTGAACGCTGCGCGAACGAACTGGCAGGTTTTTTCCTTCCCGAAATGCAAATCCACCTGGTTTGTCTCGTCCAGTGATAATCAGGCAACTTGGGTGAGGTTCGTCACAGATGCGATCGAATAGCTGGCGATACACGTCATAACCCGGTTGGTACAGTCCACTGCGATTTCCATCTTGCAAGAGCGACTCAACGTTATCGAGGACTAACAAACAGCGTTTTGAGCGCAACTGCTTCATTAGGGTATTGATTGAGCCGTCGGTTGTGACTTCTGAACCCGCTAAAATCGGCAAAATTTCGCTGAGGATGAGTTCTAAGGGCAAAGCTTGCTGCAAACTGCGCCAAATCACACAGTCAAATTGGGATTGTACTTGTTGAGCGAGTTTCACCGAGAGGGCAGTTTTGCCCATCCCACCGAGTCCGAAGATTCCAATTGCACGGCAGCAATCTTCAACAATCCAAGTTTCTAAGGTTTGCAGTTCCCCTTGCCGCCCGTAAAATCGGGAAACGTCGATCGCTTCACCCCAATCTTGCTTGCCTTGAATGACAGGTAATACGTTTGCACTCTGTTGTGACTGTTGGTAGCGACGCAAAACAGATTGAAGATTGCTCTTTGAGACAGGTTCGCCAAGGGTTTGGGAGAGACTTCGCCACAACTGCGAACCAACTTTTTTGATGTAGTCGTGTTCGTAACCCAATTGCTTGGCAATGTCCCCATAAGAACGTCCCTCCCAAGTTTTCAGAAAGACTTCCGATTGAACATCGTTGAGTCCTTGCCTGTGATTGGCAGAGCATAACAGCGTATCGACTAAGATGAGCGCCTCTTGTCCCGTCATTGCCAGCAATCTTAACGTATTGGTTAAATTTACTGAGTTCCCAGGCTATCGGTTAGCAACGTTACAGGAAATTTACATCCTTACTCCGGAAAGAAGTCACTTTTTTTCACCGACAGTGCGATCGAGCATTGGTTACAAATGACAAGTCAGGGAGCAAATGTAATCGTAAGTTTTCACGAATTCAGTAATTTTTGGTATTCCGAGTGAGGTTAAACAATGAAAAAAATCACGGTTTTTGGAGTATTTTCTGTATTGTTCATGAGTGCTACAGCTATATCTTTAGCAGTAGTATCATCAGCTAATTCTTCACTACCAGCTTACAGCTTAGACTCTCAGTCTTCAACTCTTCAAAAGACCCCGGAGAAGATAGCGGAGCGCCAGACACCAATTGGTACGCTCATCAGTGTTGGACCAGACTGGATGAAAAAGCTACCAAGGGTAAAAGATGCCATCTCTCGGGAGGTAGCAGCGCATCTCAAAAATGACGTTGCTCGTGGCAATCGCCGAGACGCTTGGGTTGAGGCAATCGAAGCTCGTGGAAGCACATTGTATATGCGGGCAAAGGTGAGACACTATCACGTTTGGGATTCACCATTCGGCAAAAAGACTATGTACGATATGACTAATACTGTTGAAACGTCGTTTGACCCCCTGAACCCAGACGCAACTATGGATAAATCCCGCCTTTGCTTCGATTTAGCTAGGCAAATTGGTGGCGGCAAAGTTTGTGCGTCAGCACGCGATATTGTGCGAATTGTCGTGATGTTTCTCTAACTGGCGATCAGCAGTACGGTTGACATTTATTGCCTTATTTGAAGGTTAATCGCACATTACAACTCGTTTATCTCCTTACCAGATGACAAGAACTCAGGGTGAAAGATGCGATCGCATTTTCCTTGCTTCGTTAACCCAAATGCGATCGCTTTCCTCAAAACTCATTCATTTTGTCACCAGGCAATAGGAGATGAGGATGAAAGATGCGATCGCTCTTTCTCCATCATCCAACAACTTGCAAATTTACAAACCTTTACTAAAATAACTCACTTTTTCTCACCGACAGCGCGATCGGGAGTGGGTTATCAATTGAGTTAAGAATGCTAGGGTCCATCTGTAAAGTCAATTGCGTAAAGTTTTTTTACTACCATCAATATCTTTCCTGAAACGCAAGCTGTGACATTGAGTAATATCTATAAGCTCAAAAACATTCATTTTGTAGTTTATGAACACGCTCTAATAGGTTTTAAGTTTTCACGATTGAATTAGGCATTAGACTTACCAAGGAAGCACAGATGGATATTTCTCAATAAATTTGAGGGGCTGACTAACAGCACAGTGGTTTTCAGGTAATTAAAAAAGACGAGCCAATTGACAATGACACCAAAAACCACGGCTATCTACGTGATTGTGGATGAAAAAAAGTTAAGCCAAAGGCCCTAAAGTAATAGTGGAAGTTCACATCTCATTTAGTAAAAGAAAAAACTACGAGCTTGTCGAAGTTCTATTCAATAACTACATCCAACAGTATTCCCAGAAATACTTTTTATGAATACAAAATTAAATTCATCTTCAACCAGTTTGGCAGAAGAAAACGAAACTTTAAGGAAAAAGATTGAAGAATTAAAAAAAATATTGAAAGCAAGGAAGAAATCAGAAAGAAAATTATATGGTGGATTTCAAAATTTGTTTCATTTATAGGATGTATTTACCTATTAGTTACTATTTTTGCCCCAACTGACGCCAGAATCAATAAAATTAGTAACACAGACATCTTCATGTTTGCTATTATATTTTTATTTAACTCTGGCTTTATTGAGAATTTAGAAAATTTATCTGTTGATGGTACTAAGGTTGAAGCAAAATTTCAGAAAATAGAGGCAAAACAAGAGCAGCAAAAAGAGGAAATTGATACTCTTCAACAGCAGCAATTTGACTTACAAAAAAAGCAACTTGACATTTTAACTATACAACAGCAGGAGATTAGTCAGTTGCAGAAAGAGCAAAATATAGCTTTAAAACTAGCCGTTAAAGCTATAATCGACCAGTATGAATTCAAACATCTTCGAGAACTAAGAAGATGTGAAGAAGAAAAAATTCCATATATTATAACCCACAGATTTATTAAGCCATTTGAGCAAGCAATAAGACATCTTTATGTAGTTCGTTTTATCAATAAAAAGTCAAGTATTTCCGGGCTGATTAATAAATTGAATTCGACTCACCAAGAAGACTTAACCAAATATGTTTCTGTCACAGCAGAAGGTAGAAGATATTTGGAACTACGGGAAAAATTGGATATTGATGAACCGGACGATGAAGAGGTTCAAATTTCAGCCAACTAGTTAAATAAAGGAAAGGAGACAACAATGCCGCAGATTGCAAACCTATTCGTAGTGATCACTTCCTTAATTCATATTATTCTTTGTGTTGTCGAGATATTTTTCTGGAAAGAGCCTGTCATTCATCAGAGGCTTGGCTTTCCTCTAGAGGAAGCGCTTAAAGTAGCGCCAATAGTTGCAAATGCAGGGCTGTACAACGGGTTCATTGCTGCTGGTTTGATTTGGGGGTTGATTTCCGCTAGAACAAGTGACGCGGTTAAGATTTTCTTTCTAGTCTGCGTGATTATCGCTGGAATTTTTGGTGCTGTAACGCTGAAGTGGACTACACTTGTGATTCAGACTGCCCCTGGTGCGATCGCTCTATTCCTAGTTTGGATATCAAAATCTCAAGCCAAGCAGTCTTTAGGTACTCAAGGAAACTTGTAACAAAACAACGGGAGTTGAAGATGCGATCGCCTCTTGGTGAAGTAAGAGGCGATCGCTCTTGTTGATCAACCAGTTAGTCAACTCAGGTGCGATCGCTTTTAAGCTAATAGGCATTTAAGAAAGCATACTCCTACATCCTACTCCCTAATATCGAGAGAAAACAAAGATATAAAATCATGCAAAATCTAAGCTTTACCGTTGAAAAAGAACTACAACATAATGGCATTTGTGATGCTTCTGGAGCAGTTGCTTTAGGCAACAATAGATTTATAGTTGCCAATGATGAAGATAATCATTTAAGAGTCTACTCGGCTAATGAATCCGGCCTTCCGATTGAAATCCTTGATATCAACAATTACTTTACGAACAATCCCAAGAAAAAAGAAGTTGATATTGAAGCGGCGACAGAACTAAATGGACTCATTTACTGGATAACTTCTCACGGCAGAAATAAAAAGCGGGAGCGCAAATTAGCACGTCATCAATTCTTTGTCAATAAAATTAATAACTCTGGAAAAGAAATTTTAGAGCAAGTTGGGCAGTCTTATACTCAACTAGTCTTTAAGGACATGTTCCAAAATGACCAACTTAAAAAGTATGAGCTCGAGAAAGCAGAAGAGTTAGCTCCTAAAGAAGAAGGTGGCTTGAATATTGAAGGATTAACCGCTACCCCTGACGGGGAATTATTAATTGGTTTTCGCAATCCCATTCCTAGAGGGAAAGCGTTAATTTTACCCTTAACCAATCCTCTCGAACTTATCCAGAACGAGGAAAATAAAGCTCATGCCAGTTTTGGCAACCCAATTGAACTTAATTTAGGAGGATTGGGTATTCGGAGTATTGAATACTGGCATGATTACCAAATCTATTTAATAATTGCTGGAGCTTACGATGGAAGCGATGAATTTGCTTTGTATTGGTGGTCTGGTAATTACCAAGATACTCCCCAAAAAATTGAAGCAATTAATTTACCATCTGATTTTCGTCCAGAAGCAGTTTTATTTTATCCTAACCGAAAAAATCAATTTCAACTCATCAGTGACGATGGAGCGATCATCAGAGCTAATAGTAAGGAATGCAAAGAAATTCAGGATGGAAATCATCCTGAAAAATACTTCCGTAGTCTGTGGATTACTGTAAGTAAAACTTAAGGTTTACTACCAAGTTATTGGATGGAAAATTAGCCCCCACTAATTTTCGCTTTGTAGCCCATTTGAGTCAGCAGTTGAAGCAACTTCTGAGCGTGGTCACCTTGAATTTCAAGCGTATCGTCCTTCACGGTACCACCGCTACCACACTGGGTTTTGAGCTGTTTCAATAACTTGGTTAACGTTTCTGGAGTGCTTTGAAAGCCACTAATTACTGTTACTGTTTTTCCCTTACGCCCCTTGCGCGAAGCCTGTACTTTCAAATTTTGTTGATTGGGAGGGAGTTCTGGAACCCCTCGTTCAAAGGCAGCGGGATTAGTCTGAGAACCAAACTCCCGGTAGGCTACGCGATTTTCGGAGGATTGGGAATTGGAAGAATTGCGATTTGATTTTGATGACGCCATGTTTTCTCTCGAAAGTATGAAGTATGAAGTGTGAAGTATTGATTCCTTGCCTTGCCTCAGTCGGAGTGTAGATGAGGGAGTGACTGGTTATTTTCATCCTTCTGTCTTCATACTTCAACCTTGATTCAATCGGTTTACTTAACACCTTGGTGCGAGGATTAGACCCTGCACCTACGGAACTGTAATGGGAACTACGGCATTCTCCGGTACATAGCTGCGGTAAATTCCGTTATCCGCAAAAACTAGAACCAGCCGCAGTGGATAATCTGGCTCAATTTGTAAATCGGCCCACGGTACTGCCACCTCCAGACACTTATCAAATGCGGCCTGAGCACGACTTGCTCTGGGATGCCACAGAAAATGCTCTCCAGCTTCCTCAAACCAAGTTGATGCCGTTAGCAAGTTAATCCCTAGATGGTGGTGGAACAAATAGTTTAGGGGTTCCTCATCGGGGAGTTCTGCGATTGGTGCAGGGCTGTTGTGCATAATGCGGTCAGCATAGAACCACAGTAAGTGTAATTCCGTTGGCACGTCCTTACCCAATTCCACACCACTCTTGAAGTCCAGTCGCAGGTAAAAATTGAGGTGATCGACACCATACCAGAGGCGTTGGACAGCGCTGCTGCGGTGCATCGTGCCTCGTGCCCCCCCAATTTCAATGCGACCGGCTTTATCCCAGTCTTGCTCATCCCCTCTGCCATCAATAACGGGATGGATAAAGCTGTCAGGTTGATGATCTCCCCGAACTTCGTGAATTTCTACCGCTTGTTTAAGTTCGGCAGGAATTGGCTCATTCAAGCTGGTGTAAATGGCGCTCAGGTGTTCCCGGAACAATTCATCGAATATGGCATCCTGGTTGGAGGAATGGCCTTCGCCAAACCACCAGAACCAGTCAGACCCTTCAGCGGCATACAACGCTTCCCAAACTTCTGGGTTATTTTCTTCACTCGCCTCTGGATGATTGGCTAACAACGCCCTGGCTTCTGTCAGTAAGTCCCAAGCTCGATTTTTGGCTGGGTCACCAATCCAAGTCGTAAAGCTACCATCCACCCAAGAACCGCTGTGCAGTTGCTCAGATGGAATCATCTCTGTGGGTGGAAACTGTTCGATAAATTCACTAACGGTTACAAGTTTAATTTGAGGATGATGGGAGAGCGTTTCATAAAGGGATTCCAGGAACGGGATACCGTCTTTGTAGTAGTGTTCCCAGCAATTCTCCCCATCGAGAGCAATCGTAACCAGCCAAGGATTTTCCAGGGAGGCGGTACCGCTGCCATGTTGCCGATTTCTCAGGGAACGAGCGATCGCTTCTAAGTGCCCGATCAAATCATGAGATGCGTGCTTAGCATCCATCGCCCCATAAGTAAAGCCAATTAAGTCAGATAAGCGATGGTCTCGAAATACGATCGCCAGAGGGCCATAAGGAGTTTCTAGCCGATAGGGACGATAGAGCAGTTCTGGGTCGTAGACATTACCGGCCTCATCCCGGTGGAAGAAGTGCCTGAGGGAAGAGCCCAACACGGCTTCATCGGAGCAAATCCATTCAAACCCTTGCTCGGCGATGTAAGGTAAAATTTCCGGGCTAACGGACTGCTCACTAGGCCACAACCCGCGCGGAGTGCAACCAAATCGGTCTTGATACATCTCCCAAGCTTTCTTCAAGTGCCGGGGAATGTCTTCGGCCCACCCAAAGCGATGCTGCGGCAAAATCATGTTGGGAATAGCCCGACGCCCAGCGTTGGTATCTGCCAATAAAGGCAAAATGGGGTGGGTGTAGGGGGATGTGGTCACTTCCAGCTGACCCGTCTGTTGCATTTTCCGGTGCTGGGGAATAATCCGACTGAGGATTTCTTTCTGTTTAGAGAAAATTCGTTGGCGATCGCCTAAGCTAAAGTTCCGCCCCTGTTTCAACCACCCCTCAATTTCTGGATCATCCCAAAACAGCGGGTCAATCCAAGCCAGGTTATGCCACGCCAACAAGTCACTATAATCTTGAAGCGTCCAATTGTCTAAACACCACGTCCTGCCCTTGTCCTGTCGCATCCAGTACAGTTCGGCATAACGGGGGTGGGGGTCGATCAGGGTGTGGTGATTGGCATCAAAAAAATGCTCAATGATAAATCGCTTGTGCTGATCGTTGAGTTGTTCAGTAGGCGTTAAAGCTACCGACAGATAAGGGTCAAAGGCCCTACCTGCGGCGTAATCCTCAAGCTGCAAAATTAGTGAAGGAACTAAATTTACCGTCTGATGCAACTTAGGATAGCGATCCAAAAGTAGCACTAAATCTAGGTAATCTTTAGTGCCATGTAGCCTTACCCAAGGCAGACGGTATTGTCCCAGATCAGTCGAGCCACTGGTACGGCATTTGTACAGAGGCTGATGCTGATGCCAGATAAAAGCGACGTATAAGGGATGAGACATGCGTTTTGAGTCAAATGAGACTGTTGAGTCAAGAGTGAGAATGAGATAACCCTGTTCTCTCTCTTCTAACTCTTAACTCTTCACTCAAAACTTTTACATGACTTGTTCAACTTCAGCAATTTCAGGGATAAATTCACGCAAGCGCCGCTCAATCCCCATTCTCAGTGTCATGGTCGAGCTGGGGCAAGACCCACAAGCACCTTGAAGCCGGAGCTTGACGACTGGGCCATCTAACTCAACGAGTTCGACGTTGCCACCATCAGCCATCAAGTAAGGACGCAATTCATCCAAAACCACTTCGACGTTCTCAGGAGTGAGTGCCATTGTCTGAGACATAATTCTTTACCTTTTGTGATGCTGTGCTTTGATCGCAACTATGTTAATCCTAAGTCGTCCTTAGCGAAACTGACATCAGAACAGCTTAGGATTAACATTGATTGATCGGGTAATGGGTTATGGGTTAACAGGTTAGCAAGTTGCTGGTTGCAGGTTGCAGGGGGCGTAGGAGAAAAGTTATAACTTTCAACCTTCCAACTTTCCAACTTTCAACCCACTGACCCATTACCCAATTAACGTTAAACTGCTGCCGGTTCTAGAAGCTTGAGATTAGAAAAGTTAAATTCGGTCGTGATGCGATTGTCTGGCTCGATTGCGTGAACGGCTTGACGAGTCATAACATAATAGTTGCCAATTTTCTCGTAAGTTTCCTCAAACTCCCGTTTGGCTGTCAGCTCACCCGTTTTAGCCTTACGAAAAATGGCATTGTAGCCTGTTGAAACATAGCCTTCTCCCGTATCCAAGCTTTCATTGGTATTAATCGTAAAGGCCATTGGGCCCATTACTCGGCTGACCTGGCAAATTTCAGTGCCTCGGACTTTGTAATTTGAGCCCATGGCATCTCCCTTGACGAGGATTTCCACGGCGCCAGTCGAGTCTTGTTCCCCCAAACTAAACTCATTCTTCCCGTGAGCTTTCTCAAACGATGAGCGTTTGCGATGGGTAACGATATCCCGCATCTGGTTATACACGCTCTCTTGAACCTTTTCGTCTTCAATGCCAGTCACGTCTACACTCAGGTCGCTATTAATGCGAACCTTGCCCCTGTAAACTTCATCCCCTTGCTTGATTTCCACATCTGCACTGTAGCCAGGGAAGTTCCCATCCCAGGTGTAGCGGTTTTCGTAGGCAGCACGAAACAACTCACGAGCGCTTTTTTGCTCTGTCATAAACTCTTTTTACAATCAACACTCTCTAGTTTATGAATCTTTACCGAGTCTTGAGCTTCTCAACAAAAAAGTTGAAAGTTAGCAGGTGGGCAGGTTATATTTTTAAACCTTGAACCTTCAACCTTCAACTTCTTCCTCAAGAAACGCTCGATGGATTGGCAATCATCATGGGCTCCTGATAAAGAGGGACTGTAAAGGTAACCGTTGAACCTAGCCCTTCACCCATACTGTAGAAATTGACGACTCCTCCCATCGTTTCCACGAGTCGTTGGGAGATGGTCAGTCCTAAACCGGTGCCGCCATACTGACGAGTGCGTTCACCATCTACCTGACTGAAGGCTTGGAACAGTTTGTCTTGCTTGTCGAGGGAAACGCCAATCCCGGTATCGGCTACGCGGACTTTAACCAGACCAGGGAGTTCTTGGCCTCTGAACATTACCTTTTTCTTGAGTATCTCAGCACTAATGGTCACTCCACCTTCATGCGTGAATTTAATGGCGTTCCCAGTCAGGTTTAAGAGAACTTGCAAAAGTCGCTGATAGTTGCCGTATACAACGATTTCATCGCGGGTTTCAGGCAACTCAATGTTGAAGCTGAGGTTTTTCTGTTGCGCTTGATTTTGAGTAAAGTCTCGCACAGAATTCAACAAATCATCGAGCTGCACTGGGCTAAGCTCCAGATCCATTTTGCCCGCTTCAATTTTAGCGATATCTAAGATATCGTTAATGATGTCTAACAGATGCAGCGCTGACCGATGAGCATCATCTAGGAATTCCGCCTGTTCCTCAGGACTATCTACCATGCCGTCAATGACTAACCTGAGGCTACAGATAATGCCGTTGAGGGGAGTACGCAGTTCATGGGTGGTATTAGCTAGAAATTGGCTTTTCATTTGGGAGGCGACTTCGGCTTGTTCGCGTGCTTCTTCTAGCTCTCTGTAGAGTGTGGCATGAGCGATCGCGGTGCCAACCTGTTCCGCCAGTTCTCGGACTAACTCTATTTCTGCCTCACTCCAAATCCGGTGGCGATCGCACTGCTCCAGTTTAATCAAACCATTCGGTTGGTCTGTATAGGTCGTGGACACCACTAACACAGATTGTTTCTGGCATTGCGAATTGGTCGCTTGCTCGACTACCACCGGTTCGCGACTAAATAGCGCTTGCCTCAGGTAAGGTTCCGATGCCAGTTCCAGCTTTTTCCCAACCATAGACCGACGTGGCTCTTGGCTGTATTCAGCATTGACCCTAACTTCTTGCTCTTGTGGCTTGTAGGAACAAATGATGCAGTGGCTAACTTGGAGTGCCTTCCCCAAGCTTTTCACTGTCTCTTGCCAGATGGTATCCAGATCCAGGGTGCGGCGAATCTTCCGGGCAATTTGCGTAAGTAGTTTTTGATTGGGATCTAAACTTAAAGGAACTAATGAGTCAATCACTTTTTGGACCGACGCTTCAGGCAACAGGTGTCCCATCACCAGGACCTGTGTAGCCTTGCCATCCGCTTGTAAAATTGGACTGATGACCAACTCAAATGGGAAAACAAGGTCTTTGTAGGCGAAGGAATGGATACAACGTTCAGGCGTTCGTTGCTCCAAAATCCGTTGAATTTGTTCCCGATACGCTTCAATCGCGATCGGATGCAATGTCTCACTTAGGGGAAGCCCAACTACTTGCTCATTTGTCAGACCATAGCGCTCAGCGTTTTGCCAATGAAACGATTGGTACTGACCAGATGCATCCTGAGTAAACACAAGTTCAGACCCTAACCCCTGCAAGAAGCTAGATTTGCTTGGTGCAGTAGCAGATTCCATAGCGGTATACCCAGAACGAGAACGTTTTAGATTAGCAGGAGCAGTCATCAGACAAGACCTGGAAACGGCAGTTGATCAACCACAGGTATTATTTAGCTATAGCCATTCGGGCGAAGAGTAACAGATAGCGGCTCAAATAGCAGAGGCTCAAAAGCCTCAGGTTAAAGCCTATATCTGTTTTATCTCAATCATTCCATTCGCCTCGCGGCGGCACGGGCGGATTTCGATCTAAGGCACGGGTTAATTCGTCATCCCGTTCCCGTTCTCCTCTGAGCCACTGACGAATTGCCGTTTCAATCACTCTACTCGGATCATTGGTCAAGTGGTTGATTTGCTCCAATAGTTCAGAATCTAAGTGAATAGAAATCTCTTCTTTTTCCGCCGAATGCTCTCTATGTACGCCATGATCGTTCATAAGCACAATTTTAGTTCCCCTAGTATGCATTTTACGATAACTATCAATTAGCCGACCTTGGAGAAAGCGACACACCCAAGGGTGATCTGGAGTAAGACCTGCAAGTCATTCCCCGTTAGGGGATCTCCCGCTTTTGTAGGCGAAAACATTAAAATAAGTTAAGCACTATTGAATTTTTAAGCCCGTTTCTCCTTTCACCCCCGATAACTATGACTGACGCTCCTGTCTCTCGCATTCGTAATTTCTCGATCATCGCCCATATTGATCATGGGAAATCTACCTTAGCCGATCGCTTACTACAGACGACCGGTACAGTGGGTGAGCGGCAGATGAAGGAACAGTTCCTCGACAATATGGAGTTAGAACGGGAGCGGGGCATTACGATTAAGCTGCAAGCAGCACGAATGAACTATAAGGCCAGCGATGGGCAGGACTATGTTCTCAATTTAATCGACACACCCGGTCACGTCGATTTTTCCTATGAGGTATCGCGATCGCTCGTTGCCTGTGAAGGGGCACTCTTGGTTGTAGATGCGTCTCAGGGGGTCGAGGCACAGACTCTGGCTAATGTTTACTTAGCCTTAGAGCATGACCTAGAAATTATTCCGGTTCTGAATAAAATCGACCTACCCGGAGCTGAACCCGAACGGGTGAAGAACGAAATCGAAGAGATCATCGGTCTTGATTGTAGCGGGGCAATTGAGGCATCCGCAAAGGAAGGCATTGGAATCGATGAAATCCTAGAAGCTATTGTACAGCGAGTGCCACCGCCCCAAGACACCGTATCTCAACCCTTGCGAGCGTTGATTTTTGATAGCTACTATGACCCTTACCGAGGCGTGATTGTTTATTTTCGGGTTGTGGATGGAACCGTTAAAAAAGGCGACAAAATCCGCTTGATGGCCTCCAGGAAAGAGTACGAAATTGATGAGCTCGGCGTTCTCTCCCCCAACCAAATCCAAGTGAATGAACTGCACGCCGGTGAGGTGGGTTACTTAGCCGCCGCGATTAAAGCCGTAGAAGATGCCCGTGTTGGTGATACGATTACTTTGGCAGCTATACCCGCGGAAGCTCCCCTACCCGGTTACGCTGAAGCCAAGCCGATGGTATTTTGCGGCTTATTCCCCACCGATGCCGACCAGTATGAAGATTTGCGCGATGCTTTAGAAAAGCTGAAGCTGAATGATGCCGCACTGCACTATGAACCAGAAACATCCAGCGCGATGGGATTTGGGTTCCGCTGCGGCTTTTTGGGCTTGCTGCACATGGAAATCGTGCAAGAGCGCTTAGAGCGAGAATACGATCTGGACTTAATCACAACGGCGCCTTCTGTGGTTTATCAAGTGACGACCCTCAAAGGCGAAGTCTTTGAAATCGACAATCCCAGCAATCTACCGCCCCCCCAGGAACGGGAAAGCATTGCAGAACCTTATGTCCAGGTTGAGATGATTACACCTGAAACTTTCGTCGGTACCTTGATGGAACTGTGCCAAAATCGACGTGGGATTTTTAAGGACATGAAATATCTCACCCAAGGACGGACAACGCTAATCTACGAATTGCCTCTAGCCGAAGTGGTGACCGACTTTTTTGACCAGTTGAAGTCCCGTTCTCGTGGCTATGCCAGTATGGAATATCATCTGATTGGCTACCGAGAAAACGCACTAGTCAGGTTGGATATTCTCATTAATGGCGACCCAGTTGACTCGCTAGCGATGATTGTTCACCGAGACAAAGCCTACAATGTGGGTCGTGCTTTAGTCGAAAAACTCAAGGAACTGATTCCCCGCCACCAATTCAAGATTCCCATCCAAGCCACTATTGGCAGTCGGGTTATTGCCAGCGAACACATCCCAGCGTTACGCAAAGATGTATTGGCTAAATGCTATGGCGGTGACATCAGCCGGAAGAAGAAGCTGCTGCAAAAACAGGCGAAAGGTAAAAAGCGGATGAAATCAGTGGGTACTGTTGATGTTCCGCAGGAAGCTTTTATGGCGGTATTACGCCTCGACCCTCAATAGAATTTTCTTTTTTGGAAGGATTGGTGTTAGCTGCAACTAGTACTTTCGCTCCACAAAAATCCAAAAGAATAGAGGGAGGACTTATGGGATGAACTAAAATTTGTCAAGAACCCTAAGGTTAATTTAACTAAAAGCTATGGGAAGACTCTGAAAAGAAAAAATAGAGAAATGACGCTAGTTCATTAAGACTTAATCATTGCTCTCCTATCTTTACAGAGTCTTTAAATTGGCCTTGCTCTCCATCCCGAATGTTGTGGCATCGTTATGGCTGAAGACGCATAGCTTAGCCATACTTTACTAGTACAGGCGTACCTAGCAGAAAATTATGAGAATCCTGGTGACAGGCGGTGCTGGTTTTATCGGTTCCCATCTGATTGATCGATTAATGACACAAGGACATGAAGTTATTTGTTTAGATAACTTCTACACCGGTCACAAACGCAATATTCTTCAATGGCTAAACCACCCCAACTTTGAACTAATCCGCCATGACATTACTGAACCCATTCGCTTAGAAGTAGACCAAATTTACCACCTCGCTTGTCCAGCTTCACCGATTCACTACCAGTACAATCCCGTTAAAACCATTAAAACCAATGTAATGGGCACCCTACACATGCTGGGGTTAGCTAAACGGGTGAAGGCAAGATTTTTATTAGCCTCTACCTCTGAGGTGTATGGCGATCCAGAAATGCATCCTCAGTCAGAAGACTACAGAGGCAATGTTAATCCCATTGGCCCTCGTAGTTGCTACGACGAAGGAAAGCGAGTCGCGGAAACTTTAGCCTTCGACTACCACCGACAAAATAATGTAGAAATTCGTGTGGCTCGAATTTTTAACACCTACGGCCCTCGTATGTTGGAAAATGACGGTCGAGTCGTGAGCAATTTTGTGGTGCAATCTCTGAAAGGTAGCCCTTTAACGGTATACGGAGATGGCTCACAAACCCGGAGTTTTTGCTATGTTTCTGACTTAGTGGAAGGGCTAATTCGCTTAATGAATTGTGAGTATACTGGACCTATTAACTTAGGGAATCCTGAGGAATACACAATTTTAGAACTAGCGCAGGCAGTTCAGAAGCTGGTGAATCCTGATGCTGAGATTATATTTAAACCCCTACCTCAGGATGACCCACGCCGCCGCCGTCCGGACATTTCAAAAGCAAAAACTTTGCTCAATTGGCAACCTACCGTACTCTTACAAGCAGGGTTGAAATTGACGGTAGAGGATTTTCAGAAGCGTTTAACTTCAACAGAGGACTATCATCTGTCTTCAATTTAAAAAGTTAATAAAGTCCAGGGTATCAAAGTGACAGCGTACAGGACGGAAGCCACGAACTATCTCCAGAAATTAAATTTAAGCATAAATTAGTAATGCCTTTAAATCAATCTTTGGAGAGGTTTATTGGGTGGAAAATAGTCTTATGCGTAGAACTTAAGCCTAGGATTTGATAGACCTGTAAAAGCTAAAGTCCTGAGCTATTCAAAAGCTAGGTTTCCCTGGCTAATTTTTGTATCGGCAAGGAGTAAAAAAATGCGTGTTTGTGTAATTGGAACTGGATATGTTGGTTTAGTAACGGGTGCTTGTTTAGCTCACATTGGGCATCACG